>DASYEH010000009.1:0-464006 GCA_036499125.1 Gemmatimonadales bacterium
CCGCGCGGAGTGGCCTCACGCCGATCCATCGGGAACTCGACGTCAACCGGCTGGGGAGCGGGGTCTTTCAGCTGCAGGTGGAAGTCGCCAATGCCACCGCTCGCGTCACCCGGACGGCCGTGCTGGAGGTGCGCTGACGTCAGGCAAGTGATGTATGATTGTGGGCAACGCCGTAGTCGAGGGAATTCATGATTCCACAACTACGGTGCCCGAGTTCGCGGCCAACATCTACTGAGGACAGGATCATGCAGATGCCCCGCCTGCAGCTCGGTTGGCTTGTTGGTGTCGCTTGCGCACTTGGATGCTCCAAGCGCTCCGAACCGATGGCAGCATTCGACGAGAGCGCGGATACTGTTTTAGTCGACGCCTCGCTCAAGTCCGTTCCGGTGCGTGCTGTCTGGCAGCTCAGCGGTTCGGCCATTGGTAAACCCTTCCTGCTTGCATTGGGAACGGCGGGCTTGGCGGTCGTTGACTATGTGGGCGATCCCGAGCTTCATCTGGTTGATATCGCGCGCGGAACGATTGTGCGATCCGTTGGGCGGCGAGGCCAGGGGCCTGGGGAGTTCCAGTCGGTTCTGGCAATCGCGAGTGATCGTACCGACCGAACGGCAACATGGATCTATGATCCCCAGCTTTCGCGGGTAACCAGGCTGTTTCTGGGTGAGCCTGATCCGACTGTTCATGCCATGACGCTGACGTTGCCGGCCACGCCGACGTTCATGCGACTCACCAGTCTGAGCAACCCGGCACGTCTCGTGGGGCTGACCGACGTTCCGACGCCGCGTTATGAAATGGTTGATGCGCAGGGGAAGGTTACCTCGGAATTCAACGGTCCGATGCTCGGCCCAATCCAGCTCGATGCTGAGCAGCGGGTCAAGCTCTCTGCTGATGCCAGGATGTGCAGCTCACCGGCCGGAGACAGGTTTGCAGTCGCCTACTTTCATGCCGGCCGGATCGAGTACTTTGACGGCACCGGCAAGCTGACTGGCATCGCGGCCGTCCCGTTTGCGTCGGACGGGAGCGCAAAACTCAGTCAGCAAAAGACGCTCGTCCGGTCTGCTCCGCGTTACTACTATTCTGACTGTGCTGCAACCGACAGATATGTCTTCGCGCTCTTTGCCGGCCGTCGAGTGACCGCGGCGAATGCGTCGACGGTCAACAATACCAATGTCGTGCATGTGTTCGATTGGTCCGGTAAGTTTCTTGGCATTATCAAACTCGAAGAAGAAGCAGAGGCGGTCGAAGTCGATCAGGACGCCGCCAACCTGTACGCCGCATCGTCTGCGACTGGCACAGTGGTTAGATATTCTCTGAGAGCCGCCCTGGACATGTTGCGCTGATCTCTGTTCACTAGCAGCGATCAATGGTTCGTCGGGCGACTTTGTGACGTCGGTGCACTGGACCGTCAACTCCTGACACGCGTCGCGCCACTGGATAGCGCGGGTCATCATCCATTGGACCGCGCGCTTCCCGGACAGTTCACCGTGCTGCTTGGCTGCGTGCTCGACAGGAAACCGAGGTGATCGCTATGCAAAGCGTCGTCACAGTTGCAGTGGGTGTAATTCTCGGTGCCGTCGTGAGCGCCTCACCGATGCGCGGCCAATCCGTACCATGCGACTCGGTCGTCGCCCATGTCCTGCTCGATCCGACTAATCAGGACACCGTAGCGCTCGTGCGGAAGTGCAGCAATTGGGGAACGACGATGGCGACCCTCCTTGAGCGGTATTCCCTCGCCAGCGACACCGCGACCTATGGTTTTCTATTCGACATCGCTGGCTTGTATCGTGAGCCTGAGACGTTCTCGGCGGCGAAAGCCATCGCGGCCGACGGCGGGGCGCCCGCATTTGCTCGTATCAGCTCCCTGCTGCTGCTGGCAAATTATGCGAGCCCGGACGGCGTCGACATCCAACGGAAAATGTTCGTGACATATTCGGGCAATCCGACTGGCGGGTGCTTTCTCGCCCCGTCCGGCTTGGTCCAGGACGGTACCGGAACAATGCCGTCAGACTTTGTCAGTCAAAGTCTCACGCTCAGCCGGACGGTCCTGAATGACGGCACCGCCCCGACTGGGGTTCGCTTTGCTGCTTCCTGCCTCCATTGGCTCGCCGTGGGAGACACCATTCCGACCGGGGTCGTCGTCGACTTCAGCTTCAACCCGGCGACCCAGTTCCGGCTGATCACCCAGTGTGGGTCGAATTTCGTGATGCGCAATTACACGCCGGGGCCAGTCGCCGTGTACATCGAGCCAAACGCCAGCGACACGCCAGGTTCCGGTTGGACGACCTTGCCGCCGAGGGTGTCAGGGGTCGGCTACTCCGACGTCCCGGTGCATTTCCCGGCCACTATTGTCATCAAGTACGGCGGTGTGATCATCGCATCGGCGGCGAACAATGCGACGCCGTGCTGATGTGGCGTGGACAACGAGCGTGTTACGCTGAGCGAACCAAAGGGCACACGTGCTCGTGACGCGGAGGGCGCCAGCATGACGTGGGCTGGGCGCGGCGCGATTTGAGGGGCAGCCCAGCGCTGATATTCAGGGCGGAAACCCGACCTCGTGATGACTGACCCGTACCGCTACGCGTCGGGGCGTTCGGCGCCTCGGCTCTCCCTCGCTGCGCTCGGGATGACAAGACTGTTGGGATCGGGCAGTACGTGACCACTTATACTTCTGGCGCCTTCAACAACACAGACAACCCAACAGCGTCAGGGGTTTCGTCCATGAAACTCGGATTTTGGTAATTGAACCGAAGCCGTAACTCGGGTTCGGCGCGATGGAGAAGCTGCCTTCGCGTCGTATCGCGATCCGTTTGGGTGATCTTTGGCGTGTTCTCGACCCTCGAGGTGAGCGGTTGCGCCTCGGAAGCGGTCCCCCCGTCGGGCGATGAGCGCGCCATCGTCATTCGCGGTGTGCTCATTGCCGGGCGTTCGACTCAATCAGTCGCCGTGAACTGGGCGTCGACAGCCTTGGTGCCAACGGACCTCGCCGCGCCCGGTGCTGCCGAGGTCCATCTCTGGGTTGTTGATCCGACCCACGATTCCGTTCCACTTATCGCCACCGATTCCGCCGGTTTCTATTCGATCGCGATGAGTCCGGCCGAAGGTGGGCAATACCTGCTCGTCGGCGACGTCGCGGGGCGTGCGATACATGGCTCCACGACGATTCCAGCGACGTTCTCGTTCTCCGCATCGCTGCCACCCGACTCGGCCCGAGACGTCGGCGGGGTGCACGAGTATCTCGTATCGTACCGAGTGACTGGCAGCAACAGTCGTGGATACATCGTCAACTACGGTTCTGCGCTCCCGATCTTTGTCACCGATTCGACCGGAATCGAAGGAGTCCAGATCACCCCGACGACCCCGCGGCCATACTACTATCGCATCCTTGCCCCGGACATCAACCTGCTCGCCGTGGGCGCCGGTAACAGCACCAGCACCGTGTTTGGCGCCGTCGGATACTTTGCCAGCGGAACAGTCGACTCCCTGCTGCTGCCGTTGCGCCCCTGAGATGTTGCTGGCACTCTGTACCGCGCTCTGGAGCCCGCTCCACTCAGATTCCACACTGCAAGGCGTGGTCTCGCGCCGCAACGGCGGTGCGCCGATCATCGGAGCGCTGGTGCGCCTCCTGCACGCACGGACGCAGGCGCTGACGTCGCCAGATGGTCGTTTCGTGATCGCCATCGCGACCTATCCGGATACCCTGGTCACCGCCGCCATCGGCTTTGTTCCCGATACCGAGGTGATCGCGAGACGACCAGATACGCCAATCGCCATGGTACTTGCCGACGCGCCGTTGGTCATCGCCGACCTGGTCACGACCACCGGCGCGGCGGAGCAGCTCGTCGCGGGGGACGCCACGACGTGGCAGGTATCGGGCAAGGCAACCCGGGTGCTCCCGGTCGCCGTCGAACCGGACATCAACCGCAGTCTGGCTCTCGTTCCTGGTGTTTCGTTCTCGTCGCTGTTGTCGGGCCGGCCGATGTTGCGCGGGCTGGACGCAGCGGACGCCGGCTACGCGATCGACGGCTACGAAGCGATCAACCTGTACCATGCCGGCCGCTTTTTCTCCGCTATCCCGGCGCCCGCAATCGATCATGCCGACCTGCGTTTTCAACCCGCGGGCGCGGAACTGGGCGGCGGGACCGCTGGGCAGATCAACCTGATCGGCCGGAGCGGAACATCACCGGCCTCTGGTGACGTCCAGTATGGCCTCGCAGGCTTCTCGGGGGCGGCGTCCGTCGGTCCGGCCTTTGTCGCCGCGCGCACGGTGCAGGCGACGCTCACCGGTATCGCGGCGCAGTTTGCCCACGGCACGTATGACTTCTGGGACAGCTACGCCAATGCGCACGCCGACGTCGGTGCTGTGCCGACATCGGCATCGCTTTTTCTGTCCTCCGACCGAGTGCTGCCCGCGAACTCGTCGGCGAGCGATCCCTCGATGCGGTGGTCCAATGTCGTGACCGGCGTGACGTCACGGTTCGTTCGGCGGCCGACCCTGTCGCTGGACGGATCGGTCGCGTTCGCGCAACATGACGAGAGCAGCCACGACATCGATGCCCGCTCTGCGCGGGTCGATGTCGAGAATCATTTCGCCTCCCTCACCGCCCGTCTCGACGCACGCATCGTTGCCGGACCGATGACCTTTCGAGTCGGCGCCAGCGCGTTGTACCGGGACGTGCTGAATGAGATCGCCATCGATTCGAATACGTCTGCCACCTCCGCAGACCGGCGCTTTGCGACCAACGACACCGTCCAGCGACTCGAGCCATCCGCGTACGTCTCGGCTGAGTGGCACCGTGACCATGCGGTCGTGAGCGTCGGCGCTCGCGTCGACGCGACCTCTGCTGTCGCTGCCGTTGAGCCGAGGCTCTCGCTCCGGCTGGGAGACGATGACCATTGGCTCTCGGTCTCCGCCGGACGGAGTGCACGTCTCTACCACCTGGTGACCGACGATCGATCGGAACCGAAGCTGGCGTACTACGACATCTGGCTCGCGGCGGGCACCAATGGTGTGCCGGTGGCAACGATGGATCAGCTCTCCCTCGACGTGGGGACATCCATCGCTGGCATCCACATCCGTGGCGGCCTCTTTGCGAGCCACGGCAACGGGGAGATCGATCTCGTGCCGGACCTGACGCTGCCGGATTCCGGGTCAATCTTTCGCATTGGGCAGGTGCGAGTGGCGGGCGGCGATCTCTCCGCAATCGCGGGTCGCGCCGATGGCCACTGGTCGCTCGGAGCGTCCTACACGTACATGATTTCCCAGCGCAACTGGGGCGATGGCTGGGTCTACTGGGACAACGATCGCCGCCACCAAGCCCGGATCTTTGGCACCCTCAGCGGCGGTCCCAGGATCCGCTTCTCGGCGAACCTGGATCTGCTCTCCGGAGTGCCGTATACGCCCTACGTCGCCTGGTACAGCACGGCAGTCACCGGTACCCCGCTCCTGCACCCGATCTCCGGCGCCGAGAACAGCGCCCGCGGCACGGGCTGGCTCCGGCTGGACGTAGGCCTGATGAAGGGCTTCAATGGACCGGCGCATTCGCGCTGGGAAGCCGGGCTGAGTGTGTCGAACATCTCAGTCGGCGACCAGGCGCCACGCGCCGCGACCTATCGGCTCTTCCCGTTCACGCTCGGCTCCGACCCATTGTTCAAGCTGCCGCCGATTCCGAGCATCGTGCTGCGCGGCCAGTTCGGCGCACCACATTAGAATGAGGCGCTGACGGCGGGCGCTGCCGGTACAGGCAGGCACTACATGTTAATCGGTGCCTCGGTTAGGGATACCAACCCCACCGAGCCTGCTCTCCCTGGCGCCTGTCGCGCCACAAAGTTTTAATACACACTGACCGGAAAGAGTACGAAAGATGTGCTCGCAGCTGGTGGCTCGCTGGCAATCGCGATCACAGCCAGCGGCGTAACGTTTACCCAGGACGCAGACACGTTCGTTCGAGACCTGACTTGGACACTGTCTTCCACGGGCGACGTTGCGTTTCTTGTGAGTCCACGTTTGTTGACTCTCCAACCCGGCGGTCTCCATGCGCCTCCTGCTGTCGGCCATCGCACTGCTACAACAACCCGTACCTCCCTATGCCGGCCCTCCGGTTGGGCACCTGCTGCCGCGAGATCGTGTGGCGGTCGTTCCAGCACGGGTCGCCGAACTTTGTGGCGCGACAACGGAACAGACGCGAGACTGGGCGATCAAATTGGCCGACTCGCTCACGCAAAATCCAAGCCCCCCGATCGACCAGCTACAACGGCTGGCGTGCCTGCGTGCCAAGTTGTTTGCCAAAGGTGCCATCGCCGAACCTGGGTTCCTCCTTCCTCCGGGCAGCGGCTGGGCTGCTGGAAGCATTGCCGTTCTGTCCGAGGTACTCCGTCGCGATTCCGCTGCCGGCCGTTCCGCGCAGCTGCTCGCCGCAGTGGTCCTTGGGGCAGCTTCCGTGCGACTGCCAGCGTATGAGCCCCGTAGCGAAAAGGCCTTGCAGGCAACACCGGTAGTCCGCGTGCTGCCAGTCGCCGAAGCGCTGTTCGCCAGCGTGCGGGGCGGCGTCGCTGCCCCGGATGTGATGCGCGCCTGTACCAGTCTGTTGCTCGACGTGGGCGACGTTGAGTCCGCACGAGATTGCGCGCAGCGCGGCCTCGATGCCGGTTCGGATTCCACCTGGCACCTGATTCGACTCGCATACCTTGACTTCCTGCGCGGGGATACGCTGCGTGGGGTGACACATTTCGATGCCGCTGCCGCCGTTGCACGCAGTCCGGTAGCACGCCTCGACTTCGCTCGGCATCTTGACTGGGAAAGTGCCAATGCCAGTTCCCGCAGCGCGCGGCGCTGGATCGTCGATTCACTGACTCCCGCTGGCGTGAAGGCGTGGATGGCGTTGTCCGACAGCGCCCGACGGATGGCGTTCCTCCATCAGCGGGAGCGCCAGGCCTCCGCCAGTTCAGGGCTATCGCTTGGCGAAATACTCAGTAGTCATTTTGCCTCGCTCACCTACGCGCGCGGCGGCTTTCACGACTGCCTGCTGACATTGCGTGCTGCTGCTCCGCTGGGCGATTCCACGCGAGCCTTCCTGCCGTGCCACCCGACTCCTGACCCCGACTTGCACCTGCTGCCGGTGACCGCGACGGTGCTCCGGTATTGGAATCCGGAGGATGGCGCGCCAGCGGTCGTTGCGGTGTACGCGGTCGCGCTCGGGAGTCTGGCTGTCACGGCGGACTCCAGCGGCAACCGCATCCTCAAGATGCACATCGACTACCACGCGGAGCGAGTCGATACCGGATTTGACCGGGATATTCGGCTCGTCTCCCCGGCGCCGAGTGACGCCAGTGTTACCGGCGCGGTGGCGCTACCAGTGGCGGCTGGTGCCGATGCCTGGACTCTCACCATCTCCCAGAACGCGCACTATCGTGGCACCGATGACGGCACATTCGCCCCAACCGGTGACAGTGCACTGGCGGTCTCTGATCTCTTCCTTGGCACGGCGGCGCAGCAGCGCGAATGGGTCATCGGCAAGGACACGATTCCTTTGCTACCGCTCAACCACTTGCGGCGCACCGATCCGCTCGAAGTCTTCATCCAGGTACGAAGCGCGCAGATGGACACTACTGCACGACTGACGGTGGCGGTCTACCGGATCCGGGACGGTGCGCGCGACCAGGATCACATGCTCCAGATCGAGCAGGCGACTCGACTCAGTGCCGGGCTTACCAGCATCCGGCGGACCATTGACCCGTCTCGGCTCAACTCGGGGACTTTTCTGGTGAGCGTGACCGTGGCGAGCGACAATCGCAGGGTCGTGGTTGAGCGGGAAGTGCGGATTCAGTGACGCACAGTCCGACCTGGCCCGGTTGCGATTTGGCCGAGGCGCCGCACCCGGTGTGCGATCTTTATGACCAGCTGCCTCGATCAGATCCTCGGAATACTTCGAACGGTTTGTGGACCCCATCCCTGTGTGATCTGGCACCACCGACGCCATAGACCACGCTACATTTGCACTGCTCAGGCTTTTGGGGGAGACGCCAGGCACGCGAAAGCCACGCCTGATCGATGCCCTTGTAGTGCAGAGTCCAACAATATCGTCAACTTCGGTGAAAATCGAGCGTTTGCAGTCCCCTTGAGGAGGTTGGCATGCAGTACACCCGGAGAACTAGTGCAATCGCCCGTGCGACGGTCGCCGTCGCGATGCTGGCGGCCACGCAATCATGCAGCAACTCGGATGGTGGCGGCGGTACCACGCAGCCTGGGTCCATTTCAATGGCGCTATCGTCCAACTCCGCCACCGTAGCAGCCGGGGGCACCACCAGCACGATTGCAACAGTGACCCGCAGCGGGGCCTTCACCGGGAGTATCGCTGTCTCGGTTGAGAACGCACCCGCCGGCGTCCTGGCTTCGGTGGCTTCGACCGGCTCGGTCGCCACGGTCACCGCAAACATCTCGATCGGGGTGTCCGGTGCAACTCCGCCAGGCATCTATCCGCTGACCGTGCGAGGCAAGGGCGCGGGAGTCTCCGACGCCGTCGGTACTTTCACGCTCACGGTCACGCCGCAATCCACCAGCGCGATCACGCTGACAGCTCAGCCGTCGGGGCCGATTCTCTTTCCATCGTCATCCGTTGCTGTCGTGATCCAGGTCTCTCGCACCGATTACGCCGGGTCGGTTGCGCTCTCCGCCGAAGGCCTGCCTGCAGGCGTCACTGCCAGCTTTGCACAACCCACCACGACGGGTACGGTGGACACGTTGATGCTCACGGCATCATCGACCGCGGCCTTCGGGGTCACGAACGTTGTCGTCCGAGGCAAGGGGACGGGAGTATCCGACGCCGTCGCGCAGCTCGGTCTTAGTATTCAGTCGTCCACCCCGGCGCCCGATTTCACGATCAGCGCCGTACCAACGGGGATTACGGTCGCACTGGGTGGCGGAGCGGGGTCAACGACCCTGATGACGAGCCGGATCGGCGGATTCGGCGGAGTGATCTCGTATTCATTCAGCGGTCAGCCGGCCGGCACGTCGCTCACGTTCCCGCCGAACCCCACGGACGCCAACGTGATCACTATCAGGACGTTGACCAATGGTATCCCGCCGGCCGCAGCGGGCTCATATACCTTGATCGTGAGTGCATCTTCGCCGGGCTTGATCACCAAGACCCTGCAGATACCTGTCACGATCACTGCGACGGGGCTGGTGCGGCCGTAGCTCAATAGCGGAGCACCCAGGGGTCCGGCTGAGGCCCTTGGGGATGCTCTTGCGGCTATTGTTCGGCATGGCGCAGCGACGGTCGGTCAACGATTCAGCGCGTGGAGCCTTCTATGCGAGTCCGCTTCGTTCATGTGGTCCCGGTGCTCGCTTTCATCGGCGCATGTGCGGCCGATCCTGCGGTTCAGGTTGCGGAGGGCAAGACCTACCCGTACCTGGTTCAGCTCGACCATAGTCCGACCGCAGCCGACAGCCTTGCGACGATCCAGTTGGGTGTCACCTCAGTTCGTCCCATCCGGTCGGCGAACGCCCTGGTCGTTGTCGCCGCCGACGCGATCAAGCCGTTTTCGGACCTGCGGGGCTACCAGTACTTCTTTCAGCTGACTGACACGGCGCAGGTTGGTCATGCGTCCATCATATTTGCATCACCGGCCACCGTGGCGGAAAAGCAATTGCTGCTCCAGATCAACCATACGGCTTCGCCCATTGAATACAATGCGGACTCTACCACGGCAAGCGTTCAACCAATTTTCGAGTCCCTCAATATGCTGACCGGTGACAAGAACGTGCTTTCAGTGTCAATCGATCCCTACGTGTACTATCCGTTCTGAGAATCCATCCGTCCTGTATCCAGATGGTTTCTGCGGTCCGGTAGGCGCCGGCGACCCTCTTCAAGGAGCTCAACATGCCGAGACTGACGGCCCTCCTGATTGCTCTTGCGTGCGCCGGCTGTTCGCCCGACATCGCCTCAGGTCCAGTAGTTTCCCACTATCTGTTCGTCCAATACACGAAAGCCCCAGATCCTGGTGATGCCATCGCGTTGCGCGAACACGGCGGCGATAGTGTGGAGCTTATTCCAATCGCGAAAGCCGCATTCCTCAAAACGGATGGCGAGGGAATGGATCTCACCTCGCTAGACGGCGTGTCCGGGGTGACCGATCTCGGAACGCTGCTCGAAGCGTACTCGGTGTACATACCGTTGCAATCCGCGCCAACGGCGGACGACCTGGCGTTCGTTCGGGCCGCGTCTGGTCGGCCTGCCTATGTAACGAGTGGCAATGCGATTGCCACGGTGATGAAGCTGGCGGATGTGCAGTTGCTCGCGCAGAGTGCACGTATCGGTGCGGTGACCATCGACCCGGTGAACCTGCACGCGGCGTCGATCGGACAGTGAACCAGGAGAGCGGCGGCCGACCTGATCGTATTGCCTGCGCTGATACCGGGCCGGTGCTGGTCTCAACTCGCCTGTCATCGCGAGCGCCAAGAGCGAAACGCGAGCTCGTGATGACTGACCCGTGCCATTTCGGGTCGGGGCGATCGCTGCCTCCGCTCTCCCTCGTAGCGCTCGGCATGACAAAACGATTAGCGCACCACCCGCCGACTCCGGTGACGAGAGTTGGTGCGTTGGCCGCGGGCTCACCACAAAGGCGAGCCGCGATCTGGTAAGCGATCCTTCGCTGCGCTCAGGATGACAGGTACCTTGGGATCAGCCATCAGCCATCAGCCATCAGCCATCAGCCATCAGCCATCAGCCATCAGCCACCCCAGAGACCCCATGCCCGCCGCCATCATCCTCGGTGCTTCCGGATCCGTCGGCAACGCACTCATCACCGAACTCCTCCGCGATGGCGGGTTCGATCCGCTCGTCACCCTCTCGCGCCGTTCGGCGCCTGAGGTCGTCGCGATGGCGCACGCGGCACACCGCACCCTGCGCGAACAGATCGTCCCCGACATGAACCCCGGGACCCTCGAAGCGGCGACCCTCGAAGCGCTGCGCGCCGTCGATGGCGAGGCGGCCGGCTTCAGTGTCCTCGGTATCGGTGCTGGCACCGCCAAGCTCACCATCGACGCGCATCGCGCGGTCGACGTGGCCCTGAACGAAGCGTTCGCGAAGGCGTTGAAGGAGTCGGGCAAGGTGCATCAGCTCGGCTTGATGACGGCCGCGGGTTCCAACCCCGACGCCAAGCCCGACGGCAGCGGTGCCGCGGGGATGGCGCGCTACAATCGCGTCAAGGGCGAAGAGGAGCAGGCGGTACGCGCGCATGGCCCGGCAGTCATCTCCATCTTCCGACCCGCGATGATCATCGGCTCGCAGCACACACCGTGGCTGGTCGAGAAGATCCTGCCGCTCTTTGCGTTCGTGACACCGGGGAAATACCGGTCGATCACCGTCACGGAGATCGCCCAGGCAATGATCGCCTCTGCCAAGGAGCGCCCGGCGACAAGTGCGGTGTACCACTATCCGGAGATGATGGCGTTGATTGAGCGGGGTGGGTGATGGCTGATGGCCTCCTATATATATGTCATCCCGAGCGCAGCGAGGGAGATCCGAGGCGCCGAACGCCCCGACGCGGAAGGGCGCGGGCTGGCATCCGATGAGCTCGCGGCTGAAGCCGTCCTTCGCTACGCTCAAGGACAGGCTCTTCGGCGCACAAGCGCTGAACCACTACTTCCTATCAAGCTGAGCTTTGGTTTGTCATCCCGAGCGCAGCGAGGGAGATCCGAGGCGCCGAACGCCCCGACGCGTAAGGGCGCGGGCTGGCATCCGATGAGCTCGCGGCTGAAGCCGTCCTTCGCTACGCTCAAGGACAGGCTCTTCGGCACACAAGTGCTGAAGCACTACTTCCTGTCGTCCCGAGCGCAGCGAGGGGCTTCTGGACTCAGCGGCGCGATGAACCGGGTGCCTCACGTGTTTGACTTCGCCCAATCCGTATTGTGCCTACCTCAGTGCCAGGAGGTGCAGATGAATCCCGGTAGCAGACGTTGTGGTCGCATTGCGATGGGGCTCATTCTCGGGCTGGTGCTCCTGCACGGGCAGGCCCTTGGTGGTCAAACGCGGCGTCATCCGATGAATGATTCGCTTGTGCTGGAACGCACCATCGGTGATGGCGATGGCATCGAACTCGACAAGCCCGACGGGTTGGTGCCGTTGCGGGGCCGGGGTTTGGCGCTTTTTGATTGGGCGGATATGCAGGTCGAGGCATTCGACGCGGCAGGTCAGCGCCTTTGGCGCGCTGGCGGCAAGGGTGACGGGCCTGGTGAGTTCCGCGGTGGACACGACGTTCAGCCGGACTGGGATGGATCGCTGCACATCCTCGACAAGAGCCATCTGCGGATTACCGTGATCAGCGGCAACGGCACCGTGCTCCGCTCTGAACGGGTGGGGGAGGGGATTGGGCAGCTGCTGCCGTCGATCCGCGGAATACTCCGCGCGGTGATTCCGCGTGATACCAGCATTCTCTGGTCAGCTGTGACCGCGACCGGGTCATTGCTGCCCCAAGTCCCGCTGCCGGATGGCGTTCGCTTCCATTCGTTGCTGGCCGGCGAGTCGTTTACCGCCACGTTGGATAGCATGACGGCGGTGGGATATCGGTGGTCAGACAAAATCGTGCTGCTCGGACGGGACGGGGCCGTCAGGAAGGTGATCAGCGGAATCGAACCCATCCCGTTCCCCTTGGTGGTGTCGGCCAATATCGATCCGACATCGGTCGAGAACGCGTCAGGCGCACGGTTCAAGACCATCGTCGTGACGCGGATTGATCCCAAGGCGGCGCATGCAACGGTAGACCTCTCCGGCAGCGGCGATCGGCTCTATGTGCTGTTTGCCGGCAGGAGCAGCGAGGCACGGAGGATTGTGGACGTGTACGATATCCGGTCCGGTACGTACATCGGCACGTACACTTTGCCGCAGGTGCAGACAAATATTGCTGCACTCGGTGGCGGGCGGATCGCGACGCTGCAACAGGACCCAGTTCCAACGGTAAAGATCTGGCGTGTCGTCCCCGCTCGCAAACCGGGATCCAAGTGATACCGACGCTGTTGTCACAGGGGCGTCAGGCTGTTGCTATGCGGGTTTCCGATGAATGGGCGGCTCGGCACACAAGCGCTGAAGCACTACTTCCTGCCAACCTGAGCTTTGGTTTGTCATCCCGAGCGGAGCGAGGGATCTCCCAACTCCGTCATCCCGAGCGCAGCGAGGGAGATCCGAGGCGCCGAACGCCCCGACGCGTAAGGGCTCGGGCTGGCATCCGATGAGCTCGCGGCTGAAGCCGTCCTTCGCTACGCTCAAGGACAGGCTCTTCGGCATACAAGTGCTGAAGCACTACTTCCTGTCAACCTGCACTTTTGTTTGTCATCCCGAGCGGAGCGAGGGATCGGTCGGTTGAACGTGATCCGGTAAACGATCCTTCGCTGCGCTCAGGATGACAGGTACCTTGGGGTCAGCCATCAGCCATCAGCCATCAGCCATCAGCCATCAGCCATCAGCCACCAGCCACCAGCCACCAGCCACCAGTCATCACCCGCACCAGTGCCCAACCTACCGGTAAACGTCGCGGCGGTTGCCAACCCGCACGACCGTGACAAGCAGGCGGTGGTCGAGGATTTCATAGAGGATACGATAGTCGCCCTGGCGCAACCGGTATCTGTCCTGACCGCTCAGCTTCTCGCAGCCTGATGGTCGAGGGTTGCGGGCAAGGCCGCCGATTCTTGCAACAATGCGGCGACGGTCCTTCGGTGAGAGCGCTTCGATTTCCTTGGCTGCTGAGCGCTTGATCTCAATGCTATAACTTGCCACGGCGCTTCAGGTCGCGCACGAGGTCCTCGAACGCAAGCACCGGTTCCTTCGCCCGATCCCGAAAAGATGCCAGGTCCTCGGCGTCTTCGGCCAATGTGTTGCGGACGGCAGTGTTCACGAGATCGGAGATACTCTGGTCGGTCTCGGCGGCCTTGAGACGGAGGGCCCGGTGCAGGCTCTCATCGAAATACACGGTGGCGCGCTTGGCGGCTGGCATGGCAGGAAGTATGACGTCATGACGTCATAGCGTCAAGATGGTCGCCGGGCACTGAAGACACCTAAGACGTTTGTCCTCCCGAACGCAGTGAGGGAGATCCGAGCTCGTCACGACGGACGCACGCCATTATGCGTCGGGGCGTTCGGCGCCTCGGATCTCCCTCGCTGCGCTCGGGATGACAACAGTTGGAGCGCAGGAATGAAGGTCCCCCGCTGCGCTCGGGATGACATATACATAGGACGGTCGCCTACTGAACCCTGTCATCCTGAGCGAAGCGAAGGATCGGTCGGGTGAACGCGATCGGTAAACGATCCTTCGCTACGCTCAGGATGACAGGTACCTTGGGATCAGCCATCAGCCATCAGCCATCAGCCATCAGCCATCAGCCATCAGCCATCAGCCATCAGCCATCAGCCATCAGCCGACCCGGACCCCTCCAATGACGACACTTCCGTTCCTTCTGGTCGGCCTTCTCGCCGCTCCGCTGCTCGCTCAAGACGTGATCCCGTCACCGATTCGGCCACTGGCCGAGTTTGCCCAGCCCTTTGCAACGATCGCCGGAATCCGGGAGCTACCCGACGGCCGAGTGCTGGTTGCGGACTCGCGACTCGGTGAGCTGCACGTCATCGACTTCACGACGGGGAAAGCGGAACAGGTCAGCCGGCAGGGAAGTGGCCCTGGTGAGTTCCGGTCGGCCGGCCCGCTCCTCCCGCTCTCCCGCGATACCACCGCAATGTTCGACGGCCCCAACGCTCGGCTGCTCCTGCTGAACGCGATGGGGAAGCCGATCACCACCGTGCCGGTGGCGTCGAATCAGATGCTGATGTTCGCGGCCGCATCTGCGGCGGATGCTGCGGGGCGCATCTATTCCAGCGTCTGGATCCAACCGACCGATGACCGCCGAGTGACCGACAGCGCCTACATCCTGGCCTACATGGTCAGGTCCAATCACCTCGACACGATTGTCGCCGTCCGCAACTCTCCGGTCGATATGGTGACGCAGCAGCTTGGCAATGGCAATAGCATGACTCGCATCATGGAGGTCCCCTTCGCCGAGCATGATGACTGGACCATCACGACGGACGGACGCGTCGCGGTGGCTGTCGGTCATGACTATCACGTCGAGTATTACCAGCCGGGGAGGCGGCGCACGGTTGCGGCACCGACACCATTTGTCGGGGTCAAGGTCACCGACGCCGACCGGGATAGCGTTCGCGCGCGCCGGAAAGCGCGCACCCGCCCCGGACAACTCGTCGTCAGTCCGGAACCGTCCGTCTGGGAAAAGGTCATGCCGGCATTTCCGGGCGACGCGCTCCGTCCCGCACCACACGGTCGCCTGGTGGTCGAACGTTCGCAGCCGCTGGCGTCAACGGTCCGCCGCTATGATGTCTTCAATGCGTCCGGCGTCCGGCAATACGCCGTGACGCTGCCGCCAATGACGCGCTTCATGGGGGCGGGGTCGACATTCGAGTACGCCGTCAGGGTGGACGCGGACGGGCAGCAGTTTCTGGAGCGGTTTGTGCTTCGGTAGGGTGGGGTGGGACGGACGCTGGCTGATGGCTGATGGCTAATGGCTGCTCCGAACCTATCCCTCATCCCGAGCGCAGCGAGGGATCTTTGTCGTCGTGAGCTCGCGGCTGAAGCCGCGGCTCGGCACACAAGTGCTGAAGCACTACTTCCTGTTGCCCTGAGCTTCCGTTTGTCATCCTGAGCGCAGCGAAGGATCGGTCGGGTGAACGCGATCGGTAAACGATCCTTCGCTACGCTCAGGATGACAGGTACCTTGGGATCAGCCATCAGCCATCAGCCATCAGCCATCAGCCATCAGCCATCAGCCATCAGCCATCAGCCCTACCCAAACGGATTCTCATCCGCGGTCGGCCCATACACCGACGGCACCGGCTCATCGAGCAGCCGCAGATAGACCAGCAACTGGCCGCGATGGTGATACCAGTGATTGAACACCAGCGCACGCACCAGCGCCATCCGCGGCGCCGCGATGATGTCGTGTCCCTGGCTGGTCATCTTCCAGATCGTCTCGGCGCGCTCCGGTGTCAGCCCCTTGATGAACTCGCGCGCATCCGCCATCGACTGATCCAGCGCCGCCAGCAGCTCGGCCCGGCTGCGGGCGCTCCCCTGCTGGAACGTCGGCGGCTCGACGCTATCCGGCGTCAGGAGATTCGACAGCGCACCAGGCACCTGCGCGGTGTGCAGCCCCAGTTCGCCCAGTGAATAGGACTTCGGATGCGGCTTCCAGTCGAACTTGTCCTCGGGCAGTCGTTCCAGCACTCGGCGGGTGGTGGCGGCTTCGTTGTCGAGTTCGGCGAGCAGGGCATCGGTGATCGGGGTCATGAGGCTCTCGGGGCAGGTGGTGGGTGGTTGGCTGATGGCTGATGGCTGATCCAACCTATACCTATATATATGTCATTTGAGGGACCTTCGTACTCGTGACGCGCGGGATCGTGGCCCGCCGGCACTGTCATCCTGAGCGGAGCGAAGGATCGGTCGGGTGAAAGCGATCCGGTAAGCGATCCTTCGCTTCGCTCAGGATGACAGGTACGTTGGGATCAGCCATCAGCCACCAGCCCCACCCCATGACACGAATCCCCCCGCTTTTCCGCCACTCCCTATTGGAAGCACCACAACCGAATCGGATCGCGATTCACTATTCCCGATATGGAGGGCTGTATGAAGTCATCGCAGGTAACGGCGGTGGCGCGGACCACGCTGGCCACGTTCGCTGTGGCGCTGTTCTGTGCTCCTGTTGCGCACGCACAACAGTCGTTCGGACTCTTTTCCACCGGTATCAACAGCAGTGGTACCACGATCGCGACCGGCTCGCAGGACCCCTACTGGACGTGGCAGCAGGCATCAGCGGCGGATTACCCCAATATCGTGCTGACTGGGTCGCCCAACGAGACCTATGTTCCGACCAATGAATTTGGCGACTGGCAACCCGATGTGGCCGACCAGTACCACTGGGTCTCATCGACGTCCAACGCGGCAGGCAATGGCGGATACAGCCTCTGGTCGACCACCTTCGACCTCACCGACTACGACCCGACGACGGCCACCATCACCTTCAAGTGCGTCGCGGACAACGTGTTCATCCGGATCCTGTTGAACGGCGTCGCTTCGACGACGGCCAGCTGCGGTGGCTCCTACAACGACTACAAGTTCGGTTCGGATTACACCCTTGCCAGCGGTTTCGTTGCGGGTGACAACACCCTGAGCATCTTCACCACCGGCGACGGCCAGACCGATGGCATCCTCTTCGACGTCGAGAACGCACAGGCCGTCTATTCACCGCCTGTTACTGGCGCGACCCCTGAGCCAGCGTCGGTGCTGCTGATGGCGACCGGTCTGGTGGGATTGGTCCCGGCGCTGCGCAGGCGGCGTCGGGCATAAGCGCCCCGCTCGAATGATTCCGCTCTCTCCGCGACCGCGCTTCCCATGCTGGAACGAAGAAGCGCGGCCGCGGCGTGCACGTCAGCGCGACCCATTGTTGATCCGCGGAGCCGGTATGATTCTTGACAAGTCGGAGCCTGTCCGGCCTTTCAGGAGAGTCTTGCTGGCGGAAAAGTCTGCTCGACCGAATTCACCGTCGTGGAACGATCGCGCCCAACCGGCCACGTCAGTCGCGCCCTTGCCGGCGGAGGTCTCGCCGACGCAGGAGCTGACGGCCCAGCTCTATGACGAGTTGTGCGCCATGGCACACCGGATCATGCGCCACGAACGCGACGAGCACACGTTGCGCACCACACCCCTGGTGCACGAAGCTTTCCTGCGCCTGGCTCGGCAGCACGCGACGGAGTGGCGTGATCGGTCGTACTTCCTGGCTGCCGCGGCGCAGACGATGCGTCGCGTCCTCGTCGATTACGCCCGCGAGCGCTCGGCCCGAAAGCGGGACGGTGGCGAAGCGGTCACGCTTGTTTCTGGCGCCATCATCAATCCGTCGGTGACCGATGCGCTGGATGTGGTCGTTCTGGAAGACACCTTGTCGCGACTGGCCCTGCTCGATGAGCGCCAGGCCCGGGTGGTGGAGTTGCGCGTCTTTGGCGGATTCGACATCGCCGAGACGGCGGAGATTATTGGCGTGTCAGTGGCAACGGTCAATCGCGACTGGCGCTTCGCCTGCGCGTGGCTGGCCTGCGAGCTCTCCCCGCCAGAATAGGCGGCGACATGTCCGCCACCATTCCCACAGCAGACCCGGCAGCAATCGAGCGCCTCCGGCGACTCCGACAGATCTTTGATCAGGTCGTTGATCAGCCGGCCGATCGCTGGCACGCGCTTGTCAATGCCGCGACCGATGGCGACATCGACCTGCGCGATGCGGCCTTGCGGTTGCTGGAGATGCATCACCGTACCGGGCCGGACTGGGAGAAGGTCCGCCTTCGTGTCGGCGATGACCTGGTGGCCGACCGCGCCGGGCAGCGCGTTGGCACCTATCGCCTGACACGTCTTGTCGGCCGCGGCGGCATGGGAACCGTCTATGAAGCGATGCGCGCCGACGATGTGTACGACCAGCGCGTCGCAGTCAAGCTGATTTCGCCGCACCTGGTGGCGAGCACCACGAGTTCGCACTTCCGTCACGAACGCCGGATTCTTGCCGCGCTGGAACACCGCAACATCGCGCGGCTGCTCGATGGCGGCGCCACGGCGGAGGGTGAGCCGTTCTTCGTGATGGAATATGTCGAGGGTCAGCCGATCACGGACTACTGCGACCAACGGCAGCTCTCCATCCGGGAACGGCTCCGGCTCTTCCTGCAGGTGTGCGGCGCGGTGCAGCATGCCCACAGCAAACTCATCGTACATCGCGACCTCAAGCCCGCCAACATCTTCGTTGACAACGACGGCAGCGTGAAGCTGCTCGACTTCGGCGTCGCCGGCCTGCTCGGGCCCGAACGCGGCGGCCCGCTTGCCACCCAGCCGGCACCTCGCCTGCTCACTCCCGAGTATGCCAGCCCGGAACAGCTGCGCGACGAGGAGATGACGGTGCGCAGCGACGTCTTCTCCCTCGGCGTGGTGCTCTTCCGCCTGCTGGTGGGGCGCCGGCCGTGGCCGGTCGACTCGCGCGCATCGGTCGACATGCTGCGTGCAATGCAGCTTCCGCCGCCGCGGGCAAGCGAGGCGCTCGCCGCAGACGCCGTCGCGGCACGACGGGGACGCACGCTCCCGGCGCTCCGGCGCGTCTTCGCTGCCGACCTCGATGCCATGCTGGCCCGGGCGCTCGAACCGCTGCCGGCCGATCGCTATGCGTCGGTGGAGCAGTTCGCCGAGGACATTCGACGCTATCTCGCCAACCTGCCGCTGCTCGCCAGTTCAAACAGTGCCCGCTACCGGATGCAGAAGTACCTGCAGCGCAACTGGATCGCGACCACAGCAGTATCGCTGGTGGCGGTCGCGCTGGTCGGCGGCACCGCGATAGCCGTGCGTCAGGCCCGTCGCGCTGAAGTCGAACGAGCCAATGCCGCGCGGATCAGCGCGTTCCTGCAGGAGATGCTCGCGACACTCGACAGTCGCCGGCTGGTAGAGCAGGGGGCCGGACCGACGTACACGTCGATCGCTGGCATGCTCGACGGCGCGGCGGCACGAGCCGGCACGGCGCTCGCCGCGACCCCGGCTGTCGAGTCCGCGATCCGGCACACCCTCGGCGAGACCTACGTCACCATCGGCAAGTATGATCACGCCATCGAGCAACTCACACGTGCGCTGATCATCGATCGGCAGATCGGGGCGCCACAGCTCCCCGACATCGCCGGCGACCTGCTCTCGCTTGGCGATGCGGAACTGGAGCGCGGCAACAATCGCGCAGCCGACTCCCTCTTCTCCGACGACCTCGCGATCTGCCACCAGCGTCCCCGCCAGGCGGCGCACGCCGCCGACTGCATCTATGGACTCAACGATCTCGCCGGCGCGAAATGGTTCGAAAACCGTCTCGACGAAGCGGAGCCACTCTATCGTCAAGCGCTGGTCGCGTACCGGCGGGAGTATGGCACCAGTACCGTGGTCGCCGTGATCCTCGGCAATCTTGGTGGCGTGCTCGATGGGCGCGGCGATCTGCTCGGTGCCGACAGCATGTACCGCGCGTCGCTGGCGGAGTACGAGCGCGCCGGCGGTCACGACCTGCCACAGCGGGCGTTCACCCTGGGCAACCTGGCCGACAACCTCGCCACGCGCGGTCGGCTTGCCGAAGCGGAACCGCTGGTGCGCGAGCAGATCGCGCTGATCACCCGTACCGAAAGCGCCGATCATCCGGATGCCGGACTGGCCTGGGTGCGTCTCGGCGCCATCGAGCGTGAGGGAGGCCACCTGGCGGCGGCGGACGCCGATACTCGCCGCGGTCTGGCGATCGTCGCAAAGTCGGGCCCGATTGCGCGGCGGCTCTTTGTCGACGCGGAGACCCGCGCGTCACTGGTCTTGCTGGCGAAGGGCGACGCGACCAAGGCGCACGCCTTGCTGCAAACTGTTCTCGATTCCGCGTCGGCCGAGTTCACCCACAACGACGCACGCTTCGCCGAGGTGCAGGTCGCGATGGGGGAGGCATTGCTGGCGCTGCACGACAATCGCTCGGCGGCAGCACAGTTCAAGGCCGCGTACCTCACCTACCAGGCCAGCTTTGGTCCGGCCCATCCCAGCACAGTGGATGCGGAGCGCAGGTGGCGGCGGGCGGGGGGCGGGTGATGGACAATGGCTAATGGCTGATGGCTGATGGCTGATGGCTGATGGCTGATCTCAACGTGCCCCTCATCCCGAGCGCAGCGAGGGACCTCACCCTCATCCCGAGCGTAGCGAGGGATCTCCTCGCCCTCATCCCGAGCGCAGCGAGGGATCGCTCGGGGGAACGCGATCCGGTAAGCGATCCCTCGCTGCGCTCGGGATGAGGGGCACATTGAGATCAGCCATCAGCTATACATTCCACCATGCCCATCCCCGCTCGCCGCCACTCCGACCGGATCACCACCGACGCCCGCCGCCTCGAGCGCCTTCGGGTCGAGATTCTTGATCCGCCGGCAGCCCTCGCCCGCGCAGTGGCCGGGCGGATCGCCGACCTGATCCGCAGTCGCGCCGCCGAGGGGCGGGGATGTGTACTTGGACTCGCCACCGGCTCGACGCCGGTCGGTGTCTACGAAGAGCTGGTGCGGATGCATCGCGACGAAGGTCTCTCGTTCCGCCACGTCGAGACCTTCAATCTCGATGAGTACTGGCCGATCGCCAGCGATTCGATCCATTCCTACCATCGCTTCATGCGCGAGCATCTCTTCGACCTGGTCGACCTCGACCCCGCGCGCACTCACCTGCCGCCAGGGATGGTCGGGGCGGATGATTTGCCGGCGGCGTGCGCCGACTACGAAGCGGCGATCGAGGCGGCCGGCGGCATCGACCTGCAGATCGTCGGCATCGGCAAGACCGGGCATATCGGTTTCAACGAGCCGGGATCGAGTGCCGACTCGCGTACTCGCGTGGTAACGCTCGACACCACGACGCGTCGCGACGCGGCGGCCGACTTCTTTGGTGAGGAGAATGTCCCGCGTCAGGCGATCACGATGGGGGTCGCCACCATTCTTGAAGCGCGCGAAATCCTGCTGCTCGCGACTGGTGAGCACAAGGCTGGCATCGTGCGCCGAGCGGTCGAAGGGGAGATCTCGCACCAGGTCGCGGCGACCTTCCTGCAGCGGCACCAGAATGTCACCGTCTATTGCGACGCGGCCGCTGCTGCCGATCTCACTCGCATCGCCACGCCTTGGCTGGTGGATGCGGTGGAGTGGACGCCGGCGCTCGAAGTGCGTGCGGTGACCTGGCTCTCGCTGCAGGTGGGGAAGGCGATCCTCAAGCTCACCGAGCATGACTACGCCGAGCATCATCTGGGCTCGCTGCTGGCGCGGCACGGCGAGGCGGGGGTCATCAATGGGCTCATCTTCAATGCGCTGGGGAGCAAGATCCGCGGCCGGTCGCGTTTGCCGCGCAACCAGAAGGTCATCTGCTTCTCGCCGCACCCTGATGACGATGTGATTTCAGCTGGCGGGATCCTGCGCAAGTTGCACCTCAACGGCAATCGCGTGCTGGTGGCATATATGACCAGCGGCAACATTGCCGTCTTCGATCACGACGTGCGGCGCTACATCGATCTGCTTGATCGTCTCGCCGAGAGTGGTCGGCTCGATGCGGGACCGGTGCGGGCGTTGAGTGCCAGTGTGGGAGCGTTTCTCGACCGCAAGGCGCCGGGCGACATCGATAGCGCTGATGTGCAGGCAGTCAAGCGGATCATTCGTGAGTCGGAGGCAGTCAGCGGTGTGGAAACGCTGGGGCTGCACCGCGAAGACACCCGTTTCCTTGATTTGCCGTTCTATCGTACCGGCACGGTCAAGAAGGCGCCGGTCGGACCGGCTGATGTTGCCATCATCCGCGCGCTGCTGGAGCACGAGCAACCGGACCTGTTGCTCGTCGCCGGCGATCTGTCGGATCCGCACGGCACCCACCGCCTCTGCAAGGATGCCATCGACCTGGCACTCGCCCAGGCGTATCCGGATGGCGTGAAGCGACCGGAAACGTGGCTCTATCGTGGTGCGTGGCAGGAGTGGCCGGTGACCGAGGCGACCTGGCTGGTGCCGTTGGCGCAGGAGGAGTTGCGGGTCAAGATCCAGGCGATCTTCAAGCATCAATCGCAAAAGGACTCGGCGCCGTTTCCGGGTCAGGATGTCCGCGAGTTCTGGCAGCGGGTCGAGTCGCGCAACAAGGAAACCGCCGCGCTGCTGGATCGGTTGGGCCTGGCGGAGTATTTTGCGATGGAGGCGTATGTGGTGGCTGGTGGCTGATGGCTGATGGCTGATGGCTGATCTCAATGTGCCCCTCATCCCGAGCGCAGCGAGGGATCTCCCAACTCCGTCATCCCGAGCGTAGCGAGGGAGATCCGAGGTGCCGAACGCCCCGACGCCTAAGGGCGCGCGCGGGCATCAGGCGAGCTCGCGGCTGAAGCCGTCCTTCGCTTCGCTCAAGGACAGGCTCTTCGGCACACAAGTGCTACAGTAGATAGTCTTTGTCATCCCGAGCGCAGCGAGGGAGATCCGAGGTGCCGAACGCCCCGACGCCTGAAGGCGCGCGCAGGCATCTGGTGAGCTCGCGGCTAAAGCCGTCCTTCGCTACGCTCAAGGACAGGCTCTTCGGCACACAAGTGCTGAAGCACTACTTCCTGTTGCCCTGAGCTTCCGTTTGTCATCCCGAGCGGAGCGAGGGAGATCCGAGGTGCCGAACGCCCCGACGCCTGAAGGCGCGCGCAGGCATCAGGTGAGCTCGCGGCTGAAGCCGCGGCTCGCACACAAGTGCTGAAGCACTACTTCCTGTTACCCTGAGGTCCCCTTTGTCATCCCGAGCGGAGCGAGGGAGATCCGAGGTGCCGAACGCCCCGACGCCTGAAGGCGCGCGCAGGCATCAGGTGAGCTCGCGGCTGAAGCCGCGGCTCGGCACACAAGTGCTGAAGCACTACTTCCTGTTGCCCTGAGCTTCCGTTTGTCATCCTGAGCGCAGCGAAGGATCGGTCGGGTGAACGCGATCCGGTAAACGATCCTTCGCTTCGCTCAGGATGACAGGTACCTTGGGATCAGCCATCAGCCATCAGCCATCAGCCATCAGCCATCAGCCATCAGCCATCAGCCCGGTATTGCCCTTCCGCAAATCGCGGCGTACTATCGTAACGCACTCTCGCAGTCCCGACCGTCTCGCGCTGCCTTTTTCCCAAGGCCCCCCGTGCGTGCACCTGGCACCCCATCCGTTCGTGTCGCCGCTGCCAACCCGGCCGTCGCCCGCAGTGTGCGGCGCCTCTGGCGCACCATCGCTACTCTCGCGCTGCTCACATCAGTGACTGGTCCACTCGCGGGCCAGTCGGCAGGCGTGGCGCCCACGATCTCGAGAGGCTCGGCCGGCGTCGTCAACTACAGCCACGCAGCGGATGCGTTCGCGCGGGCGCCAGTATTCACGTTGGCGCCGCGACCGGCCACAGTGTTTGGTGGACCGAACGTCGATCCGGCCTTCGATCTCACGAAGATCATTGATGTCCGTTTGCGCCGAGACGGCAGCCTGGTCGCGGCGGTCACCGGTACGGGACTGGTGGCATTTGATCCAACCGGCAAGCCAACACTGATCGCGAAGTGGGGGCCCGGTCCAGACGAAGTGTCCGGCGGCCGTCTCGGCCCGGCGCTTGGCGATACGCTCCTGTATCTGGACCAGGGCAATCACCGCATTGTGTGGATTGCACCATCCGGCAAGCTGTCGCGAATGTTCTCGACCAATGGGCGACTGCCGGACATGGCAATTACGCCGGTTGGCGAACTCACCGATCATAACGTGGTAATTACCACAGCCGGGATGTACGAGGAAACGCAGTTCGCCAAGGACGCGAAAACGGCAAGGAATACCGCCGCAGTTGTCGCGCTCCCAAGCGCTGGCCAGGCGCGCCAACTGGTCGGCATGCCCGATGTGAATGTTGTCGGGGTACCGCAACCGGGAACGAACGGTACCAAGGTCATGCATATGGGTGTGATGTATGCGCCCCAGGCACAACTCACAGTCTTCGATGGATCAATCATTTCTGGCACTGGCGACTCGTACCATCTGGACATTCGCGACGGTGCGGGAAAAGTCGTCCGCACCATCAGCGTCGCCACGGCCCGCGCTACTCTATCGCCGAAGGCGAAGCAGTACTTCGTTGCCGAATATCTGGCGGCACTGCAGCGGGAGTTGCCCAAAGAGGGGAAGTTGCGAGATGAAAATCTGGATCTGGCTCGACACACGCCGTTCACCGAGCAGCTTCCTGCATTTACGGCACTGTTCGGCGGAAACCAGAAGACGTTGTGGGTGGTGGATGCAGTGACAAAGTCGGATTCGGCGTGGACGGCGACGGGGTTCAACCGCGATGGTGTGATCACCGGTCGGCTGCACGGCCAGGGTCTGGGCGGTCCGCGGGCGATCACCGACAACTATGCCCTGATCCGCAACATCGACGCGGACGGCTTTGTCAGCTTTGCCAGGTACGACATTGTTCCTGTCCGTGGGAGCAGACACTAGGGCTGACTGTTCGAACGTGGCAGAGGACGGCTCTAGCCGCGAGCTCACGCGGTGCGGATGGCGGGTGGACATTGGACGCTGGACACTGGACGCTGGACGATCCCAAAATCTTTGTCATCCCGAGCGTAGCGAGGGAGATCCGAGGCGCCGAACGCCCCGACGCCCGATGACGGCGCGGGGGGAGCTCGCGGCTAAAGCCGTCCTTCGCTACGCTCAAGGACTGGCTCTTCGGCACACCAGTGCTGAAGCACTACTTCCTGTTGCCCTGAGCTTCCGTTTGTCATCCCGAGCGTAGCGAGGGAGATCCGAGGTGCCGAACGCCCCGACGCCTAAAAGCGCGCGCAGGCATCTGGTGAGCTCGCGGCTGAAGCCGTCCTTCGCTGCGCTCAAGGACAGGCTCTTCGGCACACAAGTGCTGAAGCACTACTTCCTGTTGCCCTGAGCTTCCGTTTGTCATCCTGAGCGCAGCGAAGGATCGGTCGGGTGAACGCGATCCGGTAAACGATCCTTCGCTACGCTCAGGATGACAGGTACCTTGGGATCAGCCATCAGCCATCAGCCATCAGCCATCAGCCATCAGCCATCAGCCATCAGCCATCAGCCAGTGTCCACCGTCCAGCGTCCCAAGCAACTCGACCCGGAGCCCGAATGCCACGCATGCGGATGACAGCAGGGCCGAGCGCCGCCGGCAGAGCAGGAACGCTCGCATTCGGACTGACGGTCATGCTCGCCACGAGTCTCATTGCGCAGAGTGCAGGTGACCAAGCCGCGCTCCGCGCCTGGTCCGATTCCTTGAGCGCTATTTCCGCCGTGCCGCAGTTGTCCCGCCTCGAATCATCGTCCCACGCCCAGCCCGACGTCGGCGGCCTGCGCGAGGTCCTGTATGCGCTCCGGCTCGGTGAACTGTCACACGAGCGCGAGCCGCTGCAGCGGGCCGTCACCGCAGCAAGCCAGATCGCTGACGTGCATTCCAGCTGGCCGTGGGCGCCATTCCTCCTGGCGAAGAGCTTTGCGCTCCTGGACCTGGGTGGCTGGAAACCGCTCAAGCCCGACGACAGCCGCGCGCCAGAAGAGCGCTACTCCGATGCAACCTGGCGCCTGCTCGGCAGCGCGCTGCGAATCGACCCCGACTTCATGCCCGCGCGTCGCGCGCTATTCCGGTGGCTCGCGGCTGGCGGCGATCGCCTGTTGACCACGACAGAGCTGCGCCTGGTGCGCACCGAAATCGATCACCACGAACCGCTCGCCGACGCGCTTATCGTCTGGGGACGCGACCTCCGGATGCAGCGGCGCTATGACAGCGCGCTCGCCCTCTTCCACCGAGCGGGGCAAGTGGGGGGGGACCCGTCGACTTTGGCGCTGGAACGGGCGCGCACGTTGCGGGCACTGCACGACAGCACCGGCGCCGTCGCAGCGTACTGGGATGGCGTCGCGAATCTCACTCCGGCGGGGCGCGACTTCTATCGCTACGACCTGGCCTGGATTGTCAGTGCCGACTCGCTCAAGTCGTTCGATGACACACCGACGGTCGCAGTGGCGACCTGGCTGCACCGTTTCTGGGCGCAGCGTGATGCCGAAGCGACCAATGCCCCGGGCCAGCGACTCAGTGAGCACCTGCGCCGCTGGGTCGTGGCCTATGCTCGCTATCGCGTTCGCAGTCCGTGGCGCCGTTCCCAGTACAAACGGATCGATCCGTTCTTCGAGAATGACGACTGCATCCATCTCGACAAGAGCCTCTACGACCTGCTCTGGCACTTGCCGCCGTCCAACCCGCTCGACTTGCGCAACGACGAGTGGTTGCTCGATCATCGGGGGATCATGTATTTGCGTCACGGCGAGCCGCTGCTCATGAGCGGTGGCTTCGGTGGACACCACGCCGTCGAGGACTTCAGCAGTGGCCCGCCGTCGGATCAGGCGGACTTTACTGCCATCGAGGCGGCCGGGATTCGTAGCATCGGCACTTCTCATCTGGGATCCGATGAGATGGCTGGCCCGCCGAGGATGATGCCAGCACGTGTGGTCGAAAGCTGGCTCTATCTCATGGGCGGCCAGCCGCAGATCGTCAGCTTCAGGAACAGCGATGCCATCGGCAACTACGCGGCGACGACAGTGGCGAGCGTCATTCCGTATTCGCACCAGAACCCGGCCGCTTTCCTGCGACTGGCGCGTGTCACTCCGGCATTCGCGGCGGCAGCGCAACGCATTCTCGCCGACCAGCAGATCCACTACGGTCCCGGCGGCAACAAATCGCACATGGATGCCTGCTGGCGCGAAATCCAGGCAGTCGACTCGTCCAGCCGGCAGTCCACTGATCTTGCGGCGCGTTCAGATACCGATGAGCCACCCTTTCTTCATCGGTGGCGGTCGACCATCCAGATGTTTGCCCTGGGCGATGGCACCGCTCCCGCCAGCAGTGTGCTGCTGACCTTTGCCCTCGGCGCCGACTCCATCCGGGCTGATACGCTCCCCGATGGCCGGTATCTCTATTCGCTTCATTACCATGCCGTCGCGATCAATCGCGCTGATGGCCGCACTGTAACGGTGGATACCGTGCGCAGCTTTACCAGGCCGGCGCCGATGGGTGCTGCGGATTGGCTGGTGTCATGGTTGAGTTTGCCGATCACGGCGGGCGGCTGGGAGGTCGCCGTTCGCGTACAGCAGGGAGATTCATCCGGCGCCTACGCGATTCAGCGTGATGTCGAGGTCGGCGCGGCGCGGATTGCGCTGAGCGATGTGGTGCTCGGCAAGAATGGCGAGCCGCAGTGGACCGCGACCGATGGGCAACCCTTTCCATTGAACGCCACTGGCCGCTGGGCGGTCGGTGACACCGTGCGGATGTTCTACGAGGTGCACGGGATTCCAGCGGGGGCCGCGTACCGCACCACGATGCAATGGAAAGCTGTCGGCCCGAAAAGCCCCAGCACCGTCACACTCGCGGTGAGTGATGTCTCCTCTGGATCAACTCACATGCGCCGTCGGTCTTTTGCGCTGCAGTCGCGTCCACCGGGGACGTACGACCTGGTGTTGACGGTCGAGTATGCGGGCCAACGAGTCAGCAGGTCACAACGGATTGTTGTGGCGCCATCGGTGCCCAAGGGTCGCGGCGGTGGGGGGCGGTAGAATCGGCACTTGGCCGCCCGCAATGTCATCCTGAGCGGAGCGAAGGATCGCTTAGTCTGACACCTGTCATCCTGAGCGAAGCGAAGGATCGGTCGGGTGAAAGCGATCCGGTAAGCGATCCTTCGCTTCGCTCAGGATGACAGGTACCTTGGGATCAGCCATCAGCCATCAGCCATCAGCCATCAGCCAGTGTCCAGTGTCCAGCGTCCAATGTCCCCGGCATTGCCCTCCCCGACATTGTGCAGTACCATGGTAGCGTACCCCGAACTGAAATCCGCTGCTCCTGACCGGTATCGCGCTGCCTTTTTCGTGAGGCCCCCGTGCGTGCATCTGGGAACCCATCCGATCTGATCGCCGCCAGCGACGCGGCCATCGCCAGCAGCATTGGGCGATTGGTCCGCAAGCACTTCACGGCGCGCGTTGTCACCGATCTCAGCAAGACTGTACGTCAAGTGCGACCGCGTCATAATGGCTCAGGGGGCAAGATGGCTAGTTGTCTGGTTTCTCGAGTGGCGGGGTTCGCCTTACTCTACCCATCATTGCTGGTGGGGCAGGCATCCCAGCAGCTTGCACCCGCCAACGGCCGCCTGACGGATTCGGTGGGGACTCAACGTACGATTAGCGAGTTACCCGACGGCCGCGTGTTGCTGAGCCAAGGGGCGATTACGATCGTGGGCGATTTTGGGTCAGGAAACGTCACACCGCTCTCCAATGTCCCGACGGGACTGTATTTCAAGGTCGCCGGCGACACGACGATCGTGGTGACGCCGCGAATCGGGTGGGTTTACGTGCACGGCACGGACCCAGTGGGCGCCCTCCCTCCGGACAACCTCGTGGTTGCCCGATTGCGACCAGCTTTCGCGATGGACACGCTGAACTTCGGCGTTTCATTGGCGATGCGAGATTCGCACGACTCTGTCGACGTGATACTCGTTGCACGCAAGGACGGCAGCTCTGCCAGGATTGTGACGCTGCTCTCGCAGGGGGTACCCGGCGGCGTGCCTGCGCCGGTCTATTTGCCACGAGAAGTTCAAACTCTCACGCCCGACGGGTGGTTGGCGGTTGTACGCGTCAACCCCTACCGGGTCGACTGGCGCTCACCAAGTGGTTCTTGGACTCGGGGTGATTCCATTGCCGTCCCGCTGATTCCGATGACCGAGCGTGAGAAGGTGGCAATGATGGCACGCAATGCATTCGGCCCGACTCCCGAGCCCACGTCGTCCATTGCGAAATGGCCCGCGACCGTCGTTCCAATCAATAGCCCTCAGGTGTTCGCGACGCCGAGCCACACGGTGCTTGTCTTGCGTGAACCGAATGCTGATCATCCGAACAGCTTGTACGACGAAATCGATCGAAGCGGCCATCGCCTGCGCTCGATCGAGCTCGGCGCGGGTGAACGCATCCTGGGCTTCGGCCTTCATTCTGTTTATGTCCTTGCTGGAACTGGCCGGAAGAAGGTATTAAGTCGTCATCCATGGCAGTGAATCGGCCGCGATGGCTGGGCCGCCAGCTTGTCATTGTGATCTGCCTGCTGGCTGCATCTGTCCAGTCAGCGCGGGCGCAAAGCTCTGAACTCGTTTCTGGCCGGGTCATCAATCTGGTCGGCGAACCGATCCGTAACGTCGAAGTGCAGATCACCTCGATCGGACCGGGCAGCGTGGCCACCGCGCGTACCGACCAGAAGGGGCATTTCTCGGCGTTGTTCCATGAGCTGGGCACTGGATATCGGCTCACCTTTCGAATCGTCGGCTATGAGCCGTTCACACGGGTGCTGACTCCAAACGGGATGCGCGGCGCGTTGGACGTTGGCGACGTGACCCTCTCCGGCGCGGCCCAAGTGCTTCGTCCCTTGGTCGCAAATGCCACCAGCAAGAGGAAGATTGTCCCACCAAAGTCGGGAACAGTCGCTCCGCTTGGCGGGGGCACAATGGACGCGACCGGCGCCGGCCGGTTCCTCCCCGACCCCAGCGACCTGAATGACCTGACCAAGCAGCTCGCTGGCGTGGTCGATCGGGGCGATTCCGGCTACTCGGTGGTCGGGGCGTCGCCGAGCGGGAACCGCACCGTGGTCGATGGCATGGATTTCGGGGGCGGGGCGCTGCCGCGCGACGCGATTGGAATGGCGTCGCTCACCACCAGTTCAGCCGCACCGTCCAGCGGCCAGTTCTCCGGTGGGCAACTGACTGTCATCTCACGCGCTGGCGACGGGACATTCAGCGGACGAGTCCGGACCGAGCTGATCGATCCGCACCTGGCATGGAGCGATCCCGCGTCCACGACCGATGTGCCACGCACCGTCTTCATCAGCGGGTATCTCTCCACCCCATCGATCATCAGCCACAAGGTGCGCACCTTTCTCGCCTTCGATGCGTCGTCAGAGCGCACCGGAGTGCCAACGCTTCTCGCGCCCCGGAACGCGCTCCTCGAACAGTTTGGTGTGTCGCCGGATTCAGTGGCGCGGTTGCGGACGCTGCTGGAAAATCTGGATGTACCCCTCGGCGCTGGATTGCCGGATCAGCGCGGCCTCGACCGGGCGGCGGTGTCGCTTCGCTCCGACTACCGTTTCAGCGCGCTCACGTCACTGACCTTCTTTGCGATCGGCAATTTCCGCCGACTCACCGGCGGCGGTCTCAACGAGCTGGCGTTCCCCGGGTCGACTGCGAATCTCAGCTCTCAATCGCTGTCCTATCGATTGACCGCGTCGACCTTTTTCGATCAGATCCAGGAAACCGCGCACCTGAACTTCGCACCATCGACCACTTCGACAACTCCGTCGTTGGCGTCGCCCGCCGCCACGGTCCTGGTTGGTACATCGTTTCCTGGCCAACCCGGTGGTCTCACCTCGCTCGGCTTTGGTGGCGGTGGCAGCAGGGCGACCGGCCGCACCGCCGTTGCAGATTTCAGCAACGAGCTGACCTGGACTGAACGCAACTTGCGCCACATGGTGACGTTCACCCAGGAAATCCGGCACGACGCCATTGATCGCACGACGTTCGCGGATGCCGGAGCATTCACCTTCGAGTCGCTCGATGACCTCGCCGCAATCGAGCCCGCGTCCTTCGTGCGCCGCCTTACCCCGACCACGTTCCACGCGGGCTCCACGACGGCGAGCCTCTCGCTGGGCGATCTCTGGCGCGCTGCCAGGGGAAAGTTCGAGGTGCAGGCCGGAGTCCGTTACGATCGCCGTACCCTCTCACCACTCGGCACCTACAATCCCGCGGTCGATTCGAGCTTCGCGGTTCGCACCGACCGACTTCCCGTAGATGGTGGCTGGTCACCCCGGATCGGGTTCGAGTGGCATCCAACGGAAACGGATCGCCGCTCGCCATGGGGCTTCGTGACATATCGCCCCGGCGGTGGCGGCGTTTCAAGGGGACGCACCACGCCAACCTACGCCGACGGTGTCACCATCCTGGGTCCTGACGAACCGCTGGTCGTGCAAGGGTCCTTTGGGGCATATCGCGGCCTGGTGGCTCCCGCTCGCGCCGGACTGATTGCGTCGCAGACCGGCTTGCCCGGCGCGGTGCAGTATCTCGACTGCGTCGGTTCGGCAACGCCGACCCCTGACTGGAGTGGTGCGTCGATTCCCTCCCGGTGTGCGGACGGATCGAATGCGGCGTTTGCCGCGATTCAGTCGCCGGTGACGACCGTTGATCCCGCCTTTCGCTCACCGGTGTCGTGGCGGGGCAACATCGAACTGACTGGCTGGCGCTGGCATGGCTGGGGCATCGGGCCGCAGGCGTCGTTCAGTGCGGGACGCAATGTCGAGAGTGCGGTCGATCTCAACTTGCGCCGCACGGCGGCATTTACGTTGCCGGCTGAGGGAAACCGTCCGGTCTTTGCGGCGGCGACGGCGATTGTGGCAAACTCGGGGTTCTTTGCACCCGGTGCCGCGGCTGTGAATCCTCAGTTTGGCAGCGTGACGCAGATCCGGTCAGATCTGAGTTACAACGCGGGCCAGTTCATTATCGCGATCACCCCGCCAAAGCGGAACGTGGACGATGCGCCGTTCTTCCTGACATATGCGCTCAACGTTCAGCGTTCGACCGTTCGTGGCTTCAACGCCACCACGGCGGGAGATCCGTTCAACACCGAGACAATCGGCGGGAGTCAGCCGCAGCATCAGTTCGCGCTGACGACCAAAGACGTGCACGTGGGCTGGCTGGCAGCGGCCGCACGGGTGCAGTTGCTGTCGGGCGTGGCCTATACACCGGTCGTTGCCAATGACATCAACGGCGACGGGTTGGCGAATGACCGTGCCTTCATCTTCGATCCCAACCAGGCGGACACTGCGCTGGCCCAGCAACTCCGCACCTTGCTGGCGAACGCGCCTGATCGCACCCGCGCCTGCCTGGAGAGCCAGTTGGGTCGGGTCGCCGCCGCGAACTCGTGCCGGACGCCGTGGCGGGTGCAGCTCGACCTCAATCTTCAGCTCGATCCCCCGGCCGAGTTCGCTTTGGGTGATCGCTTCCGGGTCACGATGCATCTGCTGAACGCGAGCGGTGCACTTGTGCGTCTCTTCGGGCTGGAGAACACCCCGCTTGGACGTTCAGCGTCGTCGCAGTATGTCGATTCACGGCTGCTGTATGTCACCGGCTTTGACCCCGCCCGGCGCGCTTTTACCTACCGCGTCAATCAGCTGTTTGGCCAACCGCTGGACTTCGGATCGGCACGACAGACCTATCCGCCGTTCGAGTTGCAGCTCGGCGTCGAATACCGTTTCGGGTATCCGAAGACCACCCGCGCGGTGTTCGCAGCGCCGTTGCTGCCGAAGCACGCCACGGCGGATTCGATTACCAGGACGGTACGTGCTGCTGTGTTGCGGGAGATTGGCGGCGATCCGCTCGTTGCATTGCTTGCGAACGCCGATTCACTGCACCTGACGACCGACCAACGCAACGGCATTCGTACCGTGGCCGAGCGCTTCGAGAACCGTGCCGATTCGGCGATGGCACCGATTCAGGCCTGGAGCCACCAGAACCCGGGCAAGGTCACGCGCGACGAGATAGACCAGCGGATCGGCGACATGGCCGCCTCGTGGCGATCGGTGCGCACCCAGACCTGGGTCGAGGGGACTGCTTATCTGACCCCGGATCAGCGTGCCATGCTTCCGGCACTCAAGGTCCGCGGTCCCAATTGATTGTGGTAGCTGGTCGTCAGGGGCCTGACCAACTGTGGGGCTGGTATGTGTTCCGTACTGGCCCGTTCAGGGTTTTTGCCGTCCCCAGAATTGTGTGGTACAATATGAGCGTACTCCCGTATTGACATCCGCTGCTCCTGACCTGTATCGCGCTGCCTCTTTGTGAGGCCACCTGTGCCTGTAGCCACCGACTAATCAGGAGGCCAATATGGCTGACATGGTGATGAGTGTGGTGTTTCTCGTTTCGGTCGGCGTTGCCGCGATGCTCGTCCGGGCGAAAAAGAGGGATTCGTGGTTTCGCTGGCTGGTCATCGCTGCCGCCACCATACTCGCAATTGCGTCATTGTTCGATCATGCCAATCGCAAGATGGACCTCGTGTTCGTATTGTTAGCGCTGGTCCTGGTCTTCCCGCCACGGTTTGCATTAAAGCCATGATCTGCCAAATATGTCCTACCGAATTGAGCTGTACGCAAGCGCGTGGCAGGGGATGGTTGGCCGCCTGAGTTCCACCAGGTCAGTGGACAATGCGTCAAGCGAATGCGGCTCGCTGTTCGTAATGCGTCGGACTGACGTACCCGACCGTCGAGTGCTGCGGCGGCGGATCGAAAAACCGTGCGATGTAGTCGAACATGTCGGCTCGCGCGGCGGATCGGATAGGCGGACGCGCTGACAAAAGTGGTGACCCGGTTTCAGCGATACGCCCTTACGAATAAACGTGCGGACCGATCCTCTGGTCCGCACGTTGTCACCCCGTACTGTTTACCACTACTTCATCGGGGTCCCCTACGCCGCCTGCGCTGACGGGCTCACCGGCCCATCACCCGAAACGGGCACCGGCGCCGGATCCGGCACTGGTACTGGCCCCGGCACTGGCGCCGGCTTCGACCGCGTAAACGGTCCCGCCAGGTTGCGGGCACTCCGCCACGCCGTCAGCGTCTGCGCGTCGGTGGCATACACCGACTCGATGTACGTCCCGATCAGTGTGACCTCCTGATCGCAGCGGCGGGCCAGTGCCGAAAACTCGCCGCGCGCACCGACGTGATCGGCGCGCGCGGAGTGGGAGTCCTGGGTTGCCACGTCAAAGGCGGTGACCGCCGAGGTGAGGTCGGCGAGGAAACTGTCGCCGAGACCGAGTTGTGCGAGGAGGTCCTTCTGGTCGGTCGCGGCCTGCAGGATCGACTGAGCCCGGAGCAGGAACGCCCGGTTCGGCCCGTTGACCTGCGGGAGATCATACTTGCCGGCCAGTTCGGGGTGATCGGTGACGTTGAGTTGGGTGAGGGAGGCGAGTCGCTTGAGCTGCCGGGAACGGATCGCGTTCCTGAGTGCCGTGCGGCGTTCGACAGCGGTGTGTTCGCGAAGCGACCCTTCGACCTGCAGCCGGCCGAGTCCGTCGGCCTTGGTGATCTCGCCTTGCAATCGGGTGACGAGGGCGGTGTAGCCGGTATCGTCGAGCGGGTGAGCCAGCGCGAAGTCGAGTGCGCGCCGCGCCATCGAAATGGTCCTGCGGGTGGTGGCCTTCATGAGTGACCTCCGAGCATAGGCGCAGTCACCAGGACTGCGCGTCCGTTGGAACTGCATGATGTGAGTGGGAAGACGCGGTGTCACGGCGACCAGGTCGCGGTGCATTTGGGCAAGCGGTGTGCCAGAAGTCAAGTCGTTGTGGCAACGCAGGTTGGCAAAAACGGCCCTGGCTGGGATTCCACTCCCGTTAGACAAATGTCCTTTTATCTGGAAGCCGTGCGAGGCGAATATGTGCCGGGCGGGAAAATCGGAGACCGGGAAAAGGTTTTCTGAGCCGGGCGCGAGCAAAGATGTCCCGGGAAAAGATTTTCTGAGCCGGGCGCGAGCAAAGATGTCCCGGGAAAAGATTTTCTGGGCCGGGCGCGGGCAAACATCTCCCGGGAAAAGATTTTCTGAGCCGGGCGCGGGCGAATATGTCCCGGGAAAAGATTTTCTGAGCCGGGTGCGGGCAAAGATGTCCCGGGAAAAGTTTTTCTGAGGCGGGCGCGAGCAAAGATGTCCCGGGAAAAGATTTTCTGGGCCGGGCGGGGGCAAAGGTGTCCCGGGAAAAGATTTTCTGGGCCGGGCGCGGGCGAACATGCTCCGGGCGCAGTTTTGTCATCCCGAGCGCAGCGAGGGAGATCCGAGGTGCCGAACCCCCCGACGCTGACGGCCAGGTACAACGCAGGTGCCCTGTGAGACAAGCAGCGCCCCGAATCACAGGAAGGAGTGCTTCAGCACTTGTGTGCCGAGCCGCGGCTTTAGCCGCGAGCTCCCCCGCGAGCTCCCGCCCGCGCGCTCCCGCTCTCATATGAGCTCCCGCCCGCGAGCTCCCGCTCTCATACGCGCTCCGCGGTCGCTCTTGGAGCGTCGGGGCGTTCGGGACCTCGGATCTCCCTCGCTGCGCTCGGGATGACAAAGGCCTTTCCGCTGCGCTCGGGATGACCAAGGCCTTTCTGCTCCGCTCGGGATGACAAAGGCTCCTGTGCGAGGCTCGGGATGACAAACCTGCGCTCGGGATGACCAAGGCCGTTCCGCTGCCCTCGGGATGACAAACCCTCTGGCACCACTTACCCCAGACCGGGAAGTACCTTTACTGGGGCGCCACACCCCGCGACGGCGAACTGCTCGGGCCGACCGCTTCATCCCCAGGAGAACCGATGACCGACATTCATGACGAGAGCCAGCCGTTGTCCGACGCCGTGGCGCAACGGCTGATCGCCCGCGCCATCGAGCTTGAGTCAGAACGGGGCGATGGGACGTCGGTTGGTCGCCTGCGCGAGGTGGCACGCGAAGCCGGGATCGCGCCGGCAACCTTCGACGACGCGTTGCGCGAGTTTCGCGACGGCACCCTCGCGCTGCCGGGTGACCATGCGATCATCACGCGACAGGCACCGGCGCGGTCTGGATTCCTGTGGCGGCTGGCGCAGCGGCTCATCGGACGTCCACCAGTTGCAGGTTTCGAAGAACCATCGCTCTGGTCGCTGCGCGGTGCGATCGAGGTCGTGGCAACCAATGTGATCGCATTCGCGGGGTTCTGGATTCCATCCGTCATGGCCCTGGTCTACCTGCGCAACGTCGGCGTGCTCCACAGTGGACCGATCGACACCGCAGCAGTCGCTGTCACTACTGCACTCGGACTGGTGCTGGCGTACCGGCTTCGTGCCCGAGTCACTGCTGTCATTCTCGCGGCTGGTCTCGCCGGGGAGATCGTGGACCTGATCGTCTCGTTGCAGAAAGTGAACGCACTGCACCAGCTCTCTACCGGCGCCATGCTGATGGTTGCCGCAGCGATCGGTCTCGGTCTCGGCGTCCTGCTCACCCGGGGCCGGAATCGCGCTCCATCTAGCGGTTCACCAACTGCGCAGGCTGCCGAGGGAAGCACGGGTATGACAGCTCTCGTTCAGCACCGGGACAATGGGCCTTTTCTTCGGCTTCGATTGGGGCATACGGGCGCCTGACCGTCAGTCGTTCATGCGCGCTGCATCGTGCTTGAAGGAGCGGGCTATTGAAGCTGCTAACGGACTTGTCATGCTTCTGCAATGACCTGCTGACAAAATCCGCGTTAGCTTCTGCTATCCCTCTCGGGAGCGTTCCCGTGCCCCAGCTACGCCACGTTCTCCTGCCATTGTTCCTCTGTTGTGCGAATGCCGTCGGTGCGCAAGCGCAGGCCACTTTGCATCTGCAGCTGGCACACCGAATACATCCTGGTGATGCGTTGCCATCGGCGATTGGTAATGTTGCCCAGCTGACGGTGACCGATGACGGCGCGGTCTTTGTCGCCGAGCAGAAGCCTGCGCGGGTGACGCTCTATGACCGGAATGGAGAGTTTGACCGGGTGGTCATGGCACCAGGTGAAGGTCCCGGCGAGGTGCGCGATGCGTCGATTGCCGCCCAGGGAAACGCTGTATTGGTCTACGATAACGCGCTGACGCGCTTGACCTGGTTGAGTTCCGATGGCAAGGTGGTCGGCAGCCGCCGGATGGACGCGTATACCATTGGCGGTGCGATCTACCTGACGCGAGATGGTCGCGCGATCGTCGATGCGTCGATGCCAAATCCCGCTTGGAATGGCGGCTTTCTTCGTGCCGGTCGCAGCGGCCCGATCGACTCCGTCGTGTGGTCCCATCCCGCCACCGAAGACCTCACCATCGAATGGCGTTGGCCTCACGGCGTGCTCAAGGCACGGACACCGTTTGCTCCGGATGGCGTTGAGACCGTGGACCCTGCGGGCCACTTGGTCATCGGCGGTTCCAAGCGCTCGCAATGGGTGGTAGTCGACGGGCACGACACGATCACGCGGGTGTCATTTCCCGACCATGCCGTTCGGATTCCCACGAAGGAACGCGATTCGGTATGGACGGCGTGGTTCAGCCACCTGCCGAAGCTCCCTGACATTGACAAGGTGGTCCGCAAGGACCTCATTCCGACGACGTTGCCTCCTTGGGTGACCTTCAACGTCGACCAGGCCGGACGCTGGTGGATTGGCCGGCCGCTTTCGAACGGTGCTCTGGGCTCGTGGGATGTCGTCAGTGACGGCAAGGTCATCGGACACATTGCTGTGCCAACCGCCATCGTCCGAGCCACGAACGGTAGGCCGCTGATGGTATTCGGCAGCCAGTTCGTGGCGCTGATGCATGAGGATGAAAGCGGTGAGCCGTGGATCGGTGTGTATCGGATCGTGCGGTGACCGCAATTGGGAATGTTCGTTCCTCACTCGTGTCGACACTTGCCCCTGAGGTATCGAAGATGAGACTCACTGCCCGCACGATTGTCATCGCGACCGGGCTTGCCATCATGGCCATGGTATCGGCCGGCGCGCAATCCTCGGCCCATCGCTTTCAAGTCGACAGTGGTATCCGCGTCAAGGTCTGGCGCAGTGACTCGGCCGCGGGCGTTGGCCGGCTGCTGTCGGCGTGGTCGGGAGGCGAGCCGCTCCGCTATTGCAGCACCACGCGTCGCCCCTGCGATGGCGCCACCGACAGCGCGAGAATCATCGTCGTGCCAGTCCAGGCAATTCAGCGAGTGGCCGTCCGGCGTGGTGATCACGGCTTCATCGGGTTGCTGGTGGGTGCCGTCGCTGGCGTCGCGTTGGCGTCAGGTACCAACTTCGCGTGTGATACGCGATCCTGTGGCGGCGGCGTCCGGTATCCTGTCGTGCTGTCGGGGATGGTCTTCGGCGTGCTGGGGTACCTGGTCGGCGATCACCTGGGGCATTGGCAGACGGTGCGGTGAGGGCGGCATTGGGTGGCATTGCATGATTCATCAATTCATGGTGTGGTGGAGTCTCTGGGCGCTCGCATTGCCTGTGTCAGTGCCCGTCTGGCGACTCCAGCTGGTGACATCGGTCCGGCCGCCGGAATCATCCGCCACCGCCCTCGGCACTGTGACCGGTCTCGCATTGCTTCCCGATGGATCAGTGTACGTCGCCGAACGGAGTTCCGCGCGCGTCTCGCTGTACGGTCGCGATGGTGCGTTGATGCGCGTCATGATGCGCGCGGGGGAGGGACCGGGTGAGACGAGGGAGCCGGAGATTGCCGCCAGCGGCGACACCCTGATTGTCTACGATGGCGCACTCGATCGCCTCTCTCGCCTCAGCGCGAGCGGGCACGTCCTCGAGGAGCGGCGTCTCTCGGCCGGGGCTGTTGGCTCGCTCTTCGCAGCTCGCAACGGCACACTCTTTCACAGGATTTCGATGGCGTCCTCCGCGGGCGGCATACTCGTCGATCGGCGCGGGCGAGTCGACACGATGCGCTGGCAGCACCCGCGGACCGAAGACTTGTCGATCCTCTGGAACGGCCCGAATTGGGACCTGGTGGGCCGATCGCCCTATTCACCGCTTGGTGTGGTGGCGTTCGATCCGCTCGGCCGAGTCGTGGTCGGTGGTTCGCGTCGCTCGCGATGGTTTGTCATCGTGGGATCGGACACCGTGCAGACAGTTGGCTTGCCGGATGTGCCGGTGGTGATCCCACCGCGGGTGCGCGATTCGGTCTGGCAGGCGTGGTATGCCAGCCTCCCCACGAACAAGCTGCCGCACCTGGCCGATGTCGTCATTGAAAGCCGGATTCCGAAAACACTACCGCCGTGGGTCAGCTTCGACATCGACGCCGAGAATCAGTGGTGGATTGGCCGGCCGGGACTCACCGGTGTGCTCGCGTCGTGGGACATCGCGTCGAACGGCCGCATTGTCGGTCACCTGGCAGTGCCAGCGCCGGTGGTGGACCGGTGGCCAACGGGACCGATCATGACGTTCGCGAATGGGCGTGTCGCCATGTTGCATGAAGATCTGGACGGGGTGCCGTGGGTGGGGGTGTATCGGGTTCTGCCCGGAGCAAGTATGTCGGCCAAGAGAAACCGGTGATGTTCATGCGACCGACGCTCGCCGCGGTCGCCGCGTTGCTGCTCGTTCGGCCTGCGGCCTCCCAGACGCCCACCCTGCGACTCGCAGCCGTGGAGTTGCCGGCCTCACTCGCGACGCTGCCATTCCGGGCGGCGCCAATATTGCTCGTGCACCGTTCGGGCTGCTTGGTGATGGTCGACGCGGATGCCAAGCAAGTCGTGTGTGTTAAGCCAACATCTGGACAGGCTGTACGCCAGGGCGCCAAGGGGAGCGGCCCTGGCGAGTATCGTGATTTGCGATCAATCGCATTGAGCAATGCAGGTGGCTTGGCGGTGTACGACCCCGCGAACGCCAGGATCACAATAATCCGTCCTGATTGGACCGTTGGTTCGACAATTCGCCTGATGTCCGGGTTCGAGCAACTGATCCGCGTTGCAGGTGACACCATTGTTGCCGTTCAAGCTGTGCGACCATGGTACGTCGGAGTGATTGATCGCCAATCGGGCACCTTCACCGCTCGCTTCACTCCAGCCCCGACTGACTCGAACGGATTGGTGGAGGATCCGCATTCAGGGGACTGGTCGGCGTGGGTGCTAGCGACATCCGGTGGTGGTGCCCTGGTCGCGTCGGCCTGGCGGTACCGTCTGTCCCGCTTCGATGCTCGCGGACATTTGGTCACCGTGATGCAGCGTGCCATCCCGCCGGAGCTGCCATCCAAGGCGGAGGTCGCTCAGCGGCGGGCGCAAATGTTGAAGATGAATGCTGGGCTCCCGGCGGAGAAGCAGGGCAGATTGATGCAGCTGGTCGACGAGTATGCCAAGGCTGCCAAGCCGTTTGCGCCGGCGGCACCGGCCGTCGACCGGGACGGACGGGTGTGGGTCGTCACGCCGCGCGTTCGCGACGACAGCACGGAACTCGACGTCTTCTCCCGTGCGGGCGTGTTTACCGCGACGGTCCGGGTTCCAGGCACGATTGAAGCGATTGCATTTGAGGGCGATCGGCTGTACGTGCTTGGCGAGCAGCTCGGTGGCGAGCACGAGGGAGAACAGGGCGTGCGGGCGTTTCGTGAGCACTGACATGACGATGCGTGCGCCGAGATTTCCAACGGCCCCGCTGTTCCGCTTGGCGCCGCGCATGCCATCAGCCATCCTGGTCGGCGCCCTCGTCGCAAGTCTGTTCGGCTGTGATCACGCCGCACCATTCGCCGCGTCCAGCCGTGGTGCAGCAGGTCCTCGCGTCGCTGGTCCTGAGGCGCTGATTGACGGTGCCCGGGATTCATCAGTGTGGACTGCCGATGGCCGAGGAATCTTCTTTACAGGGCCGTGCCTCATCAGCCAGACCGTGCGCGGTAACGTTGCCAGTCCGGCGTTCAGCATCATCCCGGCTGGCGGTGGCAGTATCAGCTGGCAGAAGTGTGAAACGGCCATCTCGCGTCGGCTGCCGCGCGACTCGGTCGCCGCATTCTGGGCGACATCGCTCAGTCCGGGTGGACAGTTGTTGTACCTCGAATCGGTCTCCTGGGCGCCCACACCCGTGCTGGTCTTCCCGGCGTTTTCCCATGCCGACCTCTGGCTCGGCGATTCAGCCGGTCCGCTTGGTGGTGGCCGGCGGATCCTGGCGTTGTACCATGATTCGGCGGGGGCCAGCGTCGTGTCGCCCCAGACGATCAACTGGCTGATTGGTGTTCACTGGGTTGATGAACAGACGTTCGTTGCGATCGGCGCGAACTTGCCTACCCGTTTGGGCGTGATCCACCCGACGCTCATTCAACTGGTCCGCGGGACAATCGCGAGCAACGCGGCGTCGTTGACACCAATCGATGGCACAACGGGCGTTGTCCACTATGCCCTGGCGCAACAGGGCGCGACAATAGTCTTCAATCGCGGCGGGCTGGCGATCGAGAGCATTCCGACCAAGGGTGGTGCGGTCATGACAGTTGCCACGCTGCCAGCAGCCATCGGCCAAACCCTTGCCGACATCAGCTGCAGAGGTACGTCGTGTCTGTTGCTGACCCGTGAAGAGGTCGACGGTCAGGTCCAGTCGACCTTCTGGACATTGTCGCTCGCGAGTGCCACGCTGGCCGCCGTCCGGACCGATGCGGCGGCATACATCTCGGCGAAACTGTCACCGGTTTCCGGTGCGGTGCTCGTGGGCGAAGCCGGGTCACTGTTCCTGTTCACGGATTTGCTACCGCAGGCCGGTATATTCTGATCACCGCGCAATAGTCACCAACACGCCATAGCCGGAGTGTCGTTCTGATGCTTGCCTCACGTCGTAGCAAGCCGCCGCAAAAGAGCTGGCACGTCCTCATGCACATCGGGATCAGTGCCGTCACGTGTGCGCTGATCATGGCGTTCACCACCGGCATATTGAACTGGCCATTGGCGATTGCGCTGACGGTGCTGACGCCGTTGGAGGTGCTGGTCCTCAACTACTGGACGCGACCCCGTGTGGACCGATTGGCGCCGGTGCCGGCGATCGCGTTTTCCGTCGTGGCAGTCGTATTCATGATCGTCTGCCTGTTGATAAGCACGAAAAATTGGTCGTCAGATGGTTGGAAGCTGCTGCTGCTGGCGGTGGGCTTTGCCGGGCCACTGTCGTTGATCATCGATGGCGCGGTACAGCTGTCGCGCGGGCGGAGCGAAGTGGGCGCGTGAAACAGGGGATCGCGGTGGTGGTGGCGCTGATGACCGCGAGTAGCGCCGGCTTGTCGCGTCAGGCACTTCGCCCGGTATCGCCGCCGACAATTACCCTGGTTCGGACTTTCGTTATTGGGACAGCTCTGCGAGGCGACAACGATCTCTTCGGCGAGTTGAGTGGGGCTCGCAAGCTGGCGTCGGGGGATATCGTCGCGGCGGACGACAAGGCCGACCAACTCAAGTTGTTCGATTCGGCCGGGCATTTCGTGCGGATCATTGGCAAGGACGGAGATGGACCCGGCGACTTTCGCTCGGTGGCCCGGCTGCTGCCAGCTGGCGGCGATACGATCATGGTATATGACGGTATCGCCGGCCGCGTGACGGGATTGGACCGCAAGGGCACCGTGCTGCTGCTCTACAAAGTGGCCCAGCCGGCTCCGGTTCCTGATCCGACGTCGAAACGCCAGCCGGGCAGCGCCTGGCGCGAGATGATCGGTCGATTCGGAAACGGTCACCTGCTATCGAGCTATCGGTTCGCCTGGATTACCGGGCCGTCGTCGCCCTCGGAGATCCACTCCGACACCGTCGCCATCGATCTCTCGGATCAGGCAACATCCGTTCGGATCGGCGCCGTTCACGGCGGAGAGACGTACCGGTATCGCGGCGGACGGTCGACATTCGGTGGAGATGTGCCTTTCGCGCCGATTGCATACCTGGCAGTTGGCCGTTCGAGTTGGTTCTACGCCGGTGGCGCGTCGGGTAATATTGAGCAGCGTGACCAGCGCGGAAAGCTGCAGGGCACGTTGCATCTCGCGTTGCCGAGCGTGTCCGTGACCGCGACCGACATTGCGAACTACCGGCAGCAGATCATTGGTCACGCTGGTGGGCCCAACGCCGCGGAACTGCGGTCGCTCTATCAGGGCGCCGCCGACTGGCTGCGCTACCCCGCAGTGATGCCGGTGCTCGACGGGCTCGCGGTTGACGACGCGGGCAACGTCTGGGCGCGCCGATTTCGCAACGACACGCTGCCGCATGACTGGTATGTCGTCTCGCCGGCCGGGACCGCCGTTGGCATCGCCACGTTGCGCTCGTCATGTCGTCCAACGCAGATCACCAGAGCCGTTCTGCTGGCGACCTGTACCGGCGACGATGACGCTCCGACGGTGGAGATGTATCGGATCGTCACACCAGCAACGCGCTGAGTCCGTCGCCCTCAATCGCGCCCTGATGTTCGCTGTCTACCACTTCGCTTCAAGCGCGATGCGGCGAATCCACTCCGCGACTGGCGCACTCGGCGTGAGCGATGAGCCGATGTAGTGCATCGGCATCCCCGAGAGGTCGTGCGGCACCACGACGTTGTTGATGTCCCCCGACGAAATCAGCACCGTCATCACCAGCGTGGAATCATGACGCTGACGCGCCAGCGCCGTGATCGTGTCGCGGATCTGCGCCACGGCGGCGGCGCGCATCGCGGGCGGCGCGTCGTCGCGAAGCAGCCCGACATGCACGGCGTGATCAGGAAGATGCTCGGCGAGCTGGCGGCAGGCAGCGGTAATGTTCGCCACCCAGCGCGCGGCTTCGATGTCGGTATCAGGGCCGTGCGCCACCAGCATCAGCGGGCGGGCGCGGTCGGCGGGAGAGAGACGCTGCCACTGCTCGAGCAGCGCCGCGCCGAGTTCGGGGGCGGCATCCATTCCGCCAGTCACCGTGGCGGGGACGACAGGGAAGCCGCTGTCGGATGCCATCGACGGCATCGCGGTCGACTTCACCGCGTGCCCCTCGCCGGCCACTTCCGCGTCGATGTCGCGCACGTGCGCGCCCCAGGTCGACACCATCAACGGCACGACGACAATCCGCTTGGCACCTGCCGCGACCAGCGATCGCGCCTGCCCGCCAACTGATGATGTCGCCGCGCCGGGGCCCATGACAAAGGCGACCCGGATCGGGCCCTCCCAGCGGACCGCGTTTGACGTAGCAAGGACCCGGCTATTCCAGGCGGAATCGGAGCCGTGAGCGACGATGAGGAGACCGGTCTGCGCCGCGCAGGCAGCAGGGGCGGCGAGGAGGGCGAAAGCGAGCGGGTATTTCATCGTTACTCAGTGAGAATGGTTATCAATGGCTTTTATGCGACATCTGACGATAGCGGGGAATGCGGGGCGGGCGCAACTGGGGCGGGCTATCCAGGGGAATTCCTCGATTGTTGCGGGAACTGGAGGAGCCCCACTGGATCAGGGTGCCAAGTGGCTCCCTTTCGGCTGCGAGTGGACGCTGCATCGCATAGAGCGGATGGGCGGATCAAACCTGCGTACGGCAAGTCTTGCCCGAGATGACCTGCTCTCCGAAATGGTCCGCACCCTTGGTCGCGGAGACTTGACTGCAGCGTCCAAGCACGGAGCCTGCTCAAGTTGTCCGGCCGGCACACTTATGTAGTAACAATCCATCATACTACGTAGTTATACATCAGATGTTTTCCGCTGCATCGGCATGGTGACTACCGCCACCAATCTCCTATGCTATTGACTGGCAATAGGTTAGGACGCCTGTTCCTGAGTAGGACCGACTCACTCCGCCTGTTTCGGTGATCGTACTTCGGCGGTGCAATTATTGCCACTAGTTGCCGCATAGGCTGGTTCCTTTCGCTTCGGAGTTGTGATGAAGTCAATGCAGGTGCTCGCTTGCGCAGTGCTCCTTGCCGTGCCCGTTGGTGCCAGTGCGCAGCAGGAGCTTTGCTCGGCTGCCGCCAATCACGTCTGTGTGACCGCCGAGTTCGTGCTGTCGAGCAGCAACACGCTCGAGATGTACCTGTTCAACGGATCGAGCGGCCAGGGAGTAAACTGGCAATCGACGGTGACAGGCCTTGAGCTCGCCGGGTTGCCAACCGTCGGTACCTGGTCGCTCACGAGCGTGGGCTTTAACGACTGGAACGGAACGAGCTTGGTGTCGAACGGCAACACCGCGCTTGCATCGCTGGGCAACTGGGCGTTCTCAACGTCCACCCCCGGCTTGGTAGGCATCGCCGGAATCGCTGGGGCGAGTGGCCCGGGCGCGAATGGCGGCGCTGAAACCTGCGACATTCCTTCCGGTGGTAACGGCGTCAACTACTCGACCTGCCAAGGCGGCGGCTTGAGTTTCGGCAATCAGGCCGACTGGCTCCTGTTCACGTTCACCTATTCAGCTGGCGCGCTGACGCAGGGGATGCTCGCGGATATCGACTGGGGCTACAAGGCGCAGCGAGTCGAGGGTAATGGCGGCAGCTCGGTCGAGTGCCAGGACTCCGACCACACAAAGGCCGATTTCTGCAGCGCGAATGACGTGTCCATCCCGCAGGAAGCTACGCCGGAACCGTCGGCTGTGGTGATGATGGCCACTGGTCTGGTCGGCATGACCGGCTTCATTCGGCGGCGTCGCAAGGCCTGATTTGTGTGCCCGAATACCGAGCGTCCGGCGGATACCGTCGGGCGCTCGCGATTTTAACTCGAGTACACCATGACGATTGCTCTCCTCGCCAGTTCTGACGACAACGGCATGACGTGCGATATCGGGTCGCAACGGCCGCGCTACCCTACGGCGACCATTTCTGGAATACCGCCGCCGCTTCAACGGCCAGCCGCGCGCCATCGGCAGCATCGCCGGTGGCCGCGATGATTTGCGCACTCTGGGCCAGGTACGTCTCCAGGACAATCGTCGCTACGCTATGTAGCGCATACCGCACTGACGCGATCTGCATCAGCAATTCGGCGGCCTCCCGCTGCTCCTCGACCATCTTCTGCAGGCCGCGGGTCTGTCCCTCGATCCGCCGGAGACGGCGGATCAGCGCTGCCCGCGAGCGCGAACCGGCGACGCGATCGGAGGCACGTTCGTCGCCATCGCGCGCGCTGATCGCACCAAGCTTGCGATGTCGGTGGCTCATCTCAGATCCCCACCGTCAGGCGCAGCGAATAGGTGCGCGGCCGCCCGAACGATGCGCCGCTGAAGAACGCCCCCTTGAGGGCATACGTGGAGTTGAGCAGGTTGTCGACGAAGAACTGCGGCCGCCAGGTGATCCCGCCTGCCGTGATCGTGTAACCCGCTGACGCGTTGAGGATGAAGTTCGGATCAACCTTGAATGGCGTGTTGAAGCTGAACAACCCGGTACCAAGTACCGGTGTCGACGGCGAATCGGGATCGTAGCCGGCCACGCCCGGCGCGTTGGGCGTGACGCCGTTGGTGAGGCCGCTGCCGTAGATCCCGGTCGCGGTCATCAGCAGCTTGCCGCTCGAATAGGTCACGCCGAGGACACTCGACAACCGCTGATCGTGATCGAGATCAAAGGGCTGGGCCGGAGGCGCGTCGGCCAAGAATGCGCCGGTCACAGCACCTTCGCCGTAGGCGTGATTGAGCGCGATATTGGCGAAGCCGCTCAGTGGGCCGCCGGGCCGCACCTCGACCACCGCTTCGAGCCCGGTGATATGCACCGTCGCAATATTGACGTCCGTGGTGATTGCCGAGCCGGGAATCTGCGTGTCATCAATCCCGGGCGAACTGTCCTTCCGATAGCCGCGCAGCTTCAGCACGATACCGTTGAAGCGGTGGATGTAGCCGATGTCGTAGAAGTTGTCCCGCTCGGGCACAGTCGGCGTGGATGACTCGCCACCAGTCGCGGCGGTCGTGATTGCGCGCAGGTCTTCGGTATTGGTCGGAATGAACTGCCGCCCATAGTAGGCGTAGATCGTGGTTGCCGCATCGGGGTAGAAATTGACGCGGAAGCGCGGGCTGACCTGGTCGACCGACGCGTTGTCGCTGGCAGTCAGCGGATAGGTGTGGCGATCGTACCGCGCGCCAATACGGAACTCGACCTTTTCACTGGGCTGCAGGACGGTCTGCAGATAGACCGCCTGGTCGGTGCCGTTGAGGGGCGAGTTGGATGCCGGGCCTGCGACACCGTTGCCATCGAGGGTACTGAACGCCTCCTGGCCGCTGGTCTTCGAGACGTCGGTGCCGAACTTGATATTGGCCTTCGGCGTGATCTGGAAGAGGTAGTCTGCCTTGACGCCGATGATGTCGAAGGCGCGCGCCTCGCTGATGTTATACAACGTCGTATCAGGCTGGAAGGAGAAGGTCGGGTCGTCCGCCGCTCCTGGCGTGTAGTCAAGCGAGCCATGGCGATAGTAGACGCCGGCAAAGGCCTCCGACCCGGAATGCGGGCCAGCGACATCGCGGTGCTGCCACGACAGATTGGCGAAGTGGTTGATGTCCTGCTGGCGATCGTTGATGATGCCGTCCGACGAATCAAACGGCGTGGCAAAGCGCGACCGCGACAGGTTGACGTCGAGATTGATCAGGTCATGGTCGGTGGCGACATACTGGATCTTGCTGAAGCCGAAAAGATCCTGACCATCGTTGGCGTAATTCTGCAGGCCCGTGATCCTGCCTGCCGCATTGGTGTCGGCCACCACCGGTTCGCGGCGCAGGTCCGTGCCCTGGCGGGTGCCAGCGATAAAGAAGCCGAACTTCCCTGCGTTGGCGCTCATCGTCACCGTCTGGCCATTGCTGGCATAGTTGCCGGCATAGCCAGTGGCCGAAAGATGAAAGGCGCCGGCCGGAACCTTGGTCTGCACGTTGATGATCGCGGCGTTGCGCTTGCCGTACTCGGCGTCCCAGCCACCGGTCTGGAAGTTGATCGTGTTGACCACGGACGGATCGAAGAGCTCGTTGAGGCTCCCTGAAATCCCGGGCGGCACCGGCAGACCATCGATGTAGTACGTGTACTCGGCGTGCTGGCCATCGATATGGACTTCACCGGTTGGCGCGCGGACGGCACCGGCAATTGATTGCTGCAGGATCTGCGACGTGGTCTGCGTCGGAGCGCCCTGATAATCGCTCTCCTTGAAGACCTGATCGCCGGTGCGGGTGTTGAGTGCCACGGGCGACGCCGTAACGCCGATCTCGTTGAGCTGCACCGATGCTGCCGCCAGCCTGAAATCGAGCGTGATGTCGCTGGTGCTGGTGCCGATCGTCACTGCGCGGGTTTGTGGTTGAAAGCCGATCAGGCGTACCGTGACCTGATAGGTCGCAGCGGTGAGATCGTGGACGCGCCAACTGCCGAACTGGTCGGCCGTGACACGCGAGATGACGGTGCCGTTGCGGGCGACGAGAATATCGGCGCCGGCCAGCGGCTTGCCGTAGACGCTATCGGTCACGCGGCCGGTAAGGTCCGCGTTGATTGCTGGCGCGATGTGGCGCGTGATCGGTGTGGCAAGGGCGGCGGTGGGAACCGCGACGGCCAGGGCCATCGCGAGGACGAGTGGCATACGCATGCTCAACTCCGGGTACCATGGGTGATCCGGACAGGCGAATGCCTGGCTCGGACGCGTGCACGCGGAGCGAAAACTCCGAGCAGACGCAACGCACTCGACACGCGCGCAGGCGCATGCCAGTGGTGACCTGTCTATGGCGATCAGGAGTGGAGCGGTGGGGCGCGCGAACCGAGCGGGGCGTTGGAGGGAACCGAGCGGGGTGGATCAACCGGTAGCACCACCGCGACCTGGAAGACGACTGCTTCGACTCGATGGACACTGGGGGCTGGCGAGACGGGCGGCGGCGTTGCGATCGGCGCGCCGAGGTCACAGCGCTCGGAGTGGCAGTGGTCGTCATTATTGACGCGAGGGCCGTTGATCGCGGTTGCGGGGCGGCTGTGGAAGACCAGTGCGTCGAGCAACTGCGCGCCGCCGTCGCCCTGTATGAAGAGGGCGACCGCCAGGAGGGCGCGGAGGCGAGGCATCCAGCGATCAGTCATCGGCGTGCAATCTTGCGCGAAATCTGCGCGTCGTCAACGGGAAGGCGCGTGGGGATACGCCCCCCACCCTATCGTGTGACGAGCGGCAATCTGCGGTGATGGAATGCTGCTACTGCCGCTCCGGTACCACGAATGTCACCGTCGTCTGCGGCCCGTAGGTGCGGCTCAGTCCGTTGCCGAGAATCAGGCGCTGAAAGGCCGAGAGCGGTTGCGCCTTGGAGTTGGGATCGGGGCGATCGTCGGCGGTGACGGTCAACTGCACGCTGTAATACCAGCGCCCCGGCGCGAGTGTGCGTGGCGTGTTGATCTGCTGCTCCTGGCCCAGCAACAGTTTGAGCGAGTCGAGCGAGTTGAACGCACGCGTCGTCAGTCGTCCGCGCGACGGCTCCATGTAATTGAATACATCGAGCGTCGGGATCTTCTCGACATAATCATTCCACTCGGTGGGCGTGCCGGTCACGTCGAAGATTGCCCGCGACCGCGACAACGACACGCTCCAGTGCAGTTCGATTCGCGAGGCGTTGTTGAGGGCGGAGAGCCAGTCGCCGTCGTCGAGCAGGTTGCTGACAGAAAAGACCAGCGCCGGAGGGCCGTCGCTCTGTAGCTGCAGGCGCGCACCAATGTGGGTACGCGCTTGCGCAGATGCCACGGACGCAGCACCGGCCAGCAGGAGGACCAGCAACCACAGACGGCGCATCGCTCGCCTAGAACCGCGGGCTGAGGAGCAGTATGAACCGGACCGGCAACGGGTCGACGAGGGACTTGGCGATATAGAATCCCACCGGCCCGCTCGAGACCCCGACGCCGACATCCGACTTCCATTCGGCGAGCGTCTGGATCCGGTTGGCTGGCACCCGCCCGGCGCTGTCGCCGGCAAGCCACGCAGTCCCCGCGTCGGCCATCACGACGAAATCGGGTCGGCGGATTCCGATGGTGCGCCCAGCAATGCGGGTGCTCACCTCGAATGGAATCACGTGACGATATTCGAGCTGGATCGCCATGTAACGATCGCACAAGGCTGGTGTGGCCGGATCGGCAACGCGTCGCCGGTCACAGTTGAGTTCGCGGAAGTCATATCCCGGCAATGGATCCGAACCGCCCAGCGCTCGGCGGCGCTGAATGGTGAGCGGATCACCGCCCAGATAGCCACCGCCCTCAATCCGCGCGTTGATGCGCTGCACCGGATCGAGACGCAGAAAGCCGCGCAGGTCGAAGTTGCCGTCGCTCTCGGCGTAGTTGCTGGTGGGCACTGCATCGCGAATCGAGGTCGGCAACGACACTGGTGTCAGCGAGCCGCTGCGCACGAAATGCACATCGCCGTGGGCGTACCAGCCGATCACCGGATGACGTCGCGCGTCGCGGCCATCGAACGTGGCGCCGAGGGAAAGGGTCTGATAGGTGCCGTCATCGATCAGCGGGTTGGGCCGCCACGGTTCGGTCACGCGCAGGATGGAGAACGCGTCGGTTGCCAGCACGGTGGTCTGCCGGCTGCGATCGAGTGACGCGTCGAGGGTGAGCTCCGACGTCGGCCGCACACTGGCGAATACCGATGCGCCACGCCGCAGGAACCAGTCGGAATAGTCGCGGCGCAACGCAAAGGCGCTGAGGCCGGATTCCGTCGACGTAAAGGGTCGGTCAGCGGTTGGATCGATCGTGGAACCGCCCTCGACTCCCACGATGAACGGAATGCTGCCGGCATGGCTCACCTGCAAGGCGGTGTGCCAGCCGATTGCCGGGCGGCTGCCGCTCGGGTCGCGGCCGGTGCGCAGCACGCCATAGCCGGCAAAGTGCACCGTATCGGCCGAGGTCAGGCCGGCGACGGCGTTGATGCCGAGATGGACCGGGAGCGCTTCGACACGATTGTACTGTCCGAGGGCAACATGCGGCGTGAAGCGAATGCCGTTGGTGACAAAGGCGATGCCCGATGTGTAGCTGGCGAGTTCGCGGACGGCCGGTCGAATCGTGACGACACCGTCCTGTTGGGTGAGCGGGGCCGGGTCGGCGCAGGCAAAGGGCGATCTCGGCACATTGGCACCGGGGTCAACCAGGACGGTGCCGCCGATCACGGTGATCTGGCCGAGCACCGCTCCGTGCGCCGTGACGCGCAAGGAGCCGTTGAGCACCAGGACGTCACCGGTGACAGTGCCGTCGACGCGCAGCGATCCGTCATACACGTAGTAGCTCGACGAGACGGTACCGCCAGCGGGCACGATATCGCGCCCCCCGAAATCGCGAACCGCGGCCAGACCGTTGATTGCGTTCAGTGCCGCGGTGAGCTGGGAATCGGAGTAGCAACGTCGGAGGGAATCACCGGGCGGCCCGCCGAGGTCGAGGGTCCGCTGCGCCAGTGCGGGCGCGGGGTGCAGCATGACAGCCGAGAACGCCGCCAGCCACAGAGTGTGCCATCGTGTGCGCATCATTCGCCTCCTCCGCGGATGCCCAATCGCCGCATCCGCCGGTACAGGTTGCCACGGTCCGTCTTCAGCAGGCGTGCCGCTTCGGCAATGTTGCCGGCGGCCGCTGTCATCGCACCATTGATCAGTTCGCGTTCCATGTCATCGAGCCGGTCGCTCAGCCCGCGACCATTTTCCACGAAGGTCGACACCGGTGCCTCGGCGATGGCGACCGCGGTCATCGCGCTGCCCGACCGGTTGAGCACGCGCGGCACCAGTTCGCCGGTCACTTCGTCCCCACCGATGATCGTCAGGCGTTCGACAATGTTTGCCAGCTCGCGCACGTTGCCGGGCCACGAGTGGCGAGCCAGCGCGGCGAGCGCATCGTCGGTGAAATGCGTCGGCTGCCGCGGCCGGAGTCGGGCTGCCAGGTGCAGCACCAGGTCGGGGATGTCGCTCAACCGGTCGCGCAGCGGCGGGACTTCGATCGGAAAGACGTTGAGCCGGAAATAGAGATCTTCACGGAAGGCGCCCTTGTCGACGGCTTCTTCCAGCCGCCGGTTGGTCGCGGCCAGCGCCCGGATGTTGACGCGCTGGCTCCGCTCGGCGCCGATCCGCTGGATGTCGCCGCTCTCGAGTACGCGCAGCAGCTTGGCCTGCGCTTCGAGCTGCAGATCACCGATTTCGTCGAGGAAGAGGGTACCGTTGTCGGCCAGCTCGAAGCGGCCGATTCGCCGATCGGTGGCGCCGGTAAAGGAGCCGCGTTCGTGGCCGAACATCTCGCTCTCCACCAGGTCGCGCGGGATCGCAGCACAGTTGACCGACACAAACGGACCGCGCGCGCGCAGCGAGTAGCGGTGAATGGCGTTGGCCACCAGCTCCTTGCCGCTGCCCGACTCGCCGAGGATCAGCACCCGGGCATCAGTCGGCGCGACCTGGGCAATCTGCTGGCGCAAGTGTTCGATCGCCGGACTCGAGCCGACCAGGGTCGGTTGCGGGCCGAGGGCCTGGCGCAGCGCCCGGTTTTCGGCCTGGGTGCGCACCAGCGTTTCGGCGGAGCGGAGTGCGACGAGCAGGGACTCAGGTGCCAGCGGTTTCTCGAGAAACTGGAAGGCGCCCATCTGGACCGCACGCACCGCGTCGGCGAGTTGCGCCTTGCCACTCATCATGATCACCGGGATGTCGCGGTCGCCGGCACGAATCCGTTCGAGGGTGGCCAGGCCATCGGGGCCGGGCGGCATCATCAGGTCGAGCAGGATGATGTCGGGGCGGACCTCGGGAATCGCCAGCAAACCGGCGTTGCCGTTGGCCGCTTCCGCGACATCGAATCCTTCCGACTTGAGCAGTGCGCCCACCATCCGGCGGATGTTGGTCTCGTCGTCAACAATCAGGATGCGGGTGGTCATGCTGGCAACTGCACCAGGAAGGTGGCGCCGCCGCCCGGTGTGTCGAGCACGGCGATCGTGCCATGATGCTGTTCGATGGTCTGGCGCACGATCGCGAGCCCCAACCCAGTGCCGTCGCCCTTTTCCGTGTAGTAGGGCTGGAAGATCAGTTCGCGCTTGTCGACCGGAATGCCGGGGCCGTTGTCGCTCAGGATCACTTCGACATGACTTGGCGTGCGCCGCAGGGTGACCACGATGCGTCCTTCTCCATGACATGCCTCCACGGCGTTGCGCAACACGTTACTGAAGCCGCGGCGAAGCGGGTCGTAATAGCCCTCGATGGTGCCGGTCTCTTCGCCGTGGAATTCGCGGTCCATCGATTCCGGCACCGCGTTACGAAGCAGGTCTTCCAGGAGTTCCCGGAGGTCAACGGCGGCGGCCACGCCTTCGGGGAGCCGGCCGAGCTCGGCGAACTCGCGCGCCATCGCCTCAAGGCGTGCCGATTCGGCGGCAATGACCTCGAGCTCGTCTTGCCATTCCGGGGGTGCCCGGCGCGCGAGTTGCCGTACCGCCAGGCGAATCGGCGTCAGCGGATTCTTCATCTCGTGCGCGACACGGCGCGCCACTTCGCCAAAGGCGCGCAGGCGTTCGGCCTCGAGTTCGGCGGCGCGCGCCTGCTCCAGACCGCGTTGCAACTCGCGCAACGATTGTCGTAAGGTGGCGACCTCGGGCGCGACGGAGTTGTCGGTGGTGGCCGGCAGCGCTTCATGCCGCTCAATGCGGCGGGTCCAGTCGGCGATTTCGGTCAGCGGTGCAGCGTATTGCGCGGCGAGGAGGCGACCCGCCACCACGACCACGATGACCATCGCCAGCGTCGCAAAGCCTAGCGCCCATGCGGCGCTATGCGGCCATTTGGCGCGGGCCACGGTCAGCCGGGTGTTGTCCACCAGCAGCTGGCTCACGGTGGTATCGTGGCGCTGGACGGCGCGGACCGCTCCGGGGGTCAACGGCACCCGCTGGAGTTCGGTCATCATCGTCTTGTGGGTGAACCCGACCGCTTCGACCGCCGCTGAGTCAGCCGCCGCCCCCGGCAACCCCGTCACCAATGCCGCGCCGAAGCCGCCGACGATGATCACCGGCACGGTGCTCGCCACAACCAGGGCGATAAAGAGGCGAACGCGGAATGAAAGTCGGGACACGGTACGCCAAAGCTAGCATCCACCCGGGCGCAGACTGCCCGGGCCAAGGGGGCTGGTTGGCTGTTGCGGATACGCCACAGTCGATATTCATTGACTCGGCCCCCAGCAGGTCTGGCGGGCATGGCACCGCTCGTGCACCAAGGCAACACCACGCGAACCATTGCGGCTGACTTCCCGATCCGGACGGACTGTCGATGTCTCCTTTGCAACGCTCCTGTCGCCGGCTTTTGTGCGGCACGCGCTCCCTGCTGCTCCTCCCTTGGCTGGCGCTGCCTCTGGCCGGGCAATCGCCTTCGGCGGGCGGGCTTCTCGCCACGATCGTGGATGAGCGCGGGACGCCGGTCCCCCAGGTCACGGTCTCGCTCGAGCAGAATGGCGGCCTGGTCAGGAGCCTGGTCACGGCGCGGAATGGTCAGGTCACCTTCGGGATCCTGACGCCAGGCAGCTACGCGGTGCTGGCCGAGGAACTCGGCTACCAGCCGGTCCGCATGCATGACGTGCCGGTGCAGGCCGGCGGCACCAGCCAGGTCCGGATCACCATTCGCCGGATGCCACCACCGATCACCGCGGTGGCCGACGTGCCGTCCAACGCCACGATGTCGATTGCAACGGTGCAGGGCGGGGGCAGCGACCGCAATCTTCGCCTCTTTCCGCGCACGACCGACATCAGCAGCGCAGGGCGCGACTTCTCTGATATATCAGTGCCGGATGACGGTCGGCCAGGGTACGCGATCGCGGCCAACGGCTTGCGGCCGTCGTGGTCCTCGCTGGTCGTCGATGGCGTGCCGGAGGCGCTGCTTCGCCACCCCGGAATTCCCAGCGAGGCTGCAACGGCACCGCTCTTTGCCCGTGACGGGCTCAGCGACGTCTCCCGAACCGGATTCGGCGCCAGCGCCGACGATCCATCGGTGCTGGGAAGCACGCTCGAAGGAACCAGCCAGCGCGGCACCGGCAAGTTCACCTTCCGGCCCTGGGCCACCTATAGTGGCGCCAAGCTTGGTGGCCGCGGTGCCGATAACCCGGACGATTCCGCAGCGACATCGATCCAGGCCGGGTTGGCCATGGGCGGTGCGATCAAGGGCGATACCGCAGCGTGGTTCGTTCGCGGCGACTATCAGCAGCTCGAGCTGCCGTCGGCCGCGCCCTTCACGCTTGGCAGCACCATGGCTGACAGCGACGCCAACCTGCTGGGCGCCTTCGCGTCGGCGGCGCCGGCGGGTAGCCAGCACGATATCAACCGCTGGCTGGCACCAACGGTCCGCACCTGGAAAGGTGGCAGCGGTAGCGGTCGGCTCGACTGGCGCTTTGGGCCCAACACCTTGCTGGCCGTGCGTGCCGGCGGAGCGTCATGGACCGAGCAGAATCCGCAGGTAGGTACCGAACTGGTCAATGGCGCTGGCGCCGAGCTCAAGGCGCACGATGTTTCGGCGGCCGCCGCGTTGACGACCGGCAGTGACGGATGGACCAGCGAAACACGCCTCGGTGGTCACTCGGCGGCGCGCGACTGGACTGGCGCACCGTTGCCGGCAACGCTGATCGCCGGCGACGCCCTCGCCTTTGGCGGTGCGGCCAATCTCGCCGGCAACTTCAAGGAGATGGGCATCGACTTGTCGGAGGCGTTTTCGTATCGCATGGGCGTGCACACGCTGAAGGTCGGTGGCGCCGTGCAACACCGCACCGTCAACTACGACTACATCCCCGGCAGCGCTGGTCTGTACACCTTTGGTGATCTGGGAACATTCACGGCGATGACGGGCGCCTTTTATCAGGCGACGCGCGGTGCCGCCTCACCCGACATCGGCGTGAGCGATCTGGCGATCTTTGCCGAAGATCAGTGGCAGGCAACGCCGGCGTTCCAGATCTTCGCTGGGGTGCGTTTCGATCACGAAGCGCTGCCGACCGATGTGATTGCCCAGGACGCGGCATGGGAACGGGTCTCGGCGTTCAACAACGCCGCAGTGCCGACCGACTCGAAGAGCCAGGACTTTGCACCGCGGGGCGGATTCCGCTGGGATGCTGCGGGCAACGGGCACACGGTTCTGTCGGGCAGCGTGGGGCTGGTACCGGGGCAATATGATCTGGCGGCGTTTGCGGAAGCGGCACAGTTCGACGGCGATGTCACGGTACGCCGGAGCACTGGCGTGCTGGCTTGGCCGGCGAGCGGCAGCACCGCTGGAACGGATGCGGGCCAGGCGCTGACGACCTTCGCGCCCAACGTGCACAAACCGCGATCGTTCAAGACCGATCTGTCGCTGGCGCAAGTATTGGCGAATGGCACGACGCTCACCGTGAGTGGCGGGTATCGTCACGCGGATTACCTGCTGCAGCGGACGGACTTGAACCTGGTTGCCGGCGCACTGGCAACTGACGCCGATGGCCGGCCACTCTTTGGCGCGCTGGAGCAGTACGGTGCGCTGCTGACGCCGACGGTTGGCTCGAATCGCCGTTTCCCCGAGTTTGATCATGTCTACGGGCTCACATCGAGCGGTTACAATGATCATTACCAGGCGACGCTGGCGCTCGATCATCATCTCAATCAGTCGGTGTCGGTGCAGGTGGCGTATACCTACTCGCACACCACTGACAACCTCCCCGGTGAAATGAGCGCCGATCCGGCGAACCGGCTGTCGCCATTTCCCGACGGCCTCAACGGTGCGCGCTGGGAAGATGGCCGCTCCGATTTCGACATTCCGCACCGCCTGGTGGCTACGCTCGCGCTGGCGACCCCGGGCAAGTCCGCATTCAACCTGGCGGCGCGCTTCCGGATGCAGTCCGGCCTGCCGTTCACGCCCGGGTTCCGCCCTGGCGTCGACGCCAACGGTGATGGTGCTGCGGGCAATGATCCCGCGTTCGTGAGTCCCGACACGCCGGGGCTTGCCACGGTGATTGCGGCGAACAGCTGTCTCTCATCGCAATCGGGCAGCTTTGCGGCCCGCAACAGTTGCCGCGACGCGGCGGTGCAGGCGCTCGACCTGAGTGCCGCAGTCAAGCTCGTGCACGGTCTCGCATTGACCGTTGATGCGTACAATGTCATCAGCACGTCGACCGGGCTCTACGATCATGCCCTGGTGCTGGTCGATCCGCATGGCACCGTCACGACGGACGCCAGCGGTCATACCGTATTGCCGTTGCTGGCCAACCCGGGCTTTGGACAACTGCTGAGCCGCCGTGGTGACGCTCGTATTATCCGGATTGGCTTCCGGGTGGAGAACTGAGATGCGCCGAAATATCTGCTTGATCCTGCTGGGGCTCAGCGCTGCCTGCTCCAACGCCGGCGAGTCGCTCAAGTACCCGTCGCTGGCGATTGGCCGCCTGGCGGTGAGTGATTATTTCGATCGGGATGCCTCGGGCGGCGTTACCCCCGACGATACCACGTTTGCTGGTGCACGTTTCGCGCTGCTTGCGCCTGGTGGCACCGACACGCTGCGCACTGCGGTCGCCAACGCCAGCGGTGTGGCCATCTTTGATTCGGTGCCGGTGGGTGCCTATCGATTGGTGGTTGATCGCCACGCACTCGGCGATTCCATCGGCGTCGTGCAGGGGGACACCGGCCTGGTCCGCCTGGTCACGACCCAGGATTCGATCACGGCAATCCGCACGATCGGCCTGGGGTACAGCGTGGTTTCGCTGGCCACCGCACGCACGCTGCCAGTGGGGCGCCGAGTCTTCGTGCGCGGCGTGGTCACTGTCCCATTGCAGACCTTCAGCGACACGGCGACCTATCTCAACGATTCGAGCAGTGCGCTGCGGGTGACCAACGCGCATCCGATTGGCCGAACGACCCGCAATGGTATCGGTGATAGCGTCATGGTCCTCGGGACGATCGCGCAGGTGCATGGCTTGACCGTCCTCGACCAGGGCGCCATCTACACCCTCGCGATTGGTCCGGCGCCGGTGCCGATCACCGTGACTGTGACCGACGCGCGTACCGCTCAGGGCGGCACGCTCGACGCGCAGCTGGTCAAGGTCATCGGGACAACGATCCGCGATACGGCGACGGTCAACGGCGTCTTTGTGGTCCGCGCTTCGGATCCTGCTGACAGTACCAATCTGGTCGACGTGCTGATCGATCCGGCGCTGGGCGCACCGGCGTCGTTCTTTCCGATTGGTTCGACGATGACGATCACTGGCGCGCTGTCATACGATGGCGCCAACGTCTGGGGCATCAAGCCCCGCATGGCTGGCGACATCATCATTCCCTGAGCGGTTCGGGGGTAGCGCACCTCAGTTTGAGGGGCGCTGCCGCCTGATGCGGGTGGCGGCGCCGGCCAGGATGAGCAGCGCCGCCGTTCCCACCAGCAGTTCCCACGGAACAAGAGACACCCCACCGAGCCACGACGCCGCAGCGAACGCGGCGGCGGCCGCCACTGTCGTGCTCACGACAGCGCGCATACTGCATGCGCCGGCGAGCCAACCGATCAGGCCAAACCACCAACCGAGCCAGAGCACGGTCCAGAGCTGATCGTCCTTGCTGATCGTCGCCACGAACGGGTGGATGAAGGCCCAGCCGCGGCCGATCGATGGTGTCAGCGTGCGCGCGTAGCTGTTGGCGGCGCCGGACAGGGCTACCGCGCGGGCCGTCATCTGGACCTCGAGCGGCGCGGGCGTGTGCAATGGGAGAGCGAGCGCGCCCTGAAATCGCCACGTCGGCGTGTGCAGGTGCCAGTGGCTGGCCCGGAGTAACCCTTGGAACAACAGATCGCCGTCGCGCTCGTTGACAGTGACCTGTGCCACGCCGTCAGCATCGACCACCCGCAGCAGTGACGCCGAGCGGTGGCGCGGCGGTGCAGCAGTCCGCTCTGCCGTCAGGTGGAGGACGACGCTGTGGCGCGCGGCCGGCAGATCGGCGAGTGGGTCGTTGGGTACCGCGATCCCGTCGAGTGAAGCGTCGGTGACTTTCCCCGGAAAAGGATCCTGATAGGGCCAGTGATGGGTGATCTGGCCGACATACGGCCCGGCATCGCTCAGTGCGGGCTGAAAACCGAACGCCGTTGCCAGCCAGATGGCGATCGTCACGGCGACGACGGGCCAGAGTGCTCGGCTTGCCTGGGCGGGAGTTGGCGGGCCGATCAGCGTCGCGGCGATCGGCAGCAGCAGCCAACCGACGGCGCCGCCGAGGCTGTTGGCGAGCACGTCGCCAAGCGCGGCATCCCGGCCGACGAGCCAGAGGCCCTGGGTCGTCTCGATGGCGAGCGTGATCGGCACGATCACCAGCATGGTCGTCCGCCAGGACCAGCCGAGGCCGCGGGCGGCGAAGCCCAAGGGCAGAAAGAGGAGGATGTTGAGGATGAAGTCGGCGCCACCGGAGTCGCCGCAGAAGACACAGTGCCAGGAGAGGTCGGCGACCCGGCTGGCCTGATCGGGGGCAGAGCGGAGGGTCAGCCAGCCAACCAGGGCCAGCCAGGCGAGGCCGAAGAGCCGCCAGAGAGTGCGGTGCGTCACTGAAGCCGGGCCTGGAGGTGGCAATACCCGGAAATGCACGACCGGGTCAGCGACCGATCCTGCGGATGATAGAAAGTTGTACAGTTTTCTGTTCCTGCCGGACGCTTCAAGGCTTCTCCGTTTCATATAACATGAAGTTTTGCAAGAAGTTAGCTCGATGTAAAACTGTCGTGCTCGGCAGTGGTCCGGCTATTGCAATATTTGACAGTGTGAGGCCGGAACAGGGCCTCTGACAACTTGAACCGCTGCCCAGAGCACACCCGGGGAAACCTTGGGGTCGCAGAGCCAGGGAGCTACCGCACTCAGCGAATCGAGTGCCATGCCCGCCCAGCCGCCAGCGAAACTCTCGCGCCACAGGCGCGGGATCACCTGGGTATGGGGTTCGACACATGGCATTGACGCGCGCATTCAAGCTGCTTCCGCTGGTATTCCTCTCGCTCGCCGCTTGCCGGAGCGAAACGTTGACGGATGACGGCACCACGACGACGCTGCCGCCTGCTGCAACGGCTGGGTACCTGACGGTGCGGCTCGCGACGCCGCGTGGCGACGACGGCGCCGTTCAGTTTGCGGTGCATGGCCCGGCGATCGATTCGGTGACGCTGCTCAACTACGACGGCTTTGTCAGCAATGATGGCCTGAGCGCGAACTTTGTCGTCACCGGCAATGTCGCCAATGGTGAAGTCGCCCATGTCTTCGTGCCCGACCTGTCGAAGGCCTCGAACTATACGGTATCGGTCGCCGCCGCTGCAGCGCGCACCAGCTATCAACTGCAGGCGCTCGACGGCTACAGCGCTACGGTCGCGAAGTAGCGCGACCGGGCAGGACCAGGTCGGCGACCATCGGTATGTGATCCGAGCCGACCTCCTTGCCCACGAAGCTTCTCACTGGAATGATATCGGTCGACGTCAGCACGTGATCGATACGGATCCCCCAGAGTCGAGTGTGCTTGGAGTAGCCCGTGCCGATGCCGGTCTCTGAAAAGGCGTTGCGGAACTGGCTCCAGTTGTCCCGATAGATGGCGCTCTCGACCGGGATGTTGAAGTCGCCCGCCACAATCACCGGTTCGCTCAATCCCTCGTCAATCCATTCCACAGCATTCGCGCTTTCTGTCCTGCGCTCTTCGGTTTCAGCAGCGGTGTGTGGTCCGAGCTGCGGGATCGAGTGGATCGAACGGAAGTCTTCCAGAGACCGACGCGGCGTGGCAAGATGGATCATCCCCAACCGCAATGGAACGCCATGCACGGTGAGCTCGACGCGCACCGCTTCGGGGTTGCCCGGGTTACCGGCGCCCCGCTCCAGCCAGCCGCGAATTTCACCCCTGGTCACGAGGCAGAGCCACGCGTTCTGAGCCTGCCGATAGGTGAGGTAGCTCACCAGGGCGGGGAACTTTGCGCGCAGGTCCGGTCCGCATTCCGAGATCACGACGATATCCGGGCTGACTCGGCGAATCTCGTCGGCGAGGCGTTGAGCCTGGTTCGGACCGCCGCCGCCTTCGTCGTTGATCGCCATGACGCGAATCGTGTCACCGTCTGGCGTTCCGATCCGACCGAGTCCCAGGCGAAATCCGAGCAGTGTGATCACCGCAAATAGTGTTGCCGCGACGAGGAGCGGTATGCCGCGGCGCGGCCGTGTCCGGGCGAGTGGCAGGAATGCCAGCAGCGTCCCGAGCCAGATCCAGCGGGGCCCGAAGAGAATCGGCAATGCCCACCACGTCTGATCGCCGAGCCGGTGAATCAGCAACCAGCCAATCAGCAGCACGATCGTGCCAGCGAGTGCAAGGACCGTGGCAGGAGTGAATCGCCGCGACATCATTGCCGTCCCTGCGTGACTGGCCAATAGAACACGCCGCACCAGAAGCCGATTCCCCATGACATATGAATCACCGCGAAGACCAGCGGCAGGACGGGCAGGAGGGGCCAGCTCGATTTCCTCGCGGTCAGTGCGCTGGCGGACGCATTGGCGACGAGGTAGAGCGCCACATGCGAGAGGCCAAGCCAACCGAACCAATGAACGAACAGTGGTGTCAGCAGCAGTGAAAGCACGAACGCCGGAGCAACCGCCTGCCGCCAACGTAGCGATGCGGGGTGATGCAGCAGCGTGCGCACCTTCCAGAAACCGTAGCGCAGGTATTGGCGGGCCAGCTTGGGCAGCGACCCGCGGACCTGGTACACGGACCGGATTGTGGGCGACAGATAGACGGTGGCGCCGGTTGCCCGAAGCCGGATGTTCATCTCATAGTCTTCGTTTACTGCCCAGTCGGTGCGCATCCCGCCCAGGGCGCGCAGTGTCTCGGAACGCCAGGCACCGAGGTATACGGTGTCAGTGAAGGCGGCTTCGGTGGCGTTGCGATACTTGGCGTCCCCCGCGGCGAAGCGAGAGGAGACGGCAGCCGCGATTGCTCGCGAGACCAGCGAGGTCCCCTCGGCGCGCTGGACACCGCCGACATTGCCGGCGCCGGTTTCGCGGAGCAGGCGCACTGATTCGGACAGGTAGTCCGGGGCATACCAGGAGTGGGCGTCCATTCGCACGATGTAGTCGCCGCTGGCAGCTGCCAGCCCGCGATTGAAGGCGGCGGCCTGCAGCCGATCCGGGTTTGGGAGTAGCTGTACGCGCGGGTCGCGGGCGGCGATGGCAGTGACGATCGCGGCGGAATCGTCGCTGCTCTCGCCGTCGAGGACCAGCACTTCCAGGGCGAGCTCTACGGGAAGAGTCGACGCGAGGACCGACTCCACGCATCGACCGATGGCGAGGCGTTCGTTGCGCATCGGGATGATCACCGTCACGGTGGACGGCTGGGGCCTGGAGATCTGGTCGGGCAAGCCTGGGTCGCCGATGAGATGGATGTAAAACCAACCGGGCCCTCGAAGCTCGCTTCGAAGGCCCGGTTGGGAAGTTAGTCGGCGCGGAGCGCCGGCACTATCGGCTTACTTGTTGCGGCGACGGCGGCGGAACGAAGCGCCGGCCATGCCCACCAGGCCAGTTGCCATCATCGCCATGGTGCCCGGTTCCGGGGTCGGCGATTCCTGCGTGCGCGACGTGGTGTTGTACAGGAACTCCTGGTACGTGCCACCGATCGGGTCGACCGTGATCACGAGCCACTGGTTGAGGCTGATATTCTCCCAGTTCGTCGCGGCGAAATCCTTGTTGTTCTGGATCGCGGTCGCGTCGTAGTTCAGCTCGCTCGAGCTCACCGTGGTACCCATGATTTCCCACATGGCGTACTGGAGGTTGTCGGTCTGGGCTTCGGTCAGGCCATCGGGGCCGATCATTTCGTCGGCGAGGACAGCGGCCTGGGCGTAGAGGTTCGGCTCGCCACCGGGGACGCGGGTGTTGCTGAAGTCTGAAGCGGACAGCGGCGTGACCCAGACGTTGTACGTCGTTCCGGCACCCACGTAATGGAACTGGTCAACGCAGAAAATCTGGAACGGGCTGGTGCCGACACCAGTCTGCGGGTCATCGACGGTGAAATTGCCGGTGAACGTGTCGTAGTTGTACGAGTTCAACCCAGTGATGTGGCCATCATAGGTGAACCCGCTTTCCTGAAACTGCGCGTTTGCGCCAGTCGCGAGAACCGCGGCGAGGGCAAAGCCACCAACAATACGGCGGAACATGAATACTCCATCATCAGGGTGAAAACGGCTGGCGATCTCGGGATGGTCTAACGCAGGGCATATGCCACCGCAGCAAGGCCCGTGAGCTGCCGGTAGTTGTCCGGAGATGTGCCTCACAAGTCAAAGTGCAATAACAACTTACCGAATCGATACCTGGCCTGGCCCGGTGGCACGGTCGGACGCTATTCTCGCTGCTGACGTAGGGCTGCGACAACAATGTGTGGCTAGCGTGCAACAAATCCTCCATTCGGTAATCTGAATTCATTGTGGCCTTGCCACCGCAACTTCGGTCATCCTCGGCAGAAAACCGGTCGCTGTCCGGGTTCCCTACAACGTGTAGCGATCCTTGACGATACTGATTGCTAACGCTCGTGCTTCCGTCCTGAAACCATGATGTTTTCAGGGAAATTTCACGAACTTGTCGTGGTCCGGTATCTGCACTATAAGCGCACAGTCGTCATGGTTTTCACTGTAACGCGAACGGATTTACTGATGAAGCTGCATGCCAGGCTGATCGTCTCCGCCCTGACCCTCTTTTCGCTCGTTCCGGGCGCCCTTTCGGCACAGGTTCGTGATCAAGCCTCGCTCGCGAGGTTGCGTGACTCAGTGGCAGCGGCCGGCGGACGGATCATCATCACGTTCAAGTCGGCCAGCGGGCAAGCCTTTCTGCGGGCTCCTGGCACGCCGCCGATTGCCGACAGCGAAATGGACCAGATCCAGGGCCGGATGCAGCGGGCTCATCGGGCACTCGGGTTGAAGGGGCGGCTCCGCATCATCGGTGCGATGACTGCGACCGCTGACGCTGCTACCCTCGCCGAGCTCAACACGGATCCTGATGTGGCGGCCGTCGAAGCTGATACGCCGTACTTCCTGACGGAAAAGAGCGCCGGCGTGATGATTCCGCGCGACGCACTGGCAACCTCGCAGGACCTTCCCTGGGGAATTACCCAGGTGACTGCGCCGGCTGCCTGGGCGGCGGGGTTCCGCGGTGACGGCGTCACGGTTGGCATGATGGACAGCGGCGGGGATCCGACCCACCCGGACCTGAGCTTCGCCGGTGGCTACAACGCGGTGACTGGCGGCACGACTTCCGCTGACTGGGCCGACAACGTCGCCTCCTGCAATGGTCACGGGACGCATGTCGCCGGCACGGTAGCGGCCAAGGACAACGGCATCGGCGTCGTCGGCGTGGCGCCGAATGTCACACTCTACGCGCTGAAGGTTTTCCAGGATATCAGCGGTTCCTGCGGCGCCTTCACGTCGAGCCAGATCCTGGCCTTGCAGTGGGCTGTCACCAATCACATTCGCGTCGTGAGCGCGAGCATCGGCGGCGGTTGGTCCGGTTCCTACTCGAACGCAGTCGACCAGGCTGCAGCGGCCGGGACCTATCTCGTGGCGGCCGCGGGCAATGACAATGGTGGCGCAGTGGAATATCCAGGCGCCTACCCGTCGGCGATTGCCGTGTCATCGCTGTCGACGGCAAACACCGTGTCGAGCTTCTCGAGTGTCGGCCCCCAGGTCTTTGTCGGCGCACCGGGCGAGAATGTCGAGAGCACCATGCCGGGCGGCACGTACGGGTACAAGTCGGGCACGTCGATGGCCACCCCGCATGTAGCCGGCATCGTTGCGCTGCTGTTGGAGCAGACGCCCACGCTGACGCTGGCTCAGCTGAAGCAAAAACTGCAGAGTGGCGCGCTGGATATTGATGCGTCGGGTTTTGATAACAACACTGGTTGGGGACTCGCCCGGGCGGCGAACTCGCTTGGCACCTCGGGAAACACCCCGGTGACGCTGGCGGTCAGCCCGTCGGCGCGCAGTGCGTCTGTCGTTCAGGGCGGTACTGTCGCTGGCGACAACGCGACGGTCACCCTGGCCGGTACCAACGCCAGCACGACGACCTGGACCGCGACGCACAAGAAGAGCTGGACCACGCTGACGACGGCAAGCGGGACGGGCAGCGGCACGCTGGCCTGGACGCGCAGCGCGACCGGCCTCGCAGTTGGCACCTACGTCGACACGCTGACCGTGACTGCCAGCGGCGTTACCAGCCCAAGCCTGGTGTTCGATACGCTGAAGGTGACCGCGCCGATCGTTCAGGTGACCCTGGCGGTGAGTCCGGCGGCCCGCAGCACGTCGGTTACGCAGGGAAGCGCCGCGCCGAGCGACAATGCGACGGTGACGCTGGCGGGCACCAACGCCGGTGGCACGACGTGGTCGGCAACCAAGCGCCACAGCTGGATCACGTTGACGAGCGGCAGCGGGACGGGAAGCGGCACGCTGGCGTGGAGCCGTAGCACGACCGGTCTCGCCGTCGGGACCTACGTTGACACGCTCACTGTAACGGCCGCAGACGTGGCATCACCGGCGACGGTGTATGACACGCTCAAGATCACCGCGACGGTCATCCCGGTTACTCTGGCCGTGACGCCGCCGGCTCGCAGTGTGACGGTCACGCAGGGAAGCGTCGCCCCCGCCGACAACGCTACCATCACCTTGTCGGGTACCAACGCCAGCACGACCGTATGGACCGCGACCAACAAGGGCAACTGGAACATGCTGACGGTTGGCAGCGGCACCGGTACCGGCACGCTGACCTGGAACCGAAGCGCCACTGGCCTCGCCGTCGGTACTTACGTCGATACAATCACGGTGACTGCGGTGGGCGTCGCCGGATCGAGTCGGCTCGTTGATACCCTCAAGATCACTGCCGCGCCGCCACCGGTCACCGTGGCGGTAAGTGCCTCGGCGCGATCGGTGACGATGGCTCCCGGCACGGATGTGACCGCCGACAACGTGACGTTCACGCTGAGCGGGCTGAATGCTTCGACGACCACCTGGACCGCGACCACCCGGCATGCGTGGAATACGTTGTATCAGGCCTCCGGGGTCGGGTCGGGGACATTGTCGTGGTATCGACGTGCGAACGGTCTTGCGGTCGGCGTGTACGTGGACACCATCACGGTCGTCGCCGGGTCATCATCGGCGATGGTGTTTGACACGCTACATATCCAGGCGCCACAGGTGCCGGTCACGGTTGCCGTGACGCCGCTGGCTCGCAGCGTGTCAGTGCAGCAGGGGAATGCCGCGCCAACGGACAATGCCACGATCACCTTGAGCGGCACCAATGCGTCGACGACGGCATGGACGGCGACCAAGCGCCGCACCTGGAACACGCTGACCGCTGCATCGGGCACCGGCAGCGGCACGATGACATGGAGCCGCAGTATTGCGGGGTTGGCGGTCGGCACCTATGTCGACACGATCACGGTCGCCGCCGCGTCGGCGCAGGCGGTGCTGTACGACACGTTGCGAGTCACTGCGGCACCGATTCCTGTGACGGTTGCGCTCACGCCGACGAGCCGGACTACGGCGATGCAGGCCGGTACCAGTGTTTCCAGCGACAATGTGGCGGTCACGCTTGCCGGCACCGACGCGGCGACGACGTCGTGGACGGCCACGCACCGCCAGGCCTGGAACACCTTGTCTCACGGCAGCGGCACTGGCTCCGGCACGCTCGGATGGGATCGCCGCGCCAATGGTCTTGCTGTCGGTACCTATGTTGACACGATCACCGTCACCGCCGGCACCGCCAGTGCGATTTTCGTTGACAGTGTGCGCATCACTGACGCCGTGGTCCCCGTGACAGTGGCGGTGAGCCCCGGTGCCCGCAGCGCGTCGGTTGTGCAGGGGAGCGCGGCGCCCAGTGACAGCGCTGCGGTTGTCATCAATGGAACGGGGAGCCCGACCACAGCCTGGGTGGCGACGCACAAGGCCGCCTGGAACAGTGTGACGGTTTCCAGCGGCACCGGTAACGGCACGGTCCGGTGGACCCGGAACGCGACGGGTCTCGCGGCTGCGACCTATGTCGATACCATTACCGTATCGGCCGCGTCGTCGTCCGCTACGCTCTATGACACGCTGAAAGTCACGGCGCCGCCGCCACTGGTTCCGATCGTGGTCGCCCTGTTGCCGTCGAGTCGCAGCAACAGTGTGCAGCAGGGTGGCACGCTCGCAGCAGACAATGCGGCGGTTGTGGTGACTGGAACCGGCGCGAGCACCACCGCGTGGCAGGCGACCAATCATGCCTCCTGGAATGTGCTCACGACCGCCAGCGGCACCGGGCCCGGCACACTCGCCTGGACCCGGCTGGTCAGCGGCCTGGCGGCCGGCGTCTACGTGGATACCATCACGGTCGTCGCCGGTACCATTAGCGCGCGACTGCTCGACACGGTGCAAGTCACGGCGCTATCCGTGCCGGTGACCGTGGCAGTGAGTCCGGTCGGGCGTCGCACCGCGACGGTCGAGGGAAGCAGCGCGACGCTGGCAACGGCGCAGGTCACGTTGCAGGGAACCGCCGCCGCCACCACGACCTGGAGTGCGAGCAATCGTCGTAGCTGGAACAGCATGTACAGCGGGAGCGGAACCGGCAGCGGAACGCTGATCTGGAGCCGTAATGCCGGGGTGTTGGCGGCGGGAACCTATGTGGACACCATTACCGTGCTGACCAGCACCGGCGCATCGGCCACACTGTTCGACACGGTGGTCGTTGCGAGTCGGGCAAGCTCGATCGCGCTGGCTCCGGGTGGCCGCCGTTCGCGGATGCTCACGGTGACCGGTGTCGCCAGCGTCCTGGCCGTCAACATGGACTCGGCGATGGTCACGACTGACAGCGCACTGGCCGATGACAGTTGGCTGGCAAGCACGACCACCAACCGCTTGCAGCTGACGCGAGCCAGCGGTGCCATCAATACGTCGGTTGTCTGGCAGCGCCTGGTCACCAACCTGACGGTCGGGATGCACGTCGACACGGTCGCAGTGCACCTGGTCCGCGATTCCACGGTGCAGGCGCTCTTCATCGACAGCCTGGAGGTCGTCTCGGTAGCTACGCCGGATCCGCAGTCTGCGGTCGAGGAACTCTTCAGGGCGGGGCCGTTGAACGATGATCAGCGCACGCTGCTCGACAAGCTCGGCAATAACAACGGGACGTACGACCTCGGTGACCTGCTCGCCTGGGTAGACCGGACGCATGCGAAGCTGTCGGCGAATGCTGTGGCGCGGTTGCAGGAGTTCATGGTCAAGCCGCCGGCGATCACGGCCGGAGCCGTGACGAAGGCTGCCGGCAGCGTGCCGCAGCAATAGCTGCATTGCGGTGTACGCTGGGAACGGCATTCGCCGGCAGCATCGTCACCCGAGCTGCTGGCGTTGCCATTTGGTGGACGAGGTGATTCAAGGAGGTGCGCGCAATACGGCCACGAGCTCTGCAGTCAGCGCGATCGGATCATTCCTCGGCCGGGTTCCGCGCAGTGGGCTGTGCGTCACGCAGTCGGTCACGCAGCGCCCCCAATCGGTCAACCAGCCGGACCGCAAGCGAGTGGCGCTCCCAGAAGATCCGCAACGTCGGCTCCGTCCAGTTTGCCCACTGCATCTTGTACGCATCTGGTCGCAAGCCAAAATTGAAGGTGCGAAAGCCCCGGGCAATCATCTCCTGCAGGACGACCGAGTGCAGCATCACGCCCGGGCCCGCTGAGGACCATTCGGGATCGTAAACGGTAGCCAGACTGTGGGTGAACTCACCGACGTGACCGAGAATCTCGGCTGCGACGAGCGTGTCGCCGAAACGAATGGCGTAGAGCGACGCCGCCCCGTCGCGCACCATCGCCTCGAGCACTGCTGGATAGTCCGGCGCCTCCCTGCCGAGACCGTAGCCATCGGTCCAGCCGCGGGTACGGTTACGTTCGGAGTAAAGGGCCTGAAATCGCTTGGCCCAGGTGCCAAAATCTGGCCCAGGTTCGACTGCATCGATCCGGAGATCCGGGTGTGCCTCCTCGAGGTTTCTACGCCGTCGCCCGATGTTGCGCCGGGCGTGGCCGCCAACCAGTTCTTGCCACGCAAGCACACCATCGAACTGGCTGCCAACCGCTGGCTCCGGGTTCATCTCCCACTGCAGGCAGCCTTGCTTGATGATCGCCGGCCCGAGACGGGCGTTCGGACGAAAGAAGCGGAGATCGATTTCATCGAGCTCGGCGGTGAGCACCGCCAGCATTTCGGCGAGTCGCTCGGCGACGATGTCGGAGTAGCCGGGAGCGGCGAGGCATCCGAATGACGGACTCCGGGCGACGGCCATCGGCAGGAGCACCTTGCGACGCAACGGACCGTTTCGCCGGGTCGCGATGACCAGCGGGAGCAAGCCCACGAGCTGCCGGGACTCCGTCTCGATGGTGAGACAGAGTGGCACTTCGTGGCGACGACTGAGGACCATCGGCCTCAGGTTGAACGCGGGATGCAGATACGGCCGTGCGTCGGTGTCGGCGAGAAAGAGCGCCCGCCAGGCGGCCGCCAGCTTGGCGACATCCGTCGCGCCACGTACGACGACGCCGTGCAGCGTCGTATCGGTCGGGCGGATCCCGGTTGCCGGGTCAGCCAGCGACGGCATGCCGGGTTCCGATGTCTGTGTCGCCGGCTGCATGCACGCCGGCGGCGGCGAGGATGCGCTGGTAGGTCTCCCACGCGGTTGCGTGGCGCAACCGCCAACCGCGGGCCTCGCAGGCTGAGCGCACGTGGGCGATGGCGTGGGCAATGTGGCCGCCCAACAGGGCAGTGGCGTTCTTCTCGGGCGCGCCGTGGGTATACAACTTGACGAAGATGTCGTTGCCAATGCGCGGGGCGTGGGTGATCCAGCGTACGGCCCGGGCGGCTGATGGCGCGGCATAGCCGGCCAGTTCGCCGACATCGAGTGTCGGCAACACGCGCCAGCGCGGATGCCGGCCGAGGGCAAGTGGCCCCTGCACGCAGAGCAGGGCAGCGGCCGGCGGTGGTGTGCCGGGCTCGAGCAGGATGCCCTGGTCATGCGACTTGGGGCGCGCCGGGTCGTCGACTGCCCAGTAGATCGCGTTGACCAGCGCAGTCTGGCACGGATCGGGTGCCGCCGGCATGGTGAAGTCGGCGTAGCAGCCGAGTTCGCGCAAGAGCGTCAACTCGTTGTTCAGGCCGCACCAGCGACCGCTGGGGTGCGAGTTGTCGAGTGCCCAGTTTCCGTGGATGAATCCGAAGGCCGGGTGGCCATCGATGTCGTGCAACAGGGCGTGATCGCGATGCAGCGCGGCGATGAATCCCTGCATCCGCTCGACAAAATCCTGCTCGCCTTCGCCGTCATGGTGAATGTGGATCTCGACATCGCCGAGGCCGGCGCGCGTCAGCGTGGCGAGCAGGTCGAGTATTTCCGGGCGATACTCTTCCTGTGGATAGAAGAAGCTCCACTGCGCGGCGCGGCCGTCATGATCTACGGCGGCGCCAGCGATCGCGGGCCAGCGATCAGCCCAGACGCGCACCCGCTGCAGGGCGACCGCGTCGGTGGGCTTGTTCCAGTAGGGCTCGTAGTGGTCGGCGAACATCAGGTGCACCGTGACTGGCACCTGGGGATCAATCGGCTGCGCACGCTGGCGCGCGCGGGCGCGTAGCAGGCCCGGTGCCCAGAGTTCTGCATGCCTGGGCAGCTTCATGCGACCTGCCGATCGCGCCGGGGCGCCGCGACGACCGCTTGAAGTTGTGCGTGCAGAGCGGCCGTTGCTTCCTGACGGTCGGGGACCGGTGTGGTCGCTCGCTGCCGGTAGTGACCATCGAGGCGCGTCCGCAACGTCGTGGCGAGCGCTTCGAGGTCGCCTGGCGGCACGAGGTCGTTGCCCGGGCCGGCGAGCTCAATGACGCTACCGACCGCGCTGGCCACGAATGGCGTGCCGCAGGCCAGCGCCTCCAGCAGGACGTTGGGCATCCCTTCCGACCGCGATGGCAGTACCATCAGGTCGGCCGCACGATACCACGGCGCCAGTTGATCATGGGCGATGGAACCCGCAAAACGCACGCCGTCACCGAGGCGCGCCGCGCCCTGTTCCAGCAGCGTCCGCTCGGCGCCATCTCCGACCAGGACGAGCAGCGGATGGGTCGGATGGTCGACCACGCGTTGCCACGCCGCGAGCAGCACGTCGAGGCCCTTCACCGGGGCCATCCGGCCGACCCAGAGCACGACAGGGCGATCCGCAGGGAGGTCCAGCATTGTGCGGGCTTCCGCCTGGTCACCCGGGTGAAAGACCTGGCGGTCGACACCCCGGAAGAAGGCGCCCACCTGTGCCGGCGCGACCCCGAGCGCGACGATGGCGTCGCGCAGCGAGGCGCCGACGGCAAGGACGCGATCGGTCTGCTGCAAGACGCGCACGACTTCGGTGCGACGAGCACGGTCGGCGGTGTTGATCAGGATATCTGAGCCGCCGGCCAGCACGACGCTCGGCACGCCGAGTCTGCGCGCCACGCGGACAGCCATTGCGCCATCGGGATGCGTCCAGTAGCCGAGCACCAGGTCCGGCGACCAGCCGCGCACGGCGCGCAGGGCAGCAGGTACGATGGTTCGCGCCATCCAGTGATGATGCGTGGCGTGTTTCCAGCGTGGCGGATAAAACCAGAACGGGCACGTCACTCCGGGCGGCGGTGGTCCCGACGCGCGGGTCGCGAGCAGGTCGGTCCACGGCATCGGGACCACGACACGGACCTCGTCACCGGCGTCGCGCAGTCCGGCGACCATCTCGCCGTTGAAGGTGCCCTTGGTCGGTCGGCGGGGTGACGGGTAGACGTTGGTGATCAGCAGCAGTCGCATGACGCGTTACGGTGCAGCGGCAGGGAAGGCGCGGAGGCGCCGCTTCTCGCCGGGGGTGAGCACCGGCGCTGCGGTTGGTATTTCGGTGACCTCGACATCATTGAGCGGCGAACCGAGAAGGGTCGCTGCCGCCATGCCGAGTGCCATGTACATCAGCGGATAGTAGGCGTTGGAGAGAAACGAGCCGGTGACGAGGACGCCAGCCATGACGGCAAGCATGTGGCCGGTCAGGACTTCTTCATTCTTGGCCGCCGGGTGCTGTTCGCGCAGGAGCACAGCCCGCTTCCGCAGTTGCCGCAATCCCCGAATCAGTGATCCAACCAGCATCACGAACAGGGTAATTCCTGCGACGCCGAGCTCCATGGCATACTGGATCCAGCTGCTATGGGCGGCCCGTTCCTCGCCATTGAGCATGCCGAAATAGGTCGAGAAATTCTCGATTCCGTAGCCCCAGGGTCGCTTCGCCATCCAGATCAGGCCTTGTTTCCAGAAATACAGTCGACCCTGATTGCCGGTCACGTTGTAGTCGTCGCTGCCGAAATCGGTAAATCGCCCGCCGGCTCCAATACCAGTGGCCATCATTCCGAACATCGCGATTGCACCAACGATCAGCACCAGACTCATCCATCGTCGCCAGCCGCGCGCGCCGATCGTGAGAATGACGGTCGCCACGGCAAGAAAGCCGAGTTCGGATCCGCGCGACTGGGTCGGTACGACGGCCGCCACCATGATACCGGCCATCGCCGTCCAGAAAATTCGGCGACGGACGCTGCCAACCGAGAGCCAGAGCGCCAGCGGAAACGACGTTGCAAGGATGGCACCGAAATCGTTCGGGTCGAGCGAAATGCCGACTGATTGCAAGCGACGCAACTCCGGTCGCGCGGCCAGCTCGGCCGGGTCGATGGGGTCGCCGTCGTCGGAGTAGACGGTGGCATTCGGATCGTAGGTCTTGATGACGTGATACGAGACGGCTGTGCTACAGAGTACGAAGACCATCGCTGTGACGCGGAAGTTGCGTCGATCGCGAAGGAAGATCATTGACATGATGAAGATCACGACGTCAACGACGTAGTGTTCCCTGATGAACAGAAAGGATTCCGACGGCCAGATGCCCAGCGGTGCAGTGATCAGCGCGAGCGCGAAAATGGCGATGACCAGGCGGAACGGCTTTGAGCGACGCCAGATGGTGCCCCAGGCGTCGGCCGGCACGGTGAACCCCATGATCGCGATGAAGACGATCATCAGGATCATCGGCAGGTGCTGTATTGCCAGTGCCTCGAAAACCTCTGGCAAGCGCACGACTGCATAGCCCAGATAGAGCCCGATCAACGGAGCCAGGAAGAACTCGATCGGATTCCCGCGTACGAACGAAAAACCAGTGGACTGTGCCGCCCTCGGGGTGGCTGCCGTGACCTCCCGGATCGTGGCGATCAGGTCGGCGCCCAACGGGTCGTCGGCTCCCAGGGTGGTCATCGGGACTCTCCGATCGGCGGGGGGGCGTCGATCCGATTAACCACGACTTGCAACTTCCCGGCCGCGGTGAGCGGAATCTCGGAAACGACCTCAATGTCGACGTGAAGCGCCGTTCCCACGACGGCAGCAACCTCGGCCCGGAGCCACGCGGCGTCGGCCTCCCGCCACGCCGGGGCCACCAGGCGGACAGTGACTGACTCGCGGCGCTCCTGGACCACCTGGAAGCGCTGGACCGAGGCCAGTTCCTTGATGATATGGGGAAAAAACTCGCCCGGTAGTCGGCGCCCGTCGCTGGTGGTGAGCATATCGAGGCGACGCCCGGTCACCCGGGCGAGTTGGGGCAGGGCCCGACCGCATGGGCAGGCACCGTCCCGGGCCACGGCCCGATCCCCGGTCGCGTAGCGGATGAACGGCATGCCGAGGTTGGTGAGGTCAGTGACAACCACATTTCCGTCAGTGCCTGGGGCGACTGGTTGGCCGTCATCGTCGAGGACCTCGATGATGAGGTTCTCAGCAGTAAGGTGGAGGCCGGTGTGCTGGTCGCACTCGGCGCCCATCAGGGTGAACTCCCGCGATCCGTAGGTCTCGAACACCGGTGCCTGGAACACGCGCTCAATCGTTTCACGCTGGTAGTCATGCAGCTTTTCGGCGCCGACCACAATGCTGCCGGGCGAAAAGGGGACCAGCGAGCGGGACTCAAGCATCCGGGCAAAGGTGTAGATCGCATTGGTGTAGGCCACGATCACATGCGGCCGAGTGCGCCGGAGCGACGCCAGAAACGGCAACACATTGGCGTCGCTCAATTCAAAGCAGCTGGCGGTGGTCCGGCGGTAGAGGCGATCGTAGAGGCGCGCCTTGCGATGCGCCCAGCTTCCCGCTGAATGCGGGGCTACGCCCCAGAGATACCATTGCCGGGTGCCAGGCGCGGCGCCGGCCCAGTTGTAACCTCGGTGCCAGGCGGCGATGCGCCGGTCATAGCCGTCCATGTCGAGATCGAACTGCAGCGGAACACCACTCGAGCCGCCGGTCGCCTTGGCCATCAACGTCACACCGGGTGCGGTCGTCCGCATCGCCATGCGGTGGGTGCGCACCGTGTCCCGGTCGATCACCGGCCAGCGCAGAAAGTCCTCGGGGCGGGCGACCGCGCGGGCGTCGAGCCCGCCGAAGCGCCAGGTGTCGCCGTACCAGGGCGAGGTGGCCTGCACATGCAGCAGAAACTGGCGAAGGCGGTCGAACTGCAACGCCAGCAGCGCGTCCCGCGACAGCCACTGCGATTTTTCCAGCTCGTTCCAGTAACGGAAGATCCGGCGGCGATGCCAGCCCCCCTCGTAGCCACGAATAAGCAGCTGATACAATCTGACGTCTGGTGTCACGCGGATGCCCTGTCGATGTGCGGTGCCAGGAGTTCGCAGTACAACGCTTCGTAGCGCGACACCGTCCCCATCAGCGAAAACTCTGCATGCACACGAGCACGTCCTGCGGCTCCAAATCGTGCCCGGCGTGCCGGGTTGGAGAGAAGCTCGATCATTGCGCGCGCCAAGGCAACCGGGTCCCGCGGCGGGACGAGATAGCCAGTTTCTCCTTCGACAATTACTTCTCGATTGCCGCCGACGTCCGTCGCCACGGCCGGGAGTTGAGCGGCCATCGCTTCCAGTAACGTCAACGCAATACCTTCGCTGATGGACGATAGGACAAAGGCGTCCGCGCGATCGAGGAATGGCTGGACGTCGTCATGGAAGCCGTGAAATGACACAGCATTTTCAAGATCAAGCTCTCGTGTCAGCGTCTCCAATTCGGCGCGACACTCGCCATCGCCGACAAGGTCGAGGTGAAACGCTGGTTCATGGTCGCGCACGATTCGGGCGGCTCGAAGGAGCGTCTTCTGGTCCTTGACGCGGTTCAGCCGGGCGACATGCACGACTCGCCATCCGAGTCCGGACTTCGGTCGCGGTGCGCCCCGGTCAATGTGCACACCATTGCGAATCACCCGAATGCGAGCCTTGGGCACCCGATCCATCGTTTCCGCCACGCGGGCGGCATCGGCGGAGACCGGCACGACTGCGTCGGTGAGGTAGCCCGCGATCCGCTCCAGATAGCGTCCCTTGGTGTGCAACGTCTGGTTGCGCCCGTGCTTGGTGTGTACCAGGACCGGCACCGGCGCAAAGAGGCGGGCGATTGCGCCGAATTGGTGCGGCATCGGATTGTGCGTGTGCAGCACCGCTGGCGACCTGTGGCGCAGGTATCTGACCATTGCGCGCAGCGTGCGCAACGACCCGTGCCCCACCGGCTCTTCGAGGATGTCGACCGGAACGTTCAGCGCCTCAAAGCGCGCAGCGAGCTGGCCGGCGCTCTGGAGACAGAGAACCCGCGGGGAGAAGAGCGAACGATCCATCTGCTCGATCAACCCCAGAATCACCATCTCCTGACCGCCGATACCCAGCGAGAAGACGCAATGGACCACTTCCCATGGTGGTCCGGCGACCTTCACGTGACTGCCTGGCAACGAAGCGCGACGTATGACCAACACCGCGGCAGTCGGAGCGCATGACCGATCCCGTCGAAGAGCGACACGAGGAGATCGCCCGGGGTACGGACTCGTTCGAACGGGGGGTCGTAGAAGCCATCTGTCTGCGTCGTTCGCCAGTGATTGCGATCGAGAAACGACTTCAATTCCACCAGCGAATCGCCCCATTGGTGTCGAATGTTTCGCGTACCCCGGAGGCGGCTAGCCCGCCGATAGAAGGAGTCGGGATTTCTCAACACGAGCAGTAGCGTGCCGCCCGGGCGCAACAGACGACGGCACTCGGCGAGGTAGGTGGCAACCGATGGGACGAAATGGATCACGACGATTGAGAGCACCACATCGAACGATGCATCAGGTGCGTCGACGCCGCCGCTCCGACAGGTCGCGAACTCGATCGGTCCATAATGCTCGCGGGCAAATGCCACCCGCGCCGGATCGGCGTCGACGCCGATGATCGACGAAAACTGCGGGGCAAGCCGGACGGTCAGGTCACCCCAGCCGCAGCCATAGTCGAGCGCCGCGCCCTGCAGTCCGCGCGCGAACCGGACGACCGCATCACCGCGGCGAACCTGGTGGCGCGTTGGCCGAGCGCCCGGGAGGAAGTTGGCCGGTGCACCATTCTTCACTGGGGCAGCAGTCACGGCAGCGCCGCCGGCGCTTCGGCGGTCGGGAACACCCGTACGGACGCCGCCGTCGGATCGGCCCGCAAAGCCGCCGGAATCGGCCGCCGTCCGAGCTTCACCATCACGCGCGACAACAGATCGGCGGCCTTGTGCGGCACAAAACAGAAGCGGGCGAGCGAAAAGACGCGCCGGCGGAACGCCCAGTGCTTGAGGAACTGTTCGTTGTAGAAACGCCAACCCCAGCGCTCGAAGAAGAGCTGATGGCTGCGGTCAACCAGCGCATCGGACCAGCGGAAAAAGAAGAAGCGAAGATCCTCGAGTGTCGGCCGGGTGTGAATGTTGTCGAAAATCACCTCGGCCTGCGGCACGCACCAGATCGGAATGCCGAGTTTGTGGAGCTGGATACCGATATCGACATGCTCGCGGACAACCATCGACGGGAAATCGATCTGCCGCAGCACGGCGGTCTCTGCCATGAAGGTGTGGAGCTCGAAAAAATCGACCGTCCACGGTCCGGCCGGGACTTCCTCGCGCGCGGCGCGGCGGAACGGCTTGTAGTCGAACACATAGTCAGTGCCCGCCACCGAGACCTGGCGCAGTTCGGAATGCGAGATGTGCACCCGCAACGACAGACGGCGTGCGTCGACATCGAGTCCCTCGCGCTCAAACGTGAGCGGAAGCATCACGCGAATGCCACGTTCCCGGGCAGCGGCGAGCATGGCGGTCAACCAGCCCGGCGTGACGAACGTGTCGTTGTCGACCCAGGCGGTGTACTCGGTCTCGACCCGCGCCACATAGTCGCGGAAGGCATCCATCGGAATGGCGCGGCCGCACGGCACCACCTCGCAGGGCACGCTCGCGCACATTGTTTGGAGGGCAGCCACGGTGCGTTTGGCATAACCGAAGTCGAGGAAAACCAGCCGGAATGGTTCGGCGGTATTGTCGAGGATCGATCGCGTGCACGCTTCGACGCTGCTGAATCGGTCGCGCGGCACCACGATGATGGTTACCAGTTCCTTTACCACGTTTGTTCCTCCGACGGTGGCGGCCAATCCGCCTCTGGTGGACCTGCAACGCTCCGGCTGGTGATCTGCCGGTACAACGCCATGTGCAGCCGGGCGCTTTCGCGAGCATCATAATGTTGCATCGCCCGACCCAGGGCTCGCTCGCCGAGTCGGAGGCGCATCTCATCGTTGGAGATGACCCGGGCAATTTCCTGCCCCAGGCGGTCGGAGTCACCCGACGGCACCAGCATGCCAGTGACCTGGTCGATCACAATTTCGGGCACTCCCCCAACCGCGGCACCAATGACCGGAATTCCGCATGCCATCGCCTGGACCACGACCAGGCCAAACGCTTCGAGGCGGGGCGCATGGATCAGCAGGTCTGCCCCTTGCAGCCACCGTACCACATCCGTCCGGAACCCCATGAAGCTGACCTGGCCTGGGAGCAATCGCTCGGCGGTCTCTCGCAACATCGCAGCTCGATCGCTATCGCCCGTTCCCAGGACGACCAGATGCCAGGGCCGGTTGGTTTGGCGCATGGCAGCACCGGCGGCCTCGAGCACCTGATCGAGCCCCTTTTCGGGCCCGAAATGTCCGATGGTCAAAGCCACGATCCGGTCTGCCGGAATTCCGAGTTCTGTCCGGATCGCCGTCCGCATTGCCGGCGCGGGTCGGAACTGTTGGAGGTCCACGCCAAGCGGGATCACCACCACCCGCCCGCCATTGACCAACGTATTGTCAATAAAGTACTTGCGTCGGTCCGCCGACGCGGTCATCACCCGGCTGATGAGTGGCAGGGAGAGGCCATTTCGCAACCTGTTCCGGGGGCCCTCGGTCTCGATCCCCAAGGTACGATGAAAGGTCATCACTGCCCGAACTGACGGCGAGACCACGCGAATCGCCGAGGCGACGTACTGGCTGCCGTGATCGTGGGCGTGAATCAGGTCGACCCGACGGTCGCGGCAGAGCTGGCGTACCTGCCGTAGTTCCTTCAGGCTGGGGCGGGCCATGAACTCGAGGCCGGCCACATAATCGGTTCGAGGCCCCAGCTCGGCAATCTCCAAGGGGGTATTGCGGAGTGCCACGAGGCCGCAGGACACACCCAGCGGCCGCAGATGGTCAATCAGCGTCAGGATGGCATCGCGACGTCCGCCGCGGGCTGCCGAAAGGGTCAGGTGGAGGACATTCATGGCGAGCCAGTATGGTAGCAAGAATTGGGGCAAACCGGCCCGCGACTTGCTTTCACCATTCGCTGTGGTTGTTTTCGGACGACCATACCGCATGTGCCCTCGCCGTCCTGGCGACGGGCCTGAACCTGTACTCGAAGATGAGGGATCCGCATGGCCGCTTCCCAACCCGCCCCGTTGCTATCGCTGCGCGCGCACCAGCTCTTTCCGGCGGTAATCGCCGTATTCAGCATCGGCATCCTGTCGTCGATCGCCGACGTGCTTGTCAGCGCGCTGGGCTCCAACGCGGTTGGACTCGAGTTCAACTTCCGGTTGCTCGGCCTGCTGCTCGCGCTGGCACCACAGCTCGGGATGATGCTCGCGATGATCGCCGCCTTCGGCACGCTGGCCGGCAACCGGACGGCGGTGCGCGTTGCGTCCATTGCGGCGATTGCGATCGGTGTCGCACTGCTGCTCATCCTCTTTCCCTTCGGGCTCGATTTCTTGCAGTCCCGGCGGATGGTGCCCGACCTGCAGATGCACGGGTTCACGCTCGCCGGCGTCAAGACCGCGGCGTTTGGCGGACTCTTTGGCCTGATCCTGATCTGGGCTGGCTGGCTCGGCGTGCAGGCCAGCGTCAAGCCCGACCAGACGGAATCGCGCACCAAGGGGCAGGGGCTGGTCGTCGGACAGGAATAGCCCCGGCGGTCCACGCCAGTGCGGTGACCACAAGCCCTGCGGTGACGCGGGGCTTTGTGTTGCCGATCCAAGCCGTCAGAACGTTGGTAGTACCTGCCGCATCTGGGTAACCAGCGGAGCAACGACGTCGCGTGCGACTGAGTCCGCAGCGGCCACCTGGTTGTTCGTGACGGGGACGACAATGCGCACGAGCGCTTCTTCGGTCCGGCCATGCAAGGCGGCATCGCGCAACAGTTCGTACTTGACGCGGAACTCGTCGGATGCGACGCGGCCGCGTCCCTGATACCAGTAATAGACCAACGCGTTGTGCCCTTGATTGACGACCCGATACCGGTTGACCGTGACGGTGCCCGCCCCGACCGGCAGCGTCACCAGCGACTGCTCGACCGGCTCCCAGCCATCGCCGGGGAGGCAGTTCTTGGGCGAGTGAATGCTCTTGCCCTGACGCTGTTCGTCATAGTAACCGACGTAGACCGTGAAGAGCGGATTGGCCTTGTCGCCATAGAGACGCAGGATGTACGTCGACATCGCGGCGACCCGGACCTGATCGCTCGGGAAGGTGTCGTCGATGGCTCGCAATCCGCGCAACGTGGTGCCGACGGTGGTGAGCGGGGCGCGCAACTGCATCGGGCCCGCCCGGCGGGCCACGATGGTGCCGTTGATAAGGCATCCGGCCGCCAGCATGCCCGCAGGAATCCAGCGCTGGAGACTAAGCATCGGCGGCCCGCCAACGGAAGTACCCTGATTCAATGAACTTGATCACCGCGGCAAGCGCACCAAGCGCGGCAAACGCGGCGACAAACATCACCATCCCCTGACGCTCATGGGCCGCGCCCTGGCCGAGGTCCGGGTCGACGAAATAGACCAGGAACGCGGTGAGGAAGATGCGCACGCCATTGAGGAAGACCGCCACGGGAATAACCGAGAGAATCAAGCCGAGTCGCGCCAACCCGGTGCGCAGGTAGAGGCCGCCGATCAGCACGCCGAGGGCAATCAACGCCGAGAGCGAGCGTAGTCCGCTGCATGCTTCGGCCACAAAGAGGATTGCGTTGGGAAGCTCGATCACATTGCCGTGAGTGCGGACCGGGATGTGCCGCCATTGGATCATTGCCGTACCAAGCCTGGAAGCCCGGAACTGCAACGGGATGGCGAGGTAGTTGATGATCAGCGCTGGCAGCGGAATCGACAGAAAGAGCAGGATCAGCGGCAGCCACCAATGGCGGACTTGCCGCCACCCGCAGGAAAAAACGACCAGGCCAACGAGGGCCAGCCAGATCGCGAAGCGTTGCGAGAAGAACTCGGCGGCGAGCGATCCGAGTACCCGGACCACCACGGCGCCGAACAGGATTGCCGTACCACCCGCAATGTTGGGCCGGGCGTCGGCGCGCACGCCGGCCCGCCAGGCTAGCCACAGCGCCACCGGAAAGAGAAGCAAGCCGTAGTTGGCGTCGTCGTCGGTCATCCAGTCATGAAAGAGCGTCCCCATCGGACTGGCGAAGAGCACGACGAATACGATCAACGCGACCGCGGCCGGCAGCCAGGTCGCCACCGGCCAGCGCGTGGCGAAGATCTCCGTGGCCGGATGTACCGCCGGCGGATCGGCCGCTGGCGCTACCATCCGCCCTTCCGGAACAACATGACCGGAATGGTTTTCAGCATGATCTTGGCGTCTTCCCAGACGGTACGACGTTCGATGTACTCGAGATCGTGCTGGACCTTGCGCTTGACGTCTTCTACGGACGTGTCGTACTGGAGATGCACCTGGGCGTGCCCGGTGATGCCGGGACGCACCTTCTGGCGGCGCTGGTAGTTCGGAATCTGCTCCCGGAGCTCGGCAAAGAGCTGCGGCCGTTCGGGGCGGGGGCCGACCAGGTTCATGTCGCCGCGAATGACGTTGAGCAACTGCGGTAGTTCGTCGAGCCGGCAGCTGCGCAGGAAGCTTCCGATCACCGTGTTGCGGTCGTCGTTGCTCGAGGCCCATACCGCCTGCCCCGGCTGCTCGGCATCGACCTTCATGGTCCGGAACTTCACGATCGTGAAGGGCCGCCCGCCAACGTCCGACGCCCGCCGACTGACCGGCGCTGGCCGGTCGGCGCGGAGCCGGCGATCGATACGCGAGCGCTGGTCCACGCCGACCCGGGTCTGGGTATAAAAGACCGGTCCACGGGACGTCAGCTTGACGAGCACGCCGATCACCAGCCACGCGGGCAGGGACGCGATCAGCAGGAGGGTGGCGACCACCACATTGAGCGCCCGGATGATGCGCTCATCGCGCGACAACGGCGCGGCTGCGGTCGCCGTTGCGGGCGCATCGCGGTGAGGACGTGACAGGGGCGTCTCTTCAGCGCGCGGCATCGGGGCAGACACGGTACCCAGCATCGTCAGAGAACGTTGTGGACAAGATAGAAAATAGTTGCGAGGGCGGACACGCCGCCGAGAATACGCCAGAATCGCGCCGACGACGGCTTGGCTGCGATTTCGATTTCATCACCAGCTTGCACATTGAGCTGGTCGAAGGTCATTCCCTCGCGCATGGCCACTTCAAACGCGGGTCCGTCCACGATGACGGTATCACCGCGCTTGATGGTCGATTTTTTCCAGAGGACGTTGCCGCTCGGGCCGTTGGCCGAATGCATGATTTCGAAACTCACCAGTGAGGACGCCGGCACCTGGAAGAATCCGGGGTGAACAACCGCGCCGAGAATCGAGATCCGGACGTTAGTGGTGACTGTCAACGACGGGTCGTTGAGGAATCGCTTGAACTCTTTGGTGAGATAGTCCTGCGCCTCGGAGCGCAGCACGCCCTTGAGTGAGATCTCGTTGTTGCCCGGTAGCGTAAGCGTGCGGGTCGGTGAAACGGTGTATACCCCGCTAAGCCCGGGTTCATTGAGTACCGCGATCGTGATCTCGTCCGCTGGACGCAGGTCACCCTCGGTCAACCGGGTACGGATGACCTGAGCCTCGGCTTGCTTGTTGGCCCGGAGCGCGGCGCTGTAGACCCCGGAACTGGTTCCCCGGTCGATTTCGTCCAGGGCGGCCTGCAACTCTGCCCGCGTCACCATTGAACGGCGCGACGCCATCAGCGCGGTGTCACTCACCTGTGCCCGCGCGGCGCCGGGAACCAGCATGCCGACGAACATCAGCACCAGCGAGATATACGACGACCGAATCCTCACGCACCACTCCCGGAGAAAGACAGCCCAGCCATGCCGCACTAGATAGCACAACCCGTGCTCGCCACGCGACACCCCGCCGGGCAACCGTAAACCAAAGTCAGACCTGCATTTAGGCAAGATCATTGCCAGGCGACGAAGCTCCTCATCTGGCATAATGTGGCGCCATGGCCACGAAACGAGGCAGTGTCGCTACGCTGGCCAACTTTAATGATGCCGGGCCGCCTCACCCAGGGTAAGTGGGTCCGTTCGCCTCGGCAGGGACATTGCACAAGAACGGAGAAGAACCCGCCCTCAACTCGGAGCCGCCGGTTGATGACGTGAGTAGGTAAACTGTTTATCGATAATGTGTTAGCTTCGTTTTTGATAGCCGGATCTTGCCGACGATGGCTCCCTGCGACCGTGACGCCATGTCACAAAAGTGTAGCGTTAATGCACCGATTCTCAATTCTGGGCGCGCGGGACTGCGGGAGGGGTGGGCGTGGCGACTGAAACGGTGCGGCTCCGGGAGCGAGCGACTCCGCTGGTACTGATCGCCAACGACCAGGAATGGACCGCTCGTGCGGTCGAAAGCATTCTGGCGGCCAGCGGCTATCGAGTCACCCACGCTCATACGGCGACTGATGCGATTCGGGCAGCGGCCGAAACTGATCCAGACCTGGTCATTCTCGACCAGCAGCTGCCGGATTTTTCGGGGATCGAGGTCTGTCGTCAGCTCCGGGCCGATCCGCGATTTGGTGCCTCCTTGCCGATCATCATTACAACCGCGGGACCCTCGGGTCGGCCCCAGCGGCTGAACGCGTACGCGGCTGGTGCGTGGGAGTTTTACGGCCAGCCGCTCGACGCCGAAGCGCTGCTCCAGAAGTTGAGCGTGTATGTCGCCGCGTATCAGGACACCCGCCGGCTGCGCGGTTTTGCATTGATCGACAGCGAAACCGGGCTTTACAGCCGGGCCGGTCTGGCGCATCGGGCAACGGAACTGATCGGCGAAGCGCGGCGCATGGGGCGAGCCGTCGCGTGCGTCGGCTGGTCCCTGCTGGGCGATGATGACCAGCAACGCGAACGGGCGACCACAGAGGCCTTCCGGGTCAATGGTCGGGCGGCCGACGCGCTTGGCCGGCTCGGCCAGGCCGAGTTTGCTGCCGTCGCGGCGGGCACCTCGTCGGACGGTGCTGACCGCATGGCAAGCCGGTTCCGCGACGTGCTGGCGGCAGCTGCCGGCGTCACGATCGACCGGGTCCGCTCGACGGTGGTTGCCGTCGAGGACCCGACCCAGCTGCCTAGCACTGGCGACCAATTGCTGGTGCAACTCGCCCATTCACTGGCAGCATAGCGCGGCACCCCAGGACCTGACAAACGAACGGGGCGGCTCCTTTTGGAGCCGCCCCGTTCGCGTTGAGCTGATCTTTTTCCTAGTCGGTGCTCCCTGCGGTCAGGGCTCCGGCTGTCTCATCCACGGCGCCATAGCCATAGCTGTACGAGTAGTACTTGTAGTCGTCCATCGTGGCGCGCACATCGTTGAGTACGGCGCCCACCAGGCGAATCGGCAGCTGATCGACGATCTGCAGCTTGGCCTCGGCAAGGTCGCGTTCCGTGGCGCCAGCTCGCAGCACCAGCATGAGGTTTCCCGTCATTGTCGCGAGAACAAACGGGTCGATGCCGGCGCCCAGGGGTGGCGTGTCCACCAGAACCACATCGAACTTCTCCCGCATCGATGCCAGGAGCTCGCGCATCCGCGAAGTACCGAGGAGCTCTGGAGCGTTGCGCTTGCGCGATCCACCGGTGATCAGCTTGAGCTGTGGATGCGTGGTGCTCCGCAGCAAGTCGTCGATCGGGAGCTCGCCGGCCAGATAGTCGAGCAGGCCGGGGCGGCGTTCCGCGCCGAAGGTCCGGTGCAGCTCACCGCGCCGCGAATCGCCGTCGATCAGCAGCGTGCGGTAGCCTGCCTCGGCAAACGAGAGCGCAAGATTCGATGACACCAGCGATTTGCCATCACCCGGCGACGGACTCGAAATCGTGAGCAGGACAGAGCCTTCACCGAGCGCGTGCGCCAGGTTGAGGCGTACGGTGCGGAACGCTTCGATTGCCTGGGCCGCCTCTTCCGCTGACGGGTGCTCACCCTTGGCGCGGCGGATTTCTGGAATCACGCCGAGGATGGTCAGCCCGAGTCCGCTGGTGACCTGGTCCGCGTAGCGAACCCGCTTGTCAGTAGCGTCGAGCAGCAACGCGATCATGATTCCGAGGGCGAGCCCGACGATGGCACCGCCGGCGATCAGGAACGGTGTCTTGTCCTTTTCCGGATAGAGCGGCGCGACGGCGCTGTTCTGAATCTGCACGTCGGGGACCGCGACGGCCTGCTGTGCCTTGGCTTCGGTGTACTTCTTGGTCAGGTCACCGACGGTGTTCTCGTCGATGGTCTTGTTGCGCATCAGTTCCATCTCGGTGATCGAGCGGGTTGGAATCTGGTGCAGCTCGGTCGCCTGCGTCGTGTTGGCCGAATCACCGCGGGCGATGACTTCGTCAAGGCGGGCCAGCACCGCATTGGTCAGTCGCGGGATATCCTCGGTGCGCAGCTGCTCGATCCGTTCATGCAGCCGCGGCATGTTGACACCCGGGACCCCGCCGACGGTTGGTGTCTGGGCGATGGCGGTGTAGTTGACCAGCAACCGGTTGTACTGGAGTTCATCCTGGCTCAGTTCGGTGACAAAGGAGAGCAGTTGCGGGGACGAGCTGGTCACCACCGAGTTCGACGCGTAGAGGTCGGTTGCACCGGGAGCGCCGGCGATCAGCTTGTCGAGCGCCGACTTCAGATCGCGACGTTGGGTCCGGAGCTGATCCGTTTCCGTGCTGGTCTTGATGTAGGTGCCGTAGGCGCTGGGCGTGGTTGACTGCAGTCCGGGCGTCACCTGGAAGACGTCGCGCGGCGCGGTGATCGTCTTGATCTGGAATTGCTGGAGCGCCTTGTCGTCCGCGTTCATCCGTGACGTCGCAATGGCGAGCTGCGAGTCGAGCCCGCGAACGGCGCCATTTACGTCGGAAAGCTTGGTCACGCCGGCGGACTGCACAAAGGTGCTCATCAGGTCGTTGAGGATACCCGCGGTCTGATTTGATTCCTGGCCCTTCAGCGTCAGGTTGAGGAAACGCGGCAGGCGGGCTGGCATTGGTGTCACAGTCAGGTCGGCGAGGACGCCATCGGCAGCTTCGCGCGGCGTCATCACGTCAAACTCGAAGGTCTGTCCGTACCAGGGCTTGCCGATCTGGGGCAGCCACGCGTAGCCAAAGAGACGGCCGACGCTGTCGCCGACCACGCCGTGCTCGACCTTGTTCAGGTTGATATTGGTCAGCTGCCAGCTCTTGCCATCGCTGGCGATCTTCAACCGGTAGCTGCCGAGGTCGAAGGAGGGCGCCAGGGTAAAGCCATTGAAGAGGCCGGCGTTCGGGCCGCTTGGCCCGAGCGGCAGCGGCGGTCCACCAATCCGCTTCGGTCCCTTGATATACAGGCGCCGCGCCACCACGACCGGCGTGATCACCGCATAGTTCTTGAAGTAGACGCTCCACTGATCTCCCACGAAGGTCGGGCTCTCGCTCGGGGCGATCAGGATCTGGCCAGAGACGACGAACCGCTGGGGGCGCAGTCGGCTGAACAGGTAGCCGCCGCCGAGTCCAACGAGGGTCAGCAGCAGGACGAGCCACTTGACCCGTTTGATCGCGTTCAGGTAGCGAAGGATCTGGTTGCCCTTGGGACCTTGGCTGGTCGGGGACGCGGCCGCCGCCATCGCGGTTCCGGTCCCGATCGGGGAGGGCAAGTTGCTGGACAGCGATGCAAGATTCTTCATAAGCCCTGCAATTGAGGTAGCCCGGACGCCTTCCCGGGGGCGGTGTGTCGCCCGGCCCGCACCAGTCAATGCAAGCATGATACCGCGGATCGCCGGGTTCCGGCTACACTTTGACGCATTATCTGTGGCGGAAGCACAACGGGAGTGGTGTCATCGCGACACACCTGCGCGGTCGAGGCCACGATATAGGTTATATGGACCGCGGTTTCGATGGACCAGTACCACAGTCGCGGCACGGTTTTCGCCTTGGGAAGGGTGCTGGACCCGTCCCACGGCCTCAGGGTGACCAGGAGCACTGCCCATGACTGTTGTAACCGGAACCGGACCGGATGTCGGTTCCCCGGATCTGCCTTCGGGTCGCGACGTGCTGTCGCTGCCGCCAGAGATCAAGGCGTCGATCCGTATCCTGATTGTCGATGACGAGCGTACGCTCCGTGAGAGCTGTGCGTCGGTGCTGCGCGACGAGGGGTACAACATCACGCTGGCAGGGCGGGGCGAGGAAGCACTGGAGCTAGTGCGGCGGCGGCAGTTCGACCTCGTACTGGTCGATCTCTTCATGTCGCAGGTCCCGGGACTTGAGCTCCTGAATGCCACGCTTGAGGCGAACCGCGATTGCCTGGTCGTCGTGATGACCGGCAATCCCAGCGTTCCATCGAGCATTGAAGCGATCCGCATGGGCGCCTGGGACTACCTGCCCAAGCCGTTTTCCGCCACTCACCTGCAAGTCCTTATCGGCCGGGCGACTCACGCGATCCTCAAGGGACGCGAGGCTGCCGACCTCCGATCACAGATCTTGCGGCAACACTCGCATTCCGACACGCACGCCCTGATCGGGATTTCACCGACCTTTCGCAAGGCCGTCGAGCTGGCGCGCAAGGTCGCGCCGACCGACGCGTCCGTCTTCATCAGCGGGGAGAGCGGAACCGGCAAGGAAGTCATTGCGCAGTTCATCCACCAGCACTCGCGCCGGGCCAAGAAGGCGATGGTCCCGATCAACTGCGCCGCGCTGCCAGAGCCGCTGCTGGAATCAGAAATGTTCGGCCATCGCAAGGGCGCCTTCACTGGCGCGGACCGCGACAAGCCCGGCTTGCTCGAAACGGCCAATGGCGGCACGCTCTTTCTCGACGAGTTGACCGAGATGTCGCTGCCGCTGCAGGCCAAGCTGTTGCGCGTGGTCCAGGACGGCGTGGTGCGACGGGTCGGGGCCGAAGTGGCCGGTGACCCGGTGGACGTGCGATTCGTCTCGGCGACCAACCGTGACCCGCAGGAAGCGGTGGAGCGCGGCGTCCTGCGTGGCGATCTCTTCTACCGGTTGCGGGTGGTGCCCATCACGCTGCCGCCATTGCGGTCGCGGCCTGAGGACATCGCCCTGCTGGCGAATCACTTCCTCGGCGTCTTCTGGCACCGGCATCGGCAGATGGCTGATCGAGCGCCGCGCCTGAGTGAGTCGAGCATCGAGTTTTTGCGATCACGGCCGTGGCGTGGCAACGTGCGCGAGCTGCAGAACGTGATCGAGCACGTGGCGGTGCTAGTCGAGCCGGAGCAGCTGATCGAGCCGGGCGACATCCCACTGTATGATGACGCGGAAGTCGTGGCGGAACGCCCAGCAGCGCCGCAACTCGACGGACCGTTCCATGATGTGAAGGACCGGGTGATCGCGCAGTTCGAGCGTGATTACCTCACCCGCCTGGTGGCGCGAGCCGCGGGCAACATGTCCAAGGCCGCTCGACAGGCGAACATTGATCGCACGACGTTGTACCGGCTGATGGAGAAGCACGGGCTGCAGCGCGAAGATCGCGGCGAATAGTGCCCGCGCTGGCCACCGGCACGCGAGCCAGTCTCGATGAAGCCGCCGAAGCGCTGGTGAACGACTGGCGAGCGTTTGCGGAGGACGCCATTTCGCAAGGCGAAGTGGCCGCAGCGGTTGCGGAGGTGGTCGGGTTGGTCACCGGCGTTGCGGAAGGAGGCGAGGCGGTCGACGATCAGATGACGTCGATGCTCAATCGTCGTGTCGTAACACTACTGCGCCGCCAGTTGCTGCTGCACACCGACTCCCTTGACGCGGCGGAATGCGTCGGCCTGTTGCGGGCCACCGAGCGGGTTGCGTCCGCGATGGAACCGCGCTGGTCGGAACGCTTTCAGGACCGGATGACCGGACCGAGCGGGCTCGACCTGATCGTGGAGGTGGCGCACGACCTGCGCTCGCCGCTCACGTCGATTCTCTTCCTGGCTGAAACGATGTTGCACGGGCGGAGCGGGCCGTTGTCGACGCTGCAGGAACGCCAGCTGGGCCTGATCTATTCTGCGGCATTCGGGCTCAACGCGGTGGCGAGCGACGTGATCGAACTGGTTCGCGGTGGCGACCGCCTGGTCGGACGTGACCGGCAGCCATTCGCGCTCGCCGAGGTACTCGAATCGGTGCGCGACATCGTGCTGCCGATTGCGGAGGAGAAGGGGCTCGAGTTGCGATTCGAGGGGCCGGCAAGCGACCGCCGGTACGGGCACCCTGGCGCGATCAATCGAGTCCTGCTCAACCTCACCACCAATGCGCTCAAGTTCACGTCAGAGGGATACGTCGAGGTCAAGGTGACCGAGATCGGCGGCGAGGTGGTGGAGTGTTCCGTGCGCGATACCGGACGCGGGGTGCCGGCGGCCGCGATGCCAACATTGTTCGAGCCGTTCCGCCGCCGTCAGCAACCGGGCGATTACGCATTTTCGGGGTCGGGACTAGGATTGTCGATCTGTCGGAAACTTGTCGAGGCGATGGGAGCCGAACTCACTATCCGCACCGCACAAGGAGAAGGGACGACATTCCTGTTCCGCCTGCAGCTGCCCCACGCTGATCCGGGACAGCTGATTGGCTAACTGTTGTTCCGCCCGGAGACTCGTTCATGGCGCAGGATGATCGGACCCCTACACTCCATTTCTACCTGCATCCCACGTTCTGGCCGATGGGTGAGATCCCGGAAACCGCCGACGCCTACTGGCCGGGGTTTGATTTCGGTCCGTACACCTGGACCGTGCAGACCGCGTTGCGCCTCACGCACGCCGGAATACCGTGTCAGTTGGTGCGCGAACTTCCCGAACACGGCATTGTCATTGCGCAACGCGAGTCGCTGGCCGCGATCGACGGAAAGTTCACGGAGCGGGTCACCGCCACCGCCACCCGGTTTGTGGTTGACATGTCGGCCGACCTGGCGCCATATCGCGGCGCCAACCTGCATATTGTCCAGAATCATGCGATGACACGCTACGGTTCTTCGTTCATTTATTCGCGCCTCTGGCCACAGTCCGGGCTGATTCCCCGCGACCGTGGTCGCGGCCAGCGATTTGAGAATATTTCCTATCTCGGCAATGCCAAGAACCTGGTCGCGGAGTTGCGGTCGCCTCGCTGGCTAGCCGCGCTGGCCGATCGACAGCTTACCTGGCGTGCACCGGCAAAGGCATTCGACTACGCCGAGCCGGAGAGTTACCACCTCGCCGGCGATTGGCGGGACTACACCACGGTCGATGCCATCATCGCGGTGCGCGGCTTTTCGGCGCGCCCGGCGGCGAGCGATGACCGCAAGCCGGCGTCAAAGCTCTTCAACGCCTGGGCTGCGGGTGTTCCGGCCATTCTGGGTCGCGAATCTGCCTACCGAGCGGAACGCCGCTCGGAGCTCGACTATCTGGAAGTGGGCGATTATGACGGACTGGTCGGGGCACTTGACCGGTTGCGATCCGACGCCGGGCTGCGGGAGGCGATGATCGAGAACGGTCTTCGGCGTGCGCCGGAGGTCACAGCCGCCGCCACGACGGAGGCTTGGCGGGCGATCGTCTTCAACCGGATCTGGCCGGCCTATCAGGAGTGGACCGCAATGAGTCCCACGGGCCAGCGCTGGCGCGTGGGCCGGAAGACCCTGCGTTTCCAGGCAGTCCGGAGCCAACGGGCTTTGGCGCGGCTTGGCGCGCGCTGGTTGCCGATCGGCTAGCCTGGGCCAATATCGGAGCATCATTCATGACGCAAGATCACATCGCCGAGACACTGCACTTCTACCTGCATCCCACCTTCTGGCCAGTGGGCGATATTCCCGAAACCGCCGACAGTTATTGGCCAGGCTTTGACTTCGGCCCGTATATCTGGACCGTGCAGACCGCCCTGCGCCTCAACCGCGCCGGGATACCCTCTCAGCTGGTGCGCGAGCTTCCGACCGATGGGATCGTACTTGCCCATCGCGAATCGCTCGCCGCGATCGATGGGAAGTTCACGGAGCGGGTCACCGCCACCGCCACCCGGTTCGTGGTTGACATGTCGGCAGACCTGCCGCCGTATAGCGGTGCCAACCTGCACATCGTGCAGAACCGGTCGATGACACGGTTTGGTCCGTCGTTCATCCATGTGCGGCATTGGCCACAGCCGGGGCTCATTCCTCGCGATCTCGCGCGTGGCCAACGGTTCGAAAACATTTCCTATCTTGGCAACGCCAAGAACCTGGTGCCGGAGCTGCGGTCGTCACGCTGGCGCGCTGCGTTGGCAGCGCGCCAGCTCACTTGGCGTGCGCCGGCAAAATCGTTTGATCATGGCGCACCCGAGAGCTATCACCTCGCGAGCGACTGGCACGACTACCGCTCGGTCGACGCCATCATCGCGGTGCGTGGATTTTCGGCGCGCCCCGCGCCGAGTGATGATCGCAAGCCGGCATCGAAGCTCTATAACGCCTGGATTGCCGGCGTTCCGGCGATTCTGGGACGCGAGTCTGCCTACCGGGATGAACGCCGCTCGGAGCTCGACTATCTGGAAGTGGGCGATTATGACGGCCTGGTCGGCGCCATCGACCGGCTGCGATCCGACGCCGAACTGCGCCGGGCGATGATCGACAACGGGCTGCGACGTGCCCCCGAAGTGACCGCTGCGGCGACGACCGAGGCGTGGCGGGCGATCGTGACGGACCGGATCTGGCCGGCCTACCACGCATGGGTTGCCATGGGTCCCGTTGGCCGGCGCTGGCAGGCGAGCCGCAAGACCCTGCGTTTTCAGGCCGCTCGAGGTCAGCGGCGGTTGGCCCGTCTTGGTGCCCGCTGGCTGCCGATCGGCTAGCCTCGTCCGTCAGGCGCGACTACCTTCCAGCCGCTCGGCACTTGGCGAGCGCAGCGCTTCCGATCGGCATTGGGCCGGTCCCGCTGCTTGACGTGCAGTCTCGATCATCGATCGCTGTCGCTGCCTCGCGCATTGCGCGAAAGGCGCGGCAGACGGCGAGACCGGGACGGCCAAACCGGTACCTTCGTGAAACCGCTTCCCGCACACCGGGCTCCCCGGCCGCATACGGCCGTGCCAGCCCACCATCTCCCTGCTGCACCCGTCATTCACCATCATGCGCCCAACGCAGCGCTCCTCATCGATTTCGACAACGTCACCCTCGGGGTGCGGTCGGATCTCGCCAAGGAGCTTCGCACGCTGCTCAACAGCGACATCATCAAGGGTAAGGTCGCCGTCCAGCGTGCCTACGCGGACTGGCGTCGGTACCCGCAGTACATCGTGTCGTTGTCGGAGGCGTCGATCGACCTGATCTTCGCACCGGCGTTCGGCACCGCCAAGAAAAACGCGACCGACATCCGGCTGGCGGTCGATGCAATCGAGCTGGTCTTTACCCGTCCGGAAATCGGCACCTACATCCTCCTCTCGGGCGACAGCGATTTTTCATCGATGGTGCTCAAGCTCAAGGAGTATGGCAAGTACGTGATCGGTGTCGGCATTCGCGAATCGGCGAGCGACATCCTGATCCAGAACTGCGACGAGTACTACTCCTACAGTGACCTGGCAGGCCTGAGCAAGGAAGCGGAAGGCAGCGCGGTTCCGCATGATCCCTGGGAGCTCGTCACCGTGGCCATCGAGCAGATGGTTCGCAATCACGATGTGATGCGCGCGGATCGCCTCAAGCAGGTGATGCAGCACATTGATCCGGAGTTCGACGAGGCTCGCGCCGGCTTCAACCGCTTCAGCAAGTTCGTGACCGAGGCCGGAAACCGCGGCCTGATCACCGTGATCAAGCTCGAGAATGGCCAGCTCGACGTGGCGCTGCCGCCCGCGGGCAAGCCCGCCGCGAAGCCAGCGACTGCAGTTGCTGCGGCACCAGCGCGTGACGGCGAGGCCCCGGCTTCACGCCGCCGCCGCGGTGGACGAGGGCGGGGACGCAGTGCCAGCGCTGCGGCACCAGCCGACGAGGAGAGTGCCGCGCCGGCCGCGCCACGCGCACCGGCCCGGCCGAGCCACATGCCGTCCGGCCTCACACTGGCCGAAGCGTTTCACTTGATGGCGCGCGCGCTGGGCGAGCTGCCGGCCCCGGTGCCGCAGGAAGCGCTGCGGGCACGGATGGCCGCGCTGCATGCCAAGGAAGACGTGCTTCTGGAGCCGGTGCGCTTTCTCAAGTTGCTCCGGCAGGCCAACGACGCCGAAATCGCCGATGTCCGGATGGTGAGTGATAGCGAGTATGAGATTTCGCCCCACAAGGCGAACCTCGCCATGCAGGTCCGCCCGCTGATCGATGCGACGGCCGCGCCAACGGATGGCGCGCCGCCCCCGGCGCCGCGTGCGCCAGCAGCATTGCGATTCCGTGGCGGGTCGCGCTCGGCGTCGCGGTCGCCATTGCAGATGGTTGGTGTCATCGACCTCAATGCGACCTCGACCAACGACGCTCCGCCGGCCACCGTCGCGGCAGCACTGCCGCCGACAGCGCCGGCTCTCGTCGCGCCCGCGCCCGCAAACAAGGCTCCGTCGCGCGGCGGCGCGCGGGCCAAGAAACCAGCCGGCAAGGTGACGGTTGCCGCCCCGCCAGCGCCGGCCAGGACGGCGAAGACTGTGAAGGCGGCGAAGACTGCTCCCAAGACACCCAAGTCGGCCAAGAAGGCTGCATCGGCTCGTCCGAGTTCGAAACCGCGCTCGCGCTGAGCCCGCGGTCGGCCGCGGTCGCGCGGGAACTTCTCGGCCGCACGCTCGCCTCCGATCTCGGGGGCGCGCGTGTTTCCGGCATCATTGTCGAGACTGAGGCCTACCTTGGTGAACACGATCCTGCCGCCCACGCCTGGCGTCGACGGTCACATGCCCTCTACCGAGGAGTGTGGGGACCGGCGGGAAGCTGGTACGTCTACCGGTCATATGGATTGCACTGGTGTCTCAACATTACGGCGCCCACCAATGATGACGGTGGCGCCGTGTTGATTCGTGCGGTTATCCCGCGCGACGGGATCGAGGTGATCCGCGTCCGGCGAGGGCTGGTGGCCGATCGGCAGCTCACGAACGGTCCCGGCAAGGTCGCTCAGGCGTTCGCCGTGACCGGTGAGCAAGATGGCATGCGGATGACGTTGCGCAGCCCGCTGCGGCTGCTCCGGCGGTCTGCAATCCCTGGTACGATCGTGGTGACCCCGCGTATCGGCATCACGCGCGCGGTCGACTGGCCGCTCCGGTTCTGCTGGCAGCCGGCGGCGGCATGATCGGCGTATTTTTTGCCGTGGTCTGGAGCGGGACTGCCGATGCAGCCATGACGGGCCGCCCCGATTCGCCACCCATTGAAACAGGTGCCTGGTGACCATGAGCAACAAGCCCCGGCTGGTCGTGATCGGCGCCGGATTGTGCGGATCGGTGTTGGCGATGCGGCTGCGCAATGCATACGCCGTGACGGTGGTCGAGCAGTCAGCGCATCGCCATCCGCTGCTCGGCGATATCGACTGCCCGACCGGCGGCGTAGCCTCGACGATCAATCGCGGTGCTGGCCTGGGGGGCACTACCAACTACTGGCACAACGCGCTGATCGAACTCGACCGTGATGACCTGCTGGCAAGCGGCATTGATCCGGACGAGTTCGCCCCGTATTACGCTCGTGCCTGGCAGCTCTTCATGTCCGCTGCAGAGATTGCAGCCACGCGCGCGATCGGCGAACGCAATGCGGCCGCTTCCCCCGGGCGCGGTGCGACTGCGCACATGGTGGTGCCGCACGCGCGGGTCAATCTCTGGCAACAGGCCGACCGGGCATTTCCTGGTGATCCGGTCCGGGTGGTGTACGGACACGCGAACTCCATTGTACCGGCGTCCAACGGTGTTGCCGGGACAGTGCTGGTTCGCAGCGACAAGGGTGACGAATCCTTGCCGGCCGATTGCGTCATCGTCGCGGCTGGTGGGCTGGCAACGCCGGCGGTGCTCGCTGCGGCGCGCGGTCAGACCGACGTGACGTACGGCGGCTACCACGACCACCCCATGGCGTACGTTGCCAAGGTGCGGCTCAAACCGGACAGTGTGCTCAAGTCGATCTCCTGCTACGAAACCGGGCCGGCCAGTGTCCGCGCGGGATTCGTCTATCAGGCCCGCGACCTCAAGAGTGTGTTCTATCTCCGGCCGGCGAGGTCGCTCGACGTGCGGTCGATTACCGGCGAAGCGCGCTACATCCTGTCCGACCTGCGGAATGACCCGTTTTCGCCGCGCAAGATCTGGCAGCTGCTGATGAACCTTGAAGCGCTGCGAGAAGCGATCCTCTTCAAGACCAAGGCAGGATTCGTTGGCGACTACTACTCGGTGCTAATGCTCGGCGAGCAGGAGCCGCTTGCCGAACGTGGCGTCCGGATCCGCCCGGAGCGCCTTCCCGCGCTCGACTGGCGCGTCACCGCCGCGGAACATGAGGCATACCAGGATGGGTTCGAACAATTCCTGGTCGACATGGCCGCGGAGATCGTCGACCGCAAGGTGATCCCGCCGGCGCAATGGGATTACCGCACGGCGGCCCACCACTCTGGTACCGCCAGCGACGCCCTCGATCCGTCAGCCGGCGGGCTCGATTTTTTCGCCGTGGACGCATTGCCTGGAGTCTATGTGTGCGATGGCTCCTTGCTGCGCCGTGGCGGTGTCGCGAACAGCGGTCTCACGCTGGTCGCCCTCTGCCATCAACTCGCCGACTCGCTGGCGGCGGCGTAGCCATGACCGTCGAAGCGTACCGACCCAGTCCATTCCGCCAGGCGGTCAAGGCTGCGCTGCTGGCGGTGATGCCGCGGTCGATGCTGATCGGGTCGCTGCCCGCGGGTGACCGTTCGGTCGCGCTGACGTTTGATGATGGTCCGCATCCCGAGTGGACACCGCGAATCCTCGACGCGCTCGCCGCGCGGAACGCCAAGGCGACCTTTTTCGTGATCGGTGAACGCGCGGAACGGCACCCATCACTGGTTCGTCGACTGGCGGCCGAGGGGCACGCCGTCGGTCATCACTCGTGGACGCATTCGGAGCCGGCGGTGACGTCGGCGCGCACACTGCTGGAGGAAACGCGGCGGACGCGCGCACTGGTCGAGGAGCTGACCGGGCGCCCCGCGCCGCTCTTTCGTCCGCCCCATGGCAAGCTCACCGCCGCCAAACTCTGCGGTGTCTGGTGGCAACGGAATGCCGTGGTGCTCTGGAATCGCGACCCCAAGGATTTCCAGCTCGGCGAGGCAGGGGTCCTGGTCGCCGCGCTGACGGAGCGACCGCTCCTTCCCGGTGACATTCTGCTGCTGCACGATGTCCATGCGCACACGGCTGAGGCCATGCCCCGGATCCTTGCGGCGATCGCGCCACCTTGCGCCGCATTGACGGCCGGGCGATGACCGCGCCGTTCGATCCGTCACAGGTGACCTATCTGTATTTCGGCACCGACTGGGATGCCGAAAATCGCACCTCGGCGCATCATGTGGCGCGCTGGCTTGGCGAACGGTCGCAGGTCCGGTATTTCGAATGCCCTGGATTGCGGGCGCCAAAAACCAACGGTCGAGACATGCGCCGATTGATTCGGAAGGTTGTCGGCGCGTTGCGGCCGGCTCGCCATCCGTCGGCCAACGTCGAAGTGCGGACGTTGTTGCAGCTCCCGTTCCGACGGGTCCCCGGTGTCGCCGCCTTCAATCAATGGCTGCTGCGACTCGCGGTACGCCGGGCGGCGGCCAGCGCGCGTCGAGCGGGTGGGGCGGTCGTATCGTGGTTTGCCGTGCCGCACGTTGGTGCACTGGCTGGCGCGGTTGGTGAAGACCTGGTGGTGCAGTATTGCGTAGACGACTATTCCGCACTTCCTGACGTTGACGCATCGAGCGTGGCAGCGATGGATACTGCGCTGAGTCAGCGAGCGGATATCGTCTTCGTGACCTCGCACACCCTGGTGGCAAGAAAGGCACTGATTGCACGCCACGTTGCAGTCTCGCCGCACGGCGTCAACGTCGAGCATTTTCGACGCGCAGCGGATGCCTCGCTACCGCTCCCCGCCGAGATGGCGGCGTTGTCGGGAGTCGTGATCGGATTTTTTGGCCTGATCGAAGCGTGGATCGACCTCGACCTGGTCAGCGCGTTGGCCGCTCGGCATCCCGACTGGTCGTTCGTCATGGTTGGCCGGGTGGCGGTACCCGCCGTGCCGCAGCTTCCGAATCTGCACTTCATCGGGCGGCGTCCCTACGACCTCCTGCCGGATTACGGCCGACGCTTTGACGTCAGCATCATTCCGTACCGCGCGACCCAACAGGTGCACTTCGCCAACCCGATCAAGCTGCGGGAATATCTCGCGATGGAAAAGCCGATCGTCTCGATGCCCACCCCGGAAATCGATCGCTTTGCTGATGTCGTCAGTCGGGCAACCACCGTGGATGAATGGGATGCCGCCTTGCTTGCGGCAGTGGCGCCCGGTGATCGTCGGACACAGCAGGCGGCGATGCGCGCGGTGGCCGACAGCATGACGTGGGATGCTCGGCTGACCCGGGTGCAAGGGATCGTTGCCGATGCGCTCAGCGGTCGCCCCTTCGATCCGCCGCCGGTTGATCGATGAGGGTTGCCGCCGTCACCGGGGCGACGGGTCGAATCGGCGCGCCGCTGCTGGCGGCGTTGCGCGCTCGCGGAATTGCGGTTCGCGCGCTGACGCGGTCGCCGCGCCCCCCGCACGACGGCGTTGAGTGGATCGTGGGCGACCTGCTCGACGGCGGCGTGCTGCGTCGGCTTGTCGACGGTGCCGACGTGCTCTTTCATGCGGCCGGCCAGCTCGATGGCGACGCGGCCGCCGTACGTCGTTCGCTGGTGGACGGTACCGCCGCCACGCTTGCGGCGGCTGCCGGGATCCGCATGGTGCATGTCAGCTCGTTGGTGGTGCTCGATACCGCGTCGGCCCGGCCGATCATGCTTGATACGGCTGCGGCGCTGGAACCGACTCCGGCGCGCCGCGGAGTCTACACTCAGGCCAAATGTGCGGCCGAGGCCCTGGTGCGCGCTGCGGCGCTGACGCAGGATCTGGTGCTGGTCCGACCGGGTCTGGTCCTCATCGCCGGAACGAACTCGATGCCGCCGTCGGTGGCGCTGCCGGTGGGGCCGTTCTGGTTGCCGGTCGGACCGCTCCGGGCCCAGTTGCCGGTTGTTCACGCCGATCGTGTGGCCAGTGGAATGATTGCGGCGGCTGAGCATGCGAGGTCCGGCGCGATAGTGCACCTGCTCGATGATGACATCGTGACTCGGGGCGAACTGCTCCGACAGCTTCGGCGCGATCTACCATCACGGCTGCGGTTGCCCGGAGGTACCCTGCTCCTGCAGGGCGCCGTGATGGCTGCCGCGTTCAGCGACCTGGCGTATCGTGTCGCCTCCGCTGGACGACCGCATCGGTGGGCTACGACGCCTTCAGCCGGATAGCAACGAGCCCGCAGCAACTGAAGTCGCCGCGGGCCCGATATGCTGCAGTGTCAGCGCTGATTCAGTAGCCGCCGGCGCTCACTCCATCACGTGCGCTGCCGAGGTTGAGCCGAATGCCGCCCATCAGCGATTGCGTCGCACCGTGCATCAGGCGGTCATCGCTTGGTGACGTGGTCACCTGGTACTGGGCGAAGATGGTGACGCGCCCGGCGCGGCCCTGGACGCCGCCGACCAGGGTCAGGAATCCGCTCGATCCCCGCTCCTTGGCGTCAGCAACCAGCGACGCCTGCGCGGTTGGGTCAGTGACCAGATCCTTGTCAACTCGCGGACCGACAATCTGCATGATGCCCGCTCCACCGCCAAAATACGGCTGCACCGCGCCCTTGACGGGGAAGGCCATCAGGATGGCCTGGTACTTCCGGATATCGTTGAAGAGGATCACGGCCGACGCATTTTCGTCGGTTCCGATGCCCTCATCGAAGCCCACCAGCAGGCCACCGCGGCCGGCCATGATCAGGAAGTTGGCGCCAACCGACGGGATGTATTTCGTCGTGGTCTGGGCCTGGGTCTGGAATCCCAGCACGCCGGCTTCGACGCCCAGGCTCCAGGTGAAGGAATCGTCACGCTGGGCGTGAAGGCGAGGCGCAGCTGCCGCCATCAGGGCAAGCGCACTCAGCGCAACACGGGATCCAAAAGCCGACATCGGGTGGTCTCCTGAAAGGTCGTTGATCCTTGACATCGCAAGGAGCGGACCGTTGCTCAGACCAGGCCGAGCTGGCGCCCCACCCGGGCAAAGGCGTCAAGCGCCTGGTCCAGGTCCTCCTGCGAATGGGCGGCTGAGATCTGACAGCGCACCCGTGCCTGACCCTGCGGCACCACGGGGAAGCCGAATCCGGTGACAAACACCCCTTCATCCAGCAGGAGTTCGCTCATCCGGATCGCGGCGGCCGTTTCGCCTAGAATCACGGGCACAATGGGAGTATCGCCCGATAGCGGGTGAAACCCGAGGGAGAGGAGTCCTTCGCGGAAACGGCGGGTGTTGGACCGCAGCCGGTCGACCCGCTCTGGCTCTGCTTCGAGGACCTCAATGGCGGCCATGGCTGACGCGGCGACGGTCGGGGGGAGTGCGTTGGTGAAGAGCTGGGGCCGGGCGCGTTGCATGAGGTAATCGCAGAGTGCCGACGAACCAGCTGCGAACCCACCGGCCGCCCCGCCGAGCGCTTTCCCGAGGGTCGAGGTGATGATGTCGACCTCACCCTCCAGGCCGAAGTGTTCGGCGGTGCCGCGACCGCGGGCGCCGAGGACGCCCGTCGCGTGAGAGTCATCGAGCCAGAGAATGGCGCCGTGACGGCGGCACACCTCGATCAGGGCCGGCAGGTTCACGATGGAGCCTTCCATCGAGAAGACGCCGTCGCTGACCACCATCTTGACCTCGCGATCGGAAGCTGCCGCGAGCTTCTGGTCGAGGTCGGCATAGTCGCCGTGCTTGAAGACGCCGGTCTCGCACTTGGCAATCGACTTGGCGAGTCGCAGACCATCGATGATTGAAGCGTGATTGAGCTGGTCGGAGAGGATCAGGTCCCGCTCGGTCAGGACCGTGGCAGGCAGCGCCTCATTGGCATTCCAGCATGACACAAACGAGACTGACGCCTCCATGCCGACCAGGCGGGCGCAGGCCGCCTCCAGCTCCCGGTGCACGGTGAAGGTGCCGCAGATGAAGCGGACCGATGCGGTACCGGCCCCGAAGTAATCCAGGCCGAGCTTGCCGGCCGCGACGACCGTCGGATGATCGCTCAGGCCCAGATAGTTATTGGACGAGAGGATGATCACCTCGCCGCGCCCTTCCATTGTCACCCGCGCGCTTTGCGGCGTTTCGATGTAGTTGAAGCGCTTGTAGACGCCGTCGCGCTGGAACTGGGCGAGCTGATCGTTGATGCGGTGGTCGAGACGCGAGGGCTGCCGAGTCACGATGCCACCTCGAGGATCACCTTGCCAGCGGTGCCGTCCTTGATCACCCCGATTGCGTCGGCGATGCGATCCATCGGGAATCGGTGGGTGATGACCGGGCGCGGATCGAGCTGGCCGGACTGCAGCAGGCGCATCATGTGAATCCAGGTGGAGTACATCTTGCGGCCAGTCACGCCATACAGCGTCAGGCCCTTGAAGATGACATCGCGGGCGAAGTCGACTTCGGTCGTCCGGCTCGGCGTGCCAAGCAGGTTGACGCGGCCACCTGGGCGGGCGGCGGCGAACGCCGTCGCGTGTCCCGAGGGGTGTCCGCTCATCTCGCAGACCAGGTCGACGCCAAGTCCGCCGGTCAGCTCACGGGCTCGGGCGACCACGTCGTCAAAGGCGGGATTGATGACATGGTGCGCTCCCATGGCCGAGGCGAGCCCGCGGCGAATGTCGTTGAAGTCCGAGGCAATTACCAGGGAGGCGCCAGCGGCCCGGAGGACCCCGGTCGCGAAGCAGCCGATCGGGCCGCAACCCAGCACCAGCGCGGTGCTGCCGGCGATGTCGCTCCCCTCGAGGGCGGTGTGAACAGCGTTGCCGATCGGGTCCATGATCGCGCCGATTTCGGTCGGGATTCCGTGCAGGTGCATGACGTTGGTTGCCGGCATCGCAATGAACTCGGCGAAGGCTCCGTCGCGGTCGACGCCGATGATTGAGGTTCGGATACAGAGGTGGCCGTTGCCGGTGCGGCACGGCACACAGTGGCCGCAGATGACATGACCTTCTGCGGTGACCAGATCGCCGACGGCGAAGTGATGTTCGGCCATGACTTCATCGCCCATGTCCACCACCTCGCCGGCAAACTCATGCCCGATGATCACCGGCGGTCGCAGTCGCCCGGCGGCCCAGGCATCCCATTCCCAGATGTGCAGATCGGTTCCGCACACACCGGCGTGATGGACCTTGATCAGGATATCGCGAGTCCCGAACGACGGGATCGGGCGGTCGACGAGATCCATCCCGACGCCGGGAGCGGCTTTGATTAATGCGCGCATGCGGTTCCTGCTGGTGAAGGCCGGCGGAAATATGCGTCGCCCGACCCCTCAGCCCAAGACCGGCCGGCCAGCGGGCGGCAAGAAAAAATTGCGTTCGTGGCGGTTCGCCGCCGGTTGGCCGACCGACCCGGCGGCGGCCGCTCCGAGGAAAAATCGGCAGATCCGGACGGTGTCGACGGGCATGTCGCGCTGCGCCTCACCGTGCGGCGTACCAGCGTCGCGCAGCGCGTACGTCGCGCGGTGTTGGTCGGCATCATCATGTGCAAAGCAGCATGAATACTGGCGTTGCGGCGATTGTGACCAATCGCTGACCACTGTGTGTTGTCGCCGTGTGTTGTTGATGTGTGTCGCCATATGGAGCACGGTGACGATCGGTGGATCGGTCGAAGACGGCGTTTTTTGATGTGGAAGATCGGTGGAAGGTGATGCGCTGCTGGGGGTTCCGTAGTGCGGGGGGTATTGCGCGCTGCGAGAAACTTTCGATCTTGTATATGCCGACGCTACTCCGCACCTGGTGCGGGCGCGTCGCCGCGAGACCATCGCGCGTACGACGATGCTCGCGCAACCAACTCTTCAGGGAGGCTCCATGGCAGCTCGTAAGAAGGCCGCGAAGCGCGGCGCGAAGAAGGCCGCGAAGCGCGGCACGAAGAAGGCCGCGAAGCGCGGCGCGAAGAAGGGCGCCAAGCGCGCGAAGAAGGGCGCCAAGCGTGGCGCGAAGAAGGGCGCCAAGCGCGCCAAGAAGTCGGCCCGCAAGTCGGCCAAGAAGGCGACCAAGAAGGCTGCGAGCTGAGTAGTTGTTCGCGGCACTCGCCGCGGGTTGGCGAGTGAAGTACAAAGGGCCGGCGTTTCGCCGGCCCTTTGCTTTTCAGGCGCGGGCGCCTTGCTGTCGAGTCGGTTCGGCGAGAGGCGGGCAGCTGAACAGGGCACCGCGCGACGGCGCTCCGCGGCGCGGGCGGCCGGCATGCGGCAGCGGCTCGCGCTGCCACTGGGCGTAATGACCCGCGAGTCCCTCGGCTCCGCCGCCCATGGCATCCGGCACCACGGCATGGAGGCCCCCCGGTACCGTGATCTGTTGCAACTCGCCGAGCAGCACCCGCCGTTCGCCCGGGTTAAGCGAGGCCAGCGTGCCAGCGTCAAGCACCACCAGCTGGAAGGCAGCGCCGACGCTCGGCAACCACATCCCGAACTGCATGCAGAGCGCCTCGAACGACGACGACAACGACTCGAGGGCTATGCGGTGCTCAGCCCGTTCGACCAGGCGGACGTCGTGGTCGATGAAAGTCACCAATGCGTCGTGGGCGGCGAGGAGGTACGCCGATGCTTCCGCTCCGCCGCCGATGACCAGGACGGGGTCGCCCGGTTCGATCCGCGGCGCCAGCGTGGCGACGAGATGGCTGGCGTCGAGACCCCAATGGGTCGGATCGCGTTGGCCGGCGCGCAGCTTGGGGTAGGATTTCCGCCAGCTCTCGAACCCCTTGATCCCCAGCCGCTTCTTGATGAACTCGTCAACCACCGTTTCCATCAGCATTTCGGTCAGTGGGAACTGTTCGTCGTGGCGGAGGTCGATCAGCGCCTCTTCGGCCTGGCGCAACAGCTCCTGGCGCGAGATCGAGTTCTTGTAGTGCTCGACGCGGTCCATGATGTAGACGTTGTACTGCTCGCGCAGCGACCGGATCGGCCGGCGCTTGTCGGAGGTAGCGAGCAGTTGTTGCGCGGAAAGCATGTACTAACGTCGTGAATCGGTGCCGCTGCGTCAACCGGTTGCGGCTACGAGATCGCGGCGGCGGGACGTCAGGCGTCGTCGATGCGAAGCACTGCCGCCTTGAGATATCCGGTTTCAGGGATGGTGATGACCTCCGGGTGGTCGACGCCCTGGCCGAGGATCCGGTCGAGCGTGACGCGCCGGCCACTCGACGCAGCGGCCTGGGCGAGCATGTCGAGAAACTGCGGGCGCTGAACATGGAACGAGCAGCTGGCACTCAGGAGCCAGCCACCCGGGGCGACCAGTCGCATCGCCCGCCGGTTGATCTCGTGATATCCCCGCAGGGCGGCCGGAACGCTCGCCCGATTCTTGGCAAAAGCGGGCGGGTCGACGACGACAACATCGAAACGCCGACCTTCGCGTGCCCAGGCGGGCAGGACGTCGAAGGCGTCGCCGGCGACCCAGCGAATCGTATCCAGCCGGTTGAGTGCCGCGTTGGCTGCTCCACGGGTCAGCGCGTCGTCGCTGATATCGAGCGCCGTCACTTGGCGCGCCCGGGTTGCCAGGTGCAGCGCGAACGACCCGTGATAAGCAAAACAGTCCAGCGCTGTACCACCGGACGGGACGAGTGCACCAGCCAGGTGACGATTGGCGCGCTGGTCGAGAAACGCTCCGGTTTTCTGCCCCGTCCATGGCGCTGCAATCCAGCGCACAGTGCCCTCGCGTACTTCCACTGCTTCAGGCACGGTTCCACTCGCCAACTCGACCCGGGCCGGCAATCCTTCCAGCCCTCTGGTCGGCACGTCATGGCGGAAGAGGATGCCTTCGGGGGACGCGACGGCCTGCAGTGCGGCGACGATTTCCGCCCGCCGGGTTTCGAGCGCCGCCGACAGCAACTGGACGACGAGCCAGCGATCGTATCGGTCGACCACCAGGGCGGGGAGTCCGTCGCCTTCGCCGTGGACCGCCCGCCAGGCATTTGCATCGATGTCGGCTCGCCGCGCGAAGGCGGCGCCGAGGCGCTCCTGCCACCATGCCGTGTCGATCGTCCGTTCGGTGCGTTCCAGCAGCCGCAGGCGGATCTCCGACCGCGGCGAATATAGCGCCTGGCCGAGAAAACGACCGCTGGCGTCGCGGACGACGACAATGCCGGCTGCTTCGGGGCCATCGGCCACATCGCTCCGGTAAATCCATGGGTGACCGCCCAACCAGCGGGCGGCTCCGCGCGCAGAGACCGTCGCCCAGTTCATCTTTCACCCCTGATGCTCATGCGCGACAATCTAGCGGCCACGCTTCGCCTGATGCTGGTGACCGATGACGCCCTTGCCACCGGTCGTGATCTGGTTGCTCTCTGTCGCCAGTCAGTGGCGGGCGGTGTCACCGTTGTTCAACTTCGGCTCAAGCGGGCGCAGGACCACGAACTGCTTGTGGTGGCACGGGAGTTGATGGCTGTGCTGACGGTGCCGCTGATCATCAATGATCGGGTCGACGTGGCATTGGCGGCCGGCGCCGCCGGTGTCCACCTTGGCCCCGACGACCTTGCACCAACGCTCGCCCGCCGAATCGTCCCGCCCGGTTTCGTGATCGGGGCTTCGGTCGGCGACGACCGGGAGGTATCACGGGCGGAGGTGGCCGACTATTGGGGGATTGGACCGCTGCATGCGAGTCGCACCAAGCCCGATGCTGGCAACGGGCTGGAACTCGTGGGCTGCTCCGCCCTGCAACGGCGCGCCGGCGGTCGTCCATGCCTGGTGATCGGCGGCGTGCTTCCCCTCGATGTGGGCGGTGCGATCCGCGCCGGCTTCTGGGGCGTGGCTGTAGCAAGCGGCATCCTGAACGGCCGCGAAACCGAGTCGGCGCAACGCTATGCCGCCGCGCTGATGGCGACCCGCACCGGGAACGGGCAATGAACGAAGTGCAGCTTTACGGCCGACACCTGTTGCGTGACCAGATCGTCGCTGCATTCGAGCACGAAGGTATCGTGGCCCACGCATTTACGGACTTGGCAACGCTGTACCGCCAAGCGAAGCGCGAGGTGCCAGTGATCGTCTGGACCACGGATAACAAACACGCCGTGATGGCCGCCGGCCAGCTCCGCCTTCATGGCTTTCTGCCGCACCGCTATTGGATCGGCAGTGACGTGCTCCGCTTCATCACCGCGGGTCGCATGCTCGGCGGGATGCTTCGCTCGGGCAATCGCTGCTTTCTGAGCCATACAGCGAACGCGCCATGGCTGACGGATGAACTCGCGAACCGTGGGATCATCGCTTCATCGCTGCCGATCAATCCAGCCTGCTGCGCGGAGCATTGGCCCATGCCGCCTGCGCCGACTGGTCCGTACACCGTGATCTACTATTCGCTGGCAGACAATGACGCGATTTACCAGCCTGGCGCGATGATGGCCGCCGCGACAGCACTTCCCGGCGTGCGTTTTCTGACGATCGGCAATCGTGATCTCTCCGGCGGTCCTGCCAACGTCGAGCACCGTGGCCTGCTGTCCGCCGAGGCGTGCCGCCGCCTGTATCGTGAATCGGACGCCGTCGTCCGCTTCACGTCGCACGACGGGTTTTCCAGAATGGTGCTCGAAGCGATGAGTTCCGGGCTCGATGTGCTGTTCGCGCACGAGGTCCCCCATACGCACCGCGTCACGAGCGTTGATGAGGTCGTCGCCACATTGCGGCGACTCTCGTCGCGTCCGCGTGAGCGGAACATTGCGGCACGCAATTATGCCCTGGCACAGTTCACGGCGCGGAAATGGAGCGACGCCTGGCGCCGGACATTCGACTTGACGACCGCTAGCGCCTGACCCGGGCGATGTTCCGCAGTTGCTCTGCATAGGTGGTGGCAAAGAGCGTATGTCCATCGGGTCCTGCGACGAAATACAAGTACGAGACCGCCGCGGGCCGGAGTGTGGCGAGAATCGCTGCCCGAGAAGGGTTGTCGATCGGGCCCGGCGGCAGACCGGCGTGCTGGTAGGTGTTCCACGGCGAGTCCATCTGGTAGTCGCCGTTGTACAAACGCCCCTTCCGCTGACCATCCCGTAACAGGTAGGCGTACTCGATCGTCGGATCGGCCTGCAGCGGCATGCGCAGCCGCAGGCGATTGCGATACACTGCGGCAATCAGTGGCCGCTCGACCGAGTCACTTGCCTCCGCCTCAACGATGCTTGCCAGAGTCAGCAGCGTCGCGCGATCGAAGCCCTGCGCGGCGGCTTCCCGCGTCCAACTGCTGTCCCACTTGTCGCGACGTGCGGCTGCAAAGCGCGCCACGACGGCGCGGGCCCCGTCAAAGCCACCGAAGTTGAAGGTTTCGGGGAGGAGCCACCCTTCCGCACTGGGGCCCGTAATTGCGTACCGTGCCAGCAAGGCGGTGTCATGTGCTGCCGCGATGACACTGTCGGCGGAGAGGCCGAGCTCGTCGTGGGCACTGTGGGCCAGGTCAAAGATGGTCCCGCCAACCGGCAGCGTGACTGGCAGATCCATCACGCGGCCGTTGCGGAGCGCGCGCAACGCTGCCGTCGTACCCGCACCGCGCGCCAACTCATAGATCCCGGCGCGCATGGAGCGCGAGACACCAGCCACGCGTGCCCGCAGCCTGAACCAGGTGGTCGAGCGAATCACACCGTGAGCGGCGAGGGAATCTGCGGCAGCACGCACGGTGGACCCGGGCGGGATCGGCACTCGTTCGACCGCACCCGGGGCGTTGCAGGCTGCGGCCAGGAGTGCTGCCGCGATGATGCCCCACTTCATCGGCGCGCCCGCGAGTCGAGCCACTCCTGCAGCAGGGTTGCCGCCGCCTGCGCATCAATTCGATCCAGCGAGGTCGAGCTGCCGGCCGTCCGCAGGTGATGCAGTGTATCACGGGTCGTGAAGTTTTCGTCGGACCATTCGAGCGGCAGGCCGATGCGCCGTGCCAGCGATTCTCCCAACGCCCGGGCAGCGAGGGCCGATTCGCCTTCGCGCCCCTCGTCGTCGACCGGCAGTCCTACCAGCAGGCCGACCGGGTGTTCCCGATCGACCAGATCGAGAAAGGGGCCGAGCGGAAATCGACGGCCGCGGCGCCGGTGCAGCGTGGCAAGCGCGGTGGCTACGAGTTGGGTTTCGTCGCTCACCGCAATGCCAATCCGATTGCTGCCCCAGTCCACTGCCAGTACCCGACCCGTTGCGGGAATCAACGGACTACTGGGCCATCGTGGCGAAGAACTCCTTGTTCGTCTTGGTGCGCTTCATCCGCTCGAGCAGGAATTCAATCGCCTCGACGACGGGCATGTCGGCCAGGAAGTTGCGCAGCAGATAGACCCGGTTGAGCTCGTCCTTGTCGAGCAAGAGCTCTTCCTTGCGGGTACCGGATTTGTTGATGTCAATGGCCGGATAGATACGCCGATCCGCCAGCCGCCGATCGAGCACCAGCTCGGCGTTGCCAGTGCCCTTGAACTCCTCGAAGATCACTTCGTCCATCCGCGACCCGGTGTCGATCAAGGCGGTCGCCACGATGGTCAGCGAACCGCCGCCTTCGATGTTGCGTGCCGCACCAAAGAAGCGCTTGGGTTTCTGCAAGGCATTGGCGTCGACGCCGCCGGAAAGGATCTTGCCGGAGTGCGGGACCACGACGTTGTGCGCCCGGGCCAGACGGGTGATCGAGTCGAGCAGGATGATCACGTCACGGCCATGCTCCACCAGGCGCCGCGCCTTTTCGATCACCATGTCGGCGACCTGCACGTGACGGTCCGCTGGCTCGTCGAAAGTCGAGGCGATCACTTCCGCCTGGACGTTCTCCTGCATGTCGGTGACCTCTTCGGGGCGCTCATCGATCAGCAACACGATGAGGTAGCACTCCGGATGGTTCTCGGTGATGGCGTTGGCCAGCTTCTGCAGCAGGATCGTCTTGCCGGCCTTGGGCGGTGCCACGATCAGCCCGCGCTGCCCCTTGCCGATCGGCGACATGAGGTCGACGACCCGCATCGAGAGATCATTGTTCTTGCGTTCGAGGCGAATCCGCTGATCAGGATAGCGCGGCTTGAGATTGTCAAATGCGATCCGCGACTTGGTCTTGTCGGGTTCCTCATAGTTGACACTCTCAACCTTGAGCAGGGCGAGATAGCGTTCGCCCTCCTTGGGTGGTCGGACCTGGCCCATGACGGTGTCGCCGGTGCGCAGGTCGAAGCGCTTGATCTGCGACGGCGAGACGTAGATGTCGTCGGGCCCGTACAGATAATTCCAGTCCTGGGAGCGCAGGAATCCATAGCCTTCCGGCAGGATCTCCAGCACCCCCTCGCCCCGAATGACCGTGTCCTTGTCGAGCAGTGACTGCTCGATGCGGAAGATCAGGTCCTGCTTGCGCAGTCCGGAATAGTTGGTGATGTTGAGTTCGGCGGCGAGCGCGTGCAGCTCGGCGACAGACTTCTGTTTCAGTTCAGCGATGTCCACGGAACTCTCCGGGTGGAGTGGTCCTGCCACGCGCAACGCAGAAAAAAGGTCGGGATGACTGAGCGTCGGGCAATCGGTTGTCAGGGATGTCTGTCGTATGGGACTCGCGCGACGCGCGGAGAAGAGAGCGTTCGTAGTGGAGAAGTAGCGGCAGCGGGGGAGAATACGATTCCCGGCGCCTTCCGTCAAGGCACATGGTAGCCGACCCGGGTCGTTTCTACGCTGGCTGGCACGCCATTTCGCTCGCCGGCGACCGCGATGTGGTCGATGGCATCCTGGCCCCCGCTCATCTGGGCCCGTCGCCCGAACTGGCTGCCTACCTGGCGGCTTGGCCCGGGGCCTGGTACTGGGGGGACGACGCCCGGACCCGACTGGTGCTGGTTCGCGGGGTTGCGCCACCGCGGCCCGAGCGCTGGCTCTGGCATGGCGCCCTCCTGCTCCTCTTTATCGCCTGTACGATGGGTGCCGGGGCCGTGGTGGCCGGCTACCTCAAGCCCGCATTCCATCCAGGGATCGGTGGGGCGATCACTGGCGCGCTGGAATTCGGCGCCACGATCTGGCACGGTGGCTTGGCCATGCTGGCTCAGGGCTGGGAGTTCGGCCTGCCGTTGCTCGGCATCCTGCTGGTCCACGAGCTGGGACACTATTTCGCCGCGCGGCGCTACGCAATCGACGTTTCGCCCCCGTATTTCATTCCGGTACCGCCAAACCTCTCGCCCATCGGCGGGCTGGGCGCGTTCATACGGTTGCGCAGCCCGGTGTATGACCGCCGCCAGCTCCTCGATGTGGGAGCATCCGGTCCGCTCGCCGGTTTTTCCGTCGCGCTCTGCGTGCTGGTGTGGGGACTCCATCTCTCGGCGCGGTCGTTTGTACCACTCCACGGCGACCCTTCCTTCATTCTCTATGCAGGACAGCCGATTGCACTTGGTGATTCGCTGCTGACTCATCTCCTCAGGCGGTGGCTGGTGCCGGGCCTGGGACCGGTCCTTCTCTCTCCGCAGGCCTTCGCGGGGTGGGTCGGCATGTTCATTACAGGTCTCAATCTGCTACCGCTCTCGCAATTGGACGGCGGTCATGTACTCTACGGGTTGGCTGGACCGCGCCAGCGATTCATCGCCATGGCGTTTGGCGGCGGTCTGGTCGCGCTTGGTTTTGTCGCGCCGATGTGGTTTGTGTGGGCCGCGCTGACTTTTGTCATCGGCGGTGGGCGATGGAGCCACCCCTCGGTGGTGGTGCCGGATCGCCCCATTCTGCGGCGCGGCCGCTGGACTGGCCTCGCCTGCGTGGCGGTGTTCGTCGTCACGTTCGTTCCAATGCCTTTTGGCGGATCCTGACCGGGGAGATGAAATGACCGATGCAGAACGCCTCGCTGGCTTGCGGCACGCGCTCAACAACCCGCTGGCCGCACTCTTGGCCGAAACCCAGCTGCTATTGCTGGGCGACAGCACCGTCGATGACGAGACGCGACATGGTTTGCAGGAGATCGAAAAACTGGCGCTCCGGATGCGCGCCGTATTGAGGGATGCCCAAACCGCCGGTGCCCCGCCGGTCAGCTAACCGATTCAGGAGACGAGATGAAGAGCCGTTTTTTCGCCGCGATTGCCGTTGCCATCGCTGTTGCCACGCCGGCTGCTGCGCAGGCACAAACGCCGCCCCGTCCGGTCGTTCGCGCCGCGGCCAAGGCCCCGGAGCGTGCAATTCGGCGCGACATCCCGCAGACCAACATGATCCGCCGCGCCTTCGCTGAGGGAACCCGCGATTCGACTGGCCGGCCGACCGCCAAGTACTGGCAGATCTTCAACAATTACACCATCAACGCCCGTTTCGATCCAGCGACCAAGCGGGTCACGGGCCACGAATCGATCGTCCTGCACAACAACAGCAATACGGACTTGAGCACGATCCAGATGCGGCTCGACCAGAATCTCTTTGCGGCAAACGTGCCGCGAGCGGAGGTGGTGACCGATATCACCGACGGCATGCAGATCACCAAGCTTTCAGTCAACGGCACCGATGTAGATCGCAATCCGCGACCGGCAGGCCGGGGCGGCCGTGGTGGCGGAGCAGCGGCGGCGCCGACTGTCCCGTCCATCACCGGGATCAACCTGACGTCAGCGACGATTCACCTGTCGTCGCCGATTCCGGCGCACGGTAGCGCAACAATCGACGCCGACTGGAACTTCAAGGTGCCGCAGTCGGATGGCGTGCGCGGCATCCGGATGGGTGCCTGGGGCGATTCGCTCTTTCAGGTCGGGCAGTGGTATCCCCGCGTCGCGGTCTATGATGATCTGCGCGGTTGGGACACCGATCCGTACCTCGGACCGTCGGAGTTCTACAACAACCTCGGCACCTTCGATGTGCATATCGACATGCCCGCCGGCTGGCTGGTGGGCGCGACCGGGACGCTGCAGAATCCGCAGGAGGTCTACACGCCCGAAACGCGGGCGCGGCTGACGCACGTGCTCGAGTCGGATTCGCAGCGCGCCATCGTGACCGCCGACGAACGCGGCCCGGGCAAGTCGACGATGGCCGGCGATCGCCTGATCTGGCACTTCACCACCGACACGGTGGGCGACGTGGCGTGGGCAACCTCCGATCGCTTCGTCTTTGACGCCACGCGCGCCAACATCCCCGGCAAGGGCGAGATTCCGATCTACCTGATGTACGAACCGGGCAATGCCGGTCGATTCTGCACCCAGGGCGCGACCGGGCGCCACGCACTCGAGTTCTACTCGCAGCTCTGGATGCCATACACCTTCCCGTCGCTGACGCAGGTGGATGGGCCTGAGGGCGGCATGGAATACCCGATGTTCATCATGGCAGCCGGGTCGACTGATCACGAAATCGGCCACCAGTGGTGGCCGATGATGGATAACACGAACGAGACCTGGTACGGCTTCATGGATGAAGGGTTCAACAACTGGATGAACACCCTCTCGGCGGCTGACCGGAACGGCGGCCGTGGTGGACGTGGAGCGGGCGGCGGGGGTGCCGCAGCCGGTCGTGAAGGGGCGGGCACCTGTCCGCCGCCAAACCCGAATGGCAACGCCAATGGCTTTGCTGGCGGTTTCGGTCGCGGGACGACGGGTGCAGTGAACCCGTTCCGGGTCATCGCGCCGGCCGGTGGCGTGGCGACGGAAAATGGTTCGGGGCAGGGCTACGGCCGTATCTCGGGTAACGAGATGGAAGCGCCATTGATGTGGGATGCCAACTATGGTGGCCCGCAATACTCGACGCAGGCCTACACCGTGGCTGGCCAGATGCTATCGATGCTTGGTGGCGTGGTTGGTGACTCCGCCGTATGGCACGCGATGAGTGACTACGCCAAGACGTGGCGCTTCAAGCATCCGTCGCCATGGGACTACGCCAACTTCATGAGCAACGCGCTGCACAAGGATCTTGGCTGGTTCTGGTACTACTGGCTCTTCACCACCGAGTCGGTCGACGGTTCGATCCAGAGCGTCGCAACGGTGGGTCCGCGGACGACGGTGACGGTGCGGCAGGATGGCCAGATGCCATCGCCCGTCGTGCTGGCCGTGCAGTTCGCCGCCAAGGGCCCGGCGATTCACCCGATGGCCAACAGCCGGATGATCGGCGACTCCATCGCGATCGTCACCTGGCCGGTGGACGTCTGGTTCTCGGGTAGCAAGACCTTCAAGGCCGATCTCGCCTTCGGCGGCCGCAAGATCGAGAAGGTCACCCTCGATCCGTTCGGGCGGTTCCCTGATCGCGACGTCAATGACAATGTCTGGCCGCGCGACACCACGGCCAAGGCGCCGGCCGCCGGCCGAGGCCGGCGCGGGCGGTAACGCGCCCGGCAGCATGACCCGATGATCCGTGCAGGGATGGCGGGTCGAGACCGTCTCCGTGGGTGACAGGGGCTTCCTGTTTACGCACGGAGACGTTCTCATTGATTGCAATGGCCCGACTCTTTCACCCCCGCCACCACAGCACCCGCTCTCACGGCCGGCCTGGCCGGCGGCCGCTGGTCATCGGCATGACCGTCGCCGCAGTCGTCCTCCTCCTGGTCGAACTCGCTGCGATCGTGCTGACGCGCCACTAAAGGCTATTCTTCGGAATGGATCGTACGGCGGCGCAGGTGTTTGCGGACGATTTTGCCCAACAGAGCGCAGAGTGGATCGCCGAGCGGATCGCGGCGATCGTTGATCTTCGCGGGCGATGCGCAGTGGCCCTCTCGGGCGGACATACGCCGGCGGCTGTCTATCGCGAGCTGTCGCGCTGTTCGGTGGCCTGGTCGCGCGTCACGATCTTCTTTGGCGACGAACGCGCCGTGGCTGCGGACGCATCCGACAGCAACTACGCGATGGCGCGCCAGGCACTACTCGACCGGCTGCCCACGCCGCAACCGGTGGTGCACCGAATCGAGGCCGATCGCGACGACCTGGCCGCTGCCGCCCGGAGGTATGCCGCGTTATTGCCGCCCGCGCTGGACCTGGTCCTCCTCGGTTTGGGACCCGACGGTCACACCGCGTCGATCTTTCCGAACTCGGCTGCATTTGCCCCGGGAGTTGGACGTGTCCTGGCCGTCGCTGCGCCGCCGCCGCCATTGCTGCCACAGGTCGCCCGGATCACGGTGACTCCGATGGCATTGCACGCAGCGGCAGAACTGGCAATGCTGGTCACTGGGGCCGAAAAAGCCGCGATGGTGGCCCGCGTACTCGACGGACCGCTTGATCCGGTCATGCTTCCTGCCCAACTCGCGCGCCGAGGGACCTGGCTCCTCGACGACGCGGCCGCTGCTCACCTGCAACCACGGGAACACTGAAGATGCAACTCGCTATGATCGGACTCGGCCGCATGGGCGGCAACATGGTGGAACGGTTGATCGCCGGCGGTCACAAGCTCGTCGTCTGGGATCGCACGCTGGAAGTGGCTCAGGGCTTTGCCGCCAAGGGCGCGACCGTTGCCGCTAACATTTCTGATCTCTGCCGGCAACTCCCGGCGCCGCGTGTGGTCTGGGTGATGGTGCCTTCGGGCGACGCGACGGAGGAAACGATCCACAAGGTCGCTGATGCGATGCAGCCCGGCGACATCCTGATTGACGGTGGCAACTCCAACTTCCACGATTCGATGCGGCGGGCCGCGGAGCTCAAGGCTCGGGGGATCGAGTTCATTGATGCCGGCACCAGCGGCGGTGTCTGGGGCCTCAAGAACGGCTATTGCCTGATGGTCGGGGCATCGGAGCAGGCGTTTGCGACTTGTGAGCCGATCTTCAAGACCCTCGCGCCGGCAAATGGGTATGCCCGGATGGGACCTCCGGGTTCTGGCCATTACGTCAAGATGATTCATAACGGCATCGAGTACGGCATGCTCCAGGCATACGCCGAAGGGTATGAGATCCTGCACGCATCGAAGCATTTCACGCTTGACCTGCATCGCATTGCTGACCTCTGGAATCAGGGGAGCGTGGTGCGGTCATGGCTCAACGAGCTGGCGGTCACGGCATTTGAGAAGGACAACGATCTCAAGGCGCTCCGCGGCTACGTCGATGATTCGGGCGAGGGGCGCTGGACCGTGCAGGAAGCGATCGACTTGAGCATCCCGGCGCCAGTGATCACGCTCTCGTTGCTCGCCCGGTTCTCATCGCGTCAGGACGAATCGTTTTCGGCCAAGGTCATCGCGGCGTTGCGCAATGAGTTCGGTGGCCACGCGGTGAAGGCGTCATGACTGGACCCGTCGTCATGCCGGTGCAGATGTCAGAGACCAGTGCGCTCAACGCCGGCAAGTTGCGCAAGGGGCATCCCTGCGTGGTGGTCATCTTCGGTGCAGCCGGCGACCTGGCGCATCGCAAGTTGATTCCCGCCCTGTTCAATTTGGGGCTCGACAGTGCCATGCCCGATACGTTCGTCATCCTGGGAATCGATCGCGACCCCAAGGAGGACGTTGCCTTTCGTACCGAGATGCGCGACGCGGTGATGGCCAACGCCGCCTGGAATCGTGAACAGTTTGCGGCGTGGCAGCGGTTCGAGCAGCGGCTGTTTTACATGGCTGGCGATTTCAACGATGCAGCGACCTACGCTGCGCTGCAGGAACGACTCACGGCGCTGGACGTCCTCGTTCCCGACAGCGAAGGGCACCTCTTTCACCTCGCGATTCCGCCCAGCCTCTATCCGGCGGTCATCACCCATCTCTCTGAAAGCGGTGTGCTCCCTCGTATTGGTCCACCCGAACAGCGTCCCTGGGCGCGGGTGATCATCGAGAAGCCGTTCGGTCACGATCTCGAGAGCGCCTGTGCGCTCAACGCCGTCTGCCGCAAGGCGATGGCGGAGCACCAGATCTACCGGATCGATCATTACCTCGGCAAGGAAGTCGTGCAGGACCTGATGGTTCTGCGCTTTGCCAATTCGATTTTTGAACCACTCTGGAATCGCCATCACATTCATCACGTCCAGATCACCGCCGCGGAACAGCTGGGCATCGAGCATCGTGGCCGGTATTACGAAGAGGCCGGAGTGGTGCGGGACATGTTCCAGAATCACCTGATGCAGCTGCTGACCCTCACGGCAATGGAACCACCGGTCGCGTTCCGGGCTGACGCGGTACGCGATGAAAAGGTGAAGGTGCTGCACGCGATCCGGTCGCACACCAAGGATGAGATGCACGACTTTGCCGTGCGCGGGCAGTATGGACCGGGTGTCGTCGATGGCAAGCCGGTGGCGGGATATCGGGAAGAGGAAAACGTCGCCGCCGACTCGGTCACGCCGACTTACGCCGCGATGCGCTTCCTGATTGACAACTGGCGCTGGAAGGGCGTGCCGTTCTTTCTCCGGTCGGGGAAGCGACTCGCCAGTCAGGCGACCGAGATCGCGATCCAGTTTCGTCGTCCGCCGCACCTGATGTTCCCACTCCCTGACGGCGAGCGACTGGCAGCGAACGTGCTGGCGGTGCGGATTCAGCCCAGCGAGGGGATGTCGCTCCAGTTTGACGTCAAGGTCCCCGGATTCGAACTGCGCATGGCGTCGGTCAACATGGTTTTCGATTACGCTCGCAGTTTCGGCACCGGCGGTCACGATGCCTATGAGACGTTGTTGCTCGATTGCATTCTCGGTGACGCGACCCTCTTCACCCGGAGCGACGAGGCTGAGGGCGCGTGGTCCATCCTCGATCCGTTGCTGGAGCATTGGCAGCGCACCGTGCCATCGCACTTTCCCAATTATGCGGCGGGCACCTGGGGCCCGGATGTCGCGAACGAGTTGATCGGTCGCGCTGACGCGGTCTGGCGGACGCCATGACAGGCCCGGTGTCGTTGCAAGGTCACCCCGCCGTCACCTAACGCGCGTCTCATCTTCCGGAGAATCTGTCATGGCCGTCAGCCGGTCGAAATCGCCCGCCGATGTCACCCTGCCGCACCAGTTGCCGGCGCACCATGCCAACTGGTTTCGCGCCTTCGCGGAACATGCGGCGCGTGCACTGGGCTCGCCGTGGGCGTTCATCATTGCCGTGGCGGTGGTGGCGGTCTGGGCGGCCACCGGGCCGGCCTTTCATTACTCCGACAGCTGGCAGATTGTCATCAACACCGGCACGACCATCGTCACCTTCCTGATGGTCTTCCTGCTGCAGAACACCCAGATGCGTGACTCCAAGGCGCTCCATCTGAAGCTCGATGAGCTCCTGCGTGCCGTGGGCGAGGCGCGTACCGCCCTCGTTGGACTCGAGCAGCTGCCCGATGAGCAGCTCAAGGAACTCTCTGATGAAATGACCGAGATCGCCCAGCAGGAACGGGGGAACGATGACACCTGTCCGCCGGTGGATGATCTTCACGGGCGGCCTGCCCCGCGTCCATGACCGCGGCGCCACTGGCCGGCTTCCACCCGCTGGTCGGGCAGTGGTTTACCGAGACGTTCGGCGTGCCATCGCCGCCGCAGGCGGCGGGCTGGCCGGTGATCGGCAGCGGCGAACACACGCTCATCCTCGCGCCGACTGGCACCGGCAAGACGCTCGCTGCCTTCCTGTATGAGCTCGACGCGCTGATCCGAGAAGGCCAGCGTGAACCACTCGCCAACGCCATCCACCTTCTCTACATCTCGCCACTCAAGGCGCTGGGCAACGACGTTCAGCGCAACCTGGAGCGCCCGCTCGCCGAGTTGCGCGATCGATTCTGGGCGGCGGGAGAGCCGTTCCCTGAGATTCGCGTCGGCGTGCGGACCGGTGACACGACGCCGGCTGCGCGCGCGCGAATGATCCGCACCACGCCCCACATCCTGATCACGACGCCGGAATCCCTGCACCTGCTGCTGACCAGCGAGAGGGGGCGGACGCTCTTTGCCGCGTTGCGTGCGGTGATCGTCGATGAAATCCATGCGGTCGCCGGAACCAAGCGGGGCGCCCACCTGGCGCTGACACTCGAACGTCTGGCGACGGTGGCTCCCAATGCGCCGCAACGCATCGGGCTCTCGGCTACGCAGCGGCCGCTCGACGAAGTGGCCCGGTTCCTTGGGGGCTGTGATACGTCGAGCATGGACGGTCGGTCGACATTTCGCCGGGTGAGCGTGGTCGATTGCGGTCTCGTCAAGCAGATGGCAACCCAGATCCTTTCGCCAGTGCCTGATCTTGGCCATGTCGACGGGTCGATCTGGCCGGCCGTTGCCCCGCTGGTGCTGGCGCAGATGGCGGCCGCGACCACTACGCTGATCTTCGTCAATAACCGGGGCCAGGCCGAGCGCATGGCTGCGCGCATCAACGTGCTGGCGGGCGAAGAACTGGCGCTGCCGTATCATGGATCGCTGTCGCGTGAACGGCGCTTCATGCTGGAGGAGCAGCTCAAGGCCGGGGCCCTCCGTGCGCTGGTGACGACGTCCTCTCTTGAGCTCGGCATCGATGTCGGCTCCGTCGATCTCGTGATCCAGTTGCAGAGCCCCAAGCGCGTCGCGGCGGCGTTGCAACGGATTGGCCGGGCGGGACACTCGCTGGGTGCCGTGAGCCGTGGCGTGCTGGTGCCGACGTTCCGCGACGATGCGCTGGAACAGATGGCCATCGTTGCCGCAATGGGTTGCGGAGACGTCGAGCCGACCCAGGTCGTACAGAATCCGCTCGACGTCCTCGCGCAGCTCATCATTGCGATGGTCGCATCCGATACGCCCCAGTGGACAGCGCACGACCTCTTCGCCTTCATCCGCCGCGCCTATCCGTGGCATGCCCTGACCCGCAGTGCATTCGATGACACCCTCGCGATGGTGTCGGGTCGCTATCCAGCGGACCTCGCCGCGGAACTCGAGGCGCGGGTACACTGGGACCGGGTGACCGACGTGCTCACGCCGGCCAAGGGCTCGCGGCTCCTGGCAACGCTTTCGGGCGGGACCATTCCCGACCGTGGCCAGTACGCGGTGTACCTGGGCGACAAGTCGCGGCTGGGCGAACTGGATGAAGAGTTCGTCCATGAGTCGCGAGTCGGCGACGCCTTTCAACTCGGATCGTCCACCTGGCGTATCCGGGCGATCGAGCATGATCGCGTCGTGGTCGTGCCGGCGCCTGGAGCGCCAGCCCGCATGCCGTTCTGGCACGGCGAGTTCATGGCGCGGTCGATACACCTGGCATCGCGGGTTGGTGATGTGCGGCGAGCGCTGGGTGCAGTGGTCACCGACGCAGATGCGACGGTGCTGGAGGAGCGCTATCACAGCGACAGCGCGACCGTGCAGTCGCTCATGGAATACCTGCGCGTGCAGCGCGAAATGACCGGAATCGTCCCTGACGAACGGCAGCTCGTGCTCGAGCATTTTCGCGATGAGCTTGGCGGCATCCGTATGGTGTTGCACGCGCCCTTTGGTGGCCGCGTCAATGCGCCCTGGGGGATGGCCCTCGCTCGCCGGATGCAGGATCGCCTGGGCGTCGAGGTGCAGGTCCAATCCACTGACGACGGCGTGATGCTTCGCCTGCCAAACCTCGACGGCGCGCCGCCCGTGGATGTCTTCCGCACGCTCGGCGTCGCCGAGGCGGAACAGTTGATCCTTGACGAGGTGGGTCGTTCGTCACTCTTCGGCGCGCGGTTCCGGATGAATGCGGCACGCGCACTGCTGTTGCCGCGCGGTCGCCCGGGGCGGCGGATGCCGCTCTGGCTGCAGCGTCTCAAGGCGGCTGATCTGCTCGAAGCCGTTCGTCAGTTTCCGGCCTTTCCGATCGTGGTCGAGACCTACCGCGACGTGCTGCAGGATGCCTTTGACATGGCCGGCCTCCGCGAGGTCCTGGAACGGCTGAACAGTGGCGCGATCGCGCTGCACGTTGCGCCCACTGCATTTCCATCGCCGTTCGCGCAATCGTTGCAGTTCGGCTTCGTGATTGACTGGATGTACGGCGATGATACGCCCCGCGCGGAAGCGCGGGCGACGTTGCTGTCGCTTGACCGCACGCTCCTGGCAGAACTCCTGGGCGGGGAGGGCGCGGACGCGGACACGCTCACAGTCCTCGGCGAAGTACTGGGCCAGCGGCGAGGGACGCTCCCGAGCTACCAGGCGCGCGATGCCGATGAACTTGCCGTGTTGCTCGACCGCGCCGGCGACCTCACCTGGCCAGAGCTGGAGGCACGCACTGCCCCCGTCGCGGAGTGGACGGCTGGCGATCCACCAGCCACGCTGTTGAGCAGCGGACGAATGATCCGGCGCCGGGTGGCCCGCGCCGAGCGCTTCATTCTCGGTGATGCCGCTGATCGCTACGATCTGGCGCTGGGTGACGGTAGCGACGCGATGGACGCCCGGCGCGACATCCTTGCGCGCTGGCTTGTGCTTGCCGGACCGGTGAGCACCGCCGATGCGGTCGCCCGGTACGGCTTCGATCCCGAATGGATTCGCCAGCAGCTTGAACAATGGGAAGCGGCGGGTCGCACGGTACGCGGCGTCTTTGGTGGCGTGCGCGACGTCACACGGTGGACCTGGCGCGGTCCGCTCGAACGAGCCCGCCGCGTCGAGCTGAAACGGGCCCGCGACCGGATTGAAGCGGTGCCGTTGCCGGCATTCGCGCAGTTCATGCAACGCTGGCAGCACGTTGCCCCCGCGACCACTCTGACCGGCGCTGCCGGGGTCGGCGAAGCACTGGAACAGCTCTACGGGATCGGTCGCCCAGGCCTCGAGTGGGAAGCCGCCTATCTCCAGGCACGGGTTGCGGAGTATCAGGGCAGCTGGCTCGATGCGAAAGCGAACAGTGGTCGAATGGTCTGGGCGATTCAGCCGACCCGGAGCGGCCGCGGGCGAGTCCTGTTCTTCGAGCGCGGTCTTGGGCGGGCCTGGTTGCGTGCTCCAGACGACGCCGCACCCGCCCTGAGTGCCGATGCCGTTGCGGTTCGTGATGCCCTGACCCAGCACGGCGCTTCATTCACCGACGACCTTGCCCGGCTGACCGGGCTGGGCTCTTCGCGGTTGCGGGATGCCATTCAGGAACTGGCGTTGGCCGGTGGGGTGACGAACGACAGCATGCAGGCGTTGCGGGACCTGCTGCGCTGGAAGCGGATGTTACCGTTGACCGGAGCTGCAGCGCCTGATCCGGTGCGCTGGTTGCCCGACGCATTTGTAGTGCAACGGCGCCCGAACCTTCGGCGCATGCCGCGGTGGCAACGTCCAGAATCGCTGCCCGTGGGAAGCTGGGGCGGCCGCTGGTCCCTGGTTCACAATGCCAGCACGCTCGGCCCGATTGCCGATGACGATGAACAGGCAAGCGTGGTTGCGCAGCAGTGGCTGCACCGCTACGGCGTGGTCAGTCGCGACTGGTGGCGACGTGAGCGGCCGGCCGTGAGCTGGCGGTCAGTCTATCGTGAACTCAAGCGCCTGGAGTTTCGTGGTGACGTCCAGCGAGGCTACTTCGTCTCGGCGCTGGATGGTGCCCAGTTCGCCACACCTGCTGCCGTCGAACAGCTGCGCATGCCGTCTGAGCCATTCGATTCGCCGGTGTGGATGGCGGCGTCCGATCCGGCCAACGTCTATGCGCTGCCGCCCTCGCCCAGCCGGGAGCGCGACCCGTTCGCCGCGCCACATGGTGCTGGCGCCGCGGTCGTCACGGTCGGCGGTGTCGTTGTCGCTATGGTGGAAGGACGGGGCCGACGGATCAGGATTCGTGAAGGCACCGAGGCAGGCGTAGTGCGAGCAGCGATTCAGCGAGTTACCGCGGCTTGGCCGGTGTCGATTTCGCGTGGGCGTAACCGCGACTTGGTGGTCGAACGGATCAACGGCGAACCTGTCGGCGTGTCGTCCTGGCGAGAGTTGTTCGTCGCAGCCGGTTTCACCGCCGAGCCGGCTGGGCTGCGTTGGCGGGGCCGTTAGCAGCCTCGCCGGGTCAGGGTGCTGATTTCCGCCCAGTGATCAGGTGCCAGATGAAGGCCAGGACGGCAACCACGAGCAGCAGGTGGATGGCCCATGCCGTGACATGAAACGCGGCAAAGCCAACCAGCCAGATGACGATCAGTACGATGGCAAGGAGGGCGAACATGGCAGTGGTCCGGCTAGAGTACGAAGGAACTGGCGGTGGTATCTCCGGGAGACGTGCGACCCCGGGTGGGGCCGCACGCGAGGAGCGTCACTTGCCGGTGTACCACTGGGGAAACTGGGCCTTGAGTGCAGCCACCTTGGGCTTGTCGTTGATCACGATGTAGGCGTCGTCCGGGTTGTTGTCGAAGAAATGCTGGTGGTACGACTCGGCTGAATAGAAACCGTTCAACGCTGCAACCTGGGTCACGATTGGCCGGTTATAGCGCTTCTCCGCCGTCAGTTTGGCGATATAGGCAGCAGCGGCACGCTGTTGCGTCGAATTCCTGAAAAAGACCGCCGACCGGTACTGGGTGCCGTGATCGGGGCCCTGGTAGTTGAGCTCGGTCGGATCAAGCGCCACGGCGAAGAAGATCTGCAGGAGCTGGTCATAACTGACGACCGCCGGGTCGTAGACCACCTGCACGGATTCGGCATGACCGGTCGTACCGGTACTGACCTGCTCATAGCTCGGCCTGGCTACCGTGCCGCCGGCAAATCCCGCAGTGGACCCAACCACGCCCCGGATCCGCTCGAAGACGGCCTGCACACCCCAGAAACAACCGCCAGCAAAGACGGCAGTGTCGCGAGTCGCGGCAACCGGTTGCGCAGCAGATGCCCGCCCGGGAAGGAGAAGGACAGCGACGGTCAGCATGGCCGTCAGGGGATGAACCAGAGAAACCTTCCGCACAATTGACTCCTGGCTGGGGACCTTCTCTCCATATACGTCGGCCCGACCGCTGCCGGTTTCCGTCCCGCGACCCGCCGTCAATCGCGCGGCGCGAAATAGAGGTGATGATGACTTCGGCATCCCGGGTTGAACGCGGCCCGGCAGGCTGGACAATGCTCGCCCCGGGCCAGATAGCTGGCGATCGACTGTTCCGCCCCGCAGGCGCCACACAGGAGTGCCATCGAATCATTCGCACTGGCGGGCCAGGTCGACGCTGGGTGGTCAGTAAGCGAATCGTGGCATTCGCGACACGCATAGTACTCCCGGCAACAGTGCATCCGGATTGCGAGCACGTCCGTTGCGCCATGGTAATGGGCGCAGCGAGTCTGCGGATCGAGGTCGAGGCCAAGGATGCGGGGCCGAGTCGCCATCCCGATGAATATGGCCGCAGGGGCGCCCGGCCGCATGTGCGGTGGAGACCGGATCTGACGTCGCCTTGGGCAAATCAACCGGAGCAGGACATGGTACAGGCCGTGGCTGCACGAACCGCTCGCACGCTGGTCATCCTCGGCGCCATCGCGCTGGCAGGTTGTACGTCGACGTCGCTGGTCAACATGTGGAAGGATCCCAACTACCCTCGACAGCCCCTGCACAACGTGCTGGTGGTGACCTTGCGAAAGTCGGCCAGCGCCCGCCGGATGTGGGAGGACGGCTTCGTGACGGCGCTCCGCCAGCACGGCATCAGCGCCACGCCGTCCTACACGTATTTCCCTTCGGAAGCCCCTGATACGGCCGAACTGACCGCCACTGTACGTGACAAGGGATTTGACGCCGTGTTCGTGGCACACGAGCTATCCGCCACTACTGAAACGCGTTATGTTCCCGGCTACCTGTCCACAGAACCAGTCAGTTACGTCAGTCCGTGGACCGGACACTATTACACCTACTTTTCACAGGTCTACGCTCCGAGCTATGTCGAGGCCGACCGCGTGGTGCGTTACGAATCGGAAATCTGGCAGACGCGGGGCGCCGGGCGGCTGGTCTGGAGCGGCACGACGGAGAGTATCAATCCGCAGTCTGCCGCGCAGATCAACGCCGAGATTACCGACGTGATTGTTCCGGCCCTCGCTCGTTCGGGGGTGCTTGTCACACATTGAACTCTTGCCAAGGAGTGGCTGGTGCGTCGATCCCTGATTCCATGGCTGTTGTTGGTAGCGTCGGTGTCGTGCAGCTCCAACGCCACACCGGCACCGGCAGCACCGACACCGCAGCCTGGTGCCGGCGTCGCAGCTGCAGCGCGCCCGCCGGCCGGCCCGCCACCAGCCACTACTCCGCCGCCGGGCGCTCCGCCGGCCGCGGGACGCGGTGGCCCTCCAGGCGGCTTTCAGGGCGGCCCTCCGGGCGGTGGTCGCCAGCAGTTGACGCCTGAGCAGCGTGCCGCACGGCGTGACACTGCGACTGCGCAACGGGCCGCCGTCGTGGCCGAGTTGTCGCAGCGGATCGCGGGGTACGAAACCCGCCGCTCGGGAGATGAGTTCACCAACGTCCAGCTGATGCCAGACACGACTGCCGCGCAACTGCTCAAGACGATGGACTATTACGGCCGGTCACTCGGCGTCGGCTGCAACTACTGTCACGTGGCAGGCGGCAAGTGGGATGAAGACACCAAGGAAGAGAAGCAGACGGCGCGTGTGATGATCAAGTTGGTGAACCTGATCAACGCGCAGGGGCTGTCACAGCTTCCGAAGAACCGCAACGGACAGACACCGGTGATCAATTGCGTCACCTGTCATCGCGGCAACACGCGTCCCGGTACGGCACTGCTTCCCTAGCACCCGGACCACGGAAGCAACGGCGGGCTGTCACCCTCAGTGACAGCCCGCCGAGTTGTATCAACTCACCTGCGGATCAGGCCGCGAGCACGGCTTTCTTCGCCGTGGCAGCCGATATGGGCAGCATCATGGTCGCCGGCTTTTCACCAAGGCGCTTGAGCATCCGGTAGTGCGACCGGATGGCCGCGCGTAACGTCGGCTGCGTGTTGTACGGGACGCCGTTGGCCTCAGCCGTCGCCTTGACGATCTTGCTGATGGCCGGATAGTGAATGCTGCAAATGCGGGGAAAGAGGTGATGCTCGATCTGATAGTTGAGTCCGCCGACGAACCACCCCAGCGGCTTGTTGGTGGGCGCGAAGTTGGCCGTGGTGATCATCTCGTGCAGCAGCCAGGTGTATTCCATGTTGCCGTCGGCATCCGGGAGCGGATAGTCCGTGTTCTCCACCACATGCGCGAGCTGGAAGATCACGCCCAGGATCAATCCGGCCGTGAGGTGCACTGTCAGGAATCCCACCAGGAACTGCCACCACGTCACCTGCAGGAAGATCAATGGCAGCACGATCATCCAGCCGTAATGCACGGCCTTGCCCACCACGAGCAGTGCGACCTCGGCCGGCGGATGCTTCTTGTTCTTGTAGGGACCCAGGTCACGTTTCAGGAAATATTTGTAGTCCTTGACGAAGACCCAGAACAGGGTGGCAACGCTGTAGGTGGCGAAGCCATACAAGTGCTGGTACCGATGCTGGCGACCGTACTTGGCGTGTGGTGAGAGGCGGAGAAACGGGGCGTAGTCAATATCCTCGTCGACGCCCTCGATGTTCGTGTAGGTGTGGTGAATGATGTTGTGCGTCAGCTTCCACATATAGCTGTTGGCGCCGAGCACGTCGAAGGTCAGGCCGAGGAGACGGTTGACCACATTGTTGGACGAATAGGCGCCGTGAAGGGCGTCGTGCGAGATGCCGAAGCCGACGCCGGCGACGCCGATACCCATGATGACACAAAATCCCAGCATGACCAGCGGCGTGAAGTGATTCGACATGATGGCGGCATAGGAGCCGAAGACGGCAAGCAGCAGGATCGCCGTCTTGAGCCACATCGTCCAGTCAGCCTTGGTGTCCAGCCCCTGATCCACGAAGTAGCCATTGACGTTCGCCTTGACCTCGCGGATAAAGGCTTCGGCCCCCCGTTTGGGAAAGGCAATCGACGGCGTGCTCATGAGCATGCTCCTGTTCCGGACGCAGAGGGACCTGCTGCGCGGCAGCCGACACCCCGGCAAAGGGGTCGATCCGGCGTCACCACTGGTGGCAATACGTTGGGGGCGGGCAACCCTGCCGAAGCGGTTCGCCGGGCTTGGGTCGCGCCCGGGGCAGGTCCCCACACCAGAAAGGTAGCTTGCTTCCTCTGGATCGCGAGTCGCCATTACTTGCCGGCCTATTTCGCGACACCGGTCAGATCGCCGGATTCCCCGGGAAAAATGATGTCTGTGATGGTAGGGATAACGGCGGCCCCGCCCCCCGGGTTCCGGAGGGCGGGGCCGCTGTCTCATCCAGGCTGGCTCAGCCGCCGTGGCCTGGCGTCGGGCGTGGCCGGTTGTAGTCGTCGTCGTTGGGCGCGTACCGATGATTGTAGCGACGGTCGCGCTTCATGAAGTCGGCGTCCCGCGGCGGAAAGAAGTACTGAGTGCCTGACCGATAGACCATCACGGGCCGGGACCCACGGACCCGCGCGGTGAAATACCGGCCGTCGTGAAAGTACAGCGTGACTGGGGTCCACCGGCGATAGGCCGTGTGCCAGTCGCCATAGCGCGCCTGATCGTAGGGGTTGATGGCGATCTGATGACCCCAGGCTCGCGGGGTCGGTCCGAGGTGGATCGTAGCAGAAATTTGCGCTTCACCCCGGGCTGGCACAAAAGCAACGGCCGCGAGGGCGAGGGTTGGCAACGTAAGCAGCTTCAGGAACCGCATCTGGACTCCGTGATAGAGGTTCATCTGGAGACGCAGATGACGCCAGCGATGTCACATGCTGACCTACTGGCGGTAGACTGGTTGAGTTGGATCCCACGGAACCGCCAACGTTATGGTTCCAATATGCACCGTAGTCACTCTTTCGTCGAGGATGGCTGCGACTGCCAGCTGTGCTCGAATTGGCGGGCCGCACTGCAGGACGGTTACGACCGTGCTGGTGGCCGCGCTGTCGGTGGCGGTGATGGTCAACGCGTAGCTGGTAATTCTGCTGGGATCATGCTCCAGCCGATACACATCCCGGCTCAGCATGGGTGGCTCTGAGCCAAAAACCTGACCGATACAACTCGCGGTCCGGTCTGGATTGTCGAGGCGAAAGCTGTTGCCCGAGAACACGGGCTCGTGCACGGCGTGCCATCGCCAGGTCTTTTGGGCGCGTCGGTCGCGGGTCGTGACGCGATCGACGACGACAACGGTGCCAGCGTCCGGTAGAAAGGCGACCGTCCGGCTGTCGTCGGTGACGGGCGCGACCAGCCCGACGCCATAAGCCGATGCGGCCTGCCCGCGTACCGCGACCAGGTCCGCCGCCGTCTGCGTTGCCAGGATGGCACCGGTTCCTTCGCTACGATGGGACTGACCACGACCGTCGACCGTCAAGGTGTTGTAATCCTCGCTCGCCTGCTCGATGCCGCTCAGTGACCAGATGTTGGCATTGGCAGTGATCCAGAACCCGCCAGCCCAGATCATCAGGGCGTTGGCGTCTAGTGACGAGTGATCGGGTCGCACCGGGCCCGAGTGGAACACCAGCGCCATCGCTGACGAGTCGGTCCACGAGGTGCGATAGACAAAGTTGCCGCCGCCCGCTGCAAGGTAGGAAAGCGGTAGCACGGCAAGCGACGGAGCCGGTGCGACGGAGGGGTCGTAGTAGATCAGCTCATCGACGGCATCGGCCGCGCCGTTCCTGCCATCCGGCACCTCGCCAATGTCGGCGAGCCAGCGCTGGATCGCCGCGTGCGTTGATGGGCCGGCATGCGCTGCTGCAAGGACGCTCAGTGCAGCTTCCCGGTCATACTGATACAACGGCGCATCGCTGATCCGCGCCTGATCTCCGAGTGGCACCTTGTGCCGGAAATCCGGCATGGTTGAGTGCAGACGCCACGTGAGACTCTCTTGCAGCCACTGAGTGGAGAGCGGAACACCGGCGGTTTGGAAGGCGTCCACGAAGCGTCCGATCGGCCACGCGCTATCATAGCCGGTGCCTTCTGTCCATGCACCGCCCGCCACGTCGCCCGCGAACAGTGGCAGCGCGTCATGCACCCAGCGTTGCAGCGCCAGTTGTTCATGGAAGCGCGGGCGATCATGCCCCGACAGCCAGCTTGATCCGGTGTCATCCTCGGCCGCAGCCAGCGCTGCCGGCCCGGTCTGCATGAATCCCCAGAAATAGTTGTTGTCGGGGTGCAATCCCCATCCGATCAGTCGGGTTGGCGTCGATTCCGGCCACGCCCAGTCGGCGCGGTCCATCAGCCAGGTCGCGGCGCGATGCCGTTGTTCCGTGGTCAGGCCCTCGTAGCACCAGTCCAGGCCGATAGTGACGTGCGGCATCGTGCTCCGATAGTCGTACCCAAAGTCTTCGCGGAGGTCGTTTCTGGGAACGAGCAAGCTGTCGATGATGAGACCCGCCCGAATTGCATACGCGGGATTGTGGGTTCCGAGATATGCTGTGCACAAGTTCGGGAGTGCCGACTCGTCATTCGCCTTGACCGGACGATGCTGGGTGAGCATCGTGTCGGCGGCCGAGAGGACGACGTGCCAGCGCGCCGAATGGCTGGCGGCCTGGGCCCGTAACGTTGCGAGCCGAGCGGGATTCATCCAGACGCGGGGATGCGGCGGCAGACCGCTCGTCGGCAGCACCGGTTGATAGGTGACCGATACGACGGCAGAATCGCCGGTGAAAACTGTCACCTGCTGCAGCGCGGCCAGCGTAGCATAGGTTGTCCCACCATGCGGCACCGACTCGGCGGCGATGGTGTATTCACCCGGTGGCACCGGCCCGGCGGAGCCATTGGCGCCAATGATCCGGCGACCGCCATGGGCGTCCTGCAGCACGACGCTCGCGACGCTGCCATCAGGAAGTCCCGACACGCGGACGGCGATCTGCGCCTGTGGTGCGCCGTTCGCAATAGTGCCCACCACCATCACGGCGCTGTCGGTCAATCCACAGTCACACACGGCGGTGATCTGGTAGGATCCCGAGCCGGCCGGAGCGCGTACCACACCACCATACGATACGGTCGCGCCCGTCGACGTGGCATAAGTGATGGTTGCTGGATGATCGCGGTGGTCCGACCAGACGACCGTGGCGCGAAAGCGGGCACTATCCTGCGGCCCAACTGCCACCGCTGTCGGGGCGAGAACTACTTGAATCGGGACCGCGACTGCCGATCGGGTCCAGGGAGTCGAAAGATGGCCGCACGCGGTGATTGCAAGAAGCGGCAGGATCGTGCGGCGCATGGGGCCCTTGGGCATGAGATCCGGACGCTCCAAGTAGCATCAGCACCAAGGCCTGCGGCAAGGGGAGGCAGCTTCGGCACACAGGATCCTGACTGGCCAGCCGATACATCAATAATGGCGGGGCCGGGGAACCCAGGATCTTCGGTGGCGGTTTGCGCGGCGGAACGCTTGCGCTCGGCCGTCCCCACGGTCTTTTTTGGCGGTACAGTTGAACCCGACACCAGTTCCCCCGAGCTGCTGCGTTTTCTCCGCGGCCGGTGACGTCGTCCCGCTGGCGGCTGGCATGCTGACACCGGCGAAGCACCTGATAACGTATTACACGCGGAAGATCTCGATGCGAGCATTTCATATGCTTCTGGCGCTGTTAGTTACGGCTTGTGGCCACGATGTTGTGGTTGAAGCAGCGCCGACGGCAACTCACCTGACCATCTCCCCCGCGTCGGCGACGATCGACACGTCGGCGATGCTGCAACTGCATTCGACCTTGGCCTGGAGTGATGGCAAGGATCACAGCGCTGATGTGTCGTTTTCCGCATCAGGTGGCGCTGTGGCGGACGATGGTGTCTACCATGCTATCGCAACCCCCGGCGTCTATCTCATCGTGGCGAACTGCAGCTGCGGACTGACCGACACCGCGCGCGTGACGGTGGTCGCCGAGTCGGCGCCACCAGCTGGCACTGCTTCGCTTGCCGTCACGATCAACGGTTTGCCCGGCACTATCGGAGCCGCGCTGATCCTGAGCGGCCCGAATGGATTTTCACGTGCCATCTCCGTGTCGGGCGTTATCGACTCGCTGCTTCCCGGCAGCTATACCGTGCAGGGGAACGGCGTCACGACGGCGGGCACAAGTTTCACAGCTGCGCCGCTCACTCAGGCGGTCGTACTCGGCGCCGGCGACCGTCAGGCCGTGGCTGTCGTGTATACCCAAGTGGTCGTGGTGCCGACCGGACTACCGCCGCATCCCCGCGTCTGGATGAATCCGGATCGTGTCGCCCGACTGCGTGTCCAGGCGAGCGCGAACACCATACGCTGGACCCGGGTGAAGAGCGGAGCGGATGCACAGTTGGGTCGCGGAGTCACGTACACGTCAGGTGACGAGGACAAGCTGCCGGATCTCTGTGCTGTGTATCTCGGCACCGGCGATGTGCGCTACGCTCAGCGCGCTGGGGTGATTTTGACAGCGATCGCGGTAGATAGTAACAATCTCGAAGGCGACTCGGGGTACGGATACCGGAGCGCGTTGCCTGGGGTCATCAGGGGCTACGACTGGTGTTACGACGGTCTGACCGTCGGTCAGCGCCATCAGGTGGCAACCTGGATGATGAATCGTGCTGACTGGGTCTGGCCGGAAACCAATCCGGCGCGCGCTGGCAGCTGGGGTGTCAACGACCCGGCCAATAACTATTACTGGGGATTCATGATGACGGGCCCAGCCGCACTTGCGGCCGCCGGTGACGATACGGCCAGCGGTGTCGTGAGTGGCACGAATCGTCCGGCCTATCATCAGCAACTTGCGCTGCATCGCTGGTCTGGCGATGCAACCGCCTACATGACGGGCGCCGGCGCGGGGGGGGGCTGGGAGGAGGGGACCGGCTATGATAGCAGCTCCCGCCTCGGCACGTTCACCGATGCGTTCTTGACTGCGGGGATTCCGCTCGTCAATCCATGGTTGACCGCGAGCTTGCTCTACCGATTCCACTCGTCGACTCCGGATTTCCACTATCACATTCCGTTCGGAGATCAAGCCCGGGTCAGTACGAGCGAGATGTATGCCTACGATCGGTACGCCGCACTTGATGTGCTCCCCTCGGCCGCGGCCGGCTCCACGATGAATGCGCAGATCCAGACTTGGTTGGCGCGTATCGGTCAGGTTCCGACATCTGAGTCGTCCGTCGGCATTCTGGCGGAAGAACTCGTCCGCTACGACCCTTCCCAAGCAACCGCGAGCGACCTCAGCGGCCTGACGCGCGACTATCTCTCTGCTGGTGCCGGCCAGTTCATCTATCGGTCGAGCTGGACCGATCCGAATGCCACGCTCTGGGCCTTCGAATCGGGTTCGCTTGGAGAGGGTCACACCTCGCTCGACGCCAACGGCCTCATGATCTGGAAGGGTAGCTTCTGGATCTCTGCCTCGGCCAATATCTATTCGTATAGCGGTATCGAACAGGACACCAAGGACTACAACAACCTGACTATTGGTGGTCTCGGCCAGTCCCACTGGCTCTACAACACTGGTCGGGCCAACACCGGAAGCATCCTTAATAGATCCGTCAGCGACCAACTGGTCACTGTGCGTGGCCAGGCGAGCGGCGCGTATACATCGGTGTTGAGCTTTCCCGTGAGCGACTATGTGCGCACGGTGTCCTACCTGCCCGCGCAGGATGCCTTCGTGGTAGTCGACAAGGCCACCGTGGTGGACGGCAGCCAGACGAAGACCTGGCGCTGGCAGGCCGCGAACGCTCCAGTCCTGACCGGAAACACCTTCCGGATCGACAATCCGAAACACGACGCGGGGTGCACCGGAACCGTGTTGAGTCCGGGTGACATCACGCTGGGTACCGACAGCTACAATCTTGGCACGCCGAACCCGTCGAGCTACGCGGTCACGGTGTCGATGAGCGGTCGCGCCACGGATGTGGTGGTCACGGTGTTGCAATGCGGCATGGCGACGGCGCCCGCTGGGCCGGCCCCGCTGGCTGTGGTGACCGGCACGTCGGCGACCGTCACGATCGGCACCGCCGTGGTGGTGGTTCCGCTCGATCCCACCCTGCCGGTGCATCTGCAGTAACGGCATCCATCTCTGGCCGGCCGATCCTGCGTTGCTCCGGTCGGTCGGGCCTGATCACATCGCTTCGTCCCACGGGATCGAAAGCCGCAAGGCGCAGTTGATCAGGCCGACCATGCTGTAGGTCTGCACGAAGTTGCCCCACTGCTCGCCGGTCCGCGGATCGATATCTTCGGCAAAGAGCCCGTGCTGGTTCCGGCGGGCCAGGACGACCTCGAACAGTTCGCGAGCACGCTGGCGTTCGCCGATCACGGCGAGCGCGTTGATATACCAGAAGGTGCAGACCAGAAACGCGTTGTCCATGTAACCGAAGTCATCGCGTTCGTCGTAGCGCAGCAGGAAGTCTCCCCGGCGAAGCACCCGATCGATGGTGCGAACCGTCGCCGCAAAGCGCGGATCGTCTTCGGCCACGAACGACACGTCCGTCAGGTGCAGCAGCGAGGCATCGAGACGGTCGCCGTCGAGCACCGACACCAGTGAGCCGATTGATTCGTTCCAGCTGCGCGCAGAAATCTCGGCGTGAATCCGGTCGGCGCGCTCGCGCCAGTAGTCAGCCCGATCTGCCAGCTGCAGGTGCGCCGCGATCCGCGCCAGACGATCACAGGCAGCCCAGCACATTACGCTGGAAAAGGTGTGCACCCGCGCGATGCCGCGAAACTCCCAGATGCCGGCGTCGGGCTGGTCGAACAATGCGGCCGCCCGCTCGCCAAGCGCCTCGAGATGGTGAAAGAGCACGGTGTCACCACGATGGGCGAGCCGGCGATCGAAGAACATGTGCGTGGCCGCCAGGATCGCCGAACCGAATACGTCGTGCTGGACCTGCTCATGCGCTTCATTGCCCACGCGTACCGGCCCCATGCCACGATACCCGGGTAGCGTCGTGATGACACGCTCGTCGGGCACCGGACCACCGCTGATGTTGTAGACCGGTTCCAGGTTGCCGCCGGGCGTGCTGGCAATGACGTTCGCGATCCAGCGCATGTAGCGCTCCATCGTCCGGGTTGCCCCGAGGCGATTGAGGGCGTGGATCACGAAATAGGCGTCGCGGAGCCAGCAGTACCGGTAATCCCAGTTCCGTTGCGTGTGTGCGGCTTCGGGAATCGAGGTTGTCATCGCGGCGACAATGGCGCCGGTGTCTTCACAGGTATTGAGCTTGAGGGTGATTGCCGCCCGAATGACGGCCTCCTGCCATTCGAACGGGATCGCCAGGTTGCGCACCCATTCACGCCAATGCTCGGTGGTGTTCTCGACGAAGCGATACCCCTGTTCGCTGACCGACCCTTGCAGCGTTTCGTCGGGCCCGATCATCAGGGTGATGGTGTTCTCGAGGAAGAACGGTGTCTCCTCAAGCAGCGCCGTGATGGAGGCGTCCGTCGTGAGGCGTAGCACGACGCTATCGCCGATGTAACGAATGTGATGGCTGCCGTTGGTGACATCGGTGCGTCGCTCGCCGTACCCCGTTGCCGGCCGGACAATAAGGCGAATGCGGGGCGTGCCTTCGATCCGGCAAATGCGGCGCACCAGCATCATCGGACAAAAGACGCGGCCATGCTGGTCGAAGCGCGGCGCCAGGTCGGTGATCTCGACGCAGGCGCCGCGGCTGTCATACAGGCGGGTGACCAGGATCGGCGTGTTTTCGAGATAGTGCTGTTCCTGGTGGTCGAAGTCGAGCAGGTCGACGGTCGCGTATCCAAAGTTGCGATCCGGCGTGCGCACATCGAGCAGCGAGCAGAACATCGGATCACCATCGAAACGCGGAAAGCAGGTCCAGCAGATCTCACCGCGCGGATCGATCAGCGCACCCACGGTACCGTTGCCGATCAGCGCAAGATCCAGCGATGTCATGACACCCTCGTCAGTCCAATGTCAGGCAATGGTGCGGTGGCATCCTGGTCGAGCCACCGATGCACTGCGAGTACCGACGGCAGCCGTGCCTGGGCGACCGTGGCACCGGCGCCAACCTTGATCGAATAGCCGCCCCGCGCATTCACGGCGGCGAAGCCGTGCTCGTCGGTGCGATCGTCGCCGATGAACACGGGCGTCCGGCCGCGAAACGGCGCCTCGGCCAGAAAGGCCAGGATCGCCGCCCCTTTGTCGACACCGACCGGCACGATCTCGACGACACACTTGCCGGCCTGCACGCACCAACCGTCGCCGAGCATCTGCTGGAGCTCGGTGGTGACGGTGCGGACATAGTCGGCGAGCTCTGGTGCAGCGCGGTAGTGCATCGCGATCGAGGCGCCCTTGTCTTCCAGGATGAGCGCCGGGTGCCGGGCGATCGCCTCGTGAGCCAGCTCGCGCACGACCGCGAGCCGGTCACTCTCCGGCGCGCGGTGACTCAGGTCGCCGGCCGCGTTTCGTCGTTCGGCGCCGTGCTGGCCCGCCACCGGCAACTGCCGCCCCGGAAAGAACCGGTCAATGTCCGCGATTGGCCGGCCACTGATCAGGGCGACCGCTCCGCCCGCCCGCGCGACCAGGCGATCGACCAGTTCGCCAACCGCGCCGTCAGCCCGAACGGCGTCAGGGCGGACGGCGAAATCGAGCAGGGTGCCATCGACATCAAGAAAGTAGGCCCAATCCGGACGGGGTCGCGGCAGCGGCTCGGATTTCGATGATGGCTCGCCCGTCACGGTGGTGTTCCGCCGGCTGCGGCAAACGCATCGGCGTTTTCCCGGCGCCGGACCCGTTCGAAAAGCCGGCCACGGCGGCGCATGCCCGCTGCGTCGATCAGCATCCGACCCGCCCAGCGATATACGTTGAACTCCTGGATCAGGCCACGCATCAACCGCATCCGGCTGCGCTGTTCGTTGGCCGGCATCGCCATCGCCATCGCCAACGCGGCAGCACACTGGTCCATGTCGTACGGATTGACGATGATCGCCTCGGGGAGTTCCCGCGCCGCGCCGGTAAACTGGCTGAGAATCAGCGTGCCGCGCTCGTCATCCCGCGCGGCGACAAACTCCTTGGCCACCAGGTTCATGCCATCGTGCAGGGAGCTCACGAAGCAGCAGTCTGCGGCCCGGTACGCCTCATATACTTCGCGCGGCTGGTGATGCACGGCACTCAGCACGATCGCCGGTTGACCGCCAGAAGCGAAACGCGCATTGATCCGTTCGGCGAGCTCGCGGACACGCAGTTCATAGGCATGGTATTCCTCGATGCGCTCCCGCGTGGGCGCGGCGATCTGCAGGAACGAGAACTTGCCGACCCATTCCGGCCGCGTTTCCAGAAAGCGCTCGACGGCCCGGAACCGCTCTTCGATTCCCTTCGTGTAATCCAACCGGTCCACGCCGACACCGAGCGCCTGACTCTCCGGCAGGCCATACGCGTGGCGGACATCAATGCGGCACTGAGCAACGGGTTTGCGCAGCAGCTCCTTGGAGGGCGGCCATTCAATCGAGATCGGATAGCGCTTGACCGCCGTGGGGCGCCCGCGATACGACACCGTGAACATCTCGCGATCCACCCGCGCCTCAAGCACCCGGTCGACGGTGTCGAAGAAATTGTTGCAGTGAAACTGGGTGTGAAAGCCGAGGATCGTGCTGCCCAGCAGCCCGTCGAGGATTTCCTCGCGCCAGGGACAGATCGAAAACGCTTCCGGGTTGGGCCAGGGAATGTGCCAGAAGGTGATGATCGTGGCCGACGGCAGCGATTCCTGGATCATTCGCGGCACCAGCGCGAAATGGTAGTCCTGAACCAGCACGATCGGGTCGCGCGAGTGTGCCTCCTCGATCACGGCATCGGCGAAGCGCCGATTGACCGCGACGTATTGTTCCCAATCGGAGGTGCGAAAAGTCGGCCGCACATGGGCGATGTGACAGAGCGGCCAGAGCCCCTCATTGGCAAAGCCATAGTAGTAGCCAGCCTCCTCTTCCGGTGTGAGCCAGACTCGGCGGAGTTCATAGCTTGGCGCACCCGGCGGCACCGACACTCGATCATGCTTGTCGACGACCGTGCGGTCGGCTGATCCGCTGCCATGGGCAATCCATGTCCCCGAACAGGCGCGCATCACCGGTTCGAGCGCGGTCACCACGCCGCTCGCCGGCCGCCACACTTCCGTCCCGTGCGCACCGGCTCGATGGATGTACGGTTCGCGGTTGGATACCACGATGACTTCCTGTCCGCGCAAGTCCTGATGCAGAATCCCGCGCAGCGTTTCGGGGCTCCACGCCAGTTGCTCATGATCGCGCGTCCGATGCTCGCTCTGCACGTCGGCAATCAGCGCCCGCAGGTCGCGGGCGATCGGCCGAAGCTCGGGCATGTCGTCCTTGCTCGAGGGCCGGAAGAGTCCCTCACCACGGGTGAGGGCGCGCAATCCCTGCACCCAGCCCCGCCAGCTCAGCTGCGCCACCACGACGGTGATCAGCGAGACAACTGCTGCCAGGCCGGCGAAGAAGTAGAAGAGGTAGCGTCGAGTCACCTCACTGCGACGCTCGATGAAGCTCATGTCATGCACCAGCACCAGCCGGCCCGCCGGAGCCCCGGCGGACTGCAGCGGTTCGACCGACACCAGCAGCGGTCCGTTCGGGCTGGTGATCACCTTGCCAGCCGACGCATTGTAGTGATCGAGGTCGTCGCAGCGGATCTCCGCCGGCAACGTTGGTGTCGCCATCGGCAGTCCGTGGTCCGCCGGACAGTAGCCGATCGCAAAGAGCCGCTCGTCCTGGGTCACCCCGGCAAAGAACTGCTCCATCCGGCTCCGGTTACCGGTGGCGATCAGGTCCTGCAACGGGTCCTGGATGGTGGTGGCAATCAACTGGGCCCGGATATCGAGATCGCGCACAAACCAGCGCGCCGTGAAGCGGTCCGCGAGCGGCACTACCAGCCACGCGAGAACGCCCAGCACAACGAGTAGTGGCACGATGAAACGCAGTGATAAACGCATGTCAATTCCGGTTGATGGCTCTCAGAGGAAACGCCTGAGGGCGGGTGATCCGACACGGACCCCGGCAACGCTGAGGGGCCTCTCTGCGTAGGGTCGCTGCATGGTGTCGGCACGGCTCCATCCACCGGTCTCCTTGCCCGGTTATATGATTCACACCTAGATCATCGCCCTTGGCAGATGCGAAACGTTCCTGGAGGCCCATGCGCCACGGTCTGGATGCCTGTTTATCGCTGCATCGACCCCGGTTGTTTGTCCTGCTCACCGCACTGACCCTGCTCGGCACCGCCTGCGCGCCCAAGGCTCCGCCCAAACCGCCGCGCCAAGCGGTGGCTGTGATAGTGGCGTCTGTGCGTCTGGCCTCAGTCCCCTACGACCTCGATGCCAATGGTATTGTAACACCGTTGCAAACAGCAACAGTGGTTCCCCAGGTCGATGGCGTGCTGAAGGAAGTGGCGTTTTCCGAGGGGCAAAGCGTCACGGCTGGTGAGGTACTCTTCCGAATCGACGCCCGTCCATATCAGGCCGCGTTTGACCAGGCGACGGCGGCTCTCACCCGGGACAAGACGACCGCCGCCTATGCCCAGGTGCAGGCGGCGCGATATGACACGCTCGCCCGGGAGCGGAGCGTGACCGTGGAACAACAGGAGCAGATGCGCTCCACCGCGTCAGCCGCCCTGGCCACCGTCAGCGCCGATCAGGCCGCGATCGATCTGGCTCGCTTCAATCTCGATAACACGGTGATCAAAGCCCCGATCAGCGGGCGCACTGGTGCGCTGCTGGTGCACGTCGGCAACGTGGTCCATGCCGCCGGCGGAACCGGTCTGGTGGTGATCAATCAGGTGCGCCCCATCATGGTTCGTTTCTCCGTGCCCGGTTCGAGCCTGCCATTGCTGCTCAAGTACGGCACTCACGGTGGCCTGCCGGTGACCGCGACGCCGAGCGATGATTCGCCTGCCAGTGGTGTCGATGATAGCAGTCGCCGTCTCGATGCGCCGGCGCCGACCGGAACGCCGGTGCACCACGCGGCGCCTGGCGCGACGCCTGCCGATCCCGATGACCGCGGTACGCTCGCATTCATCGATAACGCCGTCGACACAACCACCGGCACGTTGCAGCTGCGGGCCACCTTCAACAATCCCGGCGGAACACTCTGGTCGGGACAGTTTGTGGCGACGTCCCTGCGGCTCTTCGTCGAGGACAGTGCGATCGTCGTGCCGACCGTTGCCGTGGTCACCGGCCAGACCGGCACCTACGTCTGGGTGGTCGACTCGTCGAATACGGTGGCCGAGCGTCCGGTAGTAGTTGAGCGGGCGCAGGGCGACATCTCGATCATCAGTTCTGGCGTCACTGCCGGGGAGCGGGTGGTGATTGAGGGGCAGTCTCGATTGACTGACGGTGCTGGTGTATCCCTGGGCGGCGCGGATACGACGGCAGTTCGCCGCAGCGGTCGAGGCGGTCGAGGCGGACGGGGAGGGCGCGGTGCGCGCGGCGGCGGGAAGGCTCCCACCGCGCCGTGACCAGTATCGGCGGCTGTCCAGCATGAGCCTGACCGGCCTGTTCATCAGGCGCCCCGTGATGACGACCCTGCTGATGATCGGCATTGTCGTGTTCGGTACGGTCGCCTACCGGCGGCTGCCAGTGAGCGACTTGCCGCCGGTGGACTACCCCACGATCAGTGTCAGCGCCGGTCTGCCAGGCGCCGCGCCGGAGACGATGGCCGCCACCGTCGCGACGCCGCTCGAAAAAGCGTTTTCGGCGATCGCCGGCGTCGACGAAATCACCTCGAGCAGTTCGCTCGGCTCAACCAATGTGACGCTGCAGTTCTCCCTCGATCGCGACATCGAATCGGCCGCACAGGACGTCAACGCGGCGATTTCGAAGACGTTGCCGCTGCTGCCGCCGCAGATCCAGCCACCCTCCTACCGCAAGCAGAATCCCTCGGCGTCGCCAATCCTGTTCATCGCGCTCACATCCGGTGTGTTGCCGTTGACGCAATTGGACGAGTATGCCGAGACGACGGTCGCGCAGCGCCTGTCCATGGTCGAAGGAGTGTCCGAAGTCAACGTCTGGGGTTCGGCCAAGTACGCGGTGCGAGTGCAGATGGACCCGCAGAAGCTGGCCTCGCTTGGCATTGGCGAATCGCAGGTGGCACGAGCCATCAACCAGAACAATGTCATGCTGCCGACTGGCGTGCTCTATGGCCGCGACGCCACGCTGACGGTGATGGCGACCGGACAACTGAGCAACGCCGATCAGTTCAGGAAGATGATCGTGGCCTACAAGAATGGCGCGCCGGTACATCTCGGCGACCTGGGCACCGTCATTGATGACATCCAGAACAACAAGAATGCCTCGTGGTATGATGACCGCCAGACGGTGGAGCGTACCGTCTATCTGGCGGTGAGTCGGCAGCCGGGCACCAACACGGTTGAAGTGGCCAAGCGTGCGCGCGACGCGCTCACCGTGATCGAGCGCGGCCTCCCGACGTCGGTCAAGGTGCACCTGGCCTTCGATCGATCCGACTCGATCAATCGCTCGGTCGCCGACGTCAAGACCTCGCTGCTTGTGGCGCTGGCGCTGGTCATCACCGTGATCTTCATCTTCCTGCGATCACTGGTCGCCACCCTGATCCCGAGCCTGACGCTGCCGCTTTCGATCGTCGGGACATTCGCGGCCATGCTGGTGCTTGGATTCTCGGTTGACAACCTCTCGCTCATGGCGCTGACGCTGGCGGTTGGATTCGTGGTTGATGACGCCATCGTGATGCTCGAGAATATCGTTCGGCATATCGAGATGGGGAAGAAACCGATGCAGGCGGCGCTCGATGGCGCGTCGGAAGTCGGGTTCACCATCCTGTCGATGACGCTTTCGCTCGCGGCGGTCTTCATTCCGCTGATGTTCATGGGCGGTATCATCGGCCGACTCTTCCGCGAATTCGCGATCACGATCATGGTGGCGATCCTGGTGTCGGGATTCGTGTCGCTGACACTCACCCCGATGCTCTGCTCCCGCTTGCTCAAGGGCGACGTGCACACTCGCCCGCATGGCCGGCTCTTCGACGCCACCGAACGTTTCCTCCAGGGCATGCTGCACGGGTATGAGCGCTCGCTCGGCTGGGTCATGCGCCACCGGCCGGTCACACTGCTCTTTTCCGCCCTGGTGCTTGCGGCAACCGCGCTCCTGTGGCAGCGCATTCCGAAGGGGCTCTTTCCGTCGGATGACACCGGCTCGCTCAATGGCACCACCGAGGCCGCGCAGGGTACATCGTACGACGAGATGGTCAAGCTGCAGTGGATTGCGATGAAGCGCCTGGAGAAGGACACCAACATTGCGTCGTTCACGTCGTCGGTCGGCGGTGGTCGCGGATCGAGCAATCAGGGCCAACTCAACGTCACCCTCAAGCCCATCGGGCAGCGACTGTCGGCCGACGCCATGGTGTCCGAGCTGACTCGGCGCCTGGGCGGCATTCCGGGGCTGCAGGTCTTCTTCCAGAACCCGCCGGCGATCCGGATTGGCGGGCGATCGGCCAAGACGCTCTATCAGTTCACGTTGCGCGGCAGCGATATCTCCCAGCTCTTTGCCGACGCGGGCTCGTTCCTGACCCGGATGCAGCAGGAACCGATGCTGAGCGGCGTCACGTCCGACCTGCTCAATGTCTCGCCCATCCTCAAGATCCATATCGACCGGACGCGGGCGATGTCGCTCGGCGTGACGCCCAGCGCGATCGAGAGCGCGCTCGCCAACGCCTATAATCAGCAGCAGATCTCGACGATCTACACTCCGACCAACGAGTACTGGGTGGTCATGGAGACGGTGCCGAGCGCGCAAGTCGACGCCAGCGCGCTGCAGAAGTTCTACGTGCCGGGTACCGGCGGGCGGATGATTCCGCTCACCGACGTCGCCTACTTCGAGCCGACCGTTGGTCCATTGAGCATTGCACACTCGGGCGAGATGGCATCGGTCACCATTTCATTCAACCTGGCCCCCGGTATCTCGCTCGGCGCCGCCGTTGACCGCGTCAACACGATGGCGCGCCAGTACCTGCCAGCCAGTGTCACCACCGGTTTCTCGGGCACCGCCCAGGCGTTCCAGGATTCGCAGCAGGGCCTCGGCATTCTCCTGTTGATTACGGTGTTCATCATCTACATCATCCTCGGCATCCTGTACGAGAGCTTCATCCATCCGATCACGATCCTGACCGGATTGCCGTTCGCCGCCTTCGGGGCACTGCTGGCGCTCTACCTCGCGCATGTCGAGCTGGGGGTGTACGGCTATGTCGGAATCATCATGCTGATCGGCATTGTCAAGAAGAATGCGATCATGATGATCGACTTTGCGATTGCCGAGGAGCGCGCCAGTCATTCGACACCCGAGGCGGCCATCATCAAGGCAGCCAGTGTGCGCTTCCGGCCGATCATGATGACCACCGTCTCGGCGATTGCGGGGACGCTGCCGATCGCTATCGGGATCGGTGCCAGCGCGGCGTCGCGCCGTCCGCTGGGAATCGCGGTGGTCGGCGGCCTCGCCTTTTCGCAGGTGGTCACGCTCTACGTCACTCCCGTCTTCTACACCTACCTCGATGAGCTGCAGGGGTGGGGTGGGCGGATCTTTCAACGGATCATGCGCCGCCGCGATGAGAGTGACGCGACAGCCGCGATCCCCGGCTCGGCGCCCGTCGCCGGTGGCTGACCCGTGGACCTGACCACACTCTTCATCCGGCGTCCGGTCATGACGACGCTGATCATGATCGGGATTCTCGTCTTCGGCATCGTCTCATACCGACAGCTGCCAGTGAGCGACCTGCCGAATGTCGACTTTCCGACGATCACGGTCACGGCTACGCTTCCCGGAACGAGTCCGCAGACGATGGCGGCGACCGTCGCCACGCCGCTTGAGAAGCAGTTTTCCACCATCGCCGGCATCGACAACATGACGTCGACGTCGAGCCTCGGCCAGTCGCAGGTGGTGATCCAGTTTGCACTGGATCGGGACATTGATGCAGCCGCCCAGGATATCCAGGCCGCGATCGCCCAGACGTTGCGGCAGTTGCCGCAGGGGATCGTGCCGCCGTCGTACCAGAAAACCAACCCGGCCGATGCGCCGATCCTGACCTTGGCCCTGACCTCGGCGGCGGTGCCGCTCTCGGCGCTGGACGAGTTCGGGGAGACGACCATCGCCCAGCGGCTGTCGATGGTCGGCGGCGTCGCGCAGGTGCTGGTCTATGGCGCGCAGAAGTATGCGGTGCGACTGCAACTCGATCCCTCGCAACTTGCCACCCGCGGTATCGCGCTCGAAGACATTGCCACCGCGGTCACCAGCCAGAACGTCAACTCGCCGACCGGAGTGCTCTGGGGGCCGAAGACGGCGCTGACCATCCAGGCAACGGGGCAACTCGACAGCGCCAGCGAGTTCCGCGACATCATCGTGGCATATCGGAATGGTGCGCCGGTGCACCTGAGCGACGTGGGGCGGGTCACCGACGACGTGCAGAACAACAAGACAGCATCGTGGTACAACGGCACCCGCTCGATCGTGCTGGCAATCCAGCGCCAGCCGGGAACCAACACCGTGGAAGTGGCGCAGGGGATCAAGGCGGCGTTGACGAAGGTGGAGAGCGAAATCCCGCAGTCAGTCCACGTGGACATCCTGTACGACCGGTCGCTGACCATCGAGGCGTCGGTACACGACGTGACCTTCACGCTCGAGTTGACGCTGGCCCTCGTCGTGATGGTGATCTTTGTCTTCCTGCGCAACGTCTCGGCGACGATCATTCCGAGCCTGGCGCTGCCGATGTCGATCATCGGCACCTTCTCGGTGATGTACCTGCTCCATTACTCGCTCGACAACCTCTCACTGATGGCGCTGACACTGGCGGTCGGCTTCGTGGTTGACGACGCCATCGTGATGCTCGAGAACATCGTCCGCCACCTCGAGATGGGAAAACCGCGCCTGCAGGCAGCGATCGACGGTGCTTCCGAAGTCGGCTTCACGATTCTCTCGATGACGTTTTCGCTCGCGGCGGTCTTCATCCCGTTCCTCTTCATGGGCGGGATCATCGGCAAGCTCTTTCACGAGTTTGCCGTGACGATCGGCGTGGCGATCCTGGTGTCGGGGTTCGTATCGCTGACGTTGACGCCGATGCTGTCGAGCCGCTTCCTGCGCTCGACGCATGGCAAGCCACATGGCCGCTTCTACCAGCTGTCGGAGCGGTTCTTCGACGCATGGCTCGGGCTGTACGAACGGTCGCTCGCGCGGGTGATGGTGCACCGGCGGCTGGCCTTGCTCTTCTCGTTCGTGATCCTGGTGGCCACCGGCTGGCTTTTCTGGGTGACACCGAAGGGGCTCTTTCCCACCGACGACACTGGCCAATTGCTGGCGACGACCGAGGCTGCCGAGGGTGTGTCGTATGACGCGCTGGTCGAGCGCCAGGCGGCGGTCGCCAAGGTTGTTTCCGAGGATCCTGATGTCCGGTCGGTGACGTCATCGGTCGGGACGACCGCCGCGGCCAACCAGGGGCAGTTGACGATCGACCTCAAGCCGATTGACCAGCGGCATCGCAGCGCGGACCAGATCAGCCGGGATCTTGCGGTCGCAACCGCCAATATCCAGGGGATCACGACCTTCCTGCAGAATCCGCCGGCGATCTCGATCGGCGGCCTGTCGTCGAAGAGCCTGTATCAGTATACGCTGCAGAGCGGCGACATGACCGCGCTCAACAGCGCCGCGACGACGCTCGAAACGAGACTGCGCCAGCAGACGACCTTGACGGACGTCACCAGCGATCTGCTGATCGAGAACCCGCAAGTCACGGTCGACATCAATCGTGATGCCGCCGGCAACCTCGGCGTGTCCGCCAGCGAAATCGAGAACACGCTGTACGATGCTTTTGGTCAGCGACAAGTCTCGACGATCTACACCGCGACCAACGAGTTCTGGGTGGTGATGGAAGTGCTGCCGCAGTACCAGGCAGACGTGCGCGCGCTCGGTTCACTGTATGTGCGGTCGTCGCGGGGCCCGGTGGTCCCACTCAGTTCCGTCGCGACCTTCAATCGCACCGTCGGCCCGGTCACTGTCAATCATTCGGGTCAGATTCCCTCCGTTACCATCTCGTTCAACCTGGCGCGCGGCGTGTCGTTGGGGACTGCCGTGAACGTGGTCAAGGAGCAGGCGGCCGGCGTGCTGACGCCGACAATCGGCGCGGCGTTCTCCGGCATCGCTGCGGCCTTCATGACGACACAGCAAGGGCTGCTGGTGCTGATGGTGCTGGCGGTCTTCGTGATCTACGTGATTCTGGGTGTCCTGTACGAGAGCTTTGTCCACCCGGTAACGATCCTTACCGGCTTGCCGTTTGCGGCGTTCGGGGCGCTGGTCACCCTGCGCCTGGTCGGGCTCGATCTCGACATCTACGGCTTTGTCGGCATCATCATGCTGATCGGTATCGTGGAAAAGAACGCCATCATGATGATCGATTTCGCGATCGAATCGGAGCGGGATGGCAACAAGCCGGCCGGCGAGGCCATCCTGCACGCGGCCAGTGTGCGTTTCCGCCCCATCATGATGACGACGATGGCGGCGCTGATGGGGGCGATTCCGATTGCGGTGGGTTGGGGCGCCGGTGCCGCCACTCGGCGGCCACTGGGGGTGGCCGTCGTCGGCGGGCTGGCGTTCTCGCAGTTGGTGACACTGTATGTGACGCCGGTCTTTTACACCTACTTCGACGAGATCCAGAAAAAGTTCTTCGGACGGATCAGCGCGGTGCCCGAGAGCTGATCAGATATTGTCGGTGGTCGGCTCGTCTTCCTTCACCGGGTCGCCGGGACTCTCTTCGAGTCCTTCCTCATCGCTGCCGCCACGAAAACCATCGGTGACGTGGATGGCAGTGTCATTCGCGAACAGTGCCGTGAGATCCTCGCTGTTCGCGTCGGCCTGTCCGGTCAACTCCTCGGCCATTCCCCGCAAGTCCTCCGCAGACTCCAGTGAACCGGTGGTCGGGTCGCGGCGGTCTTCGCCGACTTCATCCTGCACATCCTGACCGTCCGGCTCGTATTCGGTGTCGCCGTTGTCGTTCACGGCATGAGTCTTCTTGTTCATCTGGCGCCCCGCGTAAAGGTTCGGCCCGTCGCGCTCGCTGGCCTGTAGCTGAAACGACCTGGGCAGGTGGGGGGCACACACGGAACTCAGTCGCTTTTGAGGGCATCGACCGGATTGATCCGGGTGGCAGACCGCGCGGGCAACAGCGACGCGCCCAGACAGAGCAGCAACGCGGCGGCACCGGCCATCAGGTAAGCTACCGCGCTGGTCGGGTTGATGTGGAAGAGATAGCTGCGCAGGACTTGGGAAAGGCCGTATGCGCCTATTGTGCCGACCGCGATCCCGGCAGCTCCGAGCGTGATTCCCTGCCGCATCACCAGACGGACCAACGACGCAGAACTTGCACCCAACGCGGTACGGATCCCGAACTCGCGGGTCCGTGCGGTGACCGCGGAGGCGATCAGGGCGTAGAGTCCAATCGCGGACAGCAGTGCGGCGATCACGGCAAGCAATCCGACCAGGCGACCAAAAAGACGTTCCGGCGCAATGGTTCGCAGGATCGACTCGCGTATCCGTTGGCCCGGACCCAGGGGGAGGGTCGGGTCAACGGCCGCAAGCACGCGGGCAGTGGTGCGGTCCAGTTCAGCGGGTGGAAGGGTGGCCCGGACGATCAGGGTGATACTCCAGGTATGAAACGACGCCTCAGGGGAGTAGATCACGGGGTCATTGGCCTCGCGGAGCGAAGCGGTGCGGCTGTCCGAGACAATGCCGACTACTGTCAGCGTCTCGACGCCGCTGAAGCCCCGGCGCTCCACTGACAGTCCCAGCGGATTCGTTGCTCCGAATAGCGCTCTCGCGGCCGCCAGGCTCAGCACGACAACATGCGCGAGCGAATCGTCGAACTCTGAGGGGGCAAAACTGCGTCCCGCAATCACGCGGGTACCGACTGCACTGAAGTAGTCTGGCGACACGCCGTAGGTGATTGAGTGCACGGGCCACTTCTGGGCAGTCCACCCCGCAGGTCGGAGGGATTCGCCAAATGTCCCGCCGTCGAACGGAGTTCCTTCGGCGACTGCTACAGCCTGTACGCCCGGTTGCTGTCGCATCAAGGTGATCAGCCCTGTCCGCAAGCCATGCAGGCGATCACCCTTGTAACCTTGCGCTTGCGTGTTGATCCCGTAGGTCGTCGTGGCGGGGTTCAATCCGGTATCAACCGCAAGCAGGTTGTGGATGCTTGATGCCAAGAGGATTGACCCGACCGTGAGCGTCATTGCCACCGCGATCTGCACGGCGCACAACACACTGCGGAGCCGTTGTGCGCGGCGTGTGTCACTCCGCGCGCCGGCCCGGAACGCGGTGACCACCTGGCGCGTCGCGGCGAACGCAGGTGCCACCGAAAAAAGGAGCGTGGCGCCCAGGGTGAGCAGGAGTGCCACGGCAACCACGCGCCAATCGAATGCCGGTTTATCAAAGGCTGGCAATCCGTAGAGACGAATGTTGGCGAAGATGTGGCCAATGCCGAACATCAGGATCAAGGCGAAAAGTCCGGCAGGAATCGCCAGCATCAGCCCGTCGACCAGGTGCTGCCGGACGATCCGCACAAACGAGGCACCGAGTGCCTGGCGCACGGCTTGTTCACCCGCTCGGCGCGCGGCGCGCAGCAAGAGCATGTTGGCGGTGTTCGCGCAGGTCAGCAGCAAGATCAATCCAACCACCCCCAGAAGACGCTCGGCGATTGACGTTTCGCCGGTCAGCATCCGTGCGGGGGTTCCGATCCGCCCATCGATTGACGGTGGATATTCCTTGTACGTCTCGTTGTCCTCTGGGCGGGACAGCCGTTGCACTGCCTGAAGCACCGCTTGCTGGACGTCGGCTGAGTGTGCGCCGGCCGGCATCCGCACCAGCAGTTTGTCGACAAAGTTCCGGAATGGGTCAAGCGGGAGGTTCTTGGGATCGTGCTGCAGTGTTGGGAGGGCCGAGAGTGGCAGCCAGATGTCGGTCTGGCCGCTGCGGCTGAGACCGCGGAATCCGCGTTTCGTAACGCCCACCACTGTGAAGGTTGTCGCGTTCAACCGGATCCGCCGACCGATCACGTCAGGTGCGCTGCCGAAATGCGAGCGCCAGAGCGCATCGCTGATCACCACCGTACGCGGATCGTTGACGGGATCAAGCTCGGCGGGCGTGAACACGCGGCCGAGTTCAGCCGTGACGCCGAGGACGCCGAAATAGTCGCCGGTCACCATCGTGCCGCTGAGTTCGCGAGCTGGTCCATCGGCCTGATCGATCTGGAGAGAGGTCGCCGTAGATCCGATTGACTGATGCAGGAGCGGCGCAAAGCCGCGAATGGCAATGAACGTCGAGTACGATGTGCCAAAGTCGCTGCCGGACTCGTTTCGGAAGAGAATCGGTACCAGCCGGTCCTGTGCTGTCACCCCCGGGATCGGCTGGAAAAGCATGCCGTACGCCCAGGCGAAAACCGCCATTGTGGAACCGAGGCCCAGGGCGACGATGCCGATGACGCTCGCGGCAAAGAGCGGTCGAAGGCGCAGCCCGCGCCAGGAGTAACGGATATCGCCGCCGAGGTCGAGCAGGAAGCGGGTGCCGCGCTCATCGCGCACCGCTTCCTTGTGGCGTTCAACCCCACCAAATGCGACGCGTGCCTGACGATGCGCCTCGCTCGGCGGGAGTCCGCGCTCTTCGAGTGCGTCCTGCTCCATTGCCAGATGCGCCGTCATCTCGCGCGTCATCTCGTCATCGGCGGTAGCGCGATGGAAAAGCGCCTTGAGCCACATTTGCGGCCGCATCATGACTGGGTCCCGACGACCAACTCGACGGCGGCGGCAAAGCGGCGCCACTCACCGAGCTCAGCGGTCAGTGCCCGGACGCCAGCCGCAGTGAGGGCATAGTACTTCGCCTCTCGCTTGTTCGCCGTGGTGTGCCACTCGCCAGATACCAGCCCTCTTTTTTCGAGCCGATAGAGGGCTGGGTAGAGCGAGCCCTGGCCGATCCGAAACGCCGTGGCTGAGAGTTGCTCGATGCGCTGCGAGATCCCCCAGCCATGCATCGGCTCGAGGGAAAGCGCCTTCAGCACCAGCAGGTCCAGGGTTCCCTGGAGCACATCGGACGTAGTCATCGCTGTTCCTGTCGAATGGACAAGGGAGACTACCGCGCTTCCTGTCGAACGGCAAGGGGAAGGGGTGGCAACCATTTGAGCGCTGGTGGTATCATACCTTCAGACTATCTGAAGGAGTGAGCATGTCCGACCCGAAAACCGACCTCGTCCAGGGCACCCTTGAAATGCTGGTGCTCAAGACCCTGGCGCTCGAGCCGATGCACGGCTGGGGGATCGCCCAGCGGATCCAGCTGCTCTCGAAGGAAACCTTCCTGGTCACCCAGGGTTCGCTTTACCCAGCGCTGGTGCGCATGCGGCGTCGCGGACTCCTGTCGACCCACTGGAGGAACAGCGAAGCCAACCGGCGGGCACGGTATTACACGCTCACTGCTGCCGGGGAGCGCCAGCTTGGCGTCGAACGCGATCAGTGGCTGCGGGCATCGTCGGCCATCAACTGGGTGCTCGCCGCCGAAGCGGCCACAGCATGAGCGCGCTCACTGACCTGTTTGAGCGGATCCGCATGCTCGTCTTCCGGCGCCGCGAGGAGCGCGAGCTGCACGATGAGCTGGCCTTTCACGTCGCGATGGAGACCGAGCAGAAACGCCGCGATGGACTCGATAGCAGCGAGGCGCGTCGGCAGACCCTCGCCGAGCTGGGCGGGATTGAACGAACCAAGGAGGAGGTGCGCGAGGCGCGTGGCACGCGTGGGCCGACCGACCTGGTGACCGATGTCCGGTACGGTCTGCGCGCCCTGCGCCAACGTCCCGCGTTCAGCGTCGTGGCCATTCTCACCATTGCGATAGGGATCGGCGCGACGACGGCAGTCTTCAGCGCGCTCGACACGGTGCTGCTTCAGGCGCTGCCGTTCCGCGATCCAGGGCAACTGGTGCGTCTCTACAGCTCCGACATTGGCACGCCCGCCGAGCGAAGCGTGGTATCACCGGTCCACTACCTGGCGTACCGCAACCGGTTGGCGTCGATGCAGTCGATTGCCGCGCTCAACATGTACGACCTCACCGGTGCCGACGTCGGCTCCGGAGACGACGTCGAGCGTGTGCGCACCCTGATCGTGAGCAGCGACTATTTTGATGTCCTGCGGGTGCGGCCTGTGCTGGGCCACGCGTTCGAGCGTACCCAGGAGGACGGTGTCAACAGCGACAACGCTCCGGGCGCGTCGGTCGTGATCGTCAGTGATCATCTCTGGCGCACGCGGCTGCACGCCAACCCTGCGGCGATCGGCACCGCGCTGGAGATGAACGGGCGCGCGAGCACCGTCGTCGGCGTCATGCCGGCGGGCTTTGCCGACCCGCTCGCCGGTCCCCACGTCGATGCCTGGATACCGCTCGACCTCACGCCGGGCAAGGACCTGACCAACGCCAATAATCATTACCTGTCGGTGATCGGACGGCTGCGTCCTGGCATCACGCTGCCGCAGGCGCAGTCGGAACTCGACGGGTTGAGCCGCATCCTGCAAAAGGAGTATGCCACCCGCGCGGCGACGACGACGGCACATCTCTATTCGCTGAAGGACGACGTCGTCGGCAGTGCACGCGGCTCACTGGAACTGATTGGTGGCGCGGTGGCGCTCATGCTCCTGCTGGTTTGCGTCAATATTGCCAACCTGCTGCTGGTGCGCGGTTCCGAACGAGCGCGCGAGTTTGCCATGCGCTCGGCGCTCGGCGCACGCCGGGGCCGACTCATTCAACAGTTGCTGACCGAAAGCCTGGTTCTGGCGTGTATCGGCGCACTGCTGGCACTGCCGATCGCCCGGTTGGTGATGGCGGTGATCGTCAAGATCGGCGGGGACTCGATTCCACGCCTCGATCACCTGGCCTTCGATTTCCGGGTACTCGGCTTTTCACTGGCGGCTGCTTTCGGAAGTGCGCTGCTTTTTGGGCTGATGCCGGCCTGGCGTGCGGCAGCAACGCAACCCGCCGATGTACTTCGGCGCAGCAGTCGCTCAGCCACCGGTGATCGGGCGCAGGGTCGGCTCCGTTCGCTCCTCGTTACCGCACAGGTGGCGCTGGCGTTCCTGCTGCTGGTCGGCGCCGGGTTGCTGCTGGCGTCGTTCCGCGCGCTTTCGTCGGTGCCGCTCGGCATCAAGCCGGACAACGTGCTGACCTTTCAAGTGCATCTCCCCGAGGCCCGCTACGACTCGCTGGGCCGCACCGCCTTTCATGATCGCTTCGACCACGCGATTGCGGCGCTTGCCGGCGTCCGTGCGACCGGTGCGTCATCGCGGCTGCCGGTGGCCGGGTCATACAATGACTGGGGTGTGGCGATTCAGACTGGTCCCCTGGTGGGCACACGACAGGCGCAGGCTGGTGGGGAGCAGCGGATCGTCACGCCAGGATATTTCAATGCGACCGGTATTCGCCTTGTCGCCGGTCGGCTATTCACCGACGCAGACAACGCAGCAGCGTCGCCCCACTTCATCCTGAGTCGCAAGGCCGCTCAGCTCTATTTCGGCAAGGAGTCGGCGCTCGGGCAGCGGGTTGAGAGTGGCGGTCAGACGGGCGAAGTGGTCGGCGTGGTCGACGATGTTGCGATTGATCCGGAGGGCGACGCGCCGCCGACGATGTATCGCCCTCATGATCAGTTCGCCGGCGATCGCAACTGGTCGCTCTTTCAGGCCGTGGCGACTCGCGGGCCGGCGGATGCCATGCTGCCCGCGATCCACCGGCTGCTGGCGGAGATCGATCCGCAACTGGTGATGGACCAGACCGCAACGATGACCAACATCATTGGCCGCGGCACGGCGCAGCGCGCTTTTGCGCTTGAAGTGCTGCTCGCGTTTGCGATCACCGCGCTCTTCCTCGCGGCGCTCGGCGTCTTTGGTGTGCTTTCCTACACCGTCCGACTGCGGTCGCCCGAGTTCGGCTTGCGGATGGCCCTCGGCGCGACACCGGGGATGATCCGGTTCGCGGTGCTTCGCTCGGCGCTGGCCGTCACGGCGGTCGGTATTCTCGTTGGCCTGGCAGGCGCGCTGGCGTTTTCGCGAGTAATGCAATCATTGGTCTTTCACGTCAGCACGCTCGATCCTGCGGTACTGGCAGTGGCGGCCCTGTTCATGGCGGTCATCGCGGCGCTGGCGGGATACTTGCCGGCCCGGAAGGCAACGGCGGTCGACCCAAGGACCGTATTGGGATGACGGTCAGGTACACAGACAGAAGAGGGCGGCTCGCATGCGAGCCGCCCTCTTCTGTTGCACTACCGCGCTGCGCTAACGCACCAGCAGCGTCACCGTGCCGTCGGTGCTCTTCTCACCGTTGCGGGTCAGGTTGTATGTGAAGGTATCGGTACCGACGTAGCCCGCCGCCGGTGTATATGTAAACGCGCCGTTCGCACGAAAGATCACCTTGCCGTGCTTCGGGCGGCTCACGATAGCCGCCGTCGGCGCCATCGTCTCGCCGCGCGCCGGCGTGGACAACGCTTCCTTCTGGATAAATGGCACCGTCTTGGCTGCGACGAAGATATGCGCCGGAGCTGCGAAGACGGGCGCAGCACCACCGGCAGCGACACCACGACCACCGCGGGCGGCACCTGCCTCGGGCACCTTCGGCATCTCACTCGGAGCGAAGCGCGGCAGCATCTCGTCGCGATTGGCGAGGCCAAGCATCACTGACGCGGTGATGACTGCATTCTTCATCACGTCATCGGGGATGATCCGCTCGTAGGTGTCGAGATTGGAGTGCCAGGTCGTGCTGTTGTAGGCGATGCCGTCCTGCTGCGTGCCAATGCCCGGGAGCCCGGCGACGGCAAAGGCGCCGTTGTCGCTGCCGCCTTCGACGCGTGCGGTGGTCGGGCGGGCACCGTAGACGCCCCACTCTTCCCATGGCTTGAGATACTCCGCCAGGATCGTCGCTGCCGCAGGCGGCCCGAAGATCGACGCGCCGCGCACCAGCCCGGTGCCGTCATCGATATTCCAGTAGGCGTCGAGCTTGTTGAAATCCGGCTTGGGCGCCTCTGCCGATCCGAAGTGATTGGCGACGTAGGCAAACGACCCCAGCAGGCCTTCTTCTTCACCGCTCCAGAGGGCGACACGAATCGTCCGGCGCGGCTTGGCGCCGGTCGCCAACAGGATGCGGGCCGCTTCCATCATGATGGCGCAACCGATTGCGTTGTCCGTCGCACCGGTGGCGCTGGTCCACGAATCGAGGTGGCCGCCGAGCATCAGGACTTCGTCGGCCTTGTCGGTGCCGGGAATCTCGCCAACCGTGACATATGACGTCTTCCCCTGCGGGAAGAACTGGTTCTGCATGTTGAACTCGACCATCACCGGCGTGCCGTCCGCCGTGGTGCGGAAGATCCGACCCGCATCGTCGTTGCGGAGAATCACCGAAGCCGGTTGCGGCGTGGTGTCGCTGTAGATCTGGCCGGCGCCGTTCTGGGCGACGATCTCGCCTGGAATCCGGCCGCCGCCCTGGTACATCAGGCGAAGGGCGGGCATGTTGTCGCGCACCAGGGTCAGCATCCGCTGGTTCACCTGTGCTGCCGAGACATGCCCTTCCGGCGTCGGCTCACCAGCGCCGCGTCCGCCGCGTGCGCCGCCAAAGCCACCGCCCCGCCCGCACGCGGCAGCACCGCCGCCGCCCCGACCACCGCGTCCGCCAGCAGCGGCAGGTGTGGCATTGGGATCACGTGGTGCGAACTCCGCCCGTGCGACGCTGTCGACCAGGCGGCTCGCTGTTGGGCAGAAATCGACTGGCGCGATCTGGGGCTCGCCGACCATCACGATGCCGCCCTTGACCTTCGGCGCCATCTTCATGAGGTAGGCATCGAGTTCGGCTTCGGTCGGATTGACCGGTGCTACCAGCACGACCACGTCGCCACGCACGGTCCCCTTGGTCGACGGCGACCAGGGATTGGATTCGAACTTGATGTTCGACGTGTACGGTGCCGTCGTGTAGCCCACCGCTCGGCCCGGCATCCAGCCAACACCTTTCCAGGTGAACGGCTCAAGATGCGCATTCTTGAGACCGAAGTCCGTCATCGTCTTGACCGCCCAGTTGGCGGCCGCAACGTGATTGGGCGAACCGATCGGGCGTGGTCCGTAGACATCGGTGAGGTAGTGCTCGATCCACATGATCTTCGAGTGATCCATTCCTTCGGTGCGGATCCGGGCATTCATCACCGAGTCCGGGCCTTGGGCCGCCAGCGCGGGGGCGAGCGTTGCGACGATGAGCGGGAGCAACAGTTTGCGGAACATCAATTGACTCCGTGAGGGAGAACGAAAAACGGGGCGCCGTGACGTATGGGGTGTGCCCGCCAAATATGGCAGAATGTCCGTCGCCGTGACGTTGCAGAGTGGCGCGATCTATTCGTCGTGGAGCAGGCGTCCCGCCACCTCAAGGTCCGCGACCAGGAGGGCCATCATGCGGTGGCGATCGGCGTCGGTCGCCTGGCGGAGGATCGCTGACGGATGGAAGGTCGCCATGGCCTGGATCTCCGCCGCATCGGACCTGGCCTGGATCCGTTCGCTGGCCCCCTCGCGCCACTGGAAATGCTTGACGGCATTGCTCACATAAGTTGCGTCGCGGTCGATTCCGGCCTCGTCCAGCGCCCGGTCGAGCGGCTTGCCGGCTGGCCCGGCGCCAAAAAACGGCCTGGGCGGCTTGGCGCAGGGCGGTGAGCGAGTGGCGTTCCGGAGAAACGATTCGGCGCCGGGGTAGGGTTTCCTCACGAGTTCCTCGTGATCATTTCCGGAACGACGTGCGATCAGTACAGACTTGGACGTTTGAACGTCAATTGGGTATCGGGCCGGCAACGTCCCTGGTTCACCTCACTTGTCGACTTTCACTGCTGGAGCAACCATGGCTCGCTTGTACAACATCGCTGTGCTGGTTGGCAGCCTTCGACGGGACTCGGTGACGCGGAAGGTGGCACACGCGATGATCCAGCTGGCGCCGTCAAACCTGGCGCTTCGCGAACTCGAACTTGCGTCACTTGCGATGTACAACGAAGACCTCGAGGCCGATGTGCCACCAGCATGGGCCGCCTTCCGGGATGACATCAAGCGAACTGATGGCGTTCTCTTCTTCACGCCCGAATACAACCGGTCGGTCCCCGGCGTCCTCAAGAACGCGATCGATATCGGGTCGCGACCGGGCGGGCATGGTGTCTGGAGCGGCAAGCCCGGCGGCGTGGTGAGCGTCACGCCGTTCGGCCTGGGTGCCTTTGGCGCCAATCATCATCTCCGACAGGCGCTGGTCTACGTCAACGTGCTGGTGATGGCACAACCGGAGGCGTACATCAGCCAGGCGTCGACCCTCATTGGGGCCGACGGCACGGTGACCAACGAGACGTCGCGGGCGTTTTTCACGAAGTTCATGGCGGCCTATGCCGACTGGGTTGAGCGGCTGGCCTGAGGTGCGCGCGACGGGACGCTGTTCGTCCTCCTTGCCATGCCCAAAGCCGCCAAGCCCGTCGCCGATGTTGCCGCGCACGACCGGCCCCTCGACGAGCCCCAGAAGAACTATCACACCGTCCTACAGCAGCAGATCGTCCAGGCCGAGGAGGAGCTGCGCCGCCCAGCCCCGGCGCTGCTGCTGTCGGGGCTCACGGCGGGGCTCGATATCGGGTTCGGTCCCTTTGCGATGGCTGTCGTCCTCACCCTGACCCGCGGCGCGATCTCTCCGGCGCTGCAGCAGTTGCTGCTGCCGAACTTCTATGCGGTGGGATTTCTCTTTGTGGTGCTGGGGCGTTCGGCGCTCTTTACCGAGCACACCGCCTCGGCGATCCAGCCGGTGCTCGATGGCCGCGCGTCGATCGTCTCGTTGCTACGACTCTGGGGACTGGTGCTCGCCGCCAATATCGTCGGTGCGACGATCATGACCTGGTTCTCAGTGCGGATGGGGTTGGCGCTGCATATCGTCGATGCCGACGCGTTCCGGGCCCTCGCCGACCGGATGACGGCGCCGTCGTCGGGGATCATCTTCTGCAGTGCGATCGGTGCGGGATGGCTGATGGGGTTGCTGTCATGGCTGACGGTCGCGGCACGCGACACCACCGCGCAGTTTCTCATTGTCTGGATGACGACGTTCATCATCGGACTCGCTGGGCTGCACCATTCGATTGCGGGCACGGTCGAAGTGCTTGGCGGATTCTTTGCCCACACCGGGACCACGCTCCCCGATTACCTGCACTTCCTGATTCTTGCGGTACTCGGCAATGCTGTGGGCGGCACGGTATTCGTGGCAGCACTCAAGTATTCGCACATCAAGGCTGTCAGCTAACCGCCGTCATGCCGGCGCTCGGCAGCCCGGCGTTCGGCATCACGCCGCTCTGCCGCGCGTGCGTCAGCCCGGCGATCGGCGTCGCGCTGCTCCTGGCGGCGAGCCTCGGCCCGTCGGTCTGCCGCCCGCCGCTCGGCATCGCGACGTTCCTGGAGCCGTCTCGCCTCCGCGCGTTCGGCGGAGAGACGAGCTCGGCGTTGAGCGGCAGCACGCCGCGCCGCAGCGCGAAGTCGCGCAGTGCGGGCGGTCGGCTGGACGGGCGCTGAGTGGTTGATGGCCGAGTGGTGCAGGGTATCCCGCTGCTGGGCATGAACGGCGGTGACCGGCATGCACGCGGCCGCGAGGGCGAAGAGGAGGGCGGTGCGCACCAGCTTCCGGCGACTGGCCATGGAGTTATCCTTGCTGCTCGGATGGCTACTCGCGGCCATCTCGTTCGGTCTTCAAGGTGACATGGATCCTGCTGCTCCCGCAATCCCCGCGAGGATGCCCGTTCGATGATCCACTTGCTCGCATTGGCTGTCCTCATGCAGGGGGCAGACTATTCAGTCAAGGCCGACAGCCGCACGATCCTGCGGCCACTCGATGATGTCCACCAGATCAATGCGCCGATCGGCGAAGCGTGCCGAGGGCAGGTGCGCACCGGCATCAACCTCGTGCAACTGGAAGAGCAGTCCGCACAGCCCTTGGGCCAGCGCCCGAAGTCGGCCGACTGGAATCACCGGGCCCTGGAGCTGTCGTGTGCCCGCGCCGCGGCGTTCGCGCAACATCAACTTTCGGCCGTCGGCTATCTCATGCCGGTCGGCGCAAGCCTTGCCTCCGGCGCGATCGCGCTCGCCGATTCCGTCCTCGCGGACGAACCAGGAAACCTTGTGGCGGCCCGGTTGCTCGCCGTTCTCGGGCCGGTGGTCGCCAAAGTTGACTCGGTCGCCATCATCCCGAGCCGGCTCGTGCAGATGCGTGGCGAGCTTGCCGGGCCGACTGCCAACGTCGTCTACCGTGCCGTACGCGCCGGCGTCAGCGATTCGACGGTCTTCCGCGGCTGCGTCTCGCTGCTGCTCGCGGCGGCCGACTACTTCACCGCGCGCGACTGCAGCAGGCGGGCCCTCGCAGCGGGAGCCGATTCCACCTGGCACCTGATCCGTCTTGCCTACATCGCGTTTCATACCGCCGACACTGTCGCCGGCGTGCAGCTATTTCGTGAAGCGGTCGCAGTGGCCGGCGATCGCGCCAGCCGAGCCGAACTTGGCTGGCATCTCAACGTCAGGGCACGGACGGCTGGGATTCACCGGGCAGCAATCCCACTCACGATCTTGCCACTGCTTTCGGACAGTGCGGCCAACGCATGGCTGGGAATGAGCGATAGTGTTGAGCGTGTGGCTTGGGTTCGCACGCGGCTCAATGCGATGCAGCGGGCCGCCAGTGAGCCGCTTGGGCGCCTTCTCGAGATTCACTTCTACAGCATCACGTACGCGTGGGATACGTTCTGGGGATGCTCCCAGGATTACGCATATCATGTCGCGATATTCAAGCCCTCCGGGGAACAGGTATACCGGCGGGGCGTCGTTGCGCCACTACCGCCATGTTTTCCAACGTTTTCACCGGATCTCCATCCCGTCAGGATCACGGCGAACCGATACCGCCTTTGGGGTACGTCATCGGGGCAGCCACTGACGTTGGTGGCATACGCCATGGCGGTGTCGTCAATGGCAGGGTCCAATGACGATCGCGGCTCGGCGATTCGCTACACGCTCGATTTTCGGGAGCGGGATGCTACCTCCAACCGGTGGTCGGACAGCGCCGTCCAACCGCGAATTCCAATCATCGGGCCGCGGAAGGGCTTCGTGCAGGGCATCATTGACCTGCCGCGGCCGGACGGCGCGAGCGACTGGACACTCGCGGTGAATCAGGACTTCACCCAGCGCGGGATTATTGATGAGAGTCAAGCTTCGATTGGTCATGGCCCGCTGGTGCTCTCCGATGTGGTGATCGGAGACTCCGCACAGCATCTCGTGTGGATGCTGGGCCGAGATTCAGTCGTTCTGGCACCGCTCGGCGCGGTGGACCGGCATGCCAAGCTGGAATTGTTTGTGCAACTGCAGGCAGCTGCCGCGGAACCACGGCTGCGTACCACAATCCGGGTTTTTCGCATGCAGGATGGCGAGCGTGACCCCACGCCAGTGATCCAAATTGCGACCACGGGTACGGCGCACGCAGGCATCAACCCGATTCATCGGGAGCTTGATGTCAAGCGACTGGGGCGGGGCTTCTTTCAACTGCAAGTCGAAGCGGCAGGTGCCACTGCCCGGGCGACACGGACTACGGAGCTGCAGGTGCACTGAGGCTGTTGCTCGGCCAAACCGCACGATGCGTTACAGGTTCAACTCAACCGCCACCACCGCTGCGCCGGCGACCGGACAGAATCCGTCGCTCGCTGGCGTGAATCGATATTTCATGGCCGAGTGGCGGCTCGTCGTCACGTAGATGCTGTCGGTGATCCCTATGACGTGAATGCTGTCAGTCGTGCCGCCGGCGTTCACAAAGAATTTCAGGTACGCGGTGGTTCCGGGTGGCGTGCCGGGTGGCGGTCGCGGTGGCCCAATCGTGGTATTCGCGAACGGCCTGGTCGGTTTGTGATCTGCGCGAGAGGCCGCATCCCGGTGCGCCGGGTCAAGGCGCGTTGACGGACGGCCGTGCGCCTGGGTGTGCAGCTACCGCGCTCATCGGAACGCCTGTTCGCGGTCCAGCCGGCGATACTCGAGCACGGTCAGCACGATGACGAGGATATCCAGCGCTGACAACACCAGCATGGAGATCGAATGGGTCTGGGTATAGTGGAAGACTTGATAGATGAGGAAGAGGAGAAAAACCGCGATCGCGGCCGGATAGGCGATCCGCATCTTGAGCAGCAGGCCAGCCACAAGGACCACTTTCACCACGCCGTGAGCAAGGAGGTAGATCGCCGCGAAGTGCTTTCCGTCGTTGGCGAGGTGATGGACAGCGTGCGCCATATGCGTCGCAACAAAGTGATGGGCTCGCCCCGGCAGTTCGTTGTCGATCAGGGCGCGCTCAAGGCGCGAACCCTGGTCCGGAGTGACGAACAGGATCAGGACGCCACCAGCGACCTCGAGCAGGCCATCGATCGCCTTGACGACCACGCCGATGGTGAACAGGATCGCAATCGAACCCCCGCTCCGGCGGTGACGGGAGGTGGGAGACCGGGTGTGTCGGGTGCCTGGCATGTTGCGAGGGACGCGCGGGGCGCGGCGCTGGACACATGGGGACTCGCCCCGGTACGGCGCCCGAACGCTACATTCCAGCCACACCCGCGCCGGCTCGGGCGCACTCACCCGTTGATCGAGGGGCCCCCAATGCGTCTTGCCCGTCTGGTTCGTCTCGCTGGTCTCGTTTTCCCTGTGGCATACCTGAATGCCCAGCTTCCCGCTGCGACGGCCCACACCGATGTGCCGGTCAAGTCGGTGATGCTCTTCTCCTCCGGCGTCGGCTACTTCGAACACGCCGGAGTCGTGCACGGCGATGGCTCGGCAGAGTTGCGCTTCAAGACAGCACAGATCAACGACATCCTCAAGTCACTGGTGGTGCAGGACTTCGATGGTGGCAAGGTCACCACCATTACCTATCCGTCGCAGGATCCGATCTCCAAGACGCTGCGAAGTTTCCAGGTTGACATCACCAACAATCCCGACATGGCGTCGCTGCTCAATCAGCTGCGCGGGGCGCGGGTGACCGTGCAGACACCTGCCGAGCATATCAGCGGCACGATTCTCGGCGTCGAGACGCGGCCCCGGGCAACTGACAAGGGCGCAGTCATCGAGACGCCGACCCTCAACCTGCTCACTGGCGCCACGATCCATTCGCTCGAGTTGCCAGCCATCACTGCGCTCTCGCTTGACGACCCGCAGCTGCAGGATGAGCTGACCAAGGCGCTGCAGGCGCTGAGTCAGTCGCGCGACCAGGACAAGAAGCCGGTCACCATCAACTTCACTGGCAACGGCGAACGACACGTGCGGATTGGTTACCTGGTCGAGACGCCGATCTGGAAGACCTCCTACCGCTTGATGATGGATGGCAAGAGCGCGCGGCTGCAGGGGTGGGCCATTGTCGAGAACCAGACCGAGAGCGACTGGAATAATGTCTCGCTCTCGCTGGTAAGCGGCCGGCCGATCTCGTTCATGATGGACCTCTATCAGCCGCTCTATGTGCAGCGGCCGGTCGTGGTGCCCGATCTCTATTCGGGCTTGCGGCCGCAACTCTACGAGGGGGCGATTGCGACCAGCACACGCGGTGGCCGATTGGCCGACATGACGGTCACGGTGCCGCCGCGGGCGGTGCTGGTGCCCCGCGACCAGGTGACGTCGAGGCAGGATTACGTCGACGGCGTACCGGTTGGCGCTCCCAGTTACGGCACTGCCGGTCAGAGCGTGCAAAGCGCCGCGACCACCTCGCAGCTCGGCGAGCTCTTCCAGTACGCGATTGCCAACGTGACGCTGGCACGCCAGAAATCGGCGATGATTCCAATCGTGACCGACACGGTGGGGATTGAACGGCTGTCGATCTACAACGCATCAGTGCTCCGCAGCAATCCGCTCAACGGGGTCCGGCTCAAGAACAGCACCGGCAAGCACCTGCAGCAGGGCCCGATCACCGTGCTCGACAAGGGCGCCTACGCTGGTGACGCCCGCATTGATGATGTGCCTCCGGGCCAGGAGCGGCTGCTCAGCTACGGCATCGATCTCGACTTGCTGGTCGACAACAGCAAGGGCACCCAGACCGGCGCTGTGGTTACGGCCAGGATCAACAAGGGTGCGCTGCTGATCGAGCGGAAGCTGGTGAGTTCGCAGGACTATCAGGTCGACAACAAGGGAAGTCACGACAAGACCATCATCATCGAGCACCCGGTGCGGGCGGGGTGGAAGCTTGCGGAGGGGCTCAAGCCGGTCGAGACGACGCCATCGGTCTACCGTTTTCAGGGGAACGCAGCTGCCGGCAAGGTGACGCTGCTGACCGTGAAGGAAGAGAATGTTCGCCAGGAAACCGTCACGATGCTGCCAGCCGATGTTGGCCAGCTGCTGACCTACAGCAGGACCGGCGAGATTCCGCAGCCGGTGCGTGACGCGATTGCCAAGGCAATCCAGATGAAGCAGGCCGTCATCGAGCTCAACAATCAGGCGGCCACGCGCACGACCCAGATGGATGCGATCACGGAGGAGCAGGGGCGGATTCGCGAGAACATGAAGACGGTGGACAGCAAGACGCCCTATTACGACCGGTTGCTCACCAAACTCAACGAGCAGGAGTCGCAGATCGAACGGCTGCAGAAGGAGGTCGGTGACTTGCAGGACAAGAGCAACGCCCAGCAGGCGGCGCTTGCCGATTACCTCAATGGCTTGACGGTAGGCTGAGATGTCGACTTCACGTGCTCACCCCGCTTTGCCACTCGACCGCCGCGACTTCCTGGCATCTCTCGGTGCGCTGTCGGTCGCCGCAGCTTTGCCGCACTCGGTGGCGCGCGCCGCGCAGCATCCTGCCGCAGCACCGAGCGACTTCATGTTCGCGCCGGGTCTGGTCTACCTGCAGACCGGTTCGCTCGGGCCGACCCCGTGGCCGGTGATGGATCGCACCATTGCGGCCTGGCACGAACTCGAGCTCAATCCGGTGGCGTACGGCTATGGCTCGCAGGAAAAGGCGATGGACGCCGTTCGGGCGCAGGCCGCGGCCTTCCTGGGTTGCGCTACCGAAGAGCTGGTGCTCACCAAGTGCACTACCGACGGCATCAACTCGATCGCGCAAGGAATGACCCTCAACCGCGGTGACCGGATCCTCACCACCGACCAGGAACATCCCGGTGGACGCGTGGGATGGGACTATGTCGCGCAACGGTTCGGCGCCGTGATCGACGTGGTACCGTTGCCGCCGGAGGTACGCGATGCACACGCGGTCGTTGATCGGTTTGCCAAGCTGATCACGCCGCGAACACGAGTGTTTTCATTCTCTCATTTGCTGACGTCGACCGGGTTGCGGATGCCGGTCGCTGAGTTGTCCGCGCTGGCACGCGCGCATGGCTGCATTGCAGTGGTTGATGGTGCGCAGTCGGTCGGCGGGATCGCGGTCAACGTGAAGGCGCTTGGCTGTCACGCCTATGCGACCAGCGGTCACAAGTGGCTCCTCGGTCCCAAGGGCACGGGCCTGCTCTATCTCAGCAACGAGCTCGGCGACACCGTCAAGCCGATCGCGCAGCAGAGCGGACGCGCAGCCTATTCGGCGTCGTCCGGCGTGACCAACATTCCCGGTGTCATCGGACTCGGCGCCGCAATCGACTATCACCAAGGGATTGGCACGGGCACCATCGAGGCGCACAACCTGGACCTCGCGAGCCAGGTGTACGATGGCATCAAGACGTTGCCGCAACTCGAACTCGTTTCGCCGCCGCCGGGTCCCATGGCGTCGCCACTGGTGAGCTACCGCCTGCCCGCGACGCGTCCTGCCGGCGCGCTCGCCACTCGTTTGGGGGATCGTCACAAGGTGGTGGTCAAGGTGGTGCCGACCAACTGGTTCAACGGGCACCGAATCTCGACCCACCTCTTCAATACGGCGCAGGATGTGGCGGCACTGATCGATGCGTTGCGGGTGGAGCTGGCCTCGGGATGAAGGTGTTTCAGATTGGCATCAATCCGTTATCCGGGCATCGAATGTTCATCACGGACCTCCCTCCGCGTTAGCTTTCTCCTGTCACGATCCGCTGCCGCTGCAACCAACCGCCAATCCTGGAAGTCACTCGAATGAAGCTGCCCTGCAAGCGCCTCGACGCCGTCGTGTGTGTGGGTTTTGCGTGTCTGCTGTTGATCCCCTCCATTGCAAGCGCTCAGGGGCGAGGCCGCGGCGGTCCACCGCCGGTTCCACCGACATCAGCCATGGCAACGATGGGTCATCTCGGACCAATCGTGAAGGACGGTATGCTGCAGCCGGTGACGGAGTTTGCCGACACGAGCCAGTGGATTCGAGAGCGCGTCTGGGTCGAGACCGATTTCGACAGCGATCACGACGGCAAGAAGGATCGGATCCACGCCGACATCGTCCGGCCAGGGAACGCTGAAAAGGCTGGCCTCAAATTGCCGATCATCATGCAGGGATCGCCGTACCTTGGCGTCGCCGGCGGCGACGTCGACTGGAATGTCAATCAGGAACTCGGCGACGCGCCGCCGCATCGCACCCCGCCACCGTACAAGCCGTTTCGCGACAATCCGCCGGTCAACTCACGCTACGCGACCGAATGGGTGCCGCGCGGCCTCATCGCGGTCTCGGCGGAGATGGCTGGTACCGGTCTTTCGACTGGTTGTCCGACATCGGGCGCGGCCTCGGAGCGCGACGGTTCGAAGTGGGTGATCATGTGGCTCAATGGCAAGGCGAAGGCGTACACCACCTTTGACGGCAATGTCGAGGTCAAGGCGACGTCGTGGTCGAACGGCAAGGTCGGCATGTACGGCACATCGTACGAAGGCGCCATGCCGATGGCTGCGGCGGTGACTGGCGTGAAGGGACTGGAAGCAGTCATCCCCATTTCGCCCAACACCTCCGACTACCGCTACTACCGCAGCTATGGCCTCGTGCGTTCTCCCGGTGGCTACCTCGGCGAGGACATTGATGCGTTGTACGACTTCGTGCACAGCGGGCGGGTGCGCGGGCGGTGCGATTCGCTCTATCGCGACGGCGAGTTCACCCAGTTCATGGATCGTGCGCACGGCGACTTCAATAAGGAGTGGAAGTCGCGTGACCAGACGCAGCTGATCAAGAATGTCCATGCCGCCGTGCTCTTTGCGCATGGCTTCAACGACTGGAACGTGATGCCCGATAACACGATCCGGATGTGGGAAGGGCTCAAGAAAAACAACAAGTCGGCCAAGATCTACATGAGCCAGGGCGGTCACGGTGCGCCGCCGCCAGCGGACATCCAGAACAAGTGGTGGGCGCATTATCTGTATGGCGTCAACAACGGCGTCGACACGCTGCCGCGCGCGATGATTGTGCAGTCGACCGCCGTGGTTCCCGGCGGCGGCCGCGGGGCTGCGGCGCCGGTATTTTTTGCCGACTATCCGATTCCGGGCACCGCGAGTGTCGCGTTGCACCTGGCGAAGGGTGGCAACGGCGTCGGCGCGCTGAGTTTTGCCGCGGCGGGCAAGCAGGGATCCGAGAAGCTGACCGACGACTGGCACGTCAAGCCGGGCGACATGGCCCGGGCGGAATCGTCACCGAATCGGTTGCTCTATGCATTGCCAGTGCTCAAGGATTCGATCCACATGTCCGGGCAGACAGTCGTCACGCTGCGCCTGGCGCTGAGCAAGCCTGCCGCCAACCTCTCGGTCTACCTGGTGACGTTGCCATTCGATCCGACACCGATCGGCAGTGCAGGCCAGGTGGGGGTAGTGACGCGGGCCTGGGCCGATCCGCAGAACTACAAGGCGCTCAAGGGTGCCGGCGATTTCGTGTCGACCAAGCCCGGCGAAAAGCTCACGCCGGGGAAGTTCTACACGATGACCTTCCCATTGCAGCCGGATGACCAGATCATCAAGCCCGGCCAACAACTCGCCTTGATGATTCTGTCGAGCGACTTTGGCTTCACGCTCCGGCCAGTGCCGGGAACCGAGCTCACGGTCGACCTCGACGGCACGTCGATCACGATTCCGGTACTGGGCGGTCAGGCCGCGCTCAGGAAGGCGCTGGGGCAATGATGTCCCGATGACGTCCACGATCAGCGAGGTAACTGGCGGCCTCGCCGATCGCTACCGCGTGCATCGTGAGTTAGGCCAGGGTGGCATGGCGACGGTATACCTCGCCGACGACCTGGCCACCGGGGCTCCGGTCGCGATCAAGGTGCTCCATCCCAACCTCACTGGCGACCCAGTGTCGATGGCGCGATTGCAGCGCGAGGCTGACCTCGGGCGGCAGCTTGCCCATCCCAATCTTTGCCACATTCTAGCCTTCGGTCGGGCGGCCGGGGGGTTCGACTACATCGTGATGCCATTCCTCGACGGCGAGCTGCTCTGCGATCGCGTCGGGCGCGGCGGCCCATTGCCACTGGACGACGCCGTACCGGTCGTGTGCGACGTAGCCGCCGGCCTGCATGTCGCGCATGATCTCGAGATCGTGCATCGCGATCTCAAGCCGGAGAACATCATGCTGGTGCGCAACGAGAATGGTTCGGAGCGGGCGGTCGTGATTGACTTCGGCCTTGCCACGGGCCGACAACCGGGAATGCAACGGCTCACAAAAACCGGAATGGTGGTGGGAACTCCAGACTTCATGAGCCCCGAACAGATCCGCGGGAAGTCGCTCGATCGTCGAAGCGATATCTATTCGCTGGCGTTCATCACGTACGAGATGCTCACCGGCGAACTGCCGTTTCTCGGTGAGAGCATGCGTGACCTGGCCATTGCGCGTCTCAAGGGAGAGCTGATTCCGCTGCGGATCCGTCGACCCGACCTGCATTTTCCGGAATCCGTCGACAAGGTGATCGCAAAGGCACTCGCCGTCGAGCTATCGGCACGTTACGCTACCGCGCCGGAGTTCGCGACCGCTCTGCTCAGCGCTGCTCGAACCGATACCGGACCCGGGCGGCGCTTGCTGCGTTGGATGGGCCGTTAGCGCCCGCCCGCCGTTACCTGGCCGTGACAGCAAACGGAGTCGATCGCAACGTAATTGTGGTATCGTTGCCGAATCACATTCACCATCGTCACGGAGCCATCATGTCGGAACAGGACCAGGAGCAGGTGCGGATCGTGCTCACCCCGGAGCAACGCGAACTGGTGCGGCGGATGTCAGGACAGAATATCGACGCGATCGAACTGGAACCTGGCGATCCAAAGACCGGAGCTGGTGCGGTCAAGTTCCTGTGGCGTCTCTCAGTTGCCAGCGGGATTCCGCGACTGCAATGGAGCGAAGAGGAGAATGCGCCTGAGGGCGGCAAGTAACCACCGCCATACCCCGTTTGCCCCGTAGGGCGCCCCTCGCCTCTGCGGGATCGCCACTGACAAGATGACTCAGCGTTCGCCGCCGCCAATGGCCCAGAGCCTTGGCGGCGCTACTATTTGGCCATCCCGTTTCAAGTACATCAGCTCTGGCGGCGTTCCTGACCTCACTGGACCATCTGACGGCAGCCCTTGCGGGCCGATATCGCATCGAACGCGAAATCGGCCTCGGGGGCATGGCGACGGTCTACGCCGCCGAAGACCTCAAGCATCATCGCCAGGTCGCCATCAAGGTGATGCGGCCGGAACTCGCCTGGCTACCTGCGGATCGATCCGATGTTCAAGCAGCTGCGGGGCGACCCGCGGTTCGAGAAGATGCTGGCACTGCCAGTGAGCGCACCGACGGGGTGAGTGCGGGGCAGGCCGTTGCCATGCCCCGCACCGCAACCCACAGCTTGCCGCACTACTGCGAAAACACCGTCCCGTGCGGAATCGCGGTCCCCTTGAATCCATGCGGCCACGTCTTGCCCCGCATCGCGACGCCCGGCTTGGTCGAGCCCGGGTCATGGAAGCGCTGATCCAGCGTCAGCGTTCCACTCTCCGGATCGAACCCGATGACATAGAGCCGATCGCCCGTTCCGGCCCCGGCAGAGTTGACGACCAGCCGAGTGCCGGTTGGATCGATCGCGAGCCAGTGCGGTTCCTCGTCGTTTGCTCCGACCGTGATGGCCGAGACTTGACGTGGATGCAGCGGGTCGGCGATATCGAGCGCGACGAGCCCATGGAGTTTTGGCACCGGTTGGATCCAGTAGTGCGCCGTGAGTACCGGGACGCCGCAGCTCTCACCCGGGAAGGTGTACACCAGTTGCGCGCTCGGCGTGGTGCTGTCGACGCCGTGCACGAGATAGAGTCCGCAGCCAAAGGTATGGATATAGACATTCCTGCCATCGGGAAGGAGTCGCGGTTCACCGGTCCATTTCTGTTCGGTGCCGAGCGGACCCGCCGGCAGCGCGACCGTCTTGAGCAGCTTGAGATCAGAGAGGCGCCAGAACTGGACCCAGTTTCCTGGTGCTGAATCGGCCGGATTCATGTCAGTTGCTGTGGACACGGCGCGATCGATCGTTGGAATCGCGACCACGCTGTAGGGATAGATCTTGCGGTCGGCAACCGTCGTGTCGACGGCGGAGCTGCTGCGCATCACGGTTCCGCGTTCGTCCATCTCGACCAGTCCGCCGGTCGTGCGATCGTCCGGCATCGTCATGCCGTCGTGGCCGGCCATCGGCATCGTTGGCGGCGCGGTGGTCGAATCGGCGTGATACTGGAAGGTGGCGAGGAGAGTATCGTCGGCGAGACGGACGAAGGTATGCGGATGGCTGAATCCGGCTGCGTCGCCGAATGTCGTGAGGATCGCCGGGGTGCGCGGGTTGGTCAAGTCGAAGAGCCAGGTCTTGCCGGCGGCGAAGGCGTTGGCGAGGAGATGGTTGTCCGACGGCATCTCCGCTTCGGTGTGGTGCGGCATCCCGCCCATGGTGCCGGTAGCGAGCGAAGTGATGACTGCACCATAGGTGGACGATGCCGGGTTGGCGTCGACCACTGCCAGGAAATCGCTCGCCTTGCCAGCCGAGTCGCCGGCCCAGACGTAGAGGTAGCTGCCCGGTGGGTCGGGCTGGTGGCAACCCAGCAGGATCGCCACGACGGCAACGTTGAGCATTCTTCGCATTGGTACTCCGGCAGGGTGAGGCTTGGCTGTTGTCACGCGGGCACGGGACGCAGGTTGTTCTTCCCGGTTCGGCGCGGGTCACTCTCTGCCCCAGGACCGGCGATCCACACCATCACGAGGTGAAATTCATCTTGTGCATCAACGTGACGAACCGCGGGTCGCGGCAGGGCGATCCGTCACGTCAGTGCCCAGCCTTTTTCAGGTCGGCGAACCAGTTGTCGATTTCCACCAGCGGAATGGCGCCACCGATGTCCGCGCCGCGGCGGTCCATGAAAGCAAAATGGCCATCGGCAGTCAGTTCGAAGACCTGATGGTATCCGATGTAGTCGAAGTGCGTGGCGTCGAACAGCCGCGTGAGACTGGTCACGCCGAATGTCGGCGCCGTAGTCACGCTCGCGGCGATCAGCTCGGCGCGGTCGTTGAGAAAGTAGAGCGTCTTTCCGTCGCGCGACCACACCGGCGAGCCGCCGCCACTGTTCGATACCTGCCAATGACTGCCGTCTCCGGTGGGGAATGGCCGGACATACACTTCGCTGCGCCCGGCATCGTTGGACACGTAGGCGAGCCAGCGATCATCCGGCGAGAGGGCGGGCTGCAACTCGGTGAAACGGCTGGCCGCGACCGGCACCGGCGCGGAGTCGCCCGTCGTGCGTACCGCGAGGATATCGCCATTGCCGGCGGACGAGTTATCCGTCCGGACCAGCAGCCACCGGCCGTCGTGCGACCAGGTGACTTCCTGGAGCGGCCGGTTGAGATGCGTCAGCCGTCGCTCCGCCCCGCCGCCGTTCGCCGCGCGAACGTACACGTCGCCCCCACTCACGCTGTCGCGGATGAAGGCGACAAACTGCCCATCAGGTGACCATGCTGGGCGGCGGTCGTGACCGCTGAAGGTGAGCCGTGCGAATGGGCCCTGCGGGAGCTGCTTGACCCAGATATCGAGTCCCGCGCCGGGCGTGCTGACGCCGACGGCCGCGCGCCGGCCATCGGGCGAGATCGCAAAGGAATTGAACGCTCCGGCCCAGGTCGAATCGACGACGCGGGCCGCCCCCTTGTCGTCGGCGTAGAGCATCGTCAACACGGCACTGCTGGCGGTGGCGAGACCGTAGACGACGGTGCCGGATCGGGACAGTTCCAGCACGACGCCGTTGCCGAACACCGAGACCCCTTGCAACACTGGCGTGGCAGTGCCCGTCGCCTTCAGGTGTACGAGATCGAACGGCACCACGAGGCCGATGCCGTCGGCGCGGACATAGAACAGTTGTCCCGTCGGGAGATACCAGCCTCGGGACGCGTTGTCCACGACTACGTGCTGCTGGTGCGTCTTGAAGTCCATGACATTGAGGCTCATCGTCACGCAGTTCGACGCGCAATCGACAAAGAGTACCCCGCGTGACCCGGGCAACGGTGTCGCCAGCATCGGTGCGTTGCCCTGCAGCGTCGCGTCGTCCAGGAGCACCGACACGGCACCGCCGGTCTGCGCCACACGCCGGATACCCAGCAGCGTTGCGTCCGTGTAGACCAAGTCTCCGTCGTCGAGCCACGCGATGCCGTAGCCGGTGCCGGCAGAATCAGCCAGCGTCACACTGGGTCCCCCGGTCACCGCCACCTTCCGGAGCTCGCGTCCGGCGATGTAGGCGATCCAGTGATCATCCGGCGAGAAGACCGGGTCACTGGCGTGTTCGGTTCCCGCGATCGGGGTCGGATCGAGCGCGTCGCGACGCTTGATCCAGATACGCCGCGACGTGTCTCCAATGAAGGCGAGGAGCGAGCCGTCCGACGAAAGAGCGATTGGTGGTCCGATGGGGATATCCATCTGGAGTTTCACGCTGTCGCCGAGCGTCACGTAGCGCCGCTCGACTGACGCAGTTGCGGAGTGATGCCCGCTCCACCACGCCCAGGCCGCGACGACGATCGCGAACGCCGCGATGACGCTCGCCACCACGAATCGCCGCTGCCATGCTACCGCCTGCGGTCCCGGCGCGACGCGCTTGCCGCTTGCCCTCGTCATCGTAGCCCGGCCAGCAAGGGCTTCAGCGAACTCGATTGCGGTGGCGAATCGGTCCGCGGGGAGCTTTTCCAGCGCTCGCAACACCACCGCTTCGACCTCCAGCGGCACCGCCTTCCGCTGCACCGTAATCGAACGGGGCTCCTCGGTCACCAGCCGTGCGACGATCGCCTGCACGCTCGGGCCGGTGAACGGTGGTTCGCCGACCAGCATTTCATAGGTGACGGCCCCGAGCGCATAGATATCGCTCCGCGCGTCGATCGTCTTCTCTCCCATCGCCTGCTCTGGCGACATGTACTGCGGGGTCCCGAGCGAGAGGCCCGTCTGCGTCATCCGCGCGCCCCCGGCTTGCTGCACGGCCAGCGCGATGCCGAAATCGGCGACCAGCGCATGACCGCCTTGCAGCAGGATGTTCTCGGGCTTGATGTCGCGGTGAATCACGCCGTTGGTGTGGGCGTATCCCAGGGCGTCAGCGACTTCCCGCGCAATCTGGATCGCGTCGTCCACCGGGAGCTGTCGTTCACGCTCAAGGCGCGCCCGGAGCGTTTCGCCGGTCACCAGCGGCATGACATAGTACAACAAGCCATTGGCGTCGCCCGAGTCGAGCAGCGGCAGGATGTGCGGATGCTGCAGCCGAGCGGTCGTCCGGATTTCGCTCAGGAACCGGTCAGCGCCGAGGGCCGCGCCGAGGTCGGCGTGCAGCACCTTGATGGCAACGTCGCGATCGTGCTTGACGTCGTGCGCGAGATAGACGGTCGCCATGCCGCCCTGGCCGAGCTCGCGCTCGACCGTGTAGCGGTCGGTGAGGGCGGCCGTCAGGCGTTCGATACTCTCGCTCATGGCCGTCGGATCTCCATTACCCAGATATCGCTCTGGCGCTCTTCGGACGCGAAGTAGAGGCGGCCGCCGCGCACGGCGAATGAGCCCCGGGTCGAGGAATGCTCCGGGTCAAATCGCACCAGCAGCTCTGGCGTGCCGCCGTCCGCCGAAATCGCGTAGATGACCGCGTTGCCGCCCGCATCGTGGCTTGAGAAGAAAATCCGGCTGTTGCTCGCCCACAGCGAGACATCGGCTTGCGGGCTGCCGGGGATCGTCGCATCCAGGAGGGTGCGCACCGGCCCGGAATCGACTGGGACGACCTGCACGGAGCCGCCGGTAAGATCGCCGCCGAAGACGAGCCGGCGCCCGTCAGGCGACCAATCGGGGTTACTGCCGTGATCGACACGCCGGACCGGCGTTCCCCAGTGGCCATCGGGTCCGCGCCGGACGATCCAGATCCCGCCGTGGCCCGTGAGCTCGCTGTACGTGATGGCGTTGTCGTCGGGCGCCCAGTTGGGCAGCGCTTCCTGCAGCGGGGAGTGCGTCACCTGCTCGACGCTGCTGCCATCGAGTCGTTGCACGAAGATGTCGCGCGAGCCTGATCGCCACGAATGGAACGCGAACGACTTGTTGTCATGGGCGGGAGCCGGTGCAAAATCGTCGGCCGGATCGGTGGTCAGCCGTTCGGCGGTGCCGCCCGCCACCGGAATGCGGAAGATGTCGTCGTTGCCGGTGAGGTCCGAGTCGTAGTAGAGCCATTGGCCGTCATCCGACGGATTCAGCTGCTCGATGTATTCGTTGGCGTTGGTGATCCGGACCGCCCGGGCCGTGGTGGCGCCGGGCTCGGTCGGCACCGGCATCCACCAGGTGGTGGTGCGCGCGGAGTAAAGCGAATACGCCAGCTGCGTCCCGCCGTGCGAAATGGCGATGGTGTGGGCGCCCAGGCCCGCGCTCAGCCGCACCGGCGCGCCGTCGATGGCCCCGCTGCCGCGCACTGCGACGGCGTAGATGTCGTGCGGGCCGTCGCGACTCGAAATGAAGTAGAGCCACGCCCCGTCAGGTGACCAGACCGGGCTGGTATTGAGCGAGGTCGAATCGGTGACCGTGATCAGCCGGTTGTCGCCCAGGTGACAGATCACGATACGCCCCGGCGAGAGGTTGGCGAAGGTGGAACCGGACCCCACGTACAGTGCGTCACCCGTCGCGCAAGCGATCAGTGCGCCCTGCGGCGACCAGTTGCACAGAGTTGGTTCGGCCATCCGGGCGATGCCATGCACCGATCCATCGGTCTCGCGTACCAGCAGCGAGTCGCCACGCGTAAAGGCCATCCGCTTGCCATCGGGCGAGAACGTCACGGACGTGATCGGCGTGGCCGGCATGGCCGGCATTTCCGGCCGGGCGGGGCCGCCACCGGCCGGCGCGCTGAACACGCCACCTGCTGACAGATAGGCGACCCGCGAACCATCGGGCAGCCAGGTCGGAAGCGTTTCGGTGGCCGAGCTGTCGTCGGTGAGATGGATCGCCCGGCCGCCTGCCACGTCGCGCACCATGATGCGAAAGCGCGATGCAGGTCCCGCGGCGTATGCGATCAGCCGGCCATCCGGCGACAACGCCGGTTCCACTTCGAGGCCGGCGTCCCAGGTCAGGTGCGTCGCGCGCCCGAGCACACCGGGCCCGGCACTGCTGCGGTGGCCGGTCAGGCGACTGCCAGCGAACAAGCCACCAGCGCCGACGATCACGAGGGCAGCGATCCACGGCCACGCGGGACGCGATGCCGCGCGTCCCGGAACTCCACGCGAGCTCGTTGTCTTTCCGGTGCGATTGGAAATCGCCGCAGCAAACTCGGCCGCGCTCGCGAAGCGGTCGGCGGGGAGCTTTTCCAGCGCCGTGAGCACCGCATCCTCCACGGACTCCGCCACGCGGGGACGGTGCGCGATGATGCTCGCTGGCTTCTCGGTCATCACCTTGGCCACGATCGCCTGGGCGGTCGGGCCGCTGAATGGGGCCTCGCCCGTGAGCATCTCGTACGTCACGCAACCGAGGGCGTAGACATCAGTACGTGCGTCGAGGTCCCGCTCACCCATCGCCTGCTCAGGGCTCATGTACTGCGGTGTGCCAAGGGACATGCCGGTCTCGGTCATCCGTGCGCCGCCCGTTTTCGACGCGGCCAGCGCGATGCCAAAATCCGCGACCAGTGCGTGGCCGCCCTGCAACAGGATGTTTTCGGGCTTGATGTCGCGGTGGATGACGCCCTGCTGGTGCGCGTACTGCAGCGCGTCCGCAGTCTCGGTGGCGATCCGCACGGCGTCGATGATCGGCAGCTGCTTCTCGCGCGTCAGGCGGTCGCGCAGCGACTCGCCGTCGACAAACGGCATGACGTAGAAGACTGTCCCATCGACGGTGCCCGAATCGAACAGCGACAGGATATGCGGGTGCTGCAGGTTCGCCGTCGTCTTGATCTCGGCCAGGAACCGCTCGGCGCCGATGACAGCGGCGAGCTCCGGGCGGAGGACCTTGATCGCGACCTTGCGGTCGTGCTTGAGGTCGCGGGCGAGATAGACTGTGGCCATGCCGCCCGCGCCGAGTTCCCGCTCGACGGCGTAGCGGTCGGCGAGGCTCGTGGTCAGCCGCTCCAGCGTTCCGCTCATCGTATGCCCGACACAGTGAAGAGCAGCGACAACCAGCGCCGCGTTTCGTAGACGTAGGACTTCGGATCGTCGGCGACCGCGATCCGGGCGAACGTGAAGACGGTCGGCGGCGCGTCGATCGACAACAGCACGGAGCGCCTGCCGGTGGCGACATCCACGCGATCGACTCGCAACCCGGTCGGTGTCGACGCCTCGGTCCAGAGTGCGGCGCCATCCGGGCTCCAGCGAATCACGCTATCGGTACCGATGCCGTTGACGGGCGTCGGCGGCCCGCCGGCGGCGGGATAAATCACGTAGTTGTGACCCTGCTGCACCAGCACGCCGCTGCCGTCGGGGCGCGGCACCCCGCCGCTGATGCCATCGGGCGTCATGGGCTGGAGATTGGAGGCATCCAGCGGGCTGCGATAGCACCGGGAGCTCTTGCCGTCCGGTGAGCCGCACACAAAAAGGGACTTGCCGTCCGGAAAAAACGCCACTGACGAGACGGTCTTGAGGCCGGTCCAGTTCAGCCGACGGGGCGTGCCGGCGCCGGTCGGATACATCCATACTTGCGGCGGCGTCGACACCAACCCGACGACCCACTGCCCGTCGGGCGAGATCGACAGCGCCCCGCCCTCGCCGAGACGCACGGCGGGAGAGCCATCGGTCTTCCGCAGCATCACAGCGTAGTTGACGCCGCCGGTCTGCGAAACATCGGTGAAGGCGACCCGACTGCCATCGGCCGAGAGGACTGGCTGGAGCGATCCGTCCATCCATGAGATGTCGCGATCGGCGGTCTGTCCCGGTGCCCGGGCAACGAGTCCGTGCGACAGGTCGTCGCTCGTCACCAGCAGCCGCCCGTCCGGCCCGATATCCTGCATCACGAGTGACCCCGCGCTCGCCAGCGCCAATCGCGACTGCCCACTCAGATCGGCTCGCTGCACCTGCATCGCGAAGCCGTTTGGGGACGCCGAGAACAGCAGTGCGCGTCCGTCGCGGGCCCAGCCGAGGCCCTCGACACCGGAGAACTCGGTGGAGACCCGGCTCGCCTTGCCGGCGCGGTTGACGACCACGATCCAGCCACGATCGTCGCCGACGAACGCGTGCTCGACGACGGTAACGCGATCGCCGCTCGGCGAGACTCGCGGGTCGGAGAGATATCCTCCGGATGTACCCTGGTAGAGCACCTTGCCGACCGGATATTCGAGCTGGCCGTGATCTCCCACGGTACGCGTGATCGCGAGCTCGCTGCCGTCGGGTGACCAGTCTGCTTCCTGCACATTCGTCAGGACGTCGCGCGGAGTGCCGCCTCCCAGCGGCATCCGGGCCAGCGTGCCGACGAAGAGCCGGTGATGGAGGTGGACGGCATGCGTGAGCAACGCCAGCTCGCCGTTGCGCGAAATGGCCAGCAGGTGCGTGGAATCCGGTCCCAACGGCTGCGGCTCGGGATAGTCGGGGCGAATGACATACAGGTGCGGCGTAGGCCCGCGTGAGCTGGCGCTGTAGACGATGGTCTTGCCGTCGGGCGCCCAGCGCGCGTTGAAAATGGCTTCGGAGCGAAAGGAATTCTGTGCAAATGCAATATTGCCCATGTCGCCGGCGGCAGCACGGCCATGAAGCAGCAGGAATGCCGTTGCTGCCAGCGACACGGCCACGATTGCGATAGCGGCCCAGCTTCGCGGGTCCGCCAGCCACGTGCTGCGGCGCACCCGTGCTCGGGGAGTGGCGGAACTGTTCAGTGCGGCCGCGAAGTCCGCCGCCGTGGCAAAGCGATCCGCGGGGAGTTTCTGCAAGGCCGTGAGCACCGCGTCGTCGACCGCGGGGGGCACACTCTTGCGTTGCGACGTCAGGTCGACCGGTTCGCTGGTCATCACCTTGGCGATGATCGCTTGGGCCGTACTCCCGGTGAATGGCGGATCACCGATCAGCATTTCGTAGGTCATGGCACCCAGCGCATACACGTCGGAGCGCGCCGTGATCTCCCGCTCGCCCATCGCCTGTTCGGGACTCATGTAATGCGGCGTGCCCAGCGACATGCCGGTCTCGGTCATCCGCGAGCCAGCACCGGCGCTGGAGACTGCGAGGGCGATGCCGAAGTCGGCGACCAGCGCGCTGCCGTCATGCAGGAGGATATTCTCGGGCTTGATGTCGCGATGGATCACGCCGTGGCGGTGGGCGTAATCGAGTGCACTGGCGACTTCGGTGGCCAGCCGGACCGCGTCGCCGATCGGCAGCTGCTTCTCGCGATTCAGTCGGTCCCGCAGGCTTTCACCCTCGACGAACGGCATGACGTAGTAGGCCGTCCCGGTGACCTCGCCGGAATCGATTAACCCGAGGATGTGGGGGTGCTGCAAGGCCGCGATGGTCTTGATCTCGCGCAGGAAGCGCTCGGCGCCGATCACCGCGGCGAGTTCCGGCCGCAGGACCTTGATGGCGACCTTGCGACCGTGCTTCATGTCGTCGGCGAGATAAACCGTGGCCATGCCACCCTGGCCAAGTTCCCGCTCGATGGTGTAGCGGTCGGCGAGAGCCGCCGTGAGCGAGTCGACGCTCACGCGCGGTCCAACGCGACGACGGGCATTGTGGTGGCACGCCGGAGGCTCACGACCACTTTGGCTCCCGGTACGACATCAGTGCACTCCCTGGACGAGGTACAATTCGGACAGATACGGGAACTCGACGTACGCGTAGACACGCGGGTCGTTCGCGAGTGTCTTCTGACCGAGCGTGAGAAGCCCGGCCTGAGCACGAGGCGCGATGCGCTGCAGCTCGACGCGAGCCCCGCTTTCGCGGTCAACCCGGATAATATGGATCGCGAGCGAACTGTCCTGCGTGGCGACCCAGACCGCGTGGCCATGCCGCCCTGGCCGAGCTCCCGCTCGATGCGGTAGCGGTCGGCCAACGCGGCAGCGAGCCGTTCGAATGACGACGTCATTGGGTACTCGCGTTCACCGAACGCTTCTACCGGTTGTTGTCGTCGTCATCGTCGTCGTCGGCTCCCGCTCGCCCGGCACGCGCTGCGGGAGCGGCACCCAGTTCATCCGTGCTGGGCACGATGGCCGGCTGGCCGGCGGCCTTGAGCGCGGCGTTCACCGAGGGGAGCAGTGTCGCCAGCTGGTGCTTGAAGCGGAGCAACTCCTTCTGGAGCTGCGGTACCAGCGTATTCCAGACGTCGTACGCCTGTTGTGGCGGCCGCCGTTCACCGCTGGCGACAAAGCCCGAGAGCGCGCCGATCTGGTTGCCGAGTCGAATCGGGAAGTTGAGCGGATCTTCACCGGCCTGATTCTTCGTCTGATACAGCGCTTCCTCGACCAGGCGATTGCTGTCGGTCAACACCTTCGCCGCGGCCACGAACGCGGCGTTCTGGCCGGCGGCACCCTTGCTGAGCGAATCGATCTGGTAGCGCAGGTTGCGAATGGTACGCACCGCATTGTTGGCCGCCGACACCGTGTCGCGAATGCGGAGCAGAAAGTTGACCTGCTCGCCAACATCGGCCTCGGATGCCTTGCTCATTGCACCCGTGCGCACATGCACGGTCTGGGTCTGCGGCGCGTCGCCGGCGACGGTCATCCGCACGGTGTAGTTGCCCGGCGCGCCCACCGGCCCGTTGAGGCCGTTGCCGTCCCAGTAGATGGCACCACGGAAATCGACGCCGTTCGGATAGCGCAGCGACAGGTCGTAACTGTTGATCCCTTCCTTGTTGGTCACTCGCGCCGGTGCGCCGCCGCCGAAACCACCGCGCCCGCCACCGCCTCCCGCGCCACCGCGACCACCACCGGTCGGCACTGTGTCGGTGCTCGCCACTTTCTGCAGCACTTTCCCCTTCGGATCGATCAACTCAAGCGTGACGACCTCTCCGGGCTTGGCAAGCCGGTACTCGGCCTTCACGGTCCCGGCACTCCGGAAAGTGGTCCCCGGTTGAAAGAGATGATTGGCGTCCGCCGAGCCGGCCATGTCGGCCTGGCGCAGCAGCGACACTCCCTCCATGGCGTAGAAGCCGCGACCCATCGTGGCGATCACGATATCGTCGTCACGCAGCGCGATGTCGTGTACTGCGACCGGCGGGAGATTCCTCTTGAGGCTCTGCCAGTGGTCGCCAGCATCGTAGGAGATGTACATGCTCCGTTCGGTCGCGGCGTAGAGCAGACCCGGACGCACGAGGTCCTCGCGAATCGCGCGGGTGAACTCCGTGGCAGGAATGCCGGTGACAATCTTCTTCCAGGTTACGCCGTAGTCGGTGGTCCGGTACAGGTACGGTGCCATGTCGTCCATCTCATAACGATTGGCCGCGAAGTACATGGTGCCCGGATGATGCGGCGACGGCTCCACGATCGAAATGCGGGTCCACTTTGGCAGGTCTTTCGGCGTGACGTTGGTCCACACCGGCTTGATCGCGTTGGCGTTGCGTGACACGTAGATCAAGCCATCGTCCGACCCGGTCCATACCAGCCCTGGCGTCACCGGCGACTCGGCGACGGCGAAGATCGTGGCGTAGTACTCGACGCTCGTTTGATCCTTGGTGAGCGGCCCACCCGAGGCACCGAGCGTGGCCGGATCGTGACGGGTGAGATCGGGCGAGATGATCTTCCAGCTCTGGCCCAGGTCGTTCGACTTGAAGAGCACGTTCGATCCGACGTAAAGCACCTTCGGATCGTTGGGCGAGTTCATGATCGGGAAGGTCCACTGGAACCGGTATTTCGAGTCGGCCGCGTCGTGTCCCATCGGGTTCAGCGGCCACGGATCGAGCGACTGCCGTTGGCCGGTGCGCTTGTTCTGCATCGAGAGGACGCCGCTGTAGTTGCCGCCAAAGGTCACATCCGGATCGAGCGGATCGGAGGCGACATAGCCGGATTCGCCGCCGGCCCCGCCGTACCGCGGTGTAAAGTTGAACTGGGACGCTGGAGCGGCCGGCGTCGCCGCGGCAGCACCGCGGCCACCACCACCGCCGCCACGTCCACCGCGCCCGCCGGCGTTGGCCTCGCGGACCGGGAAGCAGTCGACGCCGCCATCCTGTTCCGCACCGCACACGTCATAGGGTGATGCATCGGTCAGGTGCACGTGATAGTACTGTCCGGTAGGAATGTTGGCGCGCGTCTGCACGCCGTCCTTCGAAATGGTGATGCCGGGATCGCCAGCAACGGCAATCCGCTTGGGGTCGGTTGGATCGATCCAGTAGTCATGCGTGTCGCCATTGCCCAGGCCACTCGGAAAGGTCTTGCCACCGTCATGCGACACGAAGCCACCGACGTTGCCCGCATACACCGTGTTGGTGTCTTTCGGATCGGCGGTGAGCCGGGAGAAATACCAGGCGCGCTGCCTGAGGTTGCGGTCGTTGTTCATGAAGTGCCACGTAGCGCCCGCGTCATCGGAGCGATACACACCGCCGGAGTCGGCTTCGATCAGCGCCCAGACACGCTTCGGATTTGCCGGCGACACGGCGATGCCGATGTTGCCCCAGATGCCGCCCGGAAGTCCGGGTGCGCGGGTGATCTCGGTCCAGTGATCACCACCATCCGTGGTCTTCCACATGCCGCTTCCCGCGCCACCGCTCACCAGGAGCCACGGCTTGCGCCCGGCCTGCCAGAAGCCGGCATAGAGCACGTTCGGATCGCTGGGATCCATCGCCAGGTCGGCGGCACCGGTCGAGTCATTCTTGAAGAGGACTTTCTCCCACGTCTTGCCGCCATCCTTGGTGCGGTAGATGCCACGCTCGGCGTTGGGCCCGAAGACGTGTCCCAGTGCGGCGACGTAGGCGATGTCGGGATTGGTGGGATGGGTGACGATCCGACCGATATACTGCGTCGCGCCGAGGCCCATGTACGACCACGTCTTGCCGGCGTCCATCGATTTCCAGACCCCGTCGCCGTACGACACATTGCCGCGGATTGGCGTCTCGCCACCGCCGGCCCAGACGATGTCGGGGTTTCCCTTGAAGAGTGCCACCGAGCCGACCGTGCCCCCGAAATACGCGTCGGTCATCGGGTTCCACGTCTTGCCGCCATCGGCCGTCTTCCAGACGCCGCCACCAGTCGTCGCGACATAGTACTCATCGGGGCGCTGTGCTGAACCGACGACCGACGTCATCCGCCCGGTGTGCGCGGGGCCCAGCATCCGCCAGTCGAGGCCGTGCCAGAGAGTGGTATCAACGGCACCGTGGGCCGGGGCAGCAGACGGTCGCTGCTGGGCGCCGGCGAGGGCGGGTAAGAACGCGATGGCGAGAATAGAGCGAACGACGAAACGCACGGGAACCTCAAGGAAAACGAGGAGGGATGAACTAATGATGCGCACTGCTTTCAGCGACGCGCTTGCGGAACTCGGTGATCCAGTTGGGCGAGATCACCAGCTGGAACGAGTTCCGGTCGGGGGCAATCGCTACGATACGCTTGCCGTCGCGAGGGACCTGATAGTTCGCAGAAAAATATCCGTACAGGGTGCCGTTGACGGGGACGTTGGCCTGCACGGTATCACGGCCGACCAGTGTCAAACCCGACTTCATACTCAACTGCGCTGAAAAGAGGACGGACCCCGCAGTATAAAAAAGCCGGGTGCCATCGCTGGACCAGGTGGGTTCAGCGCCGCCGCCGCTGGATATCTGGACCTTGATGGTCGGGTCGGGGTACGATCGGATATAGACCTCGTCCTGCCCGGATTCGTCGTCGGATAGTGCCACCCACTTCCCATCGGGCGAAAAGCGCGGGGCGTGCTGATTGCTGTGGGTGACAAGGTACGCGCGAGATACCGCTGGTGAATCGAGTGCGATGCGAAAGGTGTTCCAGTCGTCGTGCGGCAGCGCTGTTGCCAACAGCGCCTTGCCATCAGGCGACAAGACCGCATCGACCACCGGATATGGCAACTCTGCCAGCCGTTCCGGCGCGGTGCCGCCAGCGGCGAGCTGTCGCCAGATCGCCGAGCCGGAATCATTGGCTGCGGTATAGACCAAGTGGGTTCCGTCGGGGGCCCATTCCACCGAGTTGACCTTGCCCGAAGTCGTCAATCGCGACGAGGTGCCGAGCCGCAAGTCATAGATCCAGATGTCGTGCTGGTCGCCGGTTGCCTGCAGCGTTGCGATCCGTTGCTCGTCGGGTGCCAGCTTGGCGGCGGTATAGGCCTGGACGTGCGGCGAGATTGCGGTGATCCGTCCGTCCGCGGCGATCCAGCTCAGGGTGCCGTTTGCGCTGCCGGTCGCAGTGACCATCGCACCGCCGGTTGAAATGAAGACATCGGAATTGCCGTTGAACCCTGGCGCGACCGCCACCGGATCGTGCACCGGAATCGGCGTGCCCACGGTGCGCTTGCCCGCGAGGTCGACGCCAACAGCCATCACCACCCCGTCCGCCTGCAGGTAGACCAGCATCCCGTCGAGCATCGCCAGTGGCCGGATGCCGGCGACATGCAGCCGGGTGACGGCGCCATCAGACAACGATGCGAGTGCCAGCTGGGCTGTCGCGAGACTCCCTGACCAGCTGGTGAACGCGACGGTCTTGCCATCGGCGAGGGCCACCGGCCAGAGGTGGTCGTGCTCACCGTGCGCGCTATCGACATGCGTCAGCGCGACGGGGTTGCCGCCGGCCGCGCTCACCCGGGAGAGGCCAGTGAAGGCGCCCTGATTGCCGAGGATGATCTCGTTGCCTGCAGTCCAGGTACCACCGTTGGCGCCGTTGGCGTCGGCAATCGCAATTGGCGCGCTGCCATCGAGGCGAACCTTGCGCTCCTTGCCGTTCGCTTCGAATGCAAGCCACTGTCCATCGGGCGAGAAGTAGGGTTGATAGCCACCGGCCGTACCGGGGATCTGATGCGGCACGAGCTGGTCGGTGTGCAATAGATACAACGTTGCCGCCGGCGTTGTCATTCCGACGGAATAGACGATTGACCCACCATCTGGTGAGATCGCGGCGGGCCACGGGAAACTGCCGGCTGGCTGGGTGCTATCGGTTGCCGCCATGATATAACGGATCGTGGTCAGCGCTGGAATCACCGGCTTGGGGCGCATCACGACGGCAAGCCCGGCAAGTGCCGCGACCGCCACCAGCGCGACCGCGACGAACCACGGATCCCGCAACCGGCGCGACGGTGGAGCAACGGGTGCCGCCATTGTCGTTGTCGAGGTGTAGCTCCGGTTCGCAATCGCCGCGGCAAACTCCCCCGCCGATGCAAACCGATCGGCCGGCAGCTTCTCGATGGCGGTGAGCACCGCCGCTTCGACATGCGGCGGCACGGTGTGTCGCTGTGCAATGAGCGACCTTGGCTTCTCCGTGATAATCCGTGCTACGATCGCCTGGGCAGTGGCCCCGCTGAATGGTGGCTCGCCGATCAGCATTTCGTAGGTCACGCAACCGAGAGCGTAGACATCGCTCCGCGGCGTGATCTCGCGCTCGCCCATCGCCTGCTCTGGACTCATGTACTGCGGTGTCCCGAGTGACATCCCGGTTTCGGTCATCCGCGTGCCGGCGGTGCTCGCGGCGAGCGCGATGCCGAAGTCAGCGACCAGCGCACTGCCATCCTGGAGCAGGATATTCTCGGGCTTGATGTCGCGATGCACGACCCCGTGGCGATGGGCATAATCCAGCGCGGCGGCGACTTCGCTGGTGAGCCTCACGGCCTCCGCGATCGGAAGCTGCTTGTCGCGGGTGATCCGGTCGCGCAATGACTCGCCATCGACGAACGGCATGACGTAATAGGCGGTGCCGTCGAGTTCGCCGGAATCAATGAGTCCGAGAATGTGCGGGTGCTGCAGGTTGGCAATCGTCTTGATCTCTCGCAGGAAGCGCTCGGCGCCGATCACCGCTGCGAGTTCGGGCCGCAATACCTTCACCGCGACCCGGCGATCGTGCTTGATGTCATGGGCGAGATAGACGGTCGCCATGCCGCCGGCGCCGAGTTCGCGTTCGACGCGGTATCGGTCACCGAGGGCGGTTGTGAGGCGCGCGATATTGTCGGTCACCGGGTCTCGTCGCCGAGCGACTCGAGGTCGGCAAGATCCTTCAAACGCCCAGAGGCTCGCTTGTTTTGCACGAAGGCACGTCTGCCGATGTAGTGCGCGCGCACATCCCCGAACAGGTCATCAACCCGGTCGGCCCACGCTTCGTCAAACGTCACGCCGCTGATATCGGTAAGGATGTCGATCCGGTAGGGCGGCAATCCGAACTGGACGACGACCTCGGGTCGGGTGAAGTCTTCCTTGGTGATGTGGAGCGCGCCGAGCGGGGCGCCGAATGCGGTAAGTGCTTGCCAGAGTTGTTCGACGTTTGCCGGGGTACGATCGATCCAGATATCGAGGTCCACGGTGGAGCGCGGCACGCCGTGCACCGCGAGCGCATGGGCGCCGACGACGAGGAATCGCACCTTCGCAGCAACGCATTCCGCCAGCATGTCGCGGAACGCTTCAATCATCATGCACAGCGGCAGCCGTCTGACGCTGGCGCGGTACCACAGCGATCGGAGTCATCGCCCGGCTGTACACCGGAAGCGGCCGTCCGGTGATGGTCCAGAGGTCGGCACTCAATGCTGAGACCAGCGCGATGCGTTCCGGTATGGTGCCACCGACCCGGGCGTCACCCGCCTCCGGACTGTGCAATGGCACCACCCGGACGGTCATCAGATGGCGCGATGTGGGCATGGCCGAAATCTAATGCAAATTTGGTTTCGCAGCCGGTTGCGACCGGGCCATTTCTGTCTGCGGGCCGGGCTGTTCCGGTCCCGTATTACCTTCCCGCCCAGACCCGGATGGAGGCCCCAATAAGGAAACTGCCCTGGCTACTTGCGGCCGCCGTGCTGGCCGCGACGCCCACGCTTCAGGCCCAACGTTCCATGTCGGGAAACCCGATCCTGCCGGGCTGGTATGCCGACCCCGAAGCCCACGTCTTCGAGGGGCAGTACTGGATCTACGCAACAACATCGGCGCGGTACAACCAGCAGACCTACATGGACGCCTGGTCGTCGCCCGACCTGGTCACCTGGACCCGTCACCCACATGTGCTCGACACCGCCAACGTGCACTGGGCCCATCGCGCCGTCTGGGCGCCGTCGATCGTCAAGAAGGGCGACTGGTACTACCTCTTCTTTGGCGCCAACGACATCCAGAGTGACAGTCAGGTCGGCGGGATCGGGGTCGCACGGGCGCGCACCCCGGCCGGCCCCTTCCTCGATTACCTCGGCAAGCCGCTGATCGACGCATTTCACAACGGTGCGCAGCCCATCGACCAGATGGTCTTCCGTGATGTCGACGGTACCTACTACATCGCCTACGGTGGCTGGGGACATTGCAACATTGCCAAGCTCAACGACGACTTTACCGGGCTGATGCCGCTTCCCGACGGTTCGATGTTCAAGGAGATCACGCCGAAGGGATATGTCGAAGGCGCCTTCATGCTGATCAAGGGCGGCAAGTACTACTTCATGTGGTCGGAAGGGGGCTGGACCGGCCCGGACTACGCGGTTGCGTATGCCGTCGGCAACTCGCCATTCGGTCCGTTCGAACGAGTCGGCAAGATCCTGCAGCAGGACCCTGCCGTGGCGACCGGTGCCGGTCATCACTCCGTGCTGCACGCCGACAACTCGCCCAACTGGTATATCGTCTATCACCGCCGCCCACTCGGGGAGACCGACGCGAATCACCGCGCGGTCAGTATCGACAAGCTGGTGTTCAACGCTGATGGCTCGATTGCGCCGGTCGTGATCACCGCCGCGGGCGTTCCGGCCGATCCGTTGCCGCCCTCGCCGGTATCGGTGCCGGCAGTCGACACCTTTCCCGCACATGACGCGTTGACGATCGACTCGAAGAGCCTGGGCGAAGCGCGGCCGATCAACGTGCACCTGCCGGCGGAATACCGGGCGGGAGGTATCACACGTTATCCCGTGCTGTACATGCCGGATGGCGGCATGGACGAGGATTTCCCGCACGTGGTACGTCGTGTCGATTCGCTGGTGGCCCATCACCTGATCCGGCCGGTGATCGTGGTCGGCATTCCCAATACCGAGCGCCGTCGTGACCTTACCGGCCCGACCAGCGTGAAGTCCGACAGCGAGATTGCGCCGCACGTCGGCGGATCAGCCGTGTTCCGGCAGTTCATCGCCACCGAGCTGATTCCCGAGATCGACCGACGCTATCGCACCACGCCTGAGCGAAGCATTGTCGGCGAATCGCTGGCGGGGCTTTTCGTGATGGAAACGTTCCTGGAGCAGCCAGCACTCTTCACACACTATGTCGCGTTCGACCCAAGCCTCTGGTGGAACAACGGTGCGCTCGTCGGTGAGGCGAAAGCGGACATCAGCAGGCTCGGCGGCGCGAAACGGTCGCTCTACTTCGCGACCTCCCACGAGCCGAGCACGGCGGACGGCGCGGCAAGAATCGCGGCGATGTTGCGAATTGACGGCCCGAAGACGTTGACGTGGACCTACCGGATGCACCCGGAGCTGGAGCACTCGAACATCTTCATGTCACTCGAACGAGAGGGGCTGATCCATGCGTTGCACTAGGTTCGCGGCATGAAAAATCTCTTTGATCCGGCGCAGGTCGCCGACGTGCGCGCGCGGCTCGATCGCCTGGAGCCAACTTCCCCACGGCTGTGGGGCACGATGACGCCGGCGCAGGTGCTGGCACATTGTGCTGTGGGGTTCGAGACGGCGAGTGGCGCCAGCCGCCCGCCGCGCGCGATGATCGGACGCCTGCTTGGCGGGATCATCAAGCCATTCGCGCTCAAGGACGACGAGCCGATGCGCAAGAACTCGCCCACTGCAGCGGTCTTCCTGATCAAGGGTGATCGCGACTTTGACACCGAACGCGCGCGGCTCCGGCAACTGCTTGATCACTTCGCGGCCGCCGGCGCTGCCGGCTGCACCGACCATCCGCACGCCTTTTTCGGACGACTCACCGGCGACGAGTGGGCGATCCTGATGTACAAGCATATGGATCATCACCTGCGGCAGTTCGGGCAATAGTTGCCGCAGGACGTTCAAGGCTTGGGCGTCAGCACCACGTACTGCACATCATCGTGCGACATCTGCGTGAGCCACGCCACCAGGTCGGTGAGCCGGTTCGTTGGATAGACGCCAGTGCCCGGCGTGACCGTGTGGGTCACTTGCAACTCGCGTCCCACCTGCGCGTACTCGGCGCTGTAGCTCCCGAACACGCTGGTCGCATGAATCGACTCCGGCAGCTGCGCAGTCCATCCTGCCGGAAGGGTCAGGCGCATCGCATCGCTGGTGCCACCACCGCGAATCACTTCGCTGGCATCGATCGGCAACTTCCGCGGCTCTTCCTGCAGCTCGCTCACCAGCTTGGAGAGTGACGCACCGGCGCCCTGAAATGGGCCAGGGATCGCAAAGATGCGCACCGCTCCTGCCGACTTCACCCCGGTACCGCCGTGCTGCACGTACTGGATCGTCGGCGTTGCCGCGCGATCGTTCGGATCGAAGAGGATCACCGAGTCGACCACCGACCCCGGAAAGAAGGTCGGCGCGTTACGCTTGAGATTGGCCATTCCGGCGGAATCCGGCGCCTGGGTCAGGCTCGCGCGCAGATCCTGGCCGGCCGCACCGTGTGCGGCAAATGCGTAGGTGCCGGACACCAGGCCATCGGCGGTCAGCTCGCCCGTGAAGTGCTGGTCGGTGCTGCCCGCCGCGACCTTCGGAAAGGTCACGTCGCGCGAGCTGCCGTCGGGGAAGACCACCAGCCCGAAACCGCCCTGGTACGACGGCGGAATGTCGCCGTCGCGGAACTGGTAGGTCGTCAGGTCGACATAGCGCAGCGCCTTGGTCCCCCGGGGCTGCACCGCAGCGATGACATGATCGAACTGTTCGATTGCCGGCAGGTCGGTTTCGTCGCCACCACTGCTGTTGAGCAACACCGGATACGCGGTGAAGCCGAAGTGGCGGGCCGCCGCAATGAAGAGTGTCGCCTTGTCCTTGCAGTCGCCAAAGCCGGTGCCCACGGTCGCTTCCGGGAAGCGGGGCTGGTAGCCGCCAATGCCGAGGGAGACGGAGACGTAGCGCAGGTCGGTGGCGATCCACTGATGCAGGGCGCGGAGTGAATCGTCGGCGGTGCGGCTGGTATGCACCACCGAGTCGATCGTCGCGACCAGCGCCGGCGTCAGGGTGTAGCGGTCCTTCGAGAGATTGTTGTACCAGCGGCCAATCGCGCTCCAGGTCAGCGGCGCACCAACGCGAACTGACATTGCCGGCACGCTCGAGTCGGGAGCGAAGATCTCCGACTTGGGCGGCGTGATGTTGCTGGTGGCCCAGGTATAGATGTGGCGGCCGTTCTTGCGCACTTCCGTACGCTGGAAATCAAGATGCCGTTCAACGATCTGCGGCGTCACCGCGTCGGGGACATCGAGCTCGAAGTGCGAGCGCATCCCCGGCGTGGCGAGTGAGACGCTCCACGACGAGAGCATGTCGCCGGGCAGCGGCGGATTGTCAGACTCGATCGTCCAGCTCAGGTCAACCAGCGTCCCGGGCGCGACATTGCTGAGCGAGTAGCGGACGACCTTCGTCTGCGTGTAGACCGGATTGACGATCGACGCTGCCACGTCGGATGTCTGCGACAGCGTCGGCTTCTCGCTGATCACTTCGCCGGACGGCCGGAGCACCCGCATCCAGTTGACGGTCGCCTTCTCGCGGTCGGGCTGGTAGGCAATGCTCTGCTCGGCCCAGCGCGCCACGCCGGCGGGCTTGAGGATCTGGATTACCTGACGATAGGTGCGGCTCGAGTGACCGTTCGCGTCGATCCGGACGGTCCCTTCGTCCAGCAGGTAGACAAAGGGATATTCGCGATACGCGGCAGAATCGACGGCCAGGGCGTAGATCGAGTCGGCGGCAGTGCGGGGCGGGTGGGCGACTGGGCGAGGGCCGGGATGAAGCGCGGCCGCCGCGACCAGGGCGAGCAACGGCGATGCAACAGGAGACACAGGCAAGGCACAACTCCTTCAGGTGATCCAGGGCCGGCAGACGCCGGAACGTAGCGAATGCCGTGGCGGCAGAACAATGTCGACTGGGGCGGGGTTCCGGGCTGAACCGGTTCTCCGCTGGTCGACGCACCTCGTCAGGATTGGCCTTGCCCAGCTGGCGATCTTGCCGATTCCGGCGACGCGCCACAGAATATGGCTCACCCAATTACGGAGCGACCTATGCGTGCCCGCGCACTCGGCATTGCCTTGATCGGCGTCTGCTTCCTCGTCGCGTGCAACAGCGATCCGACTGGCACCAATGACAACGGCAACAATACCAATTACAACACGGCGACGGGTACCATGACGGCCTCGATCGCGGGTACCTCCTGGACCGCCAACTTCATCACCCACGCGACCCTCTCGAACGGCGTCATCAGCATCACGGGCGAGAGCTTCAATGGCAGTGCCACGACGGCGCGCGTCATTACCATGGCGGCGGCCAACATCCAGACCACCGGCACGTACTCTCTGGCTCCGCAGGGCGACGCGCACGGTGGCAATGCACTGATGACTGTAGGTTCCTCGGTCTGGTCGTCGGTGTCGACTGGCGGCAGTGGTTCGTTCACGATCACGACGCTCAACGCGACGCACGTCGTCGGGACCTTCTCGTTTGTCGGCGTGATGGGGAGCTCGCCGAGCGCAGTGACCGGTGGCAGCTTCGATATTCCGTTCTGATCATCCTACTGCAGAGAATCTGAGGCGCGATGGCGGTACGTATTGTTCGGCTGGGCACGCCGCGCGCCAGCGGCGAGGGTCTGCGTATCGGCACGGTGCGGCGGCCACCCAGGGGAGTGCCGAAGGCGAAGTTCGCGTCGGGCGACTGGTACGATGTCTGGTTCCCGAACCTTGCTCCCGCCGCCGATACGGTGGCGCTGGCGCAGCATGCCGACAGCGATCGGCTCTGGAAGCAATTCGTCCGCCGATACCGCCGGGAAATGTCCACGCCGGAAAACAGCCGAACACTCGACCTGCTCGCCGCGCTGTCGCACGATGCCGATTTTTCGGTGGGATGTTACTGCGAGGACGCGTCGCATTGCCATCGGTCGATCCTTCGTGACCTGCTGGCCGAGCGCGGCGCGACGATCAGGGAAGCTTAGCGCCCTCCTGCGCCTGCAACTCGGTGATGCGCTTTCTGGCCTGCGCCACCACCGGCTGCAGGTCGGGATCGGCACCTTTCCAGAGATCGGTCAGCGCCTGGTACTGTGCGATGGCGTTCGTCTTGTCGTGACGCGCCTCGTACAGTTCGCCCAACCGCTTGTACGTCGCCGCCAGAAAGAGAGGGTCGGCGGGGAGGCGGTCCGCGACCGATTCGGAGAGATAGGCCCGGAAATACCTGAACGCCGAGTCCGCCTGGCCAGCCTGATCGAACGCCCGCGCCAGGCCATAGTCGGCGCACGCAACGCACGTCGAGGGTTCGCCGTCCGCGCCGACCGCCGATGCGTGGAACTTCGCAATAGCCTCGGGGTACTTGTGCTCGGCGACGGCGATGAATCCCTCCGCCGCGGCCTGGTCCGACCGGCTGTCAGGGGCCTTGGCGGCGGGGTCGAGTGCCATGTTTCGCGCCAGCACGTCGCGCGCACGATCCGGCCGGCCGGCAAAGGCGTACAGCCCAACCACGAGAAGATAGGGGCGGTATTGAGGCGCCGTCTGGCTCCATTGTGGGCCCGCCACAACGGCGTCGAGGGCCCGCACGCCTGCGGCGAAGTCGCTGCGGTACACGATGTCGGCAGCCGCCGCGGTAATTCCGTCAACAGCGGCAATCCCGCGCCCGGGGAGGAGAGCCATCATCGCGGCATCGGCGTTGACGGCGCGGGTGAGCCGGCCGGTCATCAACGCGTCATCTTCCTCCTGTTCCAACCCCCGGATCCGTGTCGCTGGGACCGGTGAGGCAACCCCCTTGGCCAGCAGCGCATCCGCCGAATCACGCTGGTTGCGGGCGTGGTAGATCAAGTAGCGAGAGAGGGTCACGACGTCGGCGTTGGCAACGGCGGGCACGGCCTTCACGAGCGAATCGAGGAGCGCGGCCGCACTGTCCACCTGGCTGGCCGCCAACAGGACCTGGACCAGACTCGCCGACGTGAGGGGACCCCCGTGCAGCGCGCTGGCGCGCCGCGCGTATCGCTCAGCACTGTCATACTGGTGGCGGGTCGCGAACAGCTGTCCCAGGTCTCCCACCGCGACGATGGCACCGGAGCCGGTCGAATCCGCAGCGTAGACGGCCTGGTACGCGGCGACTGTCTTGCCGCGATCGGCTCCTGCCACCGAGTAGCCGTAGTATGCGCCAGCGGCGAGATTGCGTTCACGATCCGGCAGCTTGTCGGAGTAGCGCAACGCCTTCGTCAGCGCGGAATCTCTCGCCGCAGGTGATCCCGCGCTGTTGCCAATGGCGAGGCCCAGCTTCCGCCAGGCCAGTGCAAAGGTGCTGTCGTACGCCACCGCCTGACGGAGCAGCGTGACGGCGCGATCGTAGTCACCATCAATATCGTTGGCGACGACCGCTTGGCTGTATTTCCGGAGCGCATCGAGTGACGCAGTGGTCGCCTGCTCCAGTGGCACGGTGCGCTGCACCTGGCGCAGCGACTCGCCGATCTTGCCGCGCAGGTCACGGGTCAGCTTGTCGACGACGGCGAGCAGGTCAGCCGGACCGTTGGCGGTTCCCTGGAACGAGGCCAGTGTGGCACCGCGGTCGGCACTGACCAGCTCGAGGCTGACGGCGTACCCGGTACCGATGCGCGCCAGCCGGCCGCCGAGCACGGCCTTGGCGCCGGCTCGCTGTGCCACCTCGCGTGCCATGGTGGAATCGAGTGCCGTGGCGCGGGGCCGTTGCATCTGCTGCAGTAGCTGGGCGACATCGGCCTGCTCGACCAGCCGTACCGACTTCGACTGCGACATTGCCGCTCGGACGGCGGCAGAGACAATCGGCGCCAGCGCGGAATCGGCGTCGGCCACGCGGAAGTCGGCCAGCACGATCTTGTCATCGGCCGCGAGCTGTCCCTTGGCGAAGAGCGAACCCGCCGACCCAATGCCGAATGCGCGCATCGTCATGAATCCCGCCACCAGCAGGATGAACGCTGCCATCGCGTAGGCGCCGGCCCGGGCCGTCTTCCGCCAGGACAGGTACGGATTGGCCTTGAGGGCGATGGTCGCCATCGTGCCCGTGCCCGCCGGCGGCAGCCTGGTGCCGCCTGGCGTCAAGGTCGGCGTCGCGGTGGCCGCATGCCGCGCGATGCGTTTGGTGTAGGCCGTGAAGAGCAGCATCGGAAAGCCGAGGAGCATGATGGCCATCGCGCCGGGGAAGACCCAGTCCGGCAGGCCAATCCCGACGATGGCGGCCTTGGCCAGAATCGCCACGGCACCCAGCGCCAGCAGATAGATCGCCAGCACCTTGGGAAACGATCCCGGCGCACCGAGTGCCAGGGTCGGGGTCGACGTCGTGTTGACGGCGTCGAGCGCGTGCAGGACATCGTTGGCCGACTGGAACCGGTCAGCGGGATCCTTCTGCAGCAGCCGCGCGACCAACGCGCTGAGCGCCGCAGGACAATCAGGGCGAAGGGACGTGATCGATGGCGCCGTCTCGCTCAGGTGCGCGGCGAGGATCCGTTGCGGCGTGCGATCGGCAAACGGCGGCTTGCCGGTGAGCAGTTCCTGCGCCATGCAGCCCAGCGCGTAGAGATCGACGCGGTGATCGAAGTTCGGGTCGCCGGCCACCTGTTCCGGCGCCATGTAGGCCGGCGTGCCGATCGACGTACCGACAGAGGTGAGCGTGGCGCCGGCGCCCGCAGTGCGCGACGCGCTGAGTGCCTTGGCAATGCCGAAATCGGTGACGACCGCGGTGCCGCCCGAGAGCAGCACATTGTCCGGCTTGATATCGCGATGCACGATGTTGCGGGCGTGGGCGTACGCCAGCGCCTTGGTGACGTCGCGCAGGATGGCGAGCACATCCGCGATCGGCAGGCCACCACCAGTCAGCCGGTTCCGAAGCGATTCGCCTTCGACAAAGGGCATCGTGAAGTACGGCAACCCGGCGACTTCGCCAGCAGCGAGTACCGGGACGATATTGGCCTGCTGCAGCGACGCCGCGAGGAGGATCTCGCGTTCGAACCGCTCGGCGTTGATGCCGGCCACCAGGTCAGGGCTGAGAACCTTGACGACGACCGTGCGCGAGAGACGAACTTCGTCAGCGACAAAGACCCGCGACATTCCGCCCCCGCCGAGTTCGCGGCCCAGGACAAAGGCAGCACCGAGGTGGTCTTGCAGCTGGGCGCGCAGGTCCAAGGATGGTCTCGTGAAGCGGGAGAGGAGCTGGCTTGGCAGTCGGCGGAAAATAGGCCCCCGGAACCGACGGGGCCAGCGGCCATCGGGGATTGCTCCAGACGTTGGAGCCCCTACCTTTGACCCGCCAACCACCCGTTCCGACCGCCATGGAGATCCCGATGAACCTTGCACCGGATGAAATCGACGCCCTCAAGTCCCTGGGTCGTTACCGCCTCGATCGCGGGACCGCCGAGTTCTTTGCACTCCGCAAGGAAGGCGCCTATTCATTTCCTGAGAGCAAGCGGGTGCCCGGACTGTCGCCCGACACCCTGCAGCGCCTGGTCGATGCCGGACTCGTGCAGGTCGAAGTGGCGGGGCAGGGTGGCGATCTCGTGACGCTCACTGTTGCTGGTGCCAAGCTGGCCGACGAGTTGCTCGTCGGAGAGTAGTCTGCTGTTCGCTCGCATATCCGCAGCGGGCCCACTTCGCGCGGCTGCTGTTCGCTCGCATATCCGCAGCGGGCCCACTTCGCGCGGCTGCTGTTCGCTCGCATAATCCGCAGCGGGCCCACTTCGCGCGGCTGCTGTTCGCTCGCATAATCCGCAGCGGGCCCACTTCGCGCGGCTGCTGTTCGCTCGCTCGGCGCTACCGCTGCCGGCTCGCTGCCAGACGCCGCGCTACGGGGCCCGCTGCGGATATGGGCGCAGAGTGCTGATCTACGCCGCGCTATGGGGCTATGAAGTCGATCGCGCGCACTTCGCACTCGCCGCGCCATTCTGGCCACAGGTCAGCATGAATCTGCATGAAGCGGCGCGCTGACTCGATCGCCGCCTCCCGCGTTGCCGCTTCGATCACTGCATAACCGCCGACCACTTCCTTGGCTTCGGCATAGGGCCCATCGATCACTGTGACCTTGCCGGCTTCACTGCGCACGCGGATAGCAGACGTGGTCCGCGCCAGTCCGCCGGTCTGTACCAGCGAGCCATCGGCCATCGTTTCGGCCAGCCACTTTTCCATCGCCGGCATGAACGCCGGCGGTGGCGCGCCCTGATTTTCAGAGCCTTTGATCAGCGAGAGATAGCGCATGATTACCGTCCTCCTGACACGCGAAGGGAAGCCGGGAAGGGAATTCCATCCCGGGAGGGTGATGCCGCCGGGCGACGGCTGCGAGCGATGATGACCAGCGCTGCCCCGACGACCGCAGGAAAGATGGCGGCAGCAGCGCTCATCGTCACCACGGTGGTGACAACAGCGCCGAGCATGATGATGGCGAGCCCGAGTGCAGCGAGCGGGGTCAGCCCGGTGCGGACCCGAAAGACGCCCGGAAGAATGAGACCGAGGGCGCCGGCGATTTCGCAGACGCCAATGAACTGGATGAAGAGGGGGGCGAAGGGGGTCATTTTTGCCAACGCGGCGGGGGGCGTGGCGAGCTTGACCCCGCCGGCGAAGAGAAAGAGGGCAGCGACCAGCCCCTGGGTGATCCAGAGGGCGCGGTTGTGGCGAGTGGTATCGGGCATGGCGGAATCCTTGGCCGGAGTCGTGAAGCCGGCATTTCCGGCCTCCTGTCTCCCCGACGAACGGCCCCCGGCGAAATCGACAACGCCATCAGGTGCGTCCCGCGCCGATCACTCCCCCCCATCGAACGGCACCAGCACCATCCGCGCCAGCTCGTCGCGGTCTGCGACGGCATCGATCGACCGGATCTTCCCGGCTCGAAACGTGACCAGCAGCACGAGCAGCATCTTTCCCTTGACTGGCACGAGCACGCCGACCTCGTCGTCGATGAGTCCCGGCACCGCTGCTTGCGCGCGTCCCTTGAAGGTTGCGGCGACCGCCGCCGCGCCGCGCGTTACCGGTGCTCCGCCGAGCTTGATCGCCGCGGCATCACCACGGACGACCACATCCGGATCGAGCACCGCAAGCAGTGCCGCGATATCCCCCGCCCTGGACGCCGCGAGAAAGGCCTCGACGACTTCCCGATGACGGGCGCGGTCGGCATCCGACGCTGACGCCCCGCGCACGCGCCGCCGGGCTCGGCTGGCGAGTTGGCGCGCAGCCACCGAGGTGCGCCCCACAATCGGCGCGATCTCGTCGAAGGTCAGGTCGAACATGTCGTGCAGCACAAAGGTCACCCGCTCCGCCGGCTCGAGCGTGTCGAGCACCACCCGCACCGCCATTCCCACTGAGTCCGCCAGCTCGGCGTCCTCCGCCGGGGTCCGCACCTGTTGTCGGTCCGCTATCTGGGTCGGTTCCTCGGTGCCGAGTGAGTCTTCGCGCCGAGCTGCGCGCGAGCGGAGCATGTCGAGGCAGACGCGTCCGACGATCGTGGTCATCCAGCCGCCGAGATTGTCGACGTTGTCGGCGCCGGCGCGGCTCATCCGCAGCCAGGATTCCTGTACGGCGTCGTCGGCTTCGCTCGCCGAACTGAGCATGCGGTAGGCAACGGCCCGGAGGTGGCCGCGGTACGCTTCGAATTGCTGGGCCAGCAGGGCGTTGTCGATCATCGGTCACACTCTCGCGTCAGGTTTCGTCAACCCTTTGACGAACGTAGCACACACAATGTGACTGGAGAGAATGATGACGACGATGCAACAGCAGGCTGCGCCCGACGCCGGCGCCGTGGTGATCGAGCCCCGGATGTCCAACGCGGCGACGCTGGTTCCCGAGGCCTACGAGGGAGTCCAGAAGATGCTCATGGCGATCAGCAAGGGGAAACTTCCGGCGGCCACACTTGAACTGACGCACATGCGGATCAGCCAGATCAATGGCTGCAGTGCCTGCATTGAGGGATCGATCCGCATGATCCGGAAAAGAGGCGAGCAGCCAGATGACCGATTGTACGCCGTCGGTGCCTGGCACCATTCATCGCTCTTTACCGACGCAGAACGCGCGGCGCTCGAACTGGCCGAGGCGATGACGCGGCTGGCGGACCAACCGGACGCTGTGCCGGACGCTGTCTGGAGCCATGCGGCGGAGCATTTCACCGAGCTGGAGTTGGCGGCGCTCCTGCTTCATATCGGGCTCATCAACCTGTTCAACCGGCTGAATGTGGCGACCCGTCAACCGGCTGGCGATTGGTGATCGAGCGTCTTCCAACGGTTTGCTGTCTTCCGCGCTGAGGCCCTTCGCGCGCCTGCTGTACGCTCGCTCGGCGCTACCGCTGCCGGCTCGCTACCAGACGCCGCGCTACCGGCCCCGGCGCGTCGACCGCGTTTCTGAGCGAATGGCCATGGCGTCACAATGTCGATCCGGCGCGCTTCGCACTCTCCGCGGCATTCCCGACATATTTCTGGTCCCAACCCTCAGGGGACAGAAGATGACCAATCGACGCTGGCTTACGGTCGCGGGACTCCTGCTGGCTGCTTCCGGCTCCCTCCCGGCGCAGCGCGCGGTCCCGGTCCTCCGTGCTACACCACAGATCCGGATAGACGCCGACGATCACGACCTCTCCCGGATAGGCTGGATCCTTCCGATGCCCGACGGCGCGATCGCGGTCGGGCAGGCTGAGGATCACCGGATCCGCTTCTTCGATGCGACTGGACGTGACGCTGGCTCATTCGGTCGATTGGGTGCTGGCCCTGGCGAGTTCCGGTCCGTCGGCCTGGCTGGTATGATCGGCGACACGCTCTGGGTGAGTGATGGGCAGAACTACCGCATCACATATATCGGACCAGATCACAAGCTGGTTCGGAGTGAGCGGCTGACTCCAGCAATCAAGGCCAACTCAGCCGACGAGCACCCGCTTCCCTCGGGGTCGAGCGCTGGCCTGATCCCCCTTGGGCGCTATCCGGATGGTACTGTGCTAACCGATATCCGCGCGCCGACCAACCAGCCGCGGCCGGCCTGGTTTCCGCCTGATGCGTTGGGTGCCGTCTGGGTCCGGGTCTCGACTGATGGACTCTTCCGGAAGATCATTGCCATCGGTCCTCCGCCGCGTCAGGACTGCAGGTTTTCGGGGACCGCTGGACCGTTTCATGCCACTGGCTCGGTCCCGTTCTGCGATCCCTCGATGCGGCAGGTTGCCGGTGATGGTAGCCGCATTGCGTTCGTTATCGGCAATGCCGTTGCCGGATCGCCGATGACGTATCGAGTGCTGGTGATCGCCACAACCGGTGATACGCTGTTCACGCGTACCTATGACTATCGCCCGGTGGCGATTCCGAAGCGCGTGATCGACAGCGTGATCGCCTTCGTAGCTAGGACGGTGCCGGACGAGGCGGCCCTCTTTCGGCAGATGCCTTTTCCCGCCAACTACCCGCCGGTGCTCCGGCTCTTCAACGGTGTTGATCGCACCATGTGGGTGGAGGAACCAGCGACTACCCCCGGCCACCATTGGCGAGTACTCGACGCGAAAGGTGAACCCGTCGGGACGCTGATTGTGCCAGGAAGCGTCGAACTGGTGGCCGCAACCCGCCACCTGGCCTGGGGAATCGACACTGATGCCGATGGGCTGCAAAGCATCGTCCAGTGGCGGATCGGCGACTGAGGGGGTGTGTCGCCAGTTGCCAGTCGCCTCTCACCCCGGGACCCGTAGCGCCACGTCTGGCAGCGAGCCGGCAGCGGTAGCGCCGAGCGAGCGAACAGCAGTGGCGCGGAGCGGTCCCGGGGTGAGTGGCTAAAGGAGGCGGTTCCGGCGTGAGCGCGCCGAACGCCCGAGTTACCCCGCGACCGGCATCGACACCCGCAGCAGGTAGCCATCGGGGTCGTGGAACTGGACCATGCGCTGGCCCCACGGAAAATCAGCCGGCTCGTTGAGCAGCGTGGTGCCGCGCGCCTTGAGGCGGTCGGCTACTGCATCGACGCCGCTGGCCATGTTGATCTGGAACGAGAGTCCCAGCCCTTTGACGCGATCCCATCCCTTCTTGCCATCCTCCTGGTTGAGCACCAGTCGGAGATTGCCGGCCGAGATCGACGCGCCGACCACCTTGCCTTCGCGTTCATAGCGCTGCTCGACGTGGAAGCCGAGGGCGTGTTCGTACCAGTCAAGCGACGCGGCGAGGTCCTTGACGGTGATAGATGCACTCATACCGGTGCTCTGCAGCTTGCTGGGACTGGCCTGGTCGTGACTCATCAAGACTCCGGGTGGTGAAAGGGGAAATCGGGCGCGGTAATGATAGCCGAATATACGGCCTCGGCCGACGCTATATTTGTCCGGCATTCAACCTCATCTGCACGAGCACCTCTTTCCGGGATCCGCGGTGGCTGACGCCTCCCCCAATAACGGCAACACCGAGAAGATGGTCGCCGTGCTCTACGACGAGCTGCTGGCGATTGCCCATCGGCTGCGCCGCGCGGAACGGGACGACCATACCCTCGAAACGTCGGCCCTGGTCCACGAAGCGTTCCTGCTGCTGGCAACCCGGCACGCCAACGCGTGGCAGAGTCGCGAGTACTTTCTCGCGGCGGCGGCGACCACGATGCGGCGGGTCCTGGTCAGCTACGCTCGCGCCCGGAATGCCGACAAGCGCGATGCCCGCCTTCGCACCACGCTGGTTTCGGTTCCCGATGCGTTCCGCTCAGGCGATGCGCTCGACGTGCTGGTGCTCGATGACCTGCTCGATCGTCTTACGCTGCTCGATGCTCGCGGGGCCCAGGTCCTTGAACTACGGGTGTTCGGCGGATTCGCGGTGGATGAGATCGCCGAAATCCTCGATGTGTCGCCGCGCACGGTGAAGCGCGATTGGCGCTTCGCAAGGGCCTGGTTGGTGGATCAACTTACGACGGTGTCGCATGAGTGACGTCGAGGCGCGGTGGCGGCGGGTGCGCGAGATTTTCGACCTGGCTGCCGACGAACCATCTGAGTCGTGGCCGGCGACCGTCGCGCGCGAAGCCGGCAGTGATGAGGCGCTCCGCGCCGAGGTCCTTCGCCTCCTGGCAGCGCTCCAGAACGACAGCATCGACATCGACCGGGTCCAGGTCGACGCCGGTGAGCGCGCCGACGGTCGCGAGCGGATCGGCGCCATCGTCGCCAACTACCGGCTGGTCCGCCTCCTCGGGCAGGGCGGCATGGGGGCGGTCTATGAGGCGGTGCGTGCCGATGGGGCGTTCGATCATCGCGTCGCGGTCAAGCTGGTGCGCGCCTCGCGCGGTGGCCGCGAGCTGGCGGAACGGTTCCGGCGCGAACGGCAGATTCTCGCTGCACTCGGGCACCGCAACATCGCTCGCCTCCTCGATGGTGGCACGACGGAAGACGGCGAGCCGTATTTCGTGATGGAGTACGTCGAAGGGCTGCCCATCACCGCGTACGCCGACGCGCACCGTCTCGGCCTGCCAGAACGGTTGCGGCTCTTCCGCCAGGTGCTTGCTGCGGTGGAACACGCGCACGGCAAGCTGATCGTGCATCGCGACCTCAAGCCCGCCAACGTGCTGGTGGCCCAGGACGGCAGCGTGAAGCTGCTCGACTTCGGCGTGGCCAAGTTGCTTGGTGCGCAGGACGGCGACGAGTTGAACACGATTGCCGCCAACCGCCCGTTCACGCCGGAATACGCCAGCCCAGAGCAGTTGCGCGACGAGCCAGTGTCAGCCGCGAGCGATGTCTATGCGCTCGGCGTGGTGCTATTCGAACTGCTCTCGGGGCAGCGGCCGTACGATGTACCGAGCCGATCGCCGGTGGCGGTGCTGCGCGCGGTCGAGTCGGATCGGCCGCTGCCTCGCGTCGTGGCATCCGCGGAGCTTGATAGCATACTTCGGAAGTCGCTGCGCCCCGACGTGGCAACGCGCTATCGCTCGGTGGCGCAGTTCGACGATGACATTCGGCGCTTCCTCGCCGGATTGCCGGTGCTGGCGCAGCCGGACTCGTTCGCGTACCGGACGCGCAAGTTTGTGCGCCGGAACCTTGCCCTGGTGACCGCTGCATCCACCGTGATCCTGGGGCTCGTGGCGGCGGTCGTCCTGATGTTCATGCAGTCGCGGCGCGCCGCTGTAGAGCGGACCTGGCAGTCGACCATTGCGACGGTCACCGCCCTGGAGGCATCGGGGAACGTCCAGTTGCTGTATGCCGGACTGGCCCAATCCGATTCAAGCTTTGCGCGCGCCAATGCGCTCTGCCAGACGAGGCCGGATCGCGCCCGGGTCACGCCAATCTGCACGAAGGTGACACTGGATCTGGGAGTGAGCGCGTTCTGGCACGGCGCGATGCCGCAGGCCGACACGTTGATGCAACAGGCGATCGCGCGCGCGCGCGCGGCGCCGGGGACCAGTCAGGCGACGATCGCGGCGATGATGTCGTCGCTCGCCCAGGTGCGCGATGCCGCTGGCGATTATGTCGGTGCGGAGCGGCTCTATCGCGAAGCCTCCACGCTCTTCACCGAAGCGGGAGCCAACCTGGGCCCCGAACGGATCGGCATGCTCGGCTATTTTGCGATCTGCCTCGAGCGGCAGGGGCGTTTGGCCGAAGCCGATTCGCTGGTACAGATCGAGCTGCTCTATGTCGCGGCGCCGGCGGCAGGAATCCTGCTGCACGCCGCCGCAATTCACGCCGAGGAGAACCGGATCGACCTGGCGCGTGCTGAGGAGCAGCGCGGCGAGCCGGCCGCGCGGATCATCATCGACGACACCATGACGTTGCATCATGTCAAGATGGCCGAAGTGGTCGGATCGCTGCGCCTGCGCCTTGGCGATGTCGATGGCGCGATCGCGGAGTTGCGCGGAGTGCTCGGCACCGCGGAACGCCGCTATCCGGCCGACGACCCGCGCGTCGCAGAGATCCAGGATGCGCTTGGCGACGCGCTGGTGGCCAAGCATCGGCCGGCCGAGGCGCGACCGCTCTTCGAGACGGCGCTGGCGACGTTCGAAAAACGATTCGGGGCCGCGCATCCGCAGACGGTCGCGGCGAAGCGGGACCTGGACTCGGTGAAGTAGGGCGCTCCCTTGGCGCACCGAATTCGTGCCAGCGAGTAGCTTTCGTCAGGAAGCCACCTCACAGCGGAGCATCAGATGAAGCGAGTCACCGGCATCGGCGGAATCTTCTTCAAGGCGAAGGATCCCAAGGCGCTGCAGGCGTGGTACCAGGAGCACCTTGGCATTGACGTGCAGCCATGGGGTGGCGCCGCCTTCGACTGGGTCGACGCCGATGGCAAGCCGACCGGTGGTACTACTGCGTGGAACATTGCCGGTCTGGAGAGCGACCAGTTTGCGCCGAGCCAGGCACCGTTCATGGTCAACTATCGTGTCGACGATTTGCACGCGCTGGTGGCGGCGCTCAAGGCGGAAGGGTGCAACGTGCTCGACGAGATCAACGACTCCGAGTACGGCATCTTCGGCTGGGTGATTGATCCGGAGGGGAACAAGGTCGAGTTGTGGCAGCCGCCGGTGGGTGGCTGAACGTACCAGCGTCACTGCCCTTGCAGCATCCTCTTCACCTCCCCGGCAAAGCGGCGTAGCTGCCAGCGTCGCAACGACGCCGCCAAAGCGCGCGCCGCCGGTGCGTCATTGCGGGCGACCGCCAGAGCACGCGCTTCCTCGACATAGCATGCCTCGCTGCGGTCCGACGGCCGCATCCGCGCGAGTGACTGCAACGACGTCAACGGTGGGAAGGCGGGGCTTTCGAGTCCCAGCAACCGAAGCAGCACCATGGTGCGCAGGCATTTCTCGCAACGACCACAGTTGTAGCCGTCGTCCTGCCAGCAGACTCGGAGCACGTCCAGTATCCCGGGCTCTCTGGCGATGCGTTCGAGTTTCTGCCAGCGTTTGGCGTTCCGGCCGTGATGCACGATGGCAGTGCTCTCGCTCGACCACATGGGATCGGTCAGCGGATGGGAACCATCGGCCCAGAGTTCGCTCCAGGTGTGGCCTGCCGCGATCAGCGCGGTTCCCGCGCCGAGGACGTGCGATATCGCCGCCAGGCCGGCGCCGAAACAGGTTCCCCATGGCAGCCCGAAGGCGCGGCCGACGAAGCGGACGTTGGTTGCCACCGGCACCAGCGGCACGCCGCGCGCACTGAGCCAGGCGGCGTTTCGCGCGTACGCTTCGTCCCACATCGGATTATCGAGCTGCATGTCGATGCCGCGCGAAAAGACTGCGTGGGTGATCGGCTCAGGCGCCTCGAGCATCGTGTGAAACCCGTCGACCCCTCCCGAAAAGAACGAGATCACGCTCTTCGCCCTTGGCGCCGGCGGCGCCACCGCTGCCCCGACCGGCACCACCTGGAATGGCTGCCGCAACGCCGGCCCCCAGAGCCGGAATACGCTCTGGATACGATGAAGATTGTCGAGCAGTGCCGGCGACACGGCGAGATCATCGTCGAGCTGCAAGGGCACACCGAGGCGCATGGCAGGGAGCAGTCCCGCCACCACGAAAGCGTCGCCTGACAGGCGGACAGGCCAACGCTCCGGCACCCGGAACCAGAGGCGCTGCTCGCCGACCATGGCGGAGATCTCCTGTTCGCCCGTTGTGGTCCGCTCGATCCTGCCGCCGGAAATGCGAAGAGTCATCTCACGACTCCGGAAGGGGCCCTCGGCCCCACGGGTAGAGGTCGGACGCCTCCGCCGTGGCCGTGCGCCGGTGCAGGGCGCCACCGAGGAAGAGCGTGTCCACGTCGCGCAGGAATCCCCGCATCCGTACCCCGCGCTCGGCGCGTATCAGGCGTCGCGCCACATCGTCGCGCCCGCGCGCCCGCGCCAACGCAATCATTTCTGGCAGGAACGCCCGCTCCGAGCGGTAACGGATCACGCCGCACCAGGCGACTGCCGGGTCGTCGGTCACACCCGGAAATGCGAGCCGTTCCTTGCCGAGCAGCGCGAGCGCGAGCCGGAAGCGCAGGCACTTCGGGCAGGTGCCGCAGTTCGCCACCGGGTTGACGTGACAGACCCAGAGTTCTCGCAACAGCTCCGGATGGTCGGCGATTGTCATCAGCTTTTCGTTGCGGGTCGCATGACTGCCGTGATGTTCGACGCTGGTGGCGCCGTTGGACCACAGCGGATCGAGGATCGGGTGCGATCCCATCGGGGTCAGCCGGGCATAGCTATTTGAGGATCCGATGATGACCCGCTCGGACGCCAGCGCGAGTCCCAGCGCGGCAAGGCAGCTACCGAAAGTGGTGTTTCGCGCAATGCCGTGATGACGGGTGAACTGAATCCAATTGGTCTCGATGGTCGCCAGGGGGAGGCCGAGCGCATCCGCCAGACGACTGGTGCGCGTGAGGGCGGCGGTGAATTCGTCGGGTGACATGCTGAAGTCGAAACCGTTGATCAGTACCAGGCGATCGAGTACGGGGCGACGCGCCAGCGCGGTGAAGACGGCGTCGATCCCACCGGAGAAGAACGCGACGGTGCCTGCCGCAGCAACCGGCGGCGCGTCCCCGGCACTGGACCGGATCTCGACGTGGCGGAGAAATGGATTCCAGCAGGCCCAGATCTCCTGGACGGCCTCAAGCCGCTCGACATACCCCGCCGTCAGCGGCGGCAGTGCGGACAAGTCGAGATCTTCGCCCAGCGCCATCGCGGGAATCAGCGCCATCGCACAGAAGGAATCGGCCGCCTCAGGCGCGCGAGTACCGGGCGGGAGCGTGAACCAGAGATTCGTGTCGCCGACATCTGCGGAAACACGGATCGCATCGGGCCGCTCGTCGACACGCCAGTTGCGGACCGCCATCGTCATTGGGCATCCTCACGTCGCGGGGGCAGGCGTTTGGGGCACACCATCATGGAATGCGAATGTTCAGGAATCAACGGATTGAAGCAGGAGAATCTCGACGCAGCATAGTAGCCGTGTTGCGGAATGGAAGCCAATCGCGCCTATTTGGGCGGGTACCGGTTCCGTCATTCCCGAACGCTCGTGTCCCGCGGCCTGGAGAGAGCATGAACTACGGACCTGTTGCGCTGGCGACGTTGGGCGGCCTGGTCGCCTATTTCGTCGTCGGCACCGCGATCTTCTTCCTGGTCCCGCAGCTGATCGATGAAGCGCGAAAATTCCCCGCCGTCTTTCGCCCGAAAGAGAGTCAGATGGCGGGGATGCCCATGATGATGATCGCGACCCTGGTTGCCATCTTCGTGGTGGCCGTGCTCTACAGCATGACCTATCGGGGCGGTTCCGGACTGATCGAAGGAGCACGATTCGGGGCGCTGGTCGGCGCCTTCGTCGTCTGCGCGTTCGTGGTGCACAACTACGTCAACCTGAACTTCAGTCGCACCCTGATGCGGATGCAGGCAGTCGCATATTTCGTCCAATGGACGGCGGTCGGCGTTGCCATCGGGTTGATTTACCGATAGGTCCGTGCAACCGGCATCGCGGTAACTCGTGCCAATAGACGGGAGAGCTGAGACGGCCAGGCGGGTGTCGTGCGTCGGTGTGCCGCAGCCGGCTCACTTGCCCGCAAGCAGCGCCTTGCTGGCCGACAACGATCCGTCAGCGCCTTTCTTCACCATGACGAAGACCTGATCTCCTGCCGCCAGCGTCTTCGTTGTCGCCTTGATTTCAGTCACCGGGGTGTTGGCTGGGACGGTAACCTGTTGCGAACCACCGGGATATTGCACGACGTAGGTTGAGCCGTTCGTGCTGGCGACATTGCCGTTCGACATCCGCGACGTCGAGACGGCGCCGTTCGTCATCCGGTGACCGCCGCCGCTGGTGTCCTCGGTCATCATGTGGCTCCCTTCACCCAGTCCGCGCAGCGCTTCGGCAAAGATGTGAATTTCGGTGGCCTTCTCCGCGCCGTCCGGTTGCTTCACCGTCGTCACGCCGATGAACGAGTTGTCCTTGACGTCGGCGAGTCTGCCCGGTTCACTGGCATACACCTGGAACGGCTGCACCACATTGACTGTCACGGTACTGGTGTCCGTCTTGATCACCAGCACCGTGGCCGACACGCTCGTGACCGCGCCCCGAACGATCGCGGAGGTGTCGGCGGCTGCAGCAGGTGCCGCTTGTGCTGACGTCGTGTCGGAAGGCACTGGCGCCGACCCTCGACTGCAGCCAGCTGTGGCGGCGGTGGCCAGAATGAGCACGGCAAGCTGCCGCGGCGTGTGGTGAAAATTGGGGACCATCGGGATCTCCTTGGTGGATCGTCCGCGAGGGGGACGCTGCGCCTGGAGCGGCGGGACACACTGACCGTCACGGGGTTCTTGGAGTACCTCACCGGGGTCTCGAGGCCCGGCCGAATCGCGGGAAACCGAAAACCGCCGCGCTTGGAGGTGGTCGGGCAGGCCTGCTTGGCTCTGGCCTGTCGAATTAGCCCCCTCCCATTCGTAGTAAGGATGAACTGGCACGCTAGCTTTGCATTGATCTCTCACGTTCTCGATGGGGAACCCCGTGTCCTTTGTCCGTGACCTCCGGATCGCCGGCCGATCGCTTGCCCGGGTACCCTCTCTCTGGCTGACTGTCGCCCTCACCCTCGCCCTCGGCATTGGCGCCAACGCGGCGATCTTCTCGGTGGTGCGCTCGGTGCTGCTCCGGCCACTCGCCAACCGCGATGAGGCGCGCCTCCTCTACATCCGCCAGAGCGCCCCCGGCCTTCACGCCGACAACACCGCCTTCTCGGTCCCGGAGATCGCCGACCTCGGCCGCGAATTGACCAAGATCTCGGCGCTGGGGACCTTCTCCGAAACCGAGTTCACCCTGCAGGGCCTCGGCCGGCCACGCGAGATCCCGGCCGGTGTCGTCGACGGCAACTACTTCGCCGTGATGGGCCTCCGCCCGATCCTCGGTCGCCTGCTGGGGCCCGCCGATGACGGCCCCAACGCGGCCGGAGCGGTAGTGCTGACCTACAAGTTCTGGCGCGAGTCGCTGCACTCTGATCCATCCGTGATCGGCAAGACGATCCGCCTCGACGGAATGGAAGGCTCTCGAACCGCGACGATCATCGGTGTGCTTGAACCCGCGGTGCCCTATCCGGTCGCAACCGAAATCATCGCCAACGTGGTGACCAGTCCGCACCACTTGTCGGCGACGATGGTCACCGGTCGCGAGCACCGGATGACCGAGCTCTTCGGTCGCCTGGCACCGGGCGCGACCATCGAGCAGGCGCGGGGCGAGTTGAAGACGACCTACGGCGCGATGCTGCAGGCGCACCCTGACGTCTACAAGCACGACGACCAGTTCACCATTGCGGTCCGGCCGATGCGCGAGCAGATCAACTCGTCGGCCAATACCATTCTCTGGATTCTCTTCGCGGCGTCGGCGCTCCTTTTCGTGATCGCGTCGTCCAACGTCGCCAACCTGGTGCTGGCGCGGACGGTGCGTCGAGAAGCCGAGCTGCGGGTGCGAGCGGCGCTCGGTGCGACGACGGCGATGCTGCGTCGCTCGCTGCTGGCGGAGAGTCTCATCCTCTGCGGATCGGGCGTGGTCGGCGCCCTGCTGATCGCAGTGCCAGCGGTCTCGATTCTCGGCCGGTATGCCGCGCGCTTCTCCGCGCGTGCCGATGACCTGCACCTCGATGCGACGCTGGTCGGGGTCGGTGTGGCGCTGGCACTCGCTGCGGCTGTCTTCCTGGCGTACATCCCCCGCCTCCCCTCGCTCACCGGTGGCAGTGCCAGCGGCGGATCACGCAGCGTGACGGGGTCGAATCGGCGGCTGCGGCTCTTTGCCGTGACGCAGATCACCGCGTCGTTCCTCCTCCTGGCGGGGACCGGGATCCTGCTGCGCACCCTCTACACGCTGGAGTCGACCCGGCCGCCGTTCGATACCTCGCGGATCCTGGCCGTCAACCTGCCGCCCGACGCGTATGGCCGCACACCGGAGCAGCAGCAGGAGTTTGGCCACGAGGTGCTCCGTCGGATCGCGACGATTCCCGGGGTGCAGAGCGCAGCAGCAGGATTTGCCGTGCCCTGGCGCGACGCACGCGCCCTCGGCATTGCGCTGGCATTTGCCGGCGACGGTTCCGCGCGCGCCAATGGCGCGGACGACCTGCGCGCCAAGTTCCGGGCGATTTCACCCGGTTTCTTCCCGACCCTCGGCATTCCGCTGCTTGAAGGGCGCGACTTTCGCGATGGCGACAAGGATGGCTCGCAACGCGTCGTGATCATCAGCAAGAGTGTTGCCGATCAGGTCTTCCCGGGTCGCGATGCGGTGGGTCGCAGCATCCGCTGGACCGACGGGGTGATCAAGTTCATCGGCATCAGCGACAGCGCGCGCACAGTTATCGGTGTGGTGCCGGATTTTGACGACGAAAACATCATTCCGGTTCCGGCGATGACGATCTACCAGCCGGTTGACCAGGAAGGGTGGGCCGGCCGCATCTTCGTGCGCGCGGATAATCCCGCCGCGCTGGTGCCGGCGATCGTGAAGACGGTGCAGGGTCTCTCGCCTGACCAGCCAGTGGAGCAGGCGGCGACGCTGCAGCAGGTCCGCACGGAGGTCCTCTCGCCCGATCGACTCAATGCGATTGTTTTCGGCGGATTCGCAGTGGTGGCACTGCTCATCTCGGTGATCGGCATTGCCGGCGTGCTCGGCTTTTCCGTTACGGGCCGCACGCGCGAGTTCGGCATTCGCATGGCGCTGGGCGCCGAGCCGCGCGAGATCCTCGCCGGGGTTGTCCGCGAAGGAGTTGTCATCGCGGCAATCGGTATTGTGGCGGGCGTTGTGGTCGGGCTGGTCGTGGCGCGCGGCATTGCGGCGTCGATCGGGCATGTCGAGATGCCGGGAGTTCTGGCACTGGTCAGCGCTGCGGCTTTGATCGTGGTGGCGGCGATCGGCGCGTCGGCCATCCCTGCAGCCCGGGCCGCGCGGGTGAACACGGTCAACGCGTTGCGGGCGCAATAGCTCCGGAACGACGACGACCGACGTGCAGTGCTTACTGTCCGATTGCCATCGCCCCCGCGCCGCCCTGAAGCGTGATACCGACTGTGCTGTGGCTCGAGGTCGTGAACGGCGGCGCGAAGAGCGCCACCGTGTGCGCCGACGCGATGTAGAGGTTGCCGCTGGAGTCGAGCGCGCAGTCGCTGGGCGCGTCGGTGTTCGGGTTCATGATCAGGGTCGGCGTCGACGTCGAGGTCAGTGGCAACGCGTAGACATAGACATGGTTCGCCGAACCGTTCGTCTCGCACACGAATAGCTGCGTCGCGCTGGCGGCCGGCGCGCGGAACTCCGTGCCAGGTGTCGCCGTGAGCGTCGTCGTCAGCACGCCGTTGTATACCACGCTGATCACGTTGCCAGCAATCTGATAGACATGCCCCGACGGATCGACCGCCATCCGGGCGAAGCTGAAGCCGGCGGTGGCAATGTGACTGCTCGGCGTTGACGTCGAAGTGAACGGTGGCGTGTAGACGTTGATCATGTTGGTGGCGCCGTAATAGAGCGCGCCGGATGACACAAAGAGCGGCGAGGCAAGGTTGCCTTGCAACCACGTCGCGTACGGCGCACTCGCCGAGGTGAGCGGCAAGGTGTAGAACGCCACGCTGTAGTTCTCGATATCGGTCACCGCGAGCGTGGTGCTGTTGACCGTCATGCCGTTGTTGGCGTCGTGGGCGACGGTGGTGGTTGGCGCAGCACCGTTCGTGAGCGGCAGGTTGTATACCAGGATCGAGCCCGGCAGGTCGTCGAGCCCGACATAGAGGCGACCGGTCGGCGGCGGCGGCGGTGGTGGGGCCGGCGGCGGTGGGGGTGGTGGCGGCGGAGAGGCGTTCATGTTGCTGGAACTGGAGCAGCCGGCAATCGCAACGGCCAGCATCAGGGCGGTGAGACGGAGTGGCATGGTCAATCCTTGCGGAACCACGTGGGCATGCCCAGCATCAGGGACTCTCGACAAAGACTACCGCGCGTTACCGACAAGTGCCAACACGGGCGAGCTCCTTCTCAATCGCGATGGGGACGACCAATGCGCTGCCGCATGATCCACAACCCGGCCTGATCGAGCACGCCGGGAGCTTGCGACGCGGCAAACGCGATGACGCCGAGGCCGCGATCGGGATCGAAGGCGGCAAAGCTCGAGAAACCACCGGTGGCGCCGTTGTGCCAGACCACGGTACGCCCGTCGACCGACCGGATGATCCACCCCATGCCGATCCGATCGGGGCCGAACGCGGCGAGGGGTTCTGTCGCTCGTGCGATGACCGGCGCGTACTCCGGTGGCCGTTCGACGTGGGCCGCGAGCCACCGGGCACCATCGGTGATCGTCATCGACACGCCGCCGGCCGCAGCCATCACACCGGTATGCCACCAGGGCGTGGGCACACCGGTGCGGTCGTGTCCACTCAACCGCTGTGAGCGCGGCAGGTTCGGGGCGTCGACGAGGGTGTCGGCGAGAGCGAGCGGATCGAGCACCCGGGTCTGCAGCGCTTGTCGATAGTCGACACCATGGACGCGGCCCAGCGCCTGGCCGAGGACGGCGAAACCGAGATTGGAATAGGTGGGAACGGGCTGGACTCTCCGGTCACGGGCGCACGCGTGCCGCAGGGCCGCGGCGGAGAGCCAGCGATAGGGATCGCTGCTCAATCGGGTGGCAACCGCGAAGAGAAGCGAGCGTGGCAGGCGGCCGAGCCCGGCGCGATGGGTGACCAGTTCCTGCAGGGTGATGTTGGCGACCGGGGCGGCGAGGTGCCAGTCGGCGAGCAGCTCACCAATCGTGGCCGACAGCGTGACGCTGTTGTCGAGAATCAAGCTGGCGAGCAGTTCACCGGTCATCGGCTTGGTCAGCGAGCCGACTTCGTACCGACGCCCCTGGCGCTTCGAGTCGCCGGGCGGGAAGAATGTCACCGGTTCGCCGCGCACGATCAGGGCCGCAGCAAGGTCGCGTACCGCGCGCGCTTCGACCAGCGGAGCGAGCGCGGCGTGCAGTATACTGTCCGGCGACTCATCGGCGGGGGCGAAACGGGCCGTCGCCCTCGCAGCGCGCTGCCGCATGGTCCGGATGCGAAGCTGCGTGGCCGGCACGAGCAGGCCGCCGAGGACTCCCGTGACCGCCAGCAGGTCGGTGGTCACCGAAGTGACGGCCAGCTGCACTGCGCCAGCGGCGTGGGCGATCACGCTTGCGGCGAAGAGCATCAGCGCAAGCGCGAATATCTTTGTCCAGAGCTGGATCAGTCTCACGGGTGCGAGATTCGCATGCGTCGGGCAAGGTAACGGGTGCCGAACGGGGGCAAGCAGATGCTGATCCGGACGCCGGTATCGCTGGCTGCGATCATGGCAATCCTTGCCACTGCACCTTGCCGATCCCAGACGGTCCACCGCACGCCGACTCTCCGTGCTTGGTCATACGACGCCGCCGCAACAGCCCCAGCCATTTGGCACATTGATTCAGTTCCGATGCTGGAGCTCGGGCGTCCATCGGGCAAGGATCAGCAGAGCTTTCTCGATGTCGTGGCGTTGGCGCGGCTGCACAACGGCGTCATCGTCGTCGCCAGTTCCAGCTCGAACGAACTTCGTTTCTATGCCGCCAACGGACGGTTCATGGCGAGCGCTGGCCGCAAGGGGAGCGGACCTGGCGAGTTTCGCACCCTGAGAGGTGTGTTCGTCGTCGGCGATACAATTGTTGCCGTCGATGCGTCCCTTCCTGCCTCAAAGTTTTCGTTCGCGGGGAAGTTCCTGGGCACGGTGCCGCGTCCGAAGTCAGCCGCCGGATTGCCGCAGCTGCTGGCGTACTTCCACGATGGCTCGCAGGTGCTCGACCGGACGTACCCGTTCAATCAGCGCGCGAGCGACGGCGTGGTCCCGGTGTATGGCGCGATCTACAAGGTCGCGCCGAATCAATCGATCACGATGTTGGTCGACCGGCTTCAGCTCGCCAGCCTGCAGGGAACTCCCACCGGGCCGCGGCCAGTCGCCTTTCAGGCTCGGCTCGTGGTGACGGGGTCACCATCGGGCCTCTGCACTGCCTACACGGACCGGTACATCGTCAGCTGTGTCGATATCAACGGCCGACCGTCGACCCGGACCGAGTGGCACAAGGTCGTCGTACCGGTCACTGCAGCCAACAAGGACGCGTTCGTCAAGGCCGTTGCCAGTCACCCGGTCAGGTCCGAGGATGGCTTCGGGACCAGGCAGACGATCGCACCGCTCTTTGCGAAGAGCTGGCCGTTGATCGCTGTCATCCGCCGAACCGCGGACAACGAGCTCTGGGTGCAGTCCTACTCGATGGGTGCTGCGGTGATGGCAACCGGAAGCCCGCCCGCGCCGACCGATCCCACCGATTGGACGGTATTCGGCCCTGATGGTGCGATGCTGGCGTCGATCACATTGCCAAGGCGATTCGTGCCATTCGAGATGGGCCGGGACTACGTGCTCGGCGTGCTGCGCGACGACGATGATGTCGAAGTGGTGACGCTGTATCGGCTGGTGCGCGGGTGAGAGGCCGCCCGAGGCCGCCGGGAGGTCGGTAGTCACGACGATGGCGGCCCCCGCTTGACAGCTGGCAAGGGTAGAGGCATCCTATAGCCAGGCTATAGAAGCTCGATACCCGTCGAGCCTGCCGCTCCCGGAGGAAGTCATGTCTACCCGCGCGCGCCATCAATCCCGGCTCGAACTCCTGCAGGGCACCCTCGATCTCCTGGTGCTCCAGACGCTGCGCTGGGGTCCGCAGTACGGCTACGGGATCGCCCAGCTGATCCGCGCCAACTCCAATGAGCGGCTGCAAGTCGATGCTGGATCGTTGTACCCGGCCCTCCACCGGCTGGAGCGGCAGCGCGCCATTGCCGCGGAATGGACCGTGTCAGAGAACCGGCAGCGGGTGCGCACCTATCAGCTCACCGCGGCCGGTCGGAAGCTGCTGGCCACCGAGCGCTCGCGGTGGCACCAGTTCGCCGAGGCGATGGCCGGGATCCTCGACGCCGGGGCAGCGGGGGAGAAGGCATGAAGGGGCCGTTCTCACGCCAGCGCGACGACGATCTCCGCGAGGAGATGCAGGCGCACATCGACCGGGCGACCAGCGAACGCGTTGCGCGCGGCGTGCCGCTCGAGGAGGCGCAACACCAGGCTCGCCGCGAGTTCGGCAATGTGGCGCACATCCGCGAGGTGACCCGCGAGCAGTGGGGATGGACCTGGCTCGAACAGCTCAGCCAGGACCTGCGCTACGCCTTCCGTTCGCTGCGCAATCATCCCGGCTTCACCGCGGTCGCGATCCTTTCCCTGGGGCTGGGCATCGGCGCCAACACCGCGATCTTCTCGCTGATGGACGCCGTCGTCCTCCGCTCCCTGCCGGTGCGCCACCCCGAGCAGCTCGTCGCCGTCACCAATGGCATCGGTGCCGTCGATGTCGGCCATTTCTCGAACCCCGGCTGGGAACAGTTCCGCGATCACGCAACGCTCTTCAACGGCTCCCTGGCGTACAGTGGCGTGCAATTCCCCCTGACGCAGGGCGGCGAATCCCGGATGGTCATGGGCACCCAGGTCAGCGGCAGTTTCTTCGACGTCCTCGGCGTGCGCGCCGTGGCCGGGCGGCTGCTGCAGCGCGCCGACGACGTGCGCGGTTGCGCCGGAGTCGTCGCGGTGAGCTCGGCATTCGCCGAGCGCGAGTTCGGCGGGGCCGGGGCGGCGGTCGGTCGCACCCTTTCCATCAAGGGGACGCCGTTCGTGATCGTCGGGGTGATCGATCCGCACTTCGCCGGCGTCACGGTCGGGCAGCAGTCCGACATCTACGCACCGCTCTGCTGGATCGCCCTCGTGCGACACGATCCGAAGGCGCTCGACGACGGTCACTCGCTCTTCCTCTCGATTCTTGGCCGCCTCCCCGACGGCATGTCGCTGCGCAGCATGAATGCGCGGCTCGCCGTGCAGGCGGCTGCGATCCTTGGTCCCGACGCACCGAGCGGCAACGACCAGTCGCCCCGTCTCAGCGTGGTCGCGGCGGCCGGCGGGATTTCCGGCGTGCGCCAGACCTACCAGGCCGCCCTGATCGTGCTGATGGTCGTGGTCGTGTTCGTGCTGCTGATCGCCTGCGCCAACATCGCCAACCTCCTGCTGGCCCGCGCCGCGAGCCGCGGACGCGAGATGGCGATCCGGCTCGCGGTCGGCGCTGGGCGGCGGCGGATCATCCGCCAGCTATTGACCGAATCGCTGATCCTGTCGCTCGCCGGTGCCGTGATCGGTGTCGTCTTTGCTCGCTGGGCCGAGCAACTGCTGGTCAGGTATCTCTCGACCGGACGGCTGCCGGTCGCACTCGATCTTGCCATCAATCCTGCCGTGCTCGCCTTCACCATCGGCGTGGCGGTGATGACCGCGATGCTCTTCGGCCTTGCGCCGGCCTGGCGTGCCGCGCGCACCGACCCGCAGCTGGCGATGAAGGCGGGCGGGCGCGGCACCGTGCGCGGTGCTCGCGCGCATCGCCTCGGCCGAGCGCTGGTGGTGGGCCAGGTCGCGTTGTCGCTGGTGGCGGGGGCCGGACTGCTCGTCGGTTCGTTCCGCGTGCTCGACACGCACAGTCCCGGCTTCGCGCGCGAAGGCGTGCTCATCGCCCATCTCAACTTCGATCCGGCCGGACTGAAGGATGCGGCGTTGACGAACGCGGCAAGTGACGTGCTGCGCCGCGTCCGGCAGACCCCTGGTGTCAGTGCGGCGAGCATGTCACTCGTCGCGCCGCTTGGCGGTGGCAACCTGACTGATGGCGTGCTTGCGCCCGGCTTCGCGCCGGCCCGGGCGAGCGACGCGCACATGTTCTTCAACAGCGTGTCGGATGGCTATTTCGCCACGATGCAGACGGCATTGCGTGCGGGGCGCGACATCTCGCCCGATGACGTGCGTGAGGCGCGGCTTGTGGCCGTGATCAACGAAACGATGGCGCGACGGGTCTACGGAACTGCGAGCCCGATTGGCCGCACCTTCGAGATCGGCGAGACGGGCGACGCCACGGCACCGATCGAGGTGATCGGTGTGGCGGAAGACGCCAGGCACAACCGGCTCGATGCCGCGGTCGAACCGATGGCCTACCTGCCGCTCGGTGCCTGGGGTCCGCCAACCGGCGCCGCCAGCTACGAGATCCGGTCGGCGCGGCCGCAGGCGGAGCTGGTGCGCGAAGTCACCGCTGCGGTCGCCGCCGTGAGTCCGGCGATCGGCGTGCAGTTCACCACGCTCAACGCGATGGCGGAGCCGGCGCTCGCGCGTCCGCGGATGCTGGCGGTGCTGTCGGCATTCTTCGGCGTACTGGCGCTGGTGCTGGCGATGATCGGGCTCTACGGGACGATCGCCTATAGCGTGGCGCAGCGGCGCAACGAAATCGGCCTGCGGATGGCGCTGGGAGCGGGGAGATACCGGGTGCTGCGGATGGTGACCGGCGATGCTGCCCGCATCGTCGTCGTGGGCGTCGTCCTCGGCGTGCTGCTGACGATTGCCGGCACGCGCTTCCTCAGCGCGCTCCTCTTCGGTGTCACGCCGACCGATCCCGCGACACTGGCGGTGTCGGCGCTGGCGCTGGTCGTCACCGGGCTCGCGGCGGCCTCGCTGCCGGCTTGGCGCGGCGCTTCGATCGACCCGATGGAGGCGCTGCGGGAGGAGTGAGTGGTGCTGGGCCGGAATGGCGGGATCAGGACTGTCTATGAGATTCCCGGGGCGACCGGGATCCGCTCCTTTGACGTCTCACCCGACGGTCGAGCGCTCTATCTCGTTGATTACCACGGAGATGCGCTGTTATAGGCGGTGGTGCCGAGGTAGGTGTCGGGGGCCCGGAAAGTAAATTATGGGCCGGGAAAACTTTTTCTGGGCCGGGACGCGGCGAATATGTCCCGGGAAAACTTTTTCTGGGCCGGGACGCAACGGATATGTCCCGGGAAGACTTTTTCTGAGCCGGGACGCTCCAGATATGTCCCGGGAAAATCTTTTCTGGGCCGGGACGCAGCGAATATGTCCCGGGAAAATCTTTTCTGGGCCGGGACGCGGCGAATATGTTCCGGGAAAATCTTTTCTGAGCCGGGACGCGGCGAATATGTCTCGGGAAAATCTTTTCTGAGCCGGGACGCGGCGAATATGTCTCGGGAAAATCTTTTCTGGGCCGGGACGCTCCAGATATGTCCCGGGACGCTGCAAACATGCTCCGGGAAAACTTTTCCTGAGCCGGGACGCGGCGAATATGTCTCGGGAAAATCTTTTCTGGGCCGGGACGCTCCAGATATGTCCCGGGACGCTGCAAACATGCTCCGGGAAAACTTTTCCTGAGCCGGGACGCTCCAGACATGCTCCGGGAAAAGATTTCCTGAGCCGGGACGCTGCGTACATGGTCGTCCGTCGGTAGTCGATCCCTCGCTGCGCTCGGGATGAGGGGGTCGTCGCAATGCTCGCCGGCCTCGCGGGGCCGCCGGCCAGAGGAGGCGCCACTGTCTGACGCGCGCGCTCGTTCGTGGTGCGCGATCTTGCGGCGTCGAGCGCGCGCTAGTTTGGCGTCCGACGGTTGGCCGGTGTGCCGTGCGCGGGCGGGGCGCACATTCGGTAAACGATCCCTCGCTGCGCTCGGGATGAGGGGGTCCACCCAATGGTCGCCGACCGCACATTCGGTAGTCGATCCCTCGCTGCGCTCGGGATGAGGGGGTCGTCGCAATGCTCGCCGGCCGCGCGGGGCCGCCGGCCAGAGGAGGCGCCACTGTCTGACGCGCGCGCTTGTTCGTGGTGCGCGATCTTGCGGCGTCGAGCGCGCGCTAGTTTGGCGTCCGACGGTTGGCCGGTGTGCCGTGCGCGGCCGGGGCGCACATTCGGTAAACGATCCCTCGCTGCGCTCAGGATGACATCGTACCGGTGCGCCATGCGCCGCCTAAGGCTTCCGCCACCCATTCGCCGCACTGCGGACCTGGTTGCTCCGGTCGACATCGGGAAAGGCGCCGTCCGGGTCGATCGCCACCCGCACGATGGTACTGGCACCGCCAAATGCGAACCGCGCCTGCCGCTTTCCGGTGAGCCAGATGTCAACCGGCATCGTGACCCGCTGCACGCTGCTGTCCCGTCGCGTCACGGCAAGGAGCACCGGCATCGGCGCCAGGCCATGATCGCCGACGGTCACTACCAGTGAATCACCCGCCACTGCCACCGAATCAATCGCCTGATCGAGCGCCCAGGTGTGCTCAAACCACGTCGTCCAGAACCACGACAGATCTCTACCCGCTGCCGCGTCGACCGCGTTGAAGAAGTCGTACGGCTGCGGGTGCTTGCCAGTCCATTCCTTGCCGTATTGCACCAGTGCGGTGTGCAGCACGTCGCCGCCCAGCATGGCGCGCAGCGCTGAAAGCACCTGGGCGGTCTTGTCGTAGTAGATGGTGAGGTAGATGTCCTGCGGGAACTGATCACCGGGGAGCATCAGTGGCGCCTCGTTGCCGGCGCGTGCGAGCTGGAGATAAATGCCGCGCTGACCGTGCTCGGAATCGTTGGCCCTGCCGCCAGTGCGACGCTCGCCGTAGAGTGCTGCCATCGTCTGCGCCACATCGAACTGGGTGAATCCCTCGTCCATCCACGGAAAGCGGGTTTCGTTGGAACCGACTTGCATCGGAAACCACATGTGCCCGGTCTCGTGCATCAGGTCGCCAGCGAGCGACAGCGTATCGGCCCACGGTTGCATCAGCGTCATCATCGGGTATTCCATGCCGCCGCTGTCGAGGATCCCCTCCATCGATGACATCTTGGGCCACGGATAGGTCCAGAGCCACTTCGACATCTGCTCGACGGCATCACGGGTGTACCGCGCGCCACCAACGGCCCACGCGGCGGCATCGGGTGTCAGCTTGTAGAACGAGTTGATATCGACGGTATCCGGCCGCGCCGCATTGCCGACCAGTGCCCGCGTAGCGTCCCAGGCATACTCGTCGCTGGTCCCCCACGAAAAGTCGCGCACGTTGTTGGCAATAAAATGCCAGCGTGTGGTGGACGCGCCCGCGACGAACGCGCGACTGGCCGTGGCATCTGGTGACACGATCCGCACGGTGCGTCCGGTGCGCCGAGCGGCAGCGAGACTATCCCGTGCTGACGGGGAGAGCACCGCAGCGGCGTTCTGCAGCGTGCCAGTTGCGTCGACGACCCAGCCGTGCGGCACGGTAATGTTCACGTCATAGTCTGCCGGGTCCATATAGAACTCGGCCTCGAGCAGGTAGGGATCGGTGACCCAGCCGTCGACGTCGTCGTACACAGCAATTTCCGGATACCAGTAGCCCATGAAAAAGGTGTTGCCCTCGCGGCCCTCCCGTCCGTCGGCAGGTGAGGGTGCCGGTGTGTAACTCCAGGCGACATCGAGCGTGAGCGTCGCGCCCGGGAGCAGCGGCGTGGCGAGCGTCGTCATCATCACGGTGCCGTCGACGGCATACTCGCCTGGGGCTGGCGGCGCGTTGGGCGCTGCGGTGATCGGCATCGCCGGATTGCGATCAGCGACCGGCACGACTGCGGTGCCATTGATCAGCACCGACTGCAGCGTCACGCCGCCGGTGATCGGTACGCTCTGGTTGCGCGGCGCACCGGGCGCGAAGGCGTTCTGGCGCAGGTAGACGTAGATCCGGCGCAGCGTATCGGGTGAGGAGTTGTGATAGGTCACCTGCTCCTTGCCGGACAGCCGCGTCGAGGCGGAATCGAGCGCGACCTGGATCACATACTGCGGGTGCTGCACCCAGTAGGCCGGACCGGGGGCACCGGTGCGGGTGCGCGTGCCATGCATCACTGCGCGTGTGAAGCCCGGCGACTCGAATACCGGGCCGGGAATCGGCCGGCGTTCATGCGCGGTGGCCGCCGCGTCGACCGTCGGCGCGGGAAACGTCTGGGCGCGAGCGGAGAGCGGCAGGGCGATGCACGCTGCGAGGATGAGGAGCTTCATGGGTCGGCCTGCTGGTGGGGGTTGGCGCTGTGCGTGGGCGGGAGGCGCATTCGGTAACCGATCCTTCGCTTCGCTCAGGATGACAGCTGTGGTGGTCCTTCGCATTGTTCAGGATGACAGCTGTGGTAATCATTCGCATTGCTCGGCCTGACAGCTGTGGTGATCCTTCCCATTGCTCAGGCCGAGATGTCGTCCGGATTCTGCCGCAGAAGCCAGTTCTCGGCGGCGGTCCGGTCGCTGAAGATCGCATCCTTGCTGTAGAGATCAGCGAACGCCTGATATTGTCGCGAGGTGCCGTACTGGACCGGGTCATTCACCAGCAGTGCGGTCGCCCACTGCTTGCCCTCCAGCGTCGGGATCGTCCGCTGGATCAGGGCGGAGAGCTCGCTGCCAGTGAAGTCCAGTTCGGCGCCATTCAGGTCGACCAGCGTGCGCCGGCAGCTCATCACGGCGGGATCGGCGAGATAGCCGCGCCAGTAGGCGGCGAGATCGCCGATCCGGATCGTGCCGGTCCAGGTCTCGGTGATGACTCGCCGAGCGGGGTCGACGACGTAGGTGATCGGCATGGCGGAGAATCTACGTCAAAAACCGGGCGGGGGCGCAGGGCGGAGGGATGGGCCGGCAGGGCTGGGATCGCACGCCGGACCGGGGAGGTTCGACCGGCAAGTTCGCTCGAAGGCAGATCGAAGGATCTTTCCACCGTAGTATTGAGATGGCCAATGTATTTGGCGCGACGGCACCTCGCGCTGCACCGCACACCAACACCGGATCCTCAATGACCGACGATCACTACGACTACGACGCGAACTGCAGCCGCTGGCCCGATCTCCACGGCCAGTTCCCGGTGGGCACGCTCGAGTTCGAGGTCACCGATCCGATCCGCGGCGCGCAGTATGCGCCGGAGCCAACCACGACTCGGCGGCTCTATGTCCGGGCCTGGTATCCGGCTGGTGACGTGACTGGATGTACTCGCCGGCCCTACTTCACCGAGGCCGAAGCTGGTGTGGTGCCGGTCAAGGCGCTCGCGCTGATGCGGCAACCGCCGGACGCCTTCCGGAACGCTTCGCGGCTGCTGACCAATGCGCGGGCTGACGCGCCGGCGGCAACAGGGACCTTTCCGGTCGTGGTGTTCAACCACGGCTACCTGTCGTACCCCGCGCAGCACACTGCGCTCTTCGAGCAGCTCGCGAGTAACGGCTATGTGGTGCTGAGTGTTGGCCACCCGTGGGAGAGCGGCGGCATTGTCTATCCCAACGGTGACATCGCGGTCGGATCACCGCAGATCCTGGCCGACATGATGAAGATTGGCCAGGCGCTGGGTGCCATGGCAGCGCACGCAGCGCCGACGCTGATGCTGCAGCTCGCGGCACTGCAGGAGCATATCAAGGTGCTGCGCACCACGTCGGCCGGGCGACTCGCGCCGGTCTGGCGCGACGATGTCTACTTCATCCTCGACCAGCTGGAGGACGATGCGATTCCTGCGGCGGCTCCGGTGGCCGCGATCATCGATCACGATCGACGTGCCTACATGGGAAAATCCTATGGTGCCTACATCGCCGGCATGCTCGCGCAGGGGGACCCGCGCGCTCGCGGCGTGGCACATCTCGATGGCGGCCTCTGGTCATACGAACTGGCTGACACCGACCTGCGCACGCCGTTCATGACGCTGGGCTCCGACGTGTGGGAAGACTTCAGGCATTTGCCCGAGTTGCCTGCGGGGATGGATCCGAGTGTGCGCCAGCCGCTCGGGCCAGAGACGCCAGCGGCGCAGGACCTGGCCTACGAGCGCTTTGCCGAGGCGGGGCTGCGTGCCGACGGCTACCGCTTTGTGGTCCCTGGGATCCGGCACGGCGGCGTTTCCGATCTTCCTGAGCTGGCCGGAGTGCCGTCGCTGCGGGCCAAGCTGGGAACCGAGAGCGCACTCGCGAGCTTTACCGCGGTGCAGAACGATCTGGTCGGCGGTTTCCTGGATCGGCATGTCAAAGGGGTCGTGAATGACTATCCGGCGTCGGCACTCGCGGCGCATCCGGACGTCATCGTGCAGGACCTCGGGTGGCTGCGTGAGCGGGCGGTGGGGGAGATGATGCCTCCGGCGACAAGATGAACCACGCGGTGCATCTCTCACCGAATTGATATCGGCCCGCAATGATGATCCGATAGCCTCATTGAGTCTGCACAATCGAGGCGAAGATGTTTCGCGTCATGGCATTGGCAATTGTTCTGTTGGTTGGTACCAGCCGAAGCCTGGTACTACCGTTGGTAGCCCAGGTCCCATCGATACATGGAGTGCGCTGCGACTTCACCGATTTCGATCGGTGGGGAAGGCTCGCCGAGCGTGCTCGATACCTGCGCGGCCCGCGGCCGGTGGTTCCGGTGTCGATCAAGAGGGGCGCTGCAACGCCTTGGGTGGCGCTGCGTTTTGTGGTCTGCCCGGATGGGCGGGTCGACCCCGCAACAGTGATGGTGGTGCGGACGTCGGACGCCCAGTTCAACAGTGCCGCAACGGCGGCTCTGCTTCAGTCGGTTTATCAGGCAGCCCGCCATCGCGGGCGACGCGTCGCAGATGTGGTGGAGCAGACGGTGAGGTTTCGGCGGCGGGGGTAGCGGCGAGGCGGTGCAGTGCTCAAGACAGATGAGCTGAAAATGTGACGCTGACCGTGGTCCGGTGTGTCGCGACCGATCGCTGCGTCAGCTGTCGCGTGTCGTCTCGGCCATGATTGATGCCGCTCCAGCGCGAGCGAGCCAGGTAATAACGACGGCGAATACCAGAATGCCAAAGACGTTGGTCAGCACTTCCTGCCAGAACCACCAATGGGAGGTCCGCCCGGGTCCGGCAAGGTGGACCAGGTAGAGGAGCGCCGGAATTCCGATTGCGGTCAGGAAGAGGAATGCAAAGATGCGCTGGCGTTTGGTCACGCCGGAATGATAGCCCGGCAGGCGGCGCGCTGCGTGGAGAGTGCGGAGCTTCTCGCGTCGACCGGGGAATGCCACATGAAGCCGAGGCGGTCGGGGACGGAGCGTACGAAGGTGGGTCGGATCAGGGTGAAAAAAAGCAGGTCCTTCGCTTTGCTCAGGACGAGGGGGCGGGGCAAGACCTTACTCCAATCAGCCCGGAGGGAGTCGCTCTGCCATGTTGTGGTCGAGCGCTACGGGCCGGCTGGATGTACCCGATAGAGCCGGACTTCATCGACACTCGGATCGAAGGTGTAACGCGCGAGGAGATAGTCGGCGCCGATCTGAAGCACGTCGAGATCGGGCGGGACGTCGATGGCGCCGAGGAAATGCCCCGCTGGATCAAAGACATCCCACCGCGCCGGTTCGTCGTCAAACGACCATGCCCGCGCCCAGACGCGGTGTTCGGCGTCGACCTGCAGTGCGGTATATGCGGGGATGCTTTTCGGGAACGCCATCCACAAGAGGGCGAGGCTGTCGTCCATTCTGAGCTCGGGGTCGCTGCGCTGTAGTCGCGCCCGACTGAGATGAGCAATCACGGCTGCTGTCACTGGCTGTCGCGCGCGATCAAGACGAACATCTGCAGTCAGGTGGCCTGACGGAGTGCGCTCCTGGATCGCATACGACGCTCCATCGGTGTAATACCAGGCATCGCTGCCTACCGCAAACGATCCGTTGCGTCCCAAGGGCAGCTGGCCGCCAACTTCAAAGTGTTTCGCAAATCCAAATCGCTCGCCGCGCAAGAACTTCCCTAGCGTGTCCAGTTTCCCGGTCGCAAGCACGTGATAGGCGATGACGGAGTCCGAGGCTGTCTGGCGTTCAGGAGTGGAGTAGAGACCGTGCACCGTCCCCAGCAGGTCGCCCCCCGCGAACATGCCGATCATATCAATGAACGGGCGCCAATGGCCGCCCCGCTCCGCACGCCACGGTGGGTTCTCGATATGACGAAGGCGGACCGCGCGGCCCTTGGCATTCAGGATGGTAAGCCGGTTCGACACGCCATCCCATTGTGCCATTTCATTGGGCCCGACCGGCATCAACGCCTCCGCAAAGGCCCGCTGTTCGCCCGGTCCGACGACGTCGACAGCAAATCGGAATGCTCCGTGCGGATCGTAGAAGGTCAGCCGCGAGTGGCCCCGGTCCGACAGCACAATGCTGCCATCGCTCAAGCGCACGGCACCGTCGACACCGTCGAGCGCTGTCTTCCCCTTGGCTGCTTTCCCGCCAAGAATCGCCAGTGGCGTCGGATCCACGATACGCCAGATCGCGGGCGCCGGTGTTGACACGGCATTGTGAACGATCCGTACCCCGGCACTGTCATGCGTCGCTGCTGATTGAGCACCCACGGTGCCGCACACCGGCGTGAGCATCAGCATCGCCGAGCCGATGATGGCGTTACTTGTCGTGCAGGCCAGTGATATCATACTCGAAGATTCCTTCCCCTTGCTGTCCAGCGGCAAAGAGCAACGTGTCACCGGACACGGCAATGGCACTCATCTCGTGGCCTAATGCCACGACCTTGACCAGGTTCCCATTCCAGTCGAAAACGTGTACATAGCGCCCCGCCCTGACTCGGCCGCCGTGCGGGCCATCGATCCGGTGCCCGTCAAAGAGCGCGTAGAGGTATTTCGGAGTGGCGTTGCAGTCGATGTAGAAGAACCAGTGCACCTGTGCCCACAGGGTGTGGTCGCGTGCTGTCGGCGCCCACTCGCCGTTGTTCGCAAACGGCACCTTCGCGCGGCTGGCGAGCCGTCCAGTCGAGTCGAAAATGTCGATGCGACCGCCGATCTGGTACAGCACGGCGAATCGCTGCGCGACCGGGTCGGCGCAGGCTGCAAATGCCCCTGAGGCCGCGCGGCGGGCAAGCAGCGGCACCGAATCCGGACCGAGCAGGTCGGCCTTGACCATCGCCTGCAGGTGGCCGGTCGTGTCGGCGAAGATGATCCGGTTGGTATCCATGTCACCGATGCCGGCCAGACGGTTCCGACCGAGCCAGAGATACGAATAGACATCAACGAATTCTGGTGGTGCGTTGAACGTCGCCGGATGGGTATGCGGCTCGGCGCTCTCGGCCGTGAGACGTCGGAGGCCATCGTCATAGGCCCAGATTCCGGTCGTATCGCCCGGGCGGCGGCTGAACTGGGGAGTCTGCTGGAAGTCGCCAGGGCCCTCGCCTTGGGGCCCGACCGATCGCAGCACTTTCCCGGTCGGGATATCGATGACGTGCAGATAGGGGTCGCCGGAGTGATCGGCGATCCAGAGCCGCGGGCCGTCGACAATCAGGTGCCTCGGCTCGCCAATGCCCGGATCTGCGACAAGCACCCGTTCCTTGGGGAGGAGTGGATGCAGTTGTGCGTGCGAGATCGCCTGCGTGCCATCAGCAAGCTGATCGAGCTTCCAGGAGGTGTCGTGGTCGCGGCAGGCAGCTGTCGCCAGCAGCGCTGCGACTGCGATGGCGAACGATCGCCTGATTGAGAAGACGCGTGCCGTCAACCGCACTATTCTGGCTTTCATGGTGGCCTCCTTCATCAAAGGCAGCGCCTTTGGCTGCGACTGCTGCAACGACCTCTGGGGGACACGAGGGAGCCCGGTCAGAGCGCCACGTTTCGAGCGTGAGTTGCTGCGCTTACAGCTCGACGACATACCGCGCGTGAAAGGGACGGTCCGTTACTTGAACATCGCCTAGCTCTGCCACCTTGAACGCCTTGATTCCTCCGCCCACGCCGATCCCGCGTTGTACCTCGAACCCATAGAGAAGCAGGTTGCCGGTTCCGGGAACTCTAAGAGAGTAGGGCTCAACCAGGCGGGAAACACCGTGATAGGAAATCTGCGCCAGCAGCCGGTTGCGCGCTGCATATCGGAGTTGGTCCATTCCGTTTCCGAAGACTGCTGACGGCAGCACCGTGCCTTGTGACGCCGGAATCCCCACGCCCAGCGATCGGTGGGCGAATGAATGCGCGAGTCTCACCGGGGGCACAGTGCTCTCCGCCTTACCGCCTGGTACTGGGACGAGTGCGGGCCCCAGTGCCGCGCGTTCGAGTAGCCATGCCAACACCTCTGCCAACGCGTCAAGAAACTCCTTGACCGGCGGAAGCACGGGCAGTTGATGTCGCAGCGAGTTCGCCCAATCACTTGTGAGCACTGCCGGGTCGATCCGTGCGAGTAGCATACCGGATGTCGGCGGGCTCAGCGCTTTGAATGCGAATTTCTTGCGTGTAATCTCGCGGATGAGATCAGGGTCCAGGTCGGGTCGCAGGTTCCTCCCGACGTTCACGATATCATAGACGTCTCTGGCGCGGCCTGAACGCTCAAACATTGCCCGGACTTTCTCCGCGAGCACTTCGCTCAGGCTATAACACCGCACGCGTGGAAGCGGTGTCGGTGCGTCAGAGTAGCCGTGAAAGACCTGGCGCAGAACCGGCGCATCGACCACCAGTTCGTCTTGGGTCAGGTCAAAGCGAATCCGTTGCCTTTGGCTGGATCGAAGTTGCAATGGGCCGACAAACGTCGCTTTCGCTTCGAACGTCTTGTGCCCGCGCCTGTTCGTCGATTCCTCAACGGCGATGCCGTCAGGCGGACACTCGATTCCCGCTTGATCATTGACCCATTCGGCAACGGAGAGCAGGTTCGCGCGAATCGATTCGGTGCCGTACGCGGCCTCGACCGGAATGGTAAAGTCCAGGTCTTCGGAGAATCGGTATGTGTCGAAGTAACATTTCTTGAGGGAAGTACCTCCCTTGAAGCACCACTGCGCAAGTTCGGGATGGGCCGCGATACCAAATAGCATCCAGCCGAGCGCGTAGTCCTTCTCCACGGTGGTCGCCAGCAGTTTGGACTCGGCTGCGACAGCCAGGATCTCCGTTTTCGGGATCACGGCCGGTCGTCCAGCGGGACGTTCATGCGAATGCGCCACCGAGTGCTGATCGGTCCTGTCTTCGGACCGCGCGGATCGAAGAGTGCGGTGCCGGTAGTCAAGTGGGTCGCACAACGATCGAGCCACGCACGATCGACGTGCTGGAGCAGCTCGCCAACGAATCCCAGCCGCTTGAATACGCTTCCGTGGCCGAGTTTCTCCGCGAGACTGAGGAGCGCGTCTGGATCGGCATCTGCCCGTCGCCAGTACGCTCGAACGCAATCGAGGGTCTGCCGCCCGCCCCCACCCATTTCTGGTGCGTCGAGAATGTCGATGACTGTACGATGAACGGTCGCCATTTGAATGCGTGTTGTACCCGACCAGATCGATGCCGTGCCAAAAAATCCGTTCTGCGTGACGCGACGAATTCGATACGTGATGCCGCCAATGTTCTGGCTGGCGCGCCGCTCATGTTTCGCGCTGTAGACGACGACTGTATTGGAGACCTGCTCTGTCAGATGCCAGTGCTCTGCGGCTGTCCAGCCAGAGATATAGCACGGCGCGAACAACTCCATCGCGGTGGCCTTTGGGTCGTCCGCGACTACCTCTGACGATTCTGCGGAGAGCGGTATGACAGCATAGGTGCCGCGCCTCAAACGCCGGAGCCAGCCTTTACGCGCGAGGCGCGACAAGGCGAGGTTCGCGCGCTGGCGGGAGATCCCGAAACGACGAATCAGGTCGTCGGCGGTCGCTGTCGGGCGCTCAAGGGCAGCCAGCCCAGAAATCGTCTGGCGTTCCACCGCTCCTAGCCCGCCAAGGTCGCCATCTTTAGATGGTTTCTCGTGCATTTACGAGCCTCTCAAGCTACTGGCAGCACTAATGTTATCGGTTGAAGAAGTCTCTGAGCGCGCTGAGTATCTGATGGTGATATTATCTACGCTATAACTATCATACCACGGACGCCGAAATCGGTCAACGGGATCCCATCGGATTGCGGGGGTGTGGTAAAGTCCTTCAGCACCTTCGCCTCGCTGAGGGCGAGGGAACAGGCCGCCAAGGAATTATGTCGCCGGGACCGGCGGTCGATCCGTCACCAAATTGCTATTGCCCATACATACTCCATCGATATTGTTGTCGGAGATGCACAACCGGGGTACAAATGCGCGGCACCGCCCCGATCGTTCTCTTGCTCATTCTTGGTCCCGGTCGAAGCGTTGTGGCGCCGCTGCCCGCGCAGGTCCCGTCGATTCACGGTTCGCGCTGCGACTTCACCGATTTCGATCGGCGGGGAAGGCTCGCCGAGCGTGCTCGATACCTGCGCGGCCCGCGGCCGGTGGTTCCGGCGTCGATCAAGGGGGGCGCTGCAACGCCTTGGGTGGCGCTGCGTTTTGTGGTCTGCCCGGACGGGCGGGTCGACCCCGCAACAGTGACGGTGGTGCGGACGTCGGACGCCCGGTTCGACAGTGCCGCAACGGCGGCTCTGCTTCAATCGGTGTACAAGGCGGCTCGCAACCGGGGCCTGCGTGTGGCAGACCTGGTGGAGCAGACGGTGAGGTTTCGGCGCTGGCGGAAGTGAGGGGGTCGGCTGACGCCGCTGAGCCGTTCTGGCTGCAGCGATTCGCGCCCGTCAGTTACCGCGTGCTGCCGTGACGAGGTACCGACGATCCGCAGCGAACGACCCATGCAATAGCGAGCCCAAATGCGAAGATGGCAACGACGTCAATGAGCACTCGTTGCCAAAACCACCAATGAGCGGTCCGGTCGGGCCCGGCAAGGGGCACCAGGTACCGAAGCGCCGGGATGCCGACCGCGGCCAACGCGATTAGTCCGATAATTCGCTGGCGTTTGGTCATGTCGGAAGGTAGTCCAGCCGGTGAGTGAGCGGGACGATATTGGTGCGACTACCTGGCAGGCCGGGCTTGGTAGCGGCGCAAAGCGGGTCCGGTCCATAGGTTGCGCGCTCACCGTTGGAGGCTTGTCCGCGCGGGTCGCGCACGTTGTTATCATTCTCGCGGCCGGAAAGGGCACCGGCCCAACTTTGCCCGGTATTTGGCCACAGGTGAGATGATGTCAGCTGTTGAGCAGCCACCCGACAAATTCTGCTTCGTTATCTGTCCGATCGGGGACGAAGGATCGGCCATTCGGCGAAAGTCGGACGGGTTCAAGGACGAGATCGTCAAGCCGGCGCTGGGCGACGGATGGCGAATCGAGCGGGCGAACGACAGTAACGAGCCTGGCTTGATCACTTGGCAAATCCTCACCAAGATCAAGGATGCCGACCTTTGTGTGGTGGACATTACCGGGCACAACCCGAATGTGATTTATGAGTTAGCAGTCTGTCATGCCGCGGCCAAGCGTTGCATCGTGATGATGGAGTATGGAACCACACCGACGTTCGACGTGAAGGACATGAGAGCCATTCCGTACTATCACGATCTAGCGGGCCGCATGGATGCTGTTGGGAGGCTGAAGGAAGCGTGGCGATTTTTGGAAAGCAACGGATTTACAACGTCCAATCCGATATCCGGTGTGCTCGACTTCGAACGACTGAAGTCGAGCGGAACGGAGTCCGCAGTTATGACCGCCATATTGGAGGCCTTGAGCACCCGGGTCAGCGCGCTAGAAGTGCAAACTGCATCTGGCGCGGTATCGAGCCCAGAAACGGTATTGCTTCACGATGCGGGGAAGCTCAGGGTCGTTCGGCATTGGCTGCAAGAGGATCCAACGCTGCAGGATAGGTCTATTCGCCTGATAACAATCGAACGTCGCGCAACGAAGCTTGTCGTCTGGGCGAACCTCAATGGCGGAACGGTCGGGATTCGTGTGGCGTCGTCACTCGCAGAGCCCGACCGAGTCACGTTTCAACATGTACACGACGCGTTGATCGCACGCGACACCGCACTCAAGGGCGCCCTCGCGGTTTAGTCGGTCCGTGACTCGAACCGCGGCGAGGGGGTGTAGCCCGCGCCGCGTATCTCGCTACGGTCGTCGCCACGCCATGATCAAAGACGGCTCAGCGATCAGGACCAACCATGCCGGTAATTGACTATCCTCGCTGCCGCGACGCACCGCGCCGTTCCTGCTACTCGATCGTCATCGACCCCGAGAAATCGGTGACCTGGCCCGCCGTCGCATTCTCACACGAAATCACCACCTCGTAATCGTGCGTTCCGGACGGAATGCCGGTGAACGTGAAGCTGCTGCGATCGGTCGCCGGTGTGCCGCTCGCCACCAGGGCGTGCGTACTGGCGTCGCGCAACAACACGCTCTCATTGTCGTAGAACTTCCCCGTGAATGTGACCACGCCGACCGCCGGTGAGGTGTAGCCTTCATAGGTGGTAAGACAATCCTCGCCGGCGGCCTTGGCCATCTGGGACTCACCGCAACCGCTCACGCCGTACGCGACGAGCACGACCATCAGCAGACTTCCCCCGTGGATCACACGTGGTTTTTTCATGGGCGGTATCTCCTCGGGTTTCAGGCTGGATCCTTGTGACCTCAAGTATATAGGACGGGACCGCCTTTCTGGCAACTGACCGGCCATATGGGGGTCCGGCTCCGTGGCGGCGCCAGCAACCCGCGAGTAGGATTCGTCATGTTCGCAATACTCCTGGCCACTTATGGTGCAGTCTTCGTTGCCGAAATCGTCGGCGACAAGTTGCTGTACACCACCGGCGTGCTCGCCACGCGTTATCGATCCGTGCCGATCGCGATCGGCATGGCGCTGGCGTTCATGTGCAAGATGGGCGTGGCGGTGGCCGTCGGCTCCGCGATCGCACATCTCCCTCGCGCGATTGTCGCGACGGTCACCGCCCTCTCCTTTCTTGGTGTCGCCTACACGCTCTGGCGCAAGCCGGACGTGCGTGACCCGTCGAAGAAGCGCAAGCCGGAAGTGAAGGGGGAAGGCGCCAAGGCAGTGTTGGTATCGTTCGCCACGATCTTCTTCTCCGAGTGGGGCGACGTGGGGATGGTGACCGCCGCCACGATGGCAGCGAAGTTCAACGTGCCAATCATGGTGTGGCTCGGCGCCGTGGCCGCCATGGTGACCAAAGGGACGCTCGCGGCATTCCTCGGCGCCGGTGTCCGGCAATGGATCGCCACCCGGGTATCGCCGCGCGTCGTGCGCTACGTCGGTGTCGCCGCCCTCTTGGTGCTCGGCTTCCTGTCGGTGCTCGAAACCCTCGGCTACCTGGCGGACTGAGTGACCACGATGCCGGCTGATCGCCGCGCAGCCATGCGCTTCATCGTCTGCCTCGGCGTCGTGTCGCTGTTCGCCGACATGACATATGAGGGCGCCCACAGCGCCGTCGGCCCGCTGCTCGAAAACCTCGGCGCCAGCGCAGCGGTGGTCGGCTTCGTGGCCGGTTTCGGTGAAATGATCGCGGCATCACTGCGATACTTTTCCGGCAAGGTTGCCGATAGCACCCGCGCCTACTGGACGCTCACCTTCGCTGGCTACGCGATCAACCTGATTGTCGTGCCGGCACTGGCGCTGGTCGGCAGCTGGCAGGCGGCGGCGCTGCTCGTCATCGCGGAACGGACCGGCAAGGCGCTCCGCGGGCCAGCGCGCGACGTGCTGCTCTCGGAGGCCACCGAAGTCGTGGGGCATGGCTGGGGATTCGGGATTCACGCGGCGATGGATCAGACCGGAGCGGTGATCGGCCCGCTGCTGGTCGCCGCATCGGTCGCGCGGTCGCACAGGTTTGGTCCTGCGTTCCTCTGGCTCGCGGTCCCGGCGGCGCTCACGTTGGTGGCACTGTCGCTGGCCCGGCTCGCTCGCCCGGTGCGCGGTACGCCGCCGCCGTCACGCGAGCCGCAACAACTCCCGCCGGTGTTCCGCACCTATGTGATCGGCGCCGGGTTGATCGCCGTCGGCTTCATCGACTTCCCGCTGCTGGCCTATCACTTCCAGCAGACGGCGCTCTTCGCGCCCGCAGATATTCCGCTGCTCTACGCCGGCGCGATGGCAATCAACGGGATCACGGCACTCGTGTACGGCCGCCTCTTCGATCGCTTCGGCGTCGTCGTCCTGGCGCTGGGCCTGCTGCTGTCGATGCTCGCCCTGCCGCTCGGCCTGCTGTTCGGGCCGGCTGGGGCCATCGCTGCCGTCGCCTGCTGGGCCGCCGGCCTCGGCGTGCAGGATGCCACGCTGCGCTCCGGCATCTCGCAGGTCGTGTCGATGAACAAGCGCGGCAACGCCTTCGGCATCTTCAACGGGGTCTACGGCGTGATGTGGTTTGTCGGCAGCGCCGTGATGGGGCTGCTGTATGCCCACGCGCTCGTGGCGCTGGTGGTGTTCGGCGTCGCCTTCCAGTTCGCAGCGTCGATGGTCTTCTTCCGGTTGCGTACCAGGCTGGCCACCGCGTCGTAGTGCCCGATTCCGGGCCGCTGGTGCGAGGCCTTCTCAGTGATGGTGACGTTCCCGTTCGCCCTGGGAGCAACGATGCCGAATAGCTGCCGACCCATTCTCGCCTTTGCGCTCCTCATGACCGTAGCATGCAGCGGGACGCACGAAGAGCCCACCAAAGCGTCGACTCGTGACAGCGCCGGTGTCACCATCACCGAAACGCCGATGGCGACGTGGCACGGATCGGACGGCTGGACCGTCGATTCAACGCCGATCCTCGACATCGGGCAGCAGGATGGTCCCGATCCCTACCTGCTGGGTCAAGTGGTTGGGGCGGTTCGCCGAGACGATGGCTCGATCATTGTCGTCGATGGCGATGCTCATCAACTGCGGCTCTTTGATTCTACGGGGCACTTCGTCAAGGCCCGCGGGCGCAAGGGTCCGGGTCCTGGCGAGTTCGCATACATCGAGCAGATCGCGCGGTGCGGTCCGAATCAGCTCTGGATCGGGACGGGCCCGCGGATTTCCATCTGGACTGCCGACCTGGAATTCGTGCGCGAACTCAGCGTCCGCCAGAATGTCATGTGGCCGCTGATCTGCTTCGGCGGTTCCGGCCTGCTGGCAAAGCGCGATCTCAACAACATGGACGATCCCACCACCAACACCACCCGCGACGACAGCCTGGAACTGATCGCGCTGGACTCCGCCGGCGATTCGCCGCACGACCTGATGTCGATCGCAGTATGGCGGAGGATCTACCTGGTGGAGAGCAAACCGCGCGTCTCCTTTCCGAATCCGTTCGCTCCAATGACGGTCCTCGCTGAGAATGGGGCTGACATGATCGTCGGGACAGCCAGGACTCTCGGTTTCGAGGTGTTCGATGCCCAGGGACGTTTGCTGCGGATCGTCCGTGGTCCGGCCGGCGATCTTGCCTTCACAGCGGCGATGCGACAAGACTACCTGTCCAGTGCGCTGGTGGGTCGCGACAAGGAGGACCGCGAGTGGCTCAATCGTGCGGGCAATCCGATTCCTGCGACGATGCCGGCCTACACTGAGATCCAGACCGACGCCGTCGGCAATGTGTGGGTCAACCGCTTCGCGTCGCCGGGGAGTTCGCTCAATCGCTGGGGTGTCTTCGGTCGTGACGACCATTTCCTCGGCCACGTGACGCTGCCACGGGACTTGAAGGTGTTCGACATCGGGGCTGACTACCTGCTGGGGATGGCGTCGGATTCGGCGGGCGCGCAGCACGTCCGCCTCTACCGGCTGCGCAAGTAATAGATTCTACGACTTGGGACTGGCACCTGATGAACTTCCGGACGGAGATCCCGATGCGAATACTGGTGGCCGCAGGTGTACTGATACTCAGTTCGGCAAGCGCCACGGCTGCCCGAGCCCAGTTTCGTCAGGGGCCGGTCGGGAAACCGATCGCGGGCATTTCGTGCGATGCAATGGAGGGATCCCGGATCCACATCCATCAGCATCTCGTAATTCTGGATCATGGCAAATCGGTCGCCATCCCGTTCGATGTCGGTCGGCCGGCGTCGGCCAACTGCCTGTACTGGATTCATACCCACACGCCGGACGGCATCATTCACATCGAGGCGCCGGCGAACCGTTCATTCACGCTGGGTGATTTCTTCGCGATCTGGGGAGAGCCGCTGAGTCGGTTGGAGGCGGCGTCGGCGAAGGGGTCCCGCACGTCACCGCTCCGCATCTGGGTGGACGGCAAGCGATACCTGGGTGATCCGCGGATGATTGCCCTGGTGGCGCATGCCGACATCACGATCGAAGCGGGGCCGCCATTCAGCACACCGGTGCCGTTCACGGCGTGGGGGACGTTGTAGGGGGGAAGCGATCGGCGGGCGGCATATTCTACGGCGAACCTCCGTCGCTTGTGCCGCCCCGCTACCCGACGGGTATCTTTCGGCATGACCAGTTACTCCCCGGACCAGACTGACGCTCGCCTCCGCCCCGGGCGCGACACCGACGCGGCGAGCGCTGCGATGCAGTTGGCCGCGATTCGGCGCGTGCCGCCGGCCGACCGGCTGCGCGACGCGCTGGAGTTGAGCGAGCTGATCCGGGGTATTGCATTGCAGAAGCTCGCCGCGCGCCATCCCGGACTCTCACCCCGCGAACTGACTGAACGATTCCTGGCCGAGGGCGTGGGGCGAATGGTCGCGGACGAGTGAGCGCTTCGGCACTGCTGCGGCGGATGGTCGCGGGCCTCAATGTTGCTGGCATTCCCTACATGCTCACGGGGTCGTTTGCTGCGGCGGTGCACGGCGCTGGGCGCGCGACGATGGATATCGATTTCGTTATCGACCCGACGTTGACGCAGCTGCACGTTCTGATTCGCGCGCTCGACGACCCCACTCTCTATCTGTCGGTCGACGCCGCGGTCGAGGCTCACGAGCATGCGACGATGTTCAACGTGATCGAGACGGGCACCGGGTGGAAGGCGGACCTCATCATTCGGAAGCCGCGCGATTTCAGCCGGACCGAGTTTGCGCGCCGGCAACCGGTGGAGTTTGACGGCACCCAGATCTGGACGGCCACGCAGGAAGACCTCATCGTTGCCAAGCTTGAATGGCACCAATCGGGAGCGTCTGCTCGTCAACTCGATGATGTCGTCCGGCTGCTGCAACTGGCGGCCGATACGCTCGATGTCAACTACGTCACGCACTGGGTCGGCGCGCTTGGCCTGGACGCCGAGTGGCAAGCCGCCCGAATCGCGGCGGGGCGGCTATGAGTCGCCACCAGGAAATCTTGTCAGGGAGGGATAGGACGGTCCTCGTTGGCTGCAACCACAAGAAGGACCGCTAGTGATTTACCCATGGCCCCGGAGGGAGTCGAGCCGAAGGCGAGCGAGGCCGCGCGGCGGCCGCAGCTCCACCCACGACCTCTGCTCCGGAGTGACCCGCCGCAAGAATTAAGAAATTCGCTACAATGCCGATGTTTCCTGAGAAAACCCGCCTGTTTGCCGGGAAGCGGTTTGCTCATTTCGGCCCGAAATCGTCCCCCGATGGGCACCCTAACGGACACCCCTGCGACCTATTCTTTCGCGGCTGTCAGAGTCCCAACCCCTTGAGGAATGCCTCGTTCTGCCGTTCGAAGCGAGGTCGATCGTAAGAGACCAGGGCCATCCGCCACACGCCTTGCAGATAGGTCACGATGACCTGCACCACCGTTTCGGGCTCGAACTCCGCCGGCAAGAGGCCCGCTTCCTTGTCGACCGCCAGGCGGGCGGTCATCAACTCGGACATCATCGACATCTGCTGCTGCACGTAGTCGCGCAGCTCAGGGTCAGCAAAAACCCCGCGTGTGACGCTGTCCGCCATCAGGCAGATCGGCGAAGGCGTGTTCGGGTCGTCCAAACAGCCAAGCACGGCGTTGAATAGCGCGTGCACCCCTTCGGCGGCCGTGGGCGCTGAAGAAAACGCCTCGCGGCGGAGGCGGCTTGCAGTCGAGTTGTAGTGCTTCAAACACTCCAGATACGCCTTTTTCTTGCTCTTGAAGGTGTTGTGGAACGAGCCTCCGCCGATCTCCATCGCGTCGAGGAGATCGCGTTGCGACGTGCCTAGGTAGCCCGTCTCCCAGAACTGTAGCGTCGCACGCTCCAGGACGGCCGCATAGTCGAACTCCAGATTGCGCGCCATAAAGGCCCCATCCCTCATTGTGTCGGCGGACGTACAAAGAGCTTGACAGAAATCAAGCGCAGGAGGTATTCTGTATCAACTGATACAATATACCACGGAAGACCAGCCTGCTGGCCTTCATTCCTCGCTCCGGAGCCGCCCATGGACCATTCGATCGCTCTCGTCACCGGCACCACCTCCGGCCTCGGCTATGCGGCAGCGCGCACGCTCGCCGAAGAGGGCTGGCGTGAGATCATCGTCACAGGGCGCCGCTTGGACGCGGTCAAGGAATCGGCCGCACGCCTCGCGGCTGAGACCAAAAGTCAGGTATTCACGCCGCTGGAGCTGGACCTGGACAAGCCGTCCAGCGTTCGATCTGCGCTTGCCGATCTGGTCAAGCGAGGTCGGCCGATCGATTTCTTGTTGCTCAACGCGGGGATCGTGCCGGGGAAGAAGCAGGTCGTCACCGCTGCAGGCGTCGAGGCCGCCGAAGCCCCGCTCATCGGTCACCACGAATTGACCGTCGGGTTACTCACCGCCAACCTCCTGAGCCCCGACGCGCGCATTGTTATCGCGGGCGCAGAACCTGCCCGAGGGGACGTACCCATGTTCAGCTTCACCGACGTGGCGGCCCTCGCAGGCAAGCAACACAAAGGCGACCGAAGCGCCGCGGTGGAAGCCCTGCTGCGCGGCGGGCCTGGCGTGAAGTACAACGCCAACCGGGCCTATGCCGATGCGAAAGTCATTATCGCCTGGTGGGCAGCGGCACTGGCCCGCCGGCTGCCATCAGGCATGGCCGTATACGCCGTCGCTCCCGGCAGCGCGCCCGACACCAAGGCGTCGCGAAACGCTCCGGCAGTATTGAAGTACGTATTCATCCCACTCGTGAAGCTCATCCCTGGCATGACCCAGACGCCGGAGACTGCAGCCCGTCGCTACGTCCAGGCCGCCGAGTTCGGAACCGACCTCTCAGGCCAGTTTTTCGCCTCTGCGCCGAAGAAGCTCACAGGACCAATCGAGGCGATGGGCCACCCGCACCTCCACGATCGCACCAACCAGGAAGCCGCGTGGCAGGCCGTCGCCAAGGTATCCGGCGTCGATTTCTCGCCTGACAATCCTGCGTCGCCGCTGGTCAGCCGATAGAAAACAAGCCGCAGCCCTGACGGGCTCTCCAAACGATTAGTTCGAAAATTCCTCGATCAGCAAAGCATGGCGAGCCTCTGGAAGGAGAATCCAGATGGACCGGTATCCTCGCTACCAAACCGGCCCAAAACACGAATCCCGCCTGCGACGCAAGCGCAGGCGGGACAAGTCTTTGCGAAGGTACGGGCCCTGAGGGAGTCGAGCCGACGGCTAGCGAGGCCGCAGAGCAGCCTCAGCTCCACCCACGACCTCTTGCTCCGGAGGGGGTCCATTCAAGAGCCAAATCACGTTGAAATGCCGATGTTTCCTGAGAAAGCCCGACCCGTTGCCGGGAGGCGGATTGCTCATTTCGGCATCAATTCGTACCTAATTTGACACCCGAACGGACACCCTACCACTGGCAGAGTGGCGCGTCTGCGGCATACTTCCTTGCAGGGTCTCCACAATTTTCAGGGAAGGCGAATGCTTGCATTTGCGACGGAGTTTCCCGTAGGCCGTCAGGCAGGATCTGGCGCATTTCTGGCTGCCGCCCGCAAGTGGATCCTTGGGTCGCCGCACACCCGGTTGGTAGCAGCGGACTTCGGGGCGCTCATTGGTTCGCCCTCATCGGATGTCCGTCGCGCCAGCGAACGAATTGAGTCGCTCATCGCTGGCACAGGTTCAGCTGAATTGGCGTCGCTGAGATACACAAAAGCAGACGCCGGGTTGGAGTGGCTAACGACCATCGGTTTCTCGCGGGAATCGCATGACACCTGGGTTAGCGTGAGAGTGTCGTGTGAATCCGCCCATCTCTCTGCACGACTTCCCCCCGCGAAGAAGCCAGTCGCAGTGCGAGTATTGCTAAACGAGCTGGGTGGCGGCCGTGACGGAATTCTCGATGTCGGTGAACAGCCGCACCGGCTTGCCGATGCCGACGTCGATATCGCGTGCAAGTTGATTGACGGCACCGCAGGGTGTCGTCTGCCGATCGTGTACATCAGCGCGGGATTCAACGGGCAATACGTTGTGAATCCCGATTCGCTCGGAAGCGAGCTTGCGGGGATGGCCCACGTCGTTGTTGAGCCCAACCGGCCATTCTCGATGCGCCTAAAACTTGGAGTCGGCGCAGAAAACGTTTATGGAGGAACAATTGGCATCTACTGGCCAGACGGAGGGGGACGCCGGTCCTTCTTTCTGGGTCGAGAATTCGATTCTGGCGACGAGATCGCCACGGCGATTTTTGAAGAAGTACGTACAGCGCTGAATAACCGACGCCCACTCCCGAGGTGCACGTATTCAGCCGTTCAGGAATTGAGCTCAAGATTGGCTTTCGACGCGCTGAGGGCGGCCGGATCCCAAGAAGTCGACAAATACGCATCAGAGTTCGACCAAGAGATGCGAGCCAAGGACGAGCAGCTGGCGGAAGCCGAGCGAGAGATCGAGCGCCTCAAGGCTGAAGTGCGGAAATATGAGGCTAGATCACCTATGGGCTCGGGTATATCACTTCGCGTCGGACAGGAGCAGGATCTGTTTCCTGGTGAGTTAGGGGGGGTGCTGTACGACGCAATTGCTGACGCCGCAACGCGGGTCACGAAGGACAGTCGGCGCGAGAACGTATTAGCTGCAATTCTCGCGAACAATCCGCAGACATCAGAGGCGCCGCTGATGAAGGAGGAGTTGAAGCGAATTCTTCGATCAGCTCGAACCGTCGACGCAGGTGTTAGGCATTCGCTCGAGCGAATGGGGTTCGTTATAACTGAAGAAGGGAAGCATTTCAAGTTAGTCTTTGCAGGCGATGACCGATACACGTTCACCCTTCCCAAGAGTGGCAGCGACGTTCGTGGCGGCCTCAATGCAGCGAGCGACATCTCGCGGTTGCTTCTCTAGCGTGGGTGTGTATCAGATGTCAGGCTTCATATCGCCCAATTGCATCTACCGCCTTCGCCCGGGGGCAGCCTCATCGGTGGAGCACATTTTGCCTCACGGGCTCATTGGCGACGCCGAGTACTCAATGGGCTGTACCGGATTTGGAGGACACCTCATCTAGGTGTTTCTCTTCATCCGGGAGGGCAGTATGCGGACCAGACGGAAGTTCAGCCGGGAGTATAAGCTCGAGGCCATTCGCCTCGTCACCGAGCGCGGGGTGTCGATCGCCCAGGCCGCTCGGGATCTCGACCTCCACCTCAATACGCTCCGGAAATGGCTGCAGGATCACGCCGCCGATCCGCAGCATGCGTTCCCCGGCGAGGGCCAGCAAAAGCCGGAGGCGGCCGAGGTGACGCGACTGCGGCGCGAGGTGGCGACGCTGCGCATGGAGCGTGATATCCTAAAAAAAGCCGCGGCGTACTTTGCCAAGGAGTCGATGTGAAGTTCGGCTTCGTGGTGAAGCACCGAGCGACGTGGCCGGTTCCCGTGTTGTGCGAGGCGCTCGGGGTCTCGCGGAGCGGGCTTTATGCGTGGGTGCGGCGGCCGCCGAGTCGCCGCGCCCGACGGCATGCGGTCGTCGCGCCGGCCGTCCGCACGAGCTTCGTGCAGAGTGACCGCACCTACGGCGCGCGGCGGGTGTGGCGCGATGTGCTCGAGGCCGGGCACCGCGTCGGGCGACAGCAGGTGGAGCACCTGATGCGCGTCCAGGCGCTGCGCGCCCGACCACGCCGCCGCGGCCTGCCGCTTGATCGCGGCATGCTCCGACGGTCGCGCCGGCCGCCAATCTCCTCGCTCGGCAGTTCACGGCAAGCGCCCCCAATCAGAAGTGGGTGGCGGACTTCACGTACGTGTGGACGGGCGAGGGCTGGCTGTACGTCGCGGTGGTGCTGGACCTGTATTCGCGGCGCGTGGTGGGCTGGGCCATGCAGCCGGCGATGACCACGCAGCTGGTGACCGACGCGCTGATGACCGCGATCTGGCGGCGCGGGAGTGGCCAGACGCTCCTGCATCATTCGGATCGCGGCAGCCAGTACACCGCCGATGCCTTCCAGCGCCTGTTGCGCGATCTCGGCGTGACCTGTAGCATGAGTCGGTCGGGGAATGTGTGGGACAACTCGGCCATGGAAAGCTTCTTCTCGTCGTTGAAGACCGAACGCCTGGCGCGGAAGACCTACGCGACCCGGAACGCGGCGCGAGCCGACGTCTTCGACTATATCGAGCGCTTCTACAACCCGACCCGGCGGCACTCCACCCTGGGGTATGTCAGTCCGATCCAGTACGAACAGCAGGCCGCAGTCGCTTGACGCACCGTCCACTAAACCCGGTACAGCTCAATAGCCGATTTGAAGATCTCAAGCGCTCTTGGGTGATTCATGCACTCTACCTATCGCCGGAAGTCGATACGTTGCTGAAAGAGTCTGTTGGCTGCCTAGCTGGAATGAGTGTGATGGTCGACGAGCTCATCGCCGAAGAGGCAGTCCGCTACAAGGAACGTGTTCCACCATTTGATCGACTTGGCGAATGTACTGTGGCGTTGAGGGAGCGCATGCGGCTCGAGATGCAGGCCGGTTTCAGCCCATCAGTCCCAATTGATATCGTTCCGGCGGCCATCAGTTAGCCGAGGGGCGCGCGCTGCCCATGGCAAGCCTTGGGTATGCCGTCATCGTGGATCGTCGACTTGACCGACTTGAGGAGCTTACGTCTGCGTGCCTTTGCAAATCGACCCCCATTCACTGGGCCCCCTAGCGCCCCCCGGTATCTGGACTCGTATTGATCGTATCGTTTATTCAGCGCTCCATTACCTTCCAGAAGTCCGAGAGCGCGTGGATGGATGTACGTCATTCTGCTATTCGCTTGGAATGGATCCGAGTAGTTCTGGAGGCCTTCCAGCTGAAGAATTGGCCAAGCGGCGGAGGTTTCTGCGCGCCGCGTTGAGTGAGTTTGCATCGATGGAGGACGCTGCTGTAGTCGACTTCCGATCACTAGGCCGCACATCTCCCCCGCGGATGCGAAACACGCGCGACGGCAGGATACATGTCGTGCGGCTACTACGACATGCCAACGTGCACTTGTCGGCGAGTACACTGCGCCAAGAGCGCCGCGATGCAGTCTGGGACGGTCCGACTGGATCTCAAGAGTTTGAATATCTGTTGATAATGGGCGAGAACATGCGGGATGCCATCACCGCGACGAGAGATTCTGAAGCATACAGTCCGGCCGACCTGACCGCGATGCTCGACTGGCTCGAACATGAACAACAGGAATGGGGCCTAAATCACATCATACTTCGCGCTGCCGAGCTTTACTCAAGTGTGCTCATCGTGGCCAGTGGTCAACAGAATACGCCGACTCCATCGCGATGATATATGGATGGCTCGGGCCACAGAAGTCGACGGAGACTTCACGGGCCACCGGCAGAATCATAACAGCGCTCGCGCCGAGTGCCAGCAGTTTTCCCGCTGCGCTCAGCGGGTGTGATCCGCTTACCCAGAGATCCTCGAGGAGGAGCACTCGCTTGCCGCTAACCAGATCGCCTCCTTCGCGGAAGACCTCCGGATCGTAGGTCGCCCGTGCGAGCGATGCGCTTGGAACCCAGCTCAGACCGTCGGCGAGCAACGCCCGGAACGGTCGAGAGCGACGAATGACATTCGCGAGTGGTTGAGATGCAAACGGGCGATCGGCTCGGCTGGATGGGACGACGACGATGTGCTCAATCGACCCGTGAAGAATGGCTTCAATGCGGTGCTTGTGCGCCTCGATGTACGCTGTGGAGAGCGCGGCAATACTAGTGTGGTCGTCAGCGTTATTGTTCTTATATCCGACCAGGCGCCGGTACCATGGACCTGGGCTTGCAGCGACACTCATGGGAACAGTTATGCTACTCAGCGCATCCGGCGCTGATCGCATGATCTTGTTGCACGCGAAACAGCGGCGATAGCCGCCACTTACCGGCCCAACGCAGACGTCACAAACGAAGCGCTCAGTAACGGACGAAACCGTGCCGATGATGGGCGTATCTGCGTTAGCTCGGTCCCTAGCTACAATCGGCGTTGTCACACACTACGCCAGAACAGGCATCACCAGATCGCTTTCACGAAGATGGTCGAGCACTTCGTCGGTCGAGCCGATCTCGACGGCGCGGGCGCCATCGATCCCCTCTTCAACGAGCCGGCGTGCCCACGGAAAAGCCTCGACGATCGCCGACGTAAGGAATACTCGACGACCATGCCGCAGCGCAACACGGGATTGGATGCGCGTGCCTGACGTTTCGCTGGCCTCAACAACAATTGTCGCCATACTAAGGCCAGACATCGTGACGTTCCGCTTCGGGAAAGTCCACGGACGCGGGCCCTGATCTGGAAGGAATTGTGAGATGAGGGCGCCGCCCTGCGCGATGATCTGGTCAGCAAGCCCTCTGTTCTCAGGAGGGTAGCGCAGTTCAATTCCCGTTCCCATAACCGCTACGGTTCTGCCGCCTGCAGCAAGTGCCCCGCGATGTACAGCGGCGTCAATCCCTTTTGCCAATCCGGAAAGGACCGTCACACCACTCTCAACGAGCTCTTTCGCTAGACGTCCGGCCCGTCGAACGCCGTCATCCGTCGGGTTCCGTGTGCCGACAACCGCAACGGCCACGTCATCTCGCGATTCGTCCCAGCATCCGCTCACAAAAATGAGCGGAGGCTTGTCAAAGACATTTCGAAGGCTTTGGGGATAGGTCGAATCGAGCATTGAGCGGGCGTCTAGGCCTCGATCGATCCAGTCCCGAACAAGTGAACGCGCAACTTCGACTGCCGAGGCGTTCGCATCGTCAGCCAACAGGTCGGGCTGTTCGTTGGAGTTGAGAATGGTGGGATTGTGGAGGAGTTCGACAGCTGACCCCACGTAGTCTAGCGCTGTTGCTACCCGCTCAATCTTCGACTCGCGCATGCTGATTAGAGCGACAAGCGCAGCCAACTCGTCGGCCCACACACCAGGTTGTAAAGCGTGTTGAGGATCGCTCATCCCAAGCTCCGGCCAAAGGCTCGCGTTGCAATGCACCAAGAATGCTCCTGCGTTACGCCGCAGGCCCTCTCTGATCGCTGATGCAAGCTAGTTTCGGCATTTATTCGGGTCAAGGCCATTGGCCGGTTCAAAGTGGTTTTTTTTGGGGCGGTACGTTGGTCTTCGACCCGCTCCGCTTCCCTGTGTTCGCCTTGGGCACTTGGACCTCCTTAGCGTGAGGATCTGGGGCAGCGCCGTTCGCGGCTGTTGGTACTGTCATGCGAACCTTCGCGGCCGTACTGTCTAACTGTAACCGCAGCCGCTCAATCGCATTGGCGACGGTTTGGCTTGGAGATGTCGAGGGCGAAATCAGCGCCGTCGTTACGAGCATAGTGACCAGTGCGAGCCGGAAGTACCGAGTTGCAGCCCGGTATCGGTCAGTACGGTACCGGTGTTCCTGCTGATTCACTCCAGCTGAGCGCAGCACGTCCTTCGACCATTGTTCACCCTTCGGGTCGTCCGCGTTCTTCTCGGGAATCGGCTCCATGCCGGTCCTGACGCCAAACACGCTGATGCAAAGAATAACCGACGCTACCAGAGCCGAAACTACTGTGACGAATAACCAGCGCGGCCGCGCGTCGTGCCCGAACGTTACGACTATCGTCGCCAGCGATGATGAGAGAGTCAAGAGAAGCTTCGCCTTATCATCAGTTGCACCGCTATTCTCACGCTGGCGCAAATAGGCAAACTCTGCGGCATCTGTGGCCGTTGGCCCGCTTGGAATCAGCGCTGAGTCGCCCTCGTAGCCTCTGATACGCACCCAGCGCCAGGGGAGAGGGACGAGCGCGAGCCAGAGAAGCACGAAGAGCAGGGCGTCCCATACCCATGTGCCAACGCTTTCTAGCCCAGCGATCAAGCCGTCTGCGAAGCCTGCGATCCTCTCCACGTTAGAGCTCACAGTCTCGTTCGCAGTCATCGCCCTCGGCCTCCTCGCAGTGCGCGAACAATCGCACCGGAAATAGGTGCATCAGCAAGCTGTTCCAGCCAGGCCCATTGCCCTGCTGCGTTCAACTCCAAGAACCAATAGGTCCCAGCCTTGTCAAGTATGAGATCGATGGCGGCAAACATGAGCCCGTAGGATCGTGTGTACGTTATTAGCCGGTCCGCCAAGCTGTCCAGAAGGCTTATCAACGAGTATCGCATTCCGTCCATATTGTTCCGCCTACAGTCTATCATGCTTTCTGTACGATCTTGAGAATGCAGGGCCACAGCGATGCACTCGGTTCCAACAACGGTTGCCCGGATATCGATGGTCTTGTCAATTTGCCGTTGCAACAGCGTGGCGCAATTGGTCACTCTATCGAGCAACATGGCGTTCGAGGAGTCTAGCTGATTCGTGTATACCACACGATCACCCGCGGCCGACGCGCCAACGACGGCGCCGTGGCCAAGCGGTTTCGTAATCACCTGCCACGAGTGGGACGTGCAAAACGTCAATGCCCGTCCCGGGTCCGTTGTAATGAGGGTGTCCGGTACGTCCAGCCCCGCGCGCGTTGCGCGAGCGATCTGCTCTGGTTTGTAGCTCGCTGCGCTGATCGCCAGTGGATGATTAAGCCACGTAATGTCGGTCCGGGCCGCGAGAAGTCCACCCCATGCACTCCGAAGTTCGCTTTGCATCCAACTGGAGGTCCCAGCGTCGGACGTTGTGTGGATCGGTGGCACTTGGGGTCTGCGGTAATAGATCGCGGCGATTTGATCGACGTCAACAGTCGTGCCCGCCATCGAGAATGTTCCATGCCAGCGGAAGTTGGTGCAATCGATCGTCAACGCCGAAGTCGCGAAATCATCGCTATTAACTCGGAGGTAGTCATGACCAGTCAGTCTGAGGCGGTCTTCGAAGAAATCCGCGGTAGCATCCGCAGCGTTGCTTACAACTAGAATCAAAGGATCCACGATTCCCACAGCGCGGCTTCCTGCCCCCGGGCCGGATCAGCGTCGCCGTTTTCGGCGCGCACTTCGGTCATCGTCTGCGTTCCTAGGGTGATTACTGGATTCTCGCGCTCCGACTTGCCCGCCAAGAATGGATCGACAGGTCGTCGACCCGCCTCAGGGTCTGAATCGGCGTTCTCCAGTGTCCGCGTGAACGTCTGGGTGCCAAGGGTCACATTGGCTTCCGATTCGATTGTCGCTTCGAAGAACGCTGCCAAGAGTGGCGAACCTGTTTCGTCCATGCTGTGCCTCCAGTTGGAAGACTCGTCGTACATAGACGGCGATCTCGACACGCCGCCGGTGTTCCACGTCGGGGCGACGGGCACCATAGCCTCCAGGCCCCCCGAGGCCGCACTAACAGAATCGCGCCAGACCGTGCTTAAGGAAAGGGCAGTTCCAAAATGGTTCGGCGCGATGCCGCCGTTGGTGGTCGGCAAGCCCAATTGGACACCCAAATGGACACCCTCCCCAAAATTCACGTAGAAATGAGAAGCCCCATCTGCTCGTCAACCGCAGATGGGGCAACGTGTTAGAAAGTATGGGCCCGGAGGGAGTCGAACCCACGACCTCTTGCTCCGGAGGCAAGCGCTCTATCCAGCTGAGCTACGGACCCGTGACGCCGGCAGAAGATACCCGCCCCGCGGGAGCAGCGGCAACCGGACCCGCCCGCCGCCCCGGGCCCGAGCGCTGTTCGCCCAGACCCGGAGCCGCTCCGATCACATGTGCGGCCAGAGCCAGAGGAAGATCCCGCCAGTCACCAGCCCGTAGATCAGGGAATCCATCGCGCTCTTGAGCGTCGTCGACCAGCGCTTCTGGTACCAGATCGATGCCGGGAAGAGGCCACCGGTATAGGTGAGGAAGGAGACCAGCGCGGTGTAGTGGAAGACCGTATGCGCCGGAGCGCCCGCACGCACCGCCGACCCCGCCACACACGCCGCCGCCGCCGAGACGATGATCAGGTAGATGAACCACTTGACCAGGTTCGGCGTCATCGAGAAATCGGCCGTGGGCGGAAAGACCGTCATGATGAACGCCGGCCCCCGCAACCGCTTCGCCTTGAACTCCTCGCTCCGCATATCGTCCATGCTCTCCGCCCTCGGCGCCATGTAGTCGTCGGGCCGGAGGTCGAACTGCCGCAACGCCGCCATCACGCCCGCTTCATCGCGGAGCGTGCCGAAATCGTGCTTGTGCCAGGGCGAGAACATGTGAATCACCGAACTCACGACAAAGACTGCAACCGCAGAAAGCACTACGGGGAGCCACAGGGCACCGAGCGGCGTCATCATCCTGACCTCGCGGAATGTGTGGGGAGGCGAGAATGTACTGCAAAATCGGCGATCGATAGGTCGCCCGCGGTCAGGGGAGGACGATGCTCTGGCCGCAGTCGAGCACCCGGAAGGCCTCATCCGCCACCCCCAGCGCCACCCGCGCCCGGGCGAGTCGCTCGACCGGGTCATTGATCGCCTCGGCCGTGAGCTGGAAGGTGCCCCAGTGCATTGCGACGCTCAGCCGAGAGCGGAGGTCGAGGTGGGCCTGCACGGCCTCCTCGGGATCGGTGTGGATGTCGCGCATGAACCAGCGCGGATCGTAGGCACCAATCGGAATACAGGCGAGGTCAAATGGTCCCAGCCGCGTGCCGATCTCGGCGAAGTGCGCGCCGTAGCCGCTGTCTCCCGCGAACAATGCCCGACACCCCGGCAACTCGACCACGAAGCCACCCCAGAGCGAATGGTTCCGGTCGAGGAGACCACGGCCGGAAAAGTGCTGCGCCGGGATCAGGGTGACCGGGACCCGCCAGGCATCCGATTGCTGCCACCAGTCAAGTTCGATCGCGTTCGCTGCACCCAACTTGCGCAACAGGTCGGCGTTACCAAGCGTGGTGATACAGAGCGGATGGTCGCGCGCGATGATGGTCCGGAGCGACGCGACGTCGCAGTGGTCGTAGTGATTGTGACTGAGCAGGATGAGATCAATCGGTGGAAGGTCTGCGCGGCGAACTCCCGGCGACCGCACGCGCCGCGGGCCGATCAACTCGAACGGCCCCACCCGCTCGGCGAAGACCGGATCGGTGATGATGTTGCCGACCGGTGTCTGCCAGAGCAAGGTGCTGTGGCCGATCATTGTGATGGTGGTCTGGTCGCCCGCGCGCGCCGGCGGCAGTTGCTGCAACAACGGTACATGATCGGGCCACCGGGCCTTGGGAGTGCGCAGATACTTCGGCACCCCGGCCAGGCCGACGCCGTTGGCGCCGGAGGGGTTGAAGAAGCGCTTGCCATCGCAGTGGTCGGACGTCGGGTAGTTGGTCACCCGGCCAAATATGGGCGGGTCCGGCCGATTTACGCGCTACAGCTTGAGGCGGTAGGCGCGCAGCGCATCGGCGAGGGTGATGGTGCCGATCACATGGGTCGCGTCCATGCGGCTGGTCACCGGCAGCACGCCCTCGGGCGCTTCAGCGAGTCGCTCGAGCGCGAGGCTGAGGGGTTGGTCAGGATGCACGTGCGCCGCCATATGCCCCACTGACATCGGCGGTACGCCGGCCGTCAGCGGTTGCATGACGTTGAGCACCTGCAGGCGGGTCGGCACGGCGCGCGGTGCACCGTGCGGCAGGTGGATGCCATCCTGGTGGGCCAGCGCCTCGTAGATCGCCTCGGGCTGCATCTTCTGCGAGATCAGGAAGGCGATCATGTTGGAGAGCATCAGCGGCACGATGATGGCGTAGTCGCGCGTCAGCTCGAAGATCATGATCACCGACGTCATCGGCGTGCGCACCACACCGGCGAAGACGGTGCCCATGCCGACCAGCGCGAAGGCTCCTGGGCCAGCGGTGTGGCCGGGGGCAATCAGCTGCAGGATGTGGCCGACCGCGGCACCGCACATCGCGCCAATGAAGAGCGCCGGACCGAAGATGCCGCCGGCGTTGCCGGATGCGTAGGAGACGGCTGTCGCGATGATCTTGAGGATTGCCAGGATGATTACCACCCGCAGCACCAGCTCGCCGGCGAGGACGCGCTCGACCGTGGGGTAGCCGACGCCCATCACTTCGGGTACGAAGAACGCCATCAGGCCGACGGTGGCGCCGCCGACGGTTGGCTGGGCCCATGCGGTGCGGGCGGCCCAGCTCTGGAACCAGACGCGCAGGCCGAGGAGGAGCTTGACGAAGGCAACCGACGCCAGGCCGCCCACGACACCGAGCACGGCGTAGCCGATGAACTCGGTCGGGTGGTCGAGGTGATAGGGCGCGACATGAAAGAGCGGGTTGTCGCCCAAGAGGAGGTGGAGGACCATCCACGACGTTGCCGAACTGAGGACCACGCCGCCGAGCACCGGGGCATGGAGGTCGCCAACGACTTCTTCGAGCGAGAAGAGCACTGCGGCGATCGGGGTGTTGAAGGCAGCCGCCAGTGCGGCCGCGGCGCCGACCGGCACCAGCGCCTGGACGACCCGCGGGCTCAGCCCCAGCCGCCGGGCGATGATCGAGGCCATCCCGGCGCCGATCTGGACCGAAGGGCCCTCACGGCCAAGGGAAATACCGCTGCCCAGCGAAAGCGAGCAGCAGAGGAACTTGCCGATCACCGTCCGGGTGGCGATGTAGCCGTCCTTCAGGAAGAAGGCGGCCTTGGTCTGGGGAATACCGCTGCCCCGGGCATCGGGAAAGAAGCGGAAGAGGAGCCAGCCGCTGACCAGGGCGCCGAGGGTCGGCAGGAGGATGCGGCGCCAGTCGGCGGCGCCTGTGGGGTAGAAATGGTGGGCAATCCGGCCGGTGAGGGCGATGAATGCTACCACCACGAGCCCGACCAGGGCGCCGATGACAACTGACAGGACCATGGTGAGCTGGCCCTCTCGCTGTCGGAGCTGGCCATAGCCAATGGCCATGCGGATCTTGAGACGTGCCCACCAGGCCTTCATCCTCGCAATATGGCGAAGTGGGGCTGATTTGCCATTGTGGGGCCAAAATGCTGTCGCCCTGAACGCAGTGAAGGGCTTCCGGGCCTGCCGGCGCGTTGGCTGTCAGCTTACCGCACCCGCCCCATGTACTGGTCGAGCCATGCCAGCACAGGCTGGATCAGCTTGCTCCGCTGCGACGTGACGTCGTGCGCCGTCTCGAGGATGACGTGACTCTTGTCCGCGGCCGGGGTGCCCAGCATCCGGAACATTGGCAGCTGCGTTTCGGCGAGGGTGAAGGTGCCGTCGTAGCGACCGTTGACCATCAGCGCCGGCTTGTGAAAGCGCGTCACAAAGTCGACCTGATCGCCGCCTGCTGGCGGCTGGTTCAGGAAGAAGCCGCCATCGAGAAAGACCGCGGTGCGGAGACGGTTCTGTGCCAGCGTCGCATAGATCACCCCTTCGGCTGCCCCCATGCTGACGCCCATGTACGCCAGGTCGGTGGAGTCGATGTCGCTTCGCGTCTGCAGATAGTCAAGCGAGCGTTGCACATCCTTGCTGCGCTGGGTCATCAGGTCGAGATGGGTTCCCGCACCCGGGAGCATGCCCCGCAGCCGCCGTTCGTAGGTGTCCTGATAGATCGGATAGAGCACGGCGCGCCCGCTCTGTACGACATAGTCGAAAAACTGGACGTCGCCCAGTTGCTTGCTGTCGGAGAGAAAGAGGACCCGCGCGCTGGGAAAGAAGAGCACGGTCTGGTACGGCGGCTTGACGTGGGTCGGCAGATAGAGATAGGCCGTGATCCGCTCGTGGTTGTACGCCGCGTCGTAGCTGACCTTTTCAAGTCGCCAGTCGGCGGTCTGCTGCACGATCCCTTCCACCCGTGCGTTGAGGGGCGTCTGATCGTACTGGTACAGGACCTTGTACGCATTGAAGACCGCATCGGAGACCGGCGTGATGTGGGCGAAATCGCGGTTGAACATCCGGATCGGCTGCTCGGTCGCGGGGGGAAGCGGACCGAGGTTGCGGACGCAGCGGATGCCGTTGGCCGCTGAGCGGTCCAAGGGTGGCATCATGTCGAGTTCATCGTAGAGATAATCCGGCGAACTCCAGCTGCCGCCGAGGATGAAGCGGGCGCCGGCATCGTTGGCGTTAAGGGTCCACTCGCGGACATTGCCAGCCATGTCGTAAGTGCCGTACGCGCCGAGCCCGTTGAAGGCACCGACCCGCGCGACCTTGGTGTGCGACATGTTGCTCATCCGTCCGATATATCGGGTAATGAGGTCGGGTGCGGCGTCATACCATTGCGATACCGTCGGCAGCGACTTGCTGCGAAACGCAGCATACGCGGACGCTTCGTACCAGCTGACTCCCGACACCGGGAAGTCGGCCTCGCCCTCCGGGTAGTGGCCACCGGTCCAGGTCGACGGGCCCGGGCGATTGGAATGGTCGCGGAAGCGCAGCATTGCGTCGTCCCAGCTGACAGTCTTTCCCTGATCGACGATCGGTTCCTTCCAATACGCCCGGTTGCTATAGCCGCCGCTGTCGACAAACTGCTGGTATTCACCGTTGGTGACTTCGTAGCGATCGATGTCGAACGGCGGCAACGCGTAGGGACCGACCCAGCCCGCATTGGCCACATACGCGTCATAGGTATTCGCCGCGACGCGCACCATTCCTGGGGCGCCGAGATTCGCCGAGTCGACGGCGAAGTCCATCGTGTTGCGGGTCAGCGGTGCAGTGACGATTGGCGTGCGTCCTGGCGGCGAAACACGCCAGCGGAAATACCCCTTGGGAATGGTGACCTTGCTGATCGGCGTCACGCCGAGCGGCTGCCACGCGCTGTCGGGCGAGAGGTAATCCTGAATCGCTACCGGCACGCCGGCTGGCGTCGATCGGATCGCGATGGTTTCGCTGTGCGTCTCGGCGAAATGCTCCAGGGCCGTGTCGCCGGGGAGATAGCCGCGGGCCCGGTCGAGTATGGCGAACGAGGCGAGCGGGAGGTCGGCGTTGTAGAGCGAGTCCGCAGTGGTGAGGGCGTGATGGCGTGCCCAGTTCACGTGAGTGAAGTGCATGGCGGACCAGGTTGCTGCTCCGGCCAGTGCGATCAGGCCCAACGCTGTGAAGGCGACGATATGCGGGTGCTGCGTTCGCGCGCTCTCGCCGCGCGGATGCGACGGCGCGCTCATCGCGGCGAGAATCTGGTTGGCGTCGGCGGCGAGGGCATCCGCCGTCTGATAGCGGGCACCCGGGTCCTTGGTCATGGCGCGCGACACCAGCGCTTCGACCGGCGCAGGGACGTCGATGCGAATGGTGCGCAACGAGGTCGGTGTGGTATTACTGACCGCCTGGAGCAGCGCCCAGTCAGTTCCGCCACTGAATGGCGGACGGCCCGCCAGCGATTCGTACATCACGACGCCGAGGCTCCAGAGATCGGTGCGGGCATCGATCTGTTCGCCAAAGGCCTGCTCGGGCGACATGTAGAGCGGGGTCCCCGCCGGCGCATTCGGTTCAAGTCGTGACACGGTGAGCGACGCAGAATCGGCCGGTGCGAGGAGCTTGGCGAGACCGAAATCGAGGACCTTGACCTGGCCCTTGGTCGTCAGCATCACGTTGGCCGGCTTGAGGTCGCGATGCACGACGCCATGTTCATGCGCCTCGCTGAGGGCTCCGGCGATCTGGCTTGCGACAGTCAGCGCTTCGACGATTCCGAGCGTGCCGCGTTGCAACCGGGTCGCCAGCGATTCGCCGGCGATGCACTCCATCACCAGGTAGGCGGTGCCCTGCTCCTCGCCGACGTCGTAGACGGTGGCGATGTTGGGGTGGCTCAGCTTGGCGAGTGCGAGGGCTTCCTTCCGGAAGCGATGGCGGGCGCGTTCGTCGTCAAATGTCGCCGGCGGGAGGACCTTGATGGCGACGTCGCGCTCCAGCCGTTCGTCGCGGGCGCGGTAGACGACGCCCATCCCGCCCGCGCCGAGCAGGTCGAGGATCTGGTAAGGTCCGAGCCGGGAGCCGGCGGTGAGCGTCATGAGGAGGCGCCTTTGACGCCGCGGTGCGAATGGGAGAGTCTGCCGACCGATGGAATCTGCCCTGAAGGGCGGGGAGCCGCAAACGTGGCCGCCCGGCGGTCGGTGGCACGGGAGCTCGCGGTGGGAATAGCGGTCGGTATCACGTAAGCTCGCGGTGGGAGTAGCGGTCGGTGTCACGGGAGCTCGCGGGGGGAGTAGCGGTCGGCGTCACATGAGCTCGCGGTGGGAATAGCGGTCGGTATCACGTGAGCTCGCGGCTAAAGCCGCGGCTCGGCACACAAGTGCTGAAGCACTACACCCTGCGACGCCGAGGCCTGCCTGAGGGGGTAGTGCTTGAGCAGCTGCGGGCCGACCCCAACGACTGGGTCAGGAGCCGGTAAAATCTTGCGGGGGGAGAATGCCTGTCAGTCGTTGCATTCATAGATTCGTCGCCGAGCTGAAGTAGCAGACCGTGATCCAAGGCGATTCCGCACACTGGAGACCTACCGTGCAACTGAAGCACCCGTGCATCCTCGTCGTGCTGTGCGCGTCGGCCATCGGTGCGCAGGCGCCGCGCGCAACTGCCGCGCCGGAGATCTTTGCACCCGGCGTCATTTCCGGGCCCGCCAACGACGGTGCACCGACCTTTACGCCTGACGGCAAGACGCTCTACTTCGAGCGCACCGGTGGAAGCTGGGGATTCATCATGGAATCGCATCTCCGGAAGGGGAAGTGGACCAATCCGGTCGTCGCCCCGTTTTCGGGACTCTGGTCCGACCAGCAGCCCGACCTGTCACCCGACGGCACGCGGCTCGTCTTCGAGTCATCGCGCCCAGCCATCGACAGCAGCGGCCCGGGCGCGCCGAAAGCCGCACCGTACGCCAACGTGCTGTGGGAGGTGCGGCGCACGAGGACGGGATGGAGTGAACCGGTGCGACTGCCCGCAACGGTGAACATCAGCGCCCGGGTATTCAAGCCGAGCCTTGCCGCTGATGGCTCGCTCTACTTCATGGCCAAGCTGGACGCGGCGAAGACGTGGCGGCTCTATCGATCACGTTACCAGGACGGGGCCTACCAGCAGGCGGAGCCGCTCGCATTCAGTGATGGGAACCACACCGATGTTGATCCGGAAATTGCGCCGGACCAATCGTTCCTGATCTTCAGCAGCGCCGGGCGCGCCGCCGAGAGTGATTCGCATGAACATCTGTACATCACATTTCGCGCTGGCGATGGATGGGGACCGATCACGCCGCTCCGCTACGCCGGCGACTATGACCACAACCCGGCGGACGACGGCGAGGCGCAGCTCAGTCCCGACCGCCATTCGCTCTACTTCACCAGCAGCCGCGCCGCGCCAATCCATGCTAACCGCACCCGCGCCGAGGCCGCCAAGGATTTTGCCCGCTTGAACCTCTGGGACAACAGCGACAACAACGTATGGGTGATCTCGCTGGCGCCCTGGCTCGAGGGGTGATTGGCGCCGCCGAGGATCGGACTGGGTTACGGCGCCGAGACCGGGATGCTCCACCGGAAATCGTCCCACGCCATCTGCAACTCTCCCTTGTTGCCTGATCCGCTGACGGTGATCGCGAAGTTCTCCGCCGTTGGCACGCGCTCGGCCTTCATTGGCAGCCGGACGATGTCCTTGCCGGAGTCATAGTCGGTTCCCCATTGCCCGACCTGCGCGTTGATCACCAGCAGCGCGCCGGTGCGGCTCGGCTTGGTCCACAAGGTGTACTTGCCTGCCGCCAGCTGATGTCCACCGATGGTGATGGCGTGATCGGTAGTGAGCACGGTCGCGGCATCGGCTCCCGTCCGCCAGACCTGATCGTAAGGGACGGTCGCGCCGAGAATCTCGCGGCCGCGCTTGCGGGGGCTGTTGTAGTTGATCGTCACGGTCGCGTCGCCAATCTTCCCTCGCGCGATGGCCGCAGGCGACGATACGCCGAACGCCTTGCCGGCATGATCGCGGCGCAGGAAATCCTTGGCCACGGAATCAATGTTGATCGGGCCGGTCCGTACGGAGCGGGTCTTTTCGGTCGTCTGCGTGGCGTCAGCACCGTCAATGACGCCGGCGCTGTTCACGGCAAGGTGGGTCCAGAGCGGTGACTTGAAGTAGTCGACATCCACGAGTGCAGGCGAGCGGCGAACCAGAAACTTGGTGTCACGCTGGCCACCCACCGCGCCAATGATCGGTACGCGTGTGGTGTCACCGATCGGAGTCTTGAGCCGCGCAATGATCGGTTCATAGAGGCCCAGCGAAATGTAGAGACCGTAGTCGGATGCGAAGCCGGACATCAGTTCCGGCGCCGTGCCATACGGTGCCGAGCGTTTCACCGTCCCAATGATGCCCGCGGTATCGACGTCAACGGTGGCAGAATCCTTGGCGAAGGTGATCGTCGTCCTGTTTCGCGGGGCGTTGGCGTTGGCCGGGATGGAGAAGTCCGTCACGGCTCGCGCCACCGTGCCATCGGGTCGCATGGTGACGGCGTAGTGATAGCGGACCGTCTGCGGGGCTCGCAGGACGATATCGCCGTCGAGACGGGTGCCATTGCGATGATAGGTCTCGACGGCGATCGTGTCGTGGCCAAGTGTAGTGACGAAACTGGCGGCCACCGGTTGCTGCAGCTCTGCGGTCGAGGCGGCATGCATCAGGATGGCAAGGATGGCAACTGGCATGAACATGGTAGTGCTCCGGTAGCGGTGCGCGAACCGATGGTGCGTCGTGTCGCGGCGGAACCTGTTGCGCCACAGGCATCAGTTCAACCGGTGTGATCAAATCCTTACGATTCCTTGTCATCGGCCGGAGTGCGTATCGACCGGGTGCGCAGAAGGCCGCGATCCCGAGCGCGGCGAGGGGCGACGGAGGGTTCTTCGGGGTGACAGAGGTACCCTGAATCGCAATCGACTAACTTTCCCCTGTGATGACCGAACCGATCCCGGCCGCCGGCCGGTAAGCCCCCGCCCATGTCCGCACCTGCTGCCACCGCCCCGGCCCGGCCGACCCTCGATGTTGAGCGGTACCGCTGGCTGATCCTGCTCGGCCTGATCACGGCCGCAGTGATGGAAGTGCTCGACACCACGATCATCAACGTGGCGCTCCCCCGGATGGCCGGGAACCTTGGCGTGACCGAGGAAGAGATCGCCTGGGTCAGCACCTGCTACATCCTGGCGAACGTCGTCGTGCTCCCGATGACGGCGTTCTTCACCCAGCGCTTCGGCCGCCGGAACTACCTCACCTTCTCGATCATCCTGTTCACGATCGCGTCATTCCTCTGCGGTACGTCGTCGAGCCTGACCGAACTGGTGATCTGGCGCCTGGTACAGGGCGCCGGCGGCGCGGCGCTGCTGTCAACCGCGCAAGCAACCCTGCGACAGATCTTCCCGCAGGAAGAGCAGGCGCTGGTCCAGACGATCTTCCTGCTCGGGGTGATCGTGGCGCCTACGCTGGGGCCCACGCTGGGTGGCTACATCACCGACAACTACACCTGGAACTGGTGTTTCTTCATCAACATCCCGATCGGCATCGCGGCGGCGTTCCTGGTGTCGAACTTCCTGCTCGACCCGCCCGAGATGCGGCGCAGCTCATCTCCGGTCGACTGGACCGGTATCGTGCTGCTCATTACCGGCGTCGGCTCGCTGCAGTTCGTGCTCGAAGAGGGCAATCGCCGCGACTGGTTTGCCGACAAGCTGATCGTCGAACTCGCCATCCTGTCGACCATTACGCTGGTGTCGCTGGTGATGTGGCAGCTCTCGAAGCGCAACAAGCATCCGGTGATCGACTTCCGGGTGCTCAACAATCGTGACCTGTCGGCGTCGATCTTCCTCTTCGTCGTCCTCGGCTTCGGCCTCTACGGTGGGACCTTCCTCTTCCCGCTCTTTACCCAGAGCATCCTGGGCTTCACGCCCACGGAAACCGGGCTGTCGATGATGCCGGGCGGCATTGCTACCGGCATCTTCGCGATGGCGTGCGGTATCCTGCTGAACGGCGCGCGCCCCAAGGCCGATGCCCGGATGCTGATCCTGATGGGAATGGCGTTGATGCTGCTCGCCATGTGGACCCTCGGTCACCTGAGCAGCGCGGCCGGTGAACGTGACGCCCAGCTGGCGCTGATTATCCGTGGCGCGGGCCTGGGCTTCCTGTTTGCGCCGATCAACTTCGTCGCCTACGGGTCGCTGAAGCCCGAGGATGCGCAGCAGGCGTCCGGGTTGATCAACCTGTCGCGGCAGCTGGGAGGATCGTTCGGCATTGCGATCCTGGTGGCGTTCCTGACACGGCACATCGCCGTGCACCGCGCCGACCTGGTGCAGAACCTGGTGCCGGGCACGCCGGTGTTCGACTCGCGCTATCACGCGTTGATCAACGCGATGATGCTGCGCGGCGGCTCGCTGCAACAGGCGCAGCACCTGGCCCAGACGATTCTCGACGGCACCGTGATGCGGCAGGCGGCCATGCTGGCCTACAACGATTGCTGGATCCTGTTGCTGATCTGCTTTGCCTGTGTTGCACCGGCGGTGTTCCTGTTGCACAAGCCGAAGGGTCGTGGCGCGCCGGCCGACGCGCACTAGTCCACTCCCCACATTGCCGAGGTGGCTGATGCATCGCTCCCTGCGCTGCACGCTTCCGTTCGTTGCCGTGCTGGCCTCGCCGCTTGCTGCCCAGCGTGCCGATACGGCGGGCTTGCAGCGAATCCTGGTCGCTGAAGACGCCCGCGGACTCGGTGGCGACGGCGTAACTCCGCTCATCGATGGACTGACGGCCAAGCCGGCGTTGCTGCGCCTGACGGCAGTGCGCGGACTGGGTCGGTTGCAGCGACCCGAGTCTGGTGATCAGATCGCCGCGTTGCTGCACGACGACAGCGCGGCAGTGCGCGCCGAAGCGGCCAACGCGCTGGCCCAATCGGTGAACCGGGCGGCCCGGCGCACGGCGGATTCGCTCCAACCGGCGGTCTTGCGCGCTGGGGTGCTACTCGCTGCGGCGCTCGAACGTGAACGCGCCCCGGCCGCCCGCGATGCGATCGCTGATGCGCTGGGTCGGCTTCCGTTTGCCGACACAGCGTCGGGTCATGCGGCGGAACGGGCGATCGTCGCCGTGCTGCCGCCGAGCGGGACGTTCGGCACGGTCCGCGGCTTGTACTGGCTGGCGCTCTATCGCAGCAGCGGCGGCGGACTCGGTGCGGAATCAGTGGATCGTCTGCGGCACATTGCGGCGACCCACGCTGATTCGCTGGCCGTGGTGCGTCGCGTCGCGTTGCTGGCGTTGACCAGCATGCGCGCGCTCGACAGCGCGACCGTGATGCGCGGCGTTGCTGATCGTGACCCGCAGGTGCGGCGACTGGCGCTGGCCGGTGTCGCAACGATGACGCCCGCGGCGCGATCGGCGGCGATACAGACCGCACTCGCAACCAACAGCACGGTGGTGCGTATCGCGGCGGTCTCGGCGTATCGCGCCGGCAGCAGCACGCCGGATTGCACGCCGCTCGTGGCGATGACGCACGATCCGGTCGATGCGGTGGCGCTGGTGGCGATTGATTCACTGGCGTTGCCGTGCAGCAACCAGGCATCGGTGAATCAGGCATTACAGGCAATCATCGCGACGCCGGTGACTCGCGGGCCGGTGGATCACCGCTGGCAGCGGGCGGCGCATGCGCTGGTGTCGTTGGCCCACCGTGATCCGGCGGGTGCGACGGCGACGATTGCGAAGTATGCCGAATCACCCGCGTGGGGAGTACGCCTGGCTGCGGCCGACGCTGCGGTGGCCACGAACGACACCAGCACCTTGCGAGTGCTTGCGCGTGACGCCGATCACAACGTCGCTGAGGCGGCGATCACGGGGCTGGCGCGTCGGGTTCGGCATGGAGCAGATCCGCTCTACATCGAGGCGCTCTCGAGCGCCGGGAACCAGACGATTCGCGCGGCCGCGATGGCATTGGCTCGGTCGCCGGACACTGCGTCGCTGCCGGCGCTCTATCGAGCGCTGGCGCGGCTCACAGCAGGTCGCCGGGAAAACAGTCGCGATCCGCGGGTAGCGATTCTGCAACGCGTGGCAGAGATCGGCCACGCCGGCGATAGCGCGGAGGTCGTACGGTATCTGGCGGACTTCGACACGACGGTAGCTGCGCTGGCGGCGAAAACGCTGACGACATGGACCGGTCGCCCCTGGGCCGCGGACCCGCACCCACTGCCGATCGCCGAAGCACCGCTCGCCGGGATTGCGGTCGGGAAGCCGCCGGAGATTGCGGTCACGATGGCCGCATCAAGCGGCGGTGGCAGGTTCGTGATCCGGTTGTTCAGCGCCGAGGCGCCGGCCACGGTGGCGCGAATCGTCCGGTTGGTCCGGGAGCATTACTACGACGGGCATGTGTTCCAGCGGGTCGAGCCGAACTTTGTGGTGCAGGGCGGTGGCGGGGATGCCTCGGAGTATGTCGGCGACAGCACCTTCATGCGCGACGAGCTTGGCTTGCCGTCGCACCTGCAATGGACCCTGGGGATTTCATCGCGCGGCCGTGACACTGGCGATGCGCAGTGGTTCATCAACCTGGTCGACAACACCCGGCTCGATCATGAATACACGGTGGCCGGAGTGATTGTGAGCGGGCAGTCGGTGGCCGCAGGGATATTGGCGGGGGACAGGATCGCGCAGGTGAAAGTGATCCGGTAGCGCGATCCTTCGCGCCGCTCCGGATGACACGTTTGCTCATGTCGAAGTCTGCACCACCACCGGCACCGTAAAGCTGAAGGTGCTTCCGGCGCCGACCTCGCTCGCGACGGAGAGCGTGCCGCCGTGCGCCTCGACAATCTCCTTGGCAATTGCGAGACCGAGGCCGGTGCCGATCCTGCCCTCCTCGTTGCCGCGCCAGAAACGCTCAAACACGCGGGGGAGATCGTTCGGTGCGATACCGACACCCTGATCAGCGATCGAGAAGCGAACCATCGTCGCTTCCGCGCGGGCCCGCACGTGCACGGTCATCCCCGGGGTACTGAACTTGATGGCGTTGCCGATCAGGTTGGCGAAGACGCGCAGCATCCGCTCATAGTCCACGGCAACAATCGGCATCGTGTCACACGCGTCGGCCATCAGTCCGATTCCCTGGCGTTGCGCGACGGTGCCGAGCACCGCGACGCTGTCGCGCATCAGGCGATCGGCCTGGATTGGCTGCCGATCGAGCGGTAGCCGTCCACCGTCCGCCAGGGGAGCGTTGGTGAGATCGGCGATCAGCGCAGCCATGCTCGTTGCGGCCGACGTGACCGAACCGAGTACCTGCCGTGCCGGCCCGGCCAGCTTTGACTGGGCGAGGATGTGGGCCCCGATCATGACGGTGCCGAGGGGGGTGCGCAGGTCATGGGCGACAACGGCCAGGATCTGTTCGCGTGAGCGGGCGGTGCGTTGCGCGGACTCCACTCCTCGCTCAGCCCGGGCCAGCGCGAGACGCAAGCGCATTTCACGCAACGCCGACTCGGCGAGTTCCACCATCACGTCGCGCTCGATGTCGGTCCATGTGCGAGTCTGCATGTCCACGGCGCAGAACGAGCCGATCACATCGCCGGAGTCGGTCACCAGCGGCACGCCGAGATACGAACGGACACCGAGTTCCTGGACCTGCGGAATCTGCTGGAACTCCGGGAACTGGGTCACATCATCGAGGACAAGCGGCAGCGTCGACCGGATCGCGTATTCGCAGAACGAGGTTCCCACCACCTGGCGGATCGTGGCGATCGGTTCGGGAAAGCCGAACGAACTCTTGTAGAACTCGCGCTCGTCGTCGACCACGCTGAGAAAGGTGGCTGGCGCATGAATCAGGCGTGCCGCGAGGCGGGTCAGCCGGTCGAACGATTCTTCGGGAGGTGTATCGAGCAGGCCGCTGGCGCGGACGGCCGCGAGGCGATGGGGGTCGTGCCGAAGATCGGCGAGATCGGGATCAAGGCCACGACGGTGGTGCGCCGCCGCGGAGGACGGCCCGGTGTCAGGCCGATCCTCCGCAGACGGGTGGTGCGGACTACTTCCGGACACAGACCGCGTCGAGTTGCGGCCGCGTCGGCCGGTTCGCTACATCCACCAGCAGGTCCTTGATGTAGTTGTCGATTGCCGCGTAGTGCGGATAGTCGATGTACTCCGGCTCGTCCGTCGGCTGGTGATAGTCGCCATGCAGCGCGGTGAAGAAGAAGACGATCGGAATGCACTTCTTGGCGTAGTTATAGTGATCGCTGCGGCCGTAGATGTTGTTGTAGCCCGACCACGGCACCTTGCCGTCGACCGACTTTGCCACACCGAGCGTCGGATCGTCGAACCGGTAGTCGATCTGGAATGGATGCGGTTGCTTGGCGTTGATGCCGACGACTTCGTTGTTCAGGTCGGTCGACAGCATCTTCGAGCCGACTGCACCGAGGTACTGGTCGCCGCCGCCAATGACGTCTTCTGCGCGGCCACGACCAATCATGTCGATGTTGATCTGGGTCACGATCGAATCAGCCGGGACCGTCATGTGGGTGGTGAAGTACGTCGAGCCGAGCAGGCCGGCTTCCTCGCCGGTGTGCCAGACGAAGATGATCGAGCGCTTGGGCTTGACCGGCATCTTCGCGATGTATTCGGCGATCTCAAGGACGCCCATCGAACCCGAGCCATCGTCGTCAGCGCCGTTGTTGACGGAATCGATGCGCGGCTTCGGATGCACCTTGCGAATCGAATCCATGTTGACATGAATCGACGCGGTCTGCGCCGGGCTCAGCGGTTCGAGGTTCTGCGTGATCGTCATCCGGAGCTTGGCATCGTTGTACGCCTTGAGCGAATCATGATCGACGGGCGGATTCTTCATGCCGATATGATCATTGTGCGCACCGATCGCGACATACTCGCCACGCAGCGCCGGATCGCTGCCGCGAATGATCGCGACGACGTTGCGGCCCCACGGGCTCGGCGTTTCCTGGAAATCGAACTGGGCGGTGACGGTGCCACCGGCGGACCCGGCAGCCAGGCCGGTCATCGGCTTGCCAAGGAGCCGGGCCGCGGCGGCCTTGGTGATCTGGAACTGGGAAGCTGGCGCTTCGTTGCCGCCGGTGGGGGCAGCTCCACGGCCACCCCGTCCGCCGCGACCCCCGCGGCCGCCACCGTTGATGACGGCGCTGGCGGCGGTGCTATCGAGGGTGGCAACCACGTTGCCCTCGGCATCGGTGAAGGCTACACAGACCGATTCCGGTCCGCAGGATGGCCTGCCGCCCTTGCGGGCGACCGAGTCAGCGCGGCGGGCCGCAGTGAGCGTCGCCGAGAAGGCGGCGGTGTGAGCGGCCGCATCAGCCGCCGCCTGGGCATAGTGGGCCGTCATGCCAGCTGGTAGCGTGCCGCCAATCAGCGTCCCGTCGCGCACAACGCCGACGTCGTTGCCGTGCGTCAGGATCACGTCGCCCACGGCGACCGTCGCCGCTGGAAATGGCAGGGCCGACGCTGGTGGATCATTGAGTGCGGCGCGGCCCAGCGGAGTGAGCGCGTCGAGGTCGGCAATCGCGACGCCGGCCGCAGCAGGAAAGAGCGTCGCGGCGCGGGCAGTCGGTGATCCGCCGCCGCGGCCGAAGCCACCCCGCCCAGCGGCTGGTGCCGGGGCGACCGGTGCCGAGGCCAGGATGACGAACTTGCCAGCGGCCTGCTCGGGGGTGATGACCGAGCCGTTGGCCGGGTCGCCGCCGTAGATCACTGCGACGCCATTCAGTGGCTGCGGCGCGCGTGCGCCGGGCACCGGCTCAAAATCGGTGCCCATGCGGAGTGGGGTTGTTCCCGCCGTCAGCGTGGTCTTGCTGGAGAAGTTGCGCTGCACATAGGGCAGCGTCTGGAAGAAGGTGCCGTTGTCGCCGGCCGGCTCGAGTCCCAGCAGCTTGGCCTGGCCGGCGATGTAGTTGGTTGCCTTGAAGTTGCCGATGTGACCGATCTGACGCCCTTGCATCGAGTCGTCGGCATAGATGTAGAGCCGGGTCATCAGGTCGCCGGCAGTAATGGCGGCATGGGTGGCCTGCGGCTTGTGCTTGAGCGGATAACCGTAGCGGTTGAGGCTTCCCTGTGCCTGCGCGGTCGCGACCATCGCGACGGACAGGCCGAGCACGGACACTGACGATTTCAGAGTGACCACGAAGCGGGCTCCTGCGGGATGTTGGAGAGATCGCCGGGCGCGCCGGCACTGCTCAAGAATAGTGCAAACCGTGGCCGGGTGCCTTTCGTTCCGCCGGCCGCCCCGCTAGGGTGCGTCATGGATGACACGCATCACCTGATCTGGAATGGCGACCCGATCCTGCTCCACCTGGGTCCGCTCGCCATTCGCTGGTACGGGCTCTGCTTCGCCCTTGCGATCCTGCTCGCCTATGAACTCGGCAAGCGGGTGCTGGAAGGGGAGGGGTGGTCGCGCGAGTCGGTCGATTCCTATCTCGGCTATGTCGTGGTCGGTACGATCGTCGGCGCCCGGCTCGGTCACTGCCTCTTCTACGAACCGGGATACTACCTCAGCCACCCGCTGGAGATCCTCTTCATCTGGAAGGGCGGTCTCGCCAGCCATGGCGGTGCGGCCGGGATCCTGCTGGCGACCTGGTTCTTCGTGCGAAAGCACCACTATCCATACCTGATGCTCGCCGATCGCGTCGCGCTGATTTCGCCGGTGGCCGCGACGTTCATACGTGTCGGCAACTTCTTCAACTCTGAAATTATCGGCCATCCGAGCAATGTGCCGTGGGCCATTGTCTTCGAGCGAGTTGACCGGCTGTCGCGTCACCCGACCCAGCTGTACGAAGCGGCCTTCTATGCGGTGACGGCGTTCTTCATGGTCTGGTTGTACCGGAATACCGAAGCGGGGAAGCGGCCGGGCGTGCTGCTCGGGACGGTGCTGGTGGTGATTTTCGGCTTCCGTTTCCTGATCGAGTTCCTGAAGGAGAATCAGACACCGTTCGAGGCACGCCTGCCGCTCGATCTTGGCCAACTGCTCAGCATCCCGGCGGTGGCGATCGGGATCTGGCTGATCCTCCGCGCGCGGCGCCGGCCACTGGCAGTGGTCCCCGCAGCGTGATGCCGGTGGATCACCGGCTCGATGGCGGCCGCTGAACTGGCTTCGGGCGGCCGGCGGCGCGATATTACCGGGGTGTTCAATGCATCCATCGTCATCGGGAGTGGGTTGCCGTGAGTACCCTTCTGCAACTGGCCACCGACGCCGCTGAGTCCGCCAAGGCGCCGGTTCGCCGCGGGCCGCCAGCCAGCTATGCGCCGCGCCACAAGATCCGGATCGTCACGGCTGCCTCGCTCTTCGACGGCCACGATGCCGCGATCAACGTGATGCGACGGATCCTGCAGGCGAGCGGCGCCGAGGTGATCCATCTGGGACACGACCGATCGGTCGACGAGGTGGTGAACTGTGCGGTACAGGAAGATGTCAACGCGATCGCGATGACATCGTACCAGGGCGGCCACGTCGAGTACCTCAAGTACATGCACGACCGGCTCGAGGCGCTCGACAGCAGCCAGATCCGGATCTTCGCCGGCGGTGGCGGCGTGATCCTGCCTGACGAAATCCACGACCTGCACGCCTACGGGATCGAGCGGATCTATACCCCGGACGACGGCCGCGCGATGGGGCTGCAAGGGATGATCAACGACCTGCTGGAGCGCTGCGATTTTGCCACCGGCGCGGGCGTTGGTGCGGCGGAGCTGGCCGGCGCCCATCATCGTGATGCGCGATCGATTGCCCGGCTGATTTCCGCGGCAGAAAACTTCCCCGCCGACTACCAGCAACTCTTCGAAACTATCCGCGTCGATGCGACGACGCACCCGACGCCGGTCCTCGGCATCACCGGCACGGGTGGCGCCGGGAAGTCCTCGCTGATCGACGAACTGATTCGCCGCTTCCTGATGGACACGCCCGACCGCACCATCGGCATCATCTCGGTCGACCCGAGCAAGCGCAAGACTGGCGGCGCCCTGCTTGGCGATCGGATCCGGATGAACTCGGTCAACAATCCGCGCGTCTACATGCGCTCGCTCGCCACCCGGCAGGCGAACCTGGCTCTCTCGGGACATGTCAAGCATGCGGTCAACGTACTGCGGCTGGCCGGGTTCGACCTGATCATTCTCGAAACGTCGGGGATTGGCCAGTCCGACACCGAAATCATTGATCATTCGGATGTGGCGCTGTATGTGATGACGCCGGAATACGGCGCCGCGACGCAGCTCGAGAAGATCGACATGCTCGACTTTGCCGATGTCGTGGCGCTCAACAAGTTCGACAAGCGCGGCGCTCCGGATGCGCTCCGCGATGTGCGCAAGCAATACCAGCGCAATCACAAGCGCTTCACCGAGGCGCCCGATGCGATGCCGGTCGTCGGCACCATCGCGTCGCAGTTCAACGATCCGGGCACCACGTACCTCTATCAGCTGCTGATGGCACGGTTAACGGCGAAGACGGCGCATACTGCGGTGCCGCAGCTCGGTCCGGCGCCGGCGGAGTCGGAGAAGATCAACATCATTCCGGCGGACCGGACCCGCTATCTGTCGCGGATCGCAGAGTCGATCCGGACATACAATCGTTGGGTCGAGATGCAGAGCGCCACGGCGCACCGGTTGCAAGCGGTCACCGAAGCAGGGGCGCTGGTGGCTGATGCAGCAGCCCCGCTGGACGCTGCCCGCGAGCGACTCGCCGCCGAGCTTGATTCGTCGAACCGGCAGGCGCTCGAGGGCTGGGCGGAGAAGCGGGCCAACTACGAAGGCGATGAGTACCGCTACACGGTGCGCGGCAGGGAACTCACCGTGCCGACTTTCACGACGTCGCTGTCGCACCAGCGGATTCCCAAGGTGGTGCTCCCCCACTATCGCGACTGGGGCGATATCCTCACCTGGCTGCTGCAGGAGAATGTGCCGGGCGAGTTTCCCTTTACAGCGGGTGTCTTTCCGTTCAAGCGCGAAGGCGAAGACCCGACCCGGATGTTTGCCGGCGAGGGCGGCCCGGAGCGGACCAACCGGCGCTTCCACTATGTGTCACAAGGCCAGCCGGCCCATCGCCTCTCGACCGCATTCGATTCGGTCACGCTCTATGGCCAGGATCCGGCAGTCCGGCCAGACATCTACGGCAAGATCGGCAACGCGGGCGTGTCGATCTGCTGTCTCGATGACGCCAAGCGGCTCTATTCCGGTTTCGACCTGGTGGACCCGAAGACGTCGGTGTCGATGACGATCAACGGTCCGGCGCCAATGCTGACTGCTTTTTTCATGAACACGGCGATCGACCAGCAGTGCGAGCGGTACATTCATGAGCATGGCCTGGTCGACGAAGTCGAACGCAGGATCGCGGCGATCTTTATTGCACGTGGCGCGGAGCGGCCGACCTACCGCGGCGAACTCCCGCCTGGTAACGACGGACTGGGCCTGATGCTGCTGGGCGTGACGGGCGATCAGGTCCTGCCGGACGACGTCTATGCGCAGATCAGGGCTGACACCATCACGCGGGTCCGCGGCACGGTGCAGGCCGACATTCTCAAGGAAGATCAGGCGCAGAACACCTGCATCTTCTCGACCGAGTTTGCGCTCAAGCTGATGGGCGATGTGCAGGAGTATTTCACCCACCACCATGTCCGCAACTTCTACTCGGTGTCGATCTCGGGCTATCACATCGCTGAAGCAGGCGCCAACCCGATCACCCAGCTCGCATTCACCCTGGCCAACGGCTTCACCTACGTCGAGTACTACCTGGCGCGCGGCTTGTCGATCGACTCCTTCGCGCCGAACCTCTCGTTCTTCTTCTCCAACGGTACCGACCCGGAATACGCCGTGATCGGCCGGGTAGCGCGGCGGATCTGGTCCAAGGCGATGAGGCGGGAATACGGCGCTGGCGCCCGGTCGCAGATGCTCAAGTACCATGTGCAGACCAGCGGGCGCTCGCTGCACGCCCAGGAGATTTCATTCAACGACATCCGCACCACCTTGCAAGCGTTGTACGCGATCTTCGACAACTGCAACTCGCTGCACACCAATGCCTACGACGAGGCGATCACCACGCCAACGGAGGAGAGTGTCCGGCGGGCGATGGCGATCCAGTTGATCATCAATCATGAGTTTGGCCTGGCGAAGAACCAGAACCCGCTGCAGGGCTCCTTCATCATTGAAGCGCTGACCGAGCTGGTGGAAGAGGCGGTACTGATCGAGTTCGATCGGATCAGCGAACGGGGCGGTGTGCTGGGCGCGATGGAGACGATGTACCAGCGCGGCAAGATCCAGGAAGAGTCGCTCTACTACGAGACGCTGAAGCATACCGGCGAGCTGCCGGTGATCGGCGTCAATACCTTCCTCTCGTCGGGTGGGTCGCCGACCGTCGTGCCGCGCGAAGTGATCCGTTCGACCACCGAAGAGAAGGACGAGCAGATCCGTCGGGTGGCGGCAATACAGGCGTTGCACGCGGACAGGGGGTCGGCCGCACTGGCGGAACTCCAGCAGGTGGCGATCCGCAACGGCAACGTCTTCGCGCAACTCATGGAGACCTGCAAGATCTGCACGCTCGGTGAAATCAGCCAGGCATTGTTCGCCGTCGGCGGCCAGTACCGGCGCAACATGTGATCGGGCGCTCGACCTGGTGAGCGATCCACGCCGCGAACGCACCATCCGGTGGGACGATCCGGCGCTGATCCCGGCCGCCGCGCGCCGGATGCCCGGGCTGGAGCTGATCCGCGCGATGGAGCGCGGCGAGGTGCCGGCTCCGATCGCCGTGACGATGCTCGGCATTGGCTTCGACCTGATCGAGCCCGGCCATGTCATCATGCATCTCGACCCCGACGAGACTCACTACAATGCGATCGGTTCGGTGCATGGTGGCGTGTTGACCACGCTGCTGGATACCGCGATCGGCTTGTCGATTCACGCCACGCTCCCCCTCGGCCGCAGCTACACGACCCTCGACATCGCGGTCCGCTTCATCAAGGCGGTCCGCATCGACCAGGGCCGGATGCTGGCGGATGCGACCGTCATTCACAGCGGTCGTTCAACCGCGATCGGCCGAGCGACGGTGCGCAACGCTGCGGGGGTGCTCTACGCCACGGCGGAGAGCACCTGCCTGCTTTTTGACACGCCGGCAGCGCGGGGCACATAGCACCGCAGGGTCGGTAGCCGGCGGGGAACAGGGCTGTGCATCTGGTGTGTGAGTGATCGTCCTCCTGCTGGACCACATTCGGGAGGGCTTCATGGCGGCACGCAAGAAGGCAAGTACGCGGAAGTACGGCAAGGCGGCAAGCAAGAGCGTCAAGAGCGCGTTGCATCGCGAAAAGGCAGGCATCCTCAAGAGTGGCAAGGGGAAGCATCCCAAGGTGACCAGCCGCAAGCAGGCCATCGCCATTGGCCTCTCCGAAGCGCGGGCCAAGGGTGCCAAGGTGCCGCCCCGCAAGAAGAGCAGCAGCCGCAGTTCGTGAGACCGCGCCGGGCGAGGCAGCTGGTGCGCCTCGCCCGCTACGTTGCCAGGTAGGCCGAGTCAGCGTGCTATCTTCACCCGGTCGTCCATTCCGTCCGGGAGATCCTCTCAATGCGGCTCTATTTCGCCCGCACGCTCGCCGTGCTCCTTGTCGCGGCGACGCCGTGGCACTCCATCTCCGCCCAGCGCGGAAACCCTGCGACCGCCAACAGTGCTGAACGCGCGCGCTGGCAGCGCGAGGCGCAGGCGGTCACCATCACTCGCGATGACTGGGGCATTCCGCACATTGTGGGGAAGACTGACGCCGATGCGGTGTTCGGGCTGCTCTATGCCCAGGCGGAAGACGACTTCAATCGGGTCGAGACCAACTATCTCAACGCGATGGGGCGACTCGCCGAGTCGGAAGGGGAGTCGGCCATCTATCGCGACCTGCGGATGAAGCTGTTCATCAACACCGATTCGCTCAAGAAGATGTATGCGTCGAGCCCGGCGTCATTGAAGAAGCTGATGGATGCCTTTGCCGACGGGCTCAACTACTATCTCGCGACGCACCCGGCAGTGAAGCCGCTGGTGATCACCCACTTCGAACCGTGGATGGCGCTCTCGTTCAGCGAGGGGAGCATCGGTGGCGATGTCGAGAAGGTCAACCTCAATCAGCTGGCGAGCTTCTACGGTAACGCGCCCGAAGTGCCGATTCCGCCGGCTGGCAGCGGGCCGTATGTCGAGCCGGGCGGTTCGAATGGCATGGCGATCGCGCCAGCCAATACCCGAGACCGTCATGCCTTGCTGCTGATCAACCCGCACACGTCGTTCTTTTTCAGGGCCGAGGTGCAAGTCACCAGCGGTGAGGGCCTCAACGCGTACGGGGCGGTGACGTGGGGGCAGTTCTTTGTCTATCAGGGATTCAACGACAATATCGGCTGGATGCACACGTCGAGCGGGGTGGATGCGGTCGACGAGTATCTGGAGACTATCAGTCGTGCAGGCAATCGCTGGATGTACCGGCATGGCGGCCAGGAACTGCCGGTGACCGTCAGCACGATTGTGGTGCCTTACAAGACTGCCACCGGAATGGCGCAGAAGAGCTTTACGGTGTTCCGCACTCCGCACGGCCCGGTGGTTCGCAAGGCGCCCGATGGTCGTTGGGTAACGATCGCGATGATGAACGAGCCAGTGAAAGCGTTGACGCAATCGTACACTCGCACCAAGGCGCACTCGTTTGCGGAGTTCCGGCAGTCGCTCGAACTGCATACCAATTCCTCGAATAACACCATCCTGGCCGACAAGGCTGGCGATATCGCCTATTTCCACGGCAACTTCATTCCGCGCCGTGATCCGAAGTTCGACTGGACCAAGCCGGTGGATGGCAGCGATCCGGCGACCGACTGGCACGGGCTGCTGTCAGTCGATGAATCGCCCCATCTCCTCAACCCGGCCAGTGGCTGGCTCTACAACTCGAACAACGCGCCCTGGTGGTCGTCGGGGGAGAGTAGCCCGAAGAAGGCCGATTTCCCGGCCTACGTCGAGATCGGCGGCGAGTCCGCGCGGGGCCAGCATGCCGAGCGAGTGTTGCGCGACAAGAAGGACTTCACGCTCAACTCGCTGCTTGATGCGGCGTTTGATTCGTACCAGACCTGGTTCGAGAAACCGATCCCGGCGCTGATCAAGGCCTGGGATGCGGCTTCGGCTTCGAATCCGCTCAAGGCGAAGGTGGCCGACCAGATTGCGTTGCTGCGCGACTGGGACCTCCGCTGGGGCGCGGCTTCGGTTCCGACATCGCTGGCAGTGTTCTGGGGCACCGACATCCAGCGGCATATCGGCGTCGATGCCCGGCGAGCTGGGGTGCCAAACGACGAGTACATCGCCACTCGCGCTACTGGTGATCAGTTGCTGCAGTCACTCGCCGCGGCGTCGGACAAGCTGACGGCGGATTTTGGCAAATGGCAGACACCGTGGGGCGACATCAATCGGTTCCAGCGGCTCACTGGCGACATTGTCCAGCCCTTCAGCGATGCTGGGCCAAGCATTCCGGTGCCGTTCACGTCGGCGGAATGGGGCTCGCTCGCGTCATTCGGGGCGCATGCCTATCCCGGCACCAAGAAATGGTATGGGACGAGCGGCAACAGCTTTGTTGCGGTGGTGGAGTTTGGCGACAGCATTCGCGCTCGCGCCGTGACGGCAGGAGGCGAGAGCGGTCATCCCGATTCGCCGCATTTCGATGACGAAGCCACCCGCTATGCATCCGGTAACCTGCGGGATGTCTATTTCTATCGATCGCAGCTCAAGGGTCATACCGAGCGCGTCTACCATCCGGGAGGCTGAACCATGATCATCAATCGCTCTGCGCCAGCGTCAACGGTCGTTCCGGTTCTGACGTACGACGATGTTGGCGCTGCCATCGACTGGCTCTGTGCGGCGTTTGGATTTGCCGAACGGTTACGGGGCGCCGGGCCGGGTGACACGGTGTCCCATGCCCAGCTCTCGTTTGGCAACGGCGATGTGATGCTCGGCACGTCGAAGGCAGGATTCAACGTGCCGCGACCGGGCGACCTGTCGGTGTACGTCCATGTCCGGGTGGAAGACGTCGAAATGCATTACGCGCGCACTGAAGCGTTTGCTGCGAAGATCCTCCTCCCGCTGGCGACCTATCCCTATGGCGAGCGGCAATACACGGTCGAAGATATCGGTGGACATCGCTGGACCTTTTCGCAATCGGTCGAGGATATCGATCCGGCGACCTGGGCAACGGTGGTCAAGCCAGGTTAGTGCGCGGGCCCGTCGACCCGCGCCATTGTTTCGCTGAACCCGTCGGTCATCCATTGCTGTACCACCGTGAATCCCGCGGTTTGAAGGAGTGCGGCAATCTCCTCCGGCTGATACTTGCGCGACCGCTCGGTGCGGATCGCCTCGCCCTCGGTCAACTGCAGTTCCTTTTTCAGCCCCGGGATCCGGACGCGCTGTGCGACGCGACTCACCAACCACATCTCGATTTGTGACTCCGCGGCGTTCCAGCGCGCCTCGTGCTGATAGTGGGTGAGGTCGAACCCGGTCGCAAAGTCATGATTCAATCGCACCAGGATATTGCGATTGAATGCTGCCGTCACGCCGAGCGGGTCGTCGTAGGCGAGGAGCATCTCCGGCACGGACTTGACCAGATCGGCACCGAGCAGAAGGGAGTCGCCCGGCTGGAGCTTGGAGCGAATGGCCGCCAGCAAGGCGGCCGCGTCGAGCGCATCGAAGTTGCCGATGTTGGAGCCGAGGAAGAGCACCATGCGAGCGCCGTCGCTGCTTGACCCGCTGATCGCGACAGCTAGCCCGGCCAGGTAGTCGGCGTGATGGAGCGTAATGCTGACGCCGGGGCGACGGGCCAGGCGTTCGCGGGCGACGCCAAGCGCGGCAGACGACAGGTCGACCAGGTGCAGCGAACGGGGTGGCTGCGGTGCCTGCTCCACCAGTGTATCGAGCTTGCTGCCATTGCCAGGCCCCAGTTCGATCCACGTGGTCGCGCCGCCGGCCGCCGCCGCAATCGCGCTGCCATGTGTGCGCAACAGCGATTGCTCGGCACGGGTAATCGGATACCATGGCAGTTCGCAGATCGCGTCGAAGAGCGCCGAGCCGAGGTCATCGTACAGGTAGCGTGATGGCAACTCGCGAGGCGTGCGATGCAGATGCGCGAGAATGTCGTCGGGCAGGGTACTACTTGCCATCGCGTACGCAGCGAAAGGTGGCGTACACATACGGGTACCGGGCACGAAACCAGTTGCGAAAGGTCGGCCGCAGCAGTTCGCGTGCAGTCACCGGCGACGCACCTTTCATTACCACATGTTCGCCGTCAAAGAAGTCCGCCGAATATTCCGGATAGGTTGCCATGGCCGTAAACCCCGGAAAGGGCGCGAAGGTCGTACTGGTCCATTCCCAGCCATTGCCGACCAGATCCTCGATCCCCCAGGCGCTGGCACCATCGGGATGGCTGCCGACCGGCTGCGGATCCCAGCTCGCGAAATCGAAGACCCCGAGGTCGGGGGTTGGCGGGCTATCGCCCCATGGATACTGGCGTTCCCCCGCATTCGAGCCGTATGCCGCACGCTGGAACTCGGCTTCGGTCATCAGGCGGCTCCCGTTCCACCGGGCATAGGCGCTCGCTTCTGCCTGACTGACATAGACTGGCCAGTTGAGCGGCAGTGGCAGCAGCTCGAACATGCCGCGCCATTGCCACTCGCCGTCATGCTGCTCCCAGAAGAGCGGATGGGTGATGTTGTCCTGCTGGATCCAGGCCCAATCCACCGGCGTCCACCAGGACGGATCGGTATATCCACCCGCGCCAACAAACTCGAGGTAGCGCTCGTTGGTCACGTCGTGCTGCTGGATGCGGAACGCGTCGACATCGGTCGTCAGCGAGCCAAACTCGTTGTCCCAGCCGAACGGGATCACGCCGCGGTCAACGCCGAGCGTCGCGCGACCGGCCGGCACGTCGCACCAGCGGGTTGGCGGCGCGCCGCCGGCCGTGATCGGGTGATAGTCGACCGGTCGCCGTTTCTGCTCAAATGGAAGGCGATGCCAGATGTAGAGCAGCGTCTCCTGATGCATCGCCTCGTGTTCGAGGATGGTATACGCTGCGGCGGCGCTCTCGAGGAGTGGATTGCCCGGCACGTCGAGCTCGGCTGCTTCAAGCAGGGTCTCGACCTGGCGGTCAGCCTCGGTCGCAAAGGCCCGCACCTCTCGACGCGAGGGCCACCGCGCGCGATGGTCGTCGTCGGGACGGCCGTCGGCCCGCGATTCATGCGGATCGATCCCCCGGGCGAAGAGTTGCTCGAGCCGGTTGTCGATCGGCTCGCGGCCAAGCGCCTTCTTGCCGAGCGTGTTATACGAAAACGCTGGCAGGTGCCCTTCGTAAAAGACGATCGGATGGCGTAACGTGATCGGCTGGCTGAAGTAGGCGTCTTCGGAAATCAGCTCGAAGAGCGCGCGGGAGCGGGCGCGGTTACGGCGGTACCAGTCGACCAGTTTCTCACGCGGAAGCACCGAGGCCGTCATTCCTCAATACTCTGCGAAGGCATCGTCGGGATAGCAGTAGAGCCACTCTTCGCCGGGTTCGGCCGATGCAATGACCGGGTGATGCGTGGCGCGGGCATGTTTGCTGGCATGCTGGTGCGGCGAGCTGTCGCAGCAAAGCGTGATGCCACACTCTTGGCAGGTGCGCAGATGCACCCACTGCGCATGGATCTTGACACACTCGATGCAGTCCTGGCGCAGCGGATGCTTGACGGTATGCACGGCGCGAATGTGTTCGCAGGAACTGTCAGCCATGGTACGCTCCTATTCGTGCAGTACCTGGTGAATGAAGGCAACGGCGATGGCACCCTCGCCGACCGAAGACGCGACCCGTTTTACGCTGTCGGCGCGTACGTCGCCAATGGCGAACACACCGGGCAGCGATGTCTCCAGCAGGTGCGGCGGCCGGCCCAACGGCCAGCCAGCAGCTGCCAGGTCGTCATGGCTCAGGTCCGCACCAGTCCGGACAAAACCCTTGTCATCGCGCGTGACGCAGCCCTTCAGCCATTCGGTGCTCGGCACGGCACCTGTCATCGAGAACAGGTGGCGGATCGGACGGGTTTCCTCGGCCTCGGTCTGGCTATTCCGCCAGGTCACCTGTTCGAGGTGGTGGTCGCCAGCCAGTGCGGTGACTTCTGTGTGGGCGTGGACCGTGATATTGGGGTTCGTCTCAATCCGGAGAATCAGGTATCGGGACATCGACGCCTTGAGCCCTTCGCCGCGCACCACGACATGCACGTGCCGCGATGTTTCGGCCAGGAAAACGGCCGCTTGCCCCGCGGAGTTGCCCCCGCCAACGACGATCACCTCTTCATCCCGACAGATCTGCGCCTCGATGAAACTGGCACCGTAATAGACGCCGGCGCCGTCGAATGTTGACACGTTGGGGAGTGCCAGCTTGCGGTAGGTCGCTCCGCTGGCGATCACTACGGTGCGAGCCTGGATGGGCTGGCCGTCGTTGATTTCCACGGCGAACGGGCGTCGCTCGCAGGCCAGCCGCACGGCGTTGCGGGCGATCATCACCTGGGTGCCGAACTTCTGCGCCTGGGTGTAGGCGCGCGCAGCGAGTTCCTGACCGGAAATGCCGGCGGGGAATCCCAGGTAGTTCTCGATTCGCGAGCTGGACCCGGCCTGTCCGCCGGGCGACGTTGCCTCGATCACCAGCACGTCGAGTCCTTCCGACGCGGCATAGACCGCCGCGGCCAACCCGGCAGGTCCGCCGCCAACAATGACCACATCGCGCACTTGCGAGGGGTCGATGCCGGCGTTGAAACCGAGGCAGTCGGCGATCTGCTGGTTGCTCGGATTGCGAAGCACATCATGATCGCGGCAGATCAGGACGGGTACATCGGCGACGGAGATCTGGAAGCGGTCCATCGTCTCCTGGATTCCCTCATCGCGGTCGAGGTCGATCACCGTATACGGATGACCATTGCGACTGAGGAATTCCTTGATGCGAAGGGTCCCGGCGCAGTGGTCCGAGCCGAGCAGCACCGCGTCGCCCACGTGGGTGGCGATCAGCTCTGCCCGCCGCAGGATGAAGGCGCGCATGATGATCGTGCTGAGTTCGCTGCCGCTCTGGATCAGGCCGAGCAGTTCCTCGCGCGTGATCTCGAAGAGATCTCCCTCTACCGATGCGCGGATCTGGGTGAGTCCCCGCCGACCGGAGAGCATGGTGGCCTCGCCGGTGAACATGCCCGGTGTGTCGAGGGTCATGATCACGCCGTGGTCGCCGGACTGGCGGACGATTTCGAGATGGGCGGTGGTGAGGACGAAGATGTGTCCAACGGCGGACCCCGGTTCGGCGAGTACCTCGCCGCGCTGGACATGACGCAGGGTACCGTGGCGGCCAATCCGGGCGATCTGCGCGGGTGTGAGTTCGGGGAAGAGCTGACTCATGCTGCTATGATAGCAGCCTCGGCGGCCGCTCGCCCGATCTGGCGCCGCACCCTCAGGTCAGGCGGCTTCCCGGTGCGGTGATGGATCGGTGCCGGTGTGCAGCTGCGCGGCCGCCCGCACGAAGGCGGCGTAGACGTCCGGGCGCCAGTGGTGGCTGCATTCTTCCATGATCCGCAGCGCTTCGGCCTGTGGCAGCGCCCGTCGGTAACTACGCGCCGAGGTCAGCGCATCGAACACGTCAGCAACGCCGACCACCTGGGCGGTCACCGGAATGTCATCGCCCAGCAGCTGGTCAGGGTATCCGGTGCCGTCGTGCTTTTCGTGATGCCACCGGATGATCGGCTTGATGTCCCATGGGAACTCGATTGCGTCAAGCATCTCGACGCCCCAGACCGGGTGCATCGCCATCTCCTGGAATTCGTCTTCGGTGAGCTTGCCCGGCTTGTTGAGGATTTCGTGCGGGACCTTCACCTTGCCGACGTCGTGCAGGTACGCCCCGAAGCTGATCGTCGTCTGCTGGACCTCGTCGAGACCGAGTTCGCGGGCAACGGCGATCGCGTAGGTAGCGACCCGCTCGCAATGGCCGTAAGTGTAGCTGTCGGCTGATTCGATCGACTGCCCCCAGGTGCGCAATACCTGCTGATACGTGTTCTCCAGCTTGTCGCGCTTGCCGTTGATCTCATAGGCATCGGTACGGGCGTTGAGTCGCGAAAAGAGCTGGTGGGCCGCATGCAGCAACGTGAGGGCCTGCAGGTTACGGTTCTGTTCCTGATACAACACCGCCATTTCGCGCGCCGCTTCGGCCTCGCTCAGCACCGATCCGGTGGTGCGGGCGAGGTCCAGCGCGGCCTGCAATCGCGCCTCGGCCAGCACGGGCAGGCCGGTCTCGCGATAGACGACCCCCAGCATCCGGTAGGCGTCGGCCTTGTCGAGCTCCGCCTCGATGCGATCGAAGAGCTGTAACGCTTGTTCCGCATTGTGGCGCGCCCGGTCAAAGAGACGTCGCGCGAGGTGCACTTCGGCGTGATTCAGGAGGCAGAGGCCCTGCAGGTGCTGATCGTCGGTGCGCTGGGCCAGCGCAAAGCTCTCCGAGAAATGCTCGTCGGCGGCATCCCAGAGTTTGCGGTCGGCGTGCACCATTCCGAGGTTGTGATGGGCGAGCGCGCAGCCGTTGTCGTCACCCGCACGCTGGTAGGCGCGCAGCGAGCTCTGGTAGTGCTCCAGCGCACCGGTGTAGTCGCCCTCGATGTTCTGCAGGATGCCAAGATTCTGCTCGATGCGGGCTTCCAGCGCAGCATCGCCGGAGCCGACGCCGAGGGCCTGGCGGTAGAGTTCGCGGGCTTCGGCGATGTCGCCGCCTTCGAAGGCCATGCCAGCGCGGGCGTTCAATGCCTGCGCGATCAGCAGCGAATGGCCGATTCGCGTGGCCAGGCGATGGCTGGCCTGGCAGAGGGACCGGGCCAACGCTGGCTGGTTGCGACGATGATGCAATACGCTCAGGTGCCGATATGCCTCGGCCACGACGATCAGTGCTGGTTCGGCCTGGCCAACGCGGATGGCTTCGTTATAGGCGTGCACGGCGCCGGATACATTGCCGGCGCGGTCGAATCCGCGGGCCTCCCGAAGGAGGTCCGCGGCAGACAACTCGATCGCCACACTACGCCGGGCGCGGTGCATCCGCTACCAGGCAACCGCGTAGCGTGAGAAGTGATCGATATCGGCCGACACCTGCGACGAGCTGTGGCTGGTATTGAGCTTGATTTCCAGCACGCGGCCATTGTCGTCGGTGTATTCGATGTAGGCGTTCTTCGGATTGCCGATGCAGTCGGTGTTGAGGGTCAACTGCGGCTTGGGCCCCTTGCTGAACGTCAGCCCTTCCGGGAAGAACTGGACGGCGACCGTGCCGGGAACCAGCGCGGGCAGGGCGACAATGTGGGTCAGCTTCTGCAGCACGCCCGGCTGGATCGTCAGCGTTCCGCCGCCAAAAGAGACGGTGCCACCGTTCGGTCCGATGTCCACGGCAATCGTGTCGCTCAGGATGCAGGAGAGCGATGTGACGATGCCGGTGAGCGTCTTGCCAAGATTGGGTCCCTTGCTGTCGACGGGCGCATAGGCCAGGGTGTTGACAGCAGGCTGCGTGACGGGCGCGGTGTCGTCGGCGATCGAGGAACTGCAACCGCCAAGCGCGGCCGTGACGAGCAATGCGGTAAGACAGTACGTCTGGCGGTTCATGGGTCTCTTCCCATAAGGGTTGTGTGGTCCCTGACGCCGGTTGTCGGCGCGGTCCACCTTCGGCACCTAGCCATCTCGGCCACCACATTGCCGTGGCGTCGAGACCTTTGGTTTTGCGACCCCGGATCGCTCCGGGTGTGCTGTATCGGGCAGATCAGTTGTGACGCCGCTATACGTCCGCAGCGCCGCGAACCCAGGCACACCGGTCCCCGCCAAGCTGTATGGGAACACGACAGCCATGATCCTGCTGGCCGGATACCCAGCAATCGGCGTGCCGAATCGTGAAAATGCTGTCATGATGCGGGGGCAACGCCGTGGAAGGGCCGCGCGCAGGCGTTTTGATCCGGCATCCTGCGAGAGCTCGGTGGCACCCTTTGTGCCTTTTAATCGGTTGGTTTGGCATGCCTGACTCTGGTTGGGCCACCCATTTTGTTCACCGATGACCGCCGGCAACCTCATGACGATGCACGCTGTATCTCGCCTCCGCTGCTGGGTGATTGCACCGCTACTGGGGGCAATGACGATCACGAGTTGCGCCCGGCGCGCCGGATGTGCCGGCGATTATTGTGGCACCGTAGTCTTTGCGGCTCCCGGTGAACCGACGACGCTGCTGCCGCCGGTGACGGACGAGGCGCTCGATCGTGACGTCTTCGGGCAGCTCTTCCTCAAACTTGCCGATGTCGGGCCGCAGGCCGCGACGATCGGTGATAGCAGTTTCGAGCCGGCACTCGCTGCGCGATGGGATTGGCCGACGCCACTCACGCTGCGGTTTCACCTCGATCCGCGGGCCCGTTGGCACGACGGCACCCCGGTCACCGCCAGCGACGTGGTGTTCACCTGGCAGGCCTACACGGACAGCGCAGTCGACTCGCCGGAACGTCCGGCGCTGCAGCACATCGTGGCTGTTACTGCGGACGACTCGGCCACGGTCACCTTTCGTTTCGATCACCGCTATCCGGAAATGTTTTTCGATGCGGTATATCATATGCGGGTCCTGCCGGCGCACCTGCTGCGCACCATTCCCCGATCGACGTGGAAGGGTGCCGCATTTGGACGGGCGCCCATTGGCGATGGACCGTATCGCTTCGCCCGGTGGACGCCGGGACAGAGCCTTGAGCTCACTGCCGATTCCACCTTCTTCCTCGGCCGTCCGCACATCCGGCGCTTGATCTGGCGATTCACCGCCGACCTCTCGGTCGCGGTCACACAGGTGATTGCCGGGGAAGCGGATGCGCTGCAAGTGCTGGTGACGCCGGCCAACATCGTCCGGGCCGCGGCGACCGCGCATCTGGCGCTGTATCCTTACCCGGGATCGGTGTACACCACGCTCAGCTTCAACCTGCGCGCCAACGGCGACAGCACGCGCGCGCACCCAGTGCTTGGTGACGCCGAAGTCCGACGGGCCTTGGTGCTGGCGACTGATCGCCAACGGATGGCGCAGAGCGTCTTCGCTGGACACGCCCAGGTGCCGCCCGGTCCGATCTCACAGATGTGGCACGCGCTCTGGTTTGCCGACCTGCCCGTGCCCGCCTATGACACGGCAGCGGCGGACCGGTTGCTCGACACGGATGGTTGGCGGCGGGGCGCCGACGGCACGCGCGAACGCGGCGGTGTGCGCCTCTCGTTCCGGATCGCCGTGCCGAGCAGCAGTGGCAGCCGGAAGCAGTACGCCCAGCTGATTCAGGAGGAGTTGCATCTCGTTGGGGTGGCCGTGTCGATCGACGAGATGGAGGCGGCGACGATGCAGGATCGCGAGCGCACCGGCGCGTACGACGCTGCCATCGAGTCATGGAACACTGACCCCAGCCCCGCCTCGGGAATCCCAGACGCCTGGATCACTGGGGGCGGCGGAAATTTCGGACACTACAGCAGCCTGCGATTTGACGCGCAGGTGCACGCGGCGCTCACGGCGGAGACACCAGCGGCATCGTTGGCGGCGTGGCACGACGCGCTGGCGACCCTGAGTGCTGACGCGCCGGCCGTGATGCTCTACGCGCTCGACAACGTGGCGGCGATCGACAAGCGGATCAGCGGGGTCCAGTTGCGACCGGATGAGTGGTGGGCGGATGTCTGGCGCTGGCAGATCGCACCAGGGCGCCTCGCCGAGCGGGACCGCGTGGTGCAGTGATGGGCATGCGAGTCATGCGCCGCGCTCTCGCTGGAATGCTGACGGTTCTCGCAGCGCTTACCCTCATCTTTGTCGCCATTCACCTGGCGCCGGGCACGCCGTTCATGCCGCGGGGTGACCGTCCGCCGTTCGACGCCGCGACAGTGGCGCGGCTGCGGGCGCAGTTCGGCCTTGATCAACCACTGGTCACCCAATACGGGCATTACATGTCCGCGCTCGCCCACGGCCAGCTCGGGGAATCCTTCGCGCAGCGTCGCCCGGTCGCGGCACTTCTTGCCGAGGCAATCCCGAACACCCTGCTGCTGGCGAGCGCTGCGTTGGCAATCGAGTTCCTGCTCGGGTTGGCGATTGGTGTATTCCAGGCCGCGCATCGCGGCAGTCGCTGGGATACGGCGCTTACCAATCTGACGCTCCTGTTCTACTCGTTGCCGACGTTCTGGTTTGGACTGGTGCTGTTGCTCTGCTTTGGCCAGTGGTTGCACTGGCTTCCGGTCGGTGGCATCGTCGATCCGATAACCTATGCGTCAAGCGATTGGTTTGCTCGCGTCGGCGATCGGGCCGTCCATCTGGTCTTGCCTGCGTTGACGCTGGGGCTGGTCGGCGCCGCTGGCACGGCCAGGTTCCAGCGCTCGGCGATGCTCGATGCGCTGGCGCAGGACTTTGTTCGCGTCGCGCGGGCCAACGGCGTGAGTGAGCGCCGCCTGATCTGGGATCATGCCTTGCGCAACGCGCTGCTGCCTTACATCACGCTCCTCGGCCTGGCATTGCCCTTCCTGCTCACCGGTGCAGTGGTGGTCGAAACCGTGTTCGCGTGGCCCGGGATGGGGAAGCTGGCGGCCGACGCGATTGCCACACGCGACTATCCGGTGGTCACCGCGACGACGTTGCTGGCGACCGTGCTGGTAGTGATTGGGAGCGCATGCGCTGATGTGGGCTACGCTGCCGCAGATCCACGCGCCCGCGCGACGGCGTCGCCGTGAGCAGCGCGCCGATCGCTCCACTCGCCGGGATCGTAGCGGTCGCCGCCTTGTCGGTGGCGACCGTTGGCGTGTTCCGTCGCGGCGGCGGGCCCGCGCGCGCGCGGTTCCTTGGCCACCGCGGCGTCTCGGCGGGGCTTTGCTGGCTGCTGTTCGTTGGCGCGGTCGCGCTGCTGGCGCCGCTCCTGGCGCCGTATCGGCCCTCACGACAGCTCGACATCGTCGCGCTTGCTGATCACGCGCCGTCGTGGCAGTACCTCCTCGGTACCGACCTCCTCAGTCGTGACCTGCTGAGCCGGTTGCTCTACGGCGCGCGCGTGTCGTTGGGAATCGGCGCGCTGGCGATGGCCGTTGCCGCCACGATCGGCGCATTCGTCGGCGTGGTCTCCGGATACTTCCAGCGGTCAGTCGACAGCGTGTTGATGCGGATCGTCGACCTCGGCCTGTCGATTCCGCGAACCTTCGTGATCCTGGTGATCGTGGCCCTTGCCGAGCGGGTCAGCCTGGGTGGGCTGGTGCTGGTACTGGGACTGACGGGATGGTTCGGTACCAGCCGCCTGGTCCGCGCGGAGGTGCTCGCGATCCGATCCAGCGGCTTTGTCACATCAGCCCGGGCCCTCGGCGCGACGCCCTGGCGCATCGTGTGGCGTGACATCGTTCCCAACGCGACCGCACCGTTGATCGTTTCTGCCGCGCTTGGCGTGGGGAACGTGATTCTGCTGGAGGCCGCACTTTCGTTCCTGGGCGCCGGGGTGCAGGCGCCGCAGGCGAGTTGGGGCAACATGATCGCCGACGGGCGCGATCAACTCGTCACGGCGCCCTGGACAACGCTCTTCCCGGGGTTGGCGATCCTGCTGGCGGTGATGGCACTCAATGCCGTTGGTGATGGCCTCCGCGACGCGCTGGATCCGCGCGGCGCGACGCCGTAGCGGGGCTATCCCTGCGGATTGGGGTAGAGGAGTGCAACCCACGCGCACTCGCCCAGTACGCCCGCATATCGCTGAAAGCCGTCGGTGCCGATGATGAACGGATTGGGCAGCGCGGGCGTGCCGGGACGAGGGTTCGGCTCCAGCCGCGCGAGCGTATTGTCAACAAATGGATAGCTGCTCAACTCGGCGTCGACGTGGCCTGTGCGCCCGAGATCCGCGAGCCGCGTTGCTGATGCGATATAGGCGGTGAGCGGATCATGTCCCGCCGGAAGTTCAGTATTGCCAACCAGCAACGCAACATGCGGCTGCCCATGATCCATGACCGGGATCATGACTGATAGCGTGCCATTGGTGTGTGCCGGTGTCAGGTAGAGTACGACGCTTTCGTCGCCAAGGGTAACAGTCTCGCCGTCGAATGCGACGTGATCACGCGTCGGCTTGTCGTCGACCATATGCGCGGCGCCCGACGAGACCGGCCGCACCCCTCCGCCGAAGCCGCCACCGGCTCGACCACCCGATCGTCCGCCACCGAAACCGCCGCCACCCATGCCACCGCGACCGCCGCCGCCGCGTCCACCGCCACCACCGCCGCCGCTGCTGCCACCGCCGCCGCTGCTGCCACCGCCACCGCGCCCGCTGCCCCGACCGCGCCCGCCGAGCGAATCACCGCGACCCCGCCCGCCGCTGGTCCGTTCCACGGCGTCCCATGCCGCCGGCGCCATGATCACCTGGGCCGCATCTTTCTCCTGGAAGTACTTGGCTCCGCCAAATAGTTCGCCGGCGCCGTCGGTCACGATCACATACTTCACGTCGGCGGCGTTCAGCCCGAGTTTCTTGAAACCGGACAGGAGCGACGAGTTGGTCCACTGGGAATGCAGCGCATTGATGAGGATGATGCCAGCGGACGTCTGGACTGCCCATGCCGCAACACCTTTGGTCCCGATGAAGTAGAGGTTATCAAACACGCGAGCCGGTGGAACGCGATCATCCTTCTCGGTCGCAAGCCAGGGGCTCTCGTCGCCGAGCTCGTTGCATTGGATCTCTTCTGTGGTCTGCAGGTCGTGGCCCGCGAGATCGCGGGCGCGGGCGAGATGTGCCTTGGCTTGCTCAAAGGCGGATGCGGCCGGTACCTGCGCTGACATCACGCCTGGTGGCAGGACAAGGAACAGGACCAGCACAGCGACCTGACGCGGTGTTCTCAGCATGCGATCTCCCGGATTCCCCTCCAGACGGCGAATCCAGGGCCGTGTTAGGTCAGGTGCTCCTACATCTCCTTGATCCGGATATAACGGTGCAGTTCGTGACGCATCAGTACCAACATGATCAGGACCGTCAGGACGATCAGTCCCACTATCCCCACTGGGATCCACCACCAGGCAATCATCGCGCTACCTCCAGCAAGAGTTCAGCAATCAGCGATTCCACCGCGTTCACGGCTTCGGGCACCGCGGCCGCAACGATCACGCTGAGCCCGACCGTTACTTCATCAATTCCGCCCAGGTGAGCCGGCTCGCAGACCACGACACGCAGGGTGGTTGGCATCGCGCCGAGACGCTTGGCCAGACCGATCACCTTGACGGGGTCCATGCCGTGGGTATCGAGGTCGGGCGCGAACTCCACCTCGCTGGGATCGAGGACGGCAATAGTGCCTGGCGTCACGCCGCGCGGGGCAGCATCAACCAGGATCGCGGCACCATATCGCGCCATGGCATAAGCGAGGTCCATGCCGCGAATGCCGTACTCCACGACGTCGACGCAGGCGGGCTGCGGCCGGCTCAGCAGCGCGCGGGCGACCTCGACGCCAAAACCGTCGTCCGCCATGAAGATGTTGCCGATGCCAGCCACGAGTACCCGGAGTGAGGATCCCGCCGAACGGTCCGAGTCGTTGACCGGGACGACCTCGTCGCTGCGGAAATAGAAGCGGTGGCCCGGCATGGTGATATCGCGAAAATCACGCGCCGGGTCGTCGTCGACCGTGACGACGAGGTGGGTGCCGCCTTCGGTGTCGAGCTCGAGCGACTCCACCGTGGCCTGTCGTCCGGCCAGCGCAAGGTCGAAGATATCGCGTCCGGCGCGGGGGAGGAGCTGCACCCGCGACCCGGCAACGATCTCAATCCCGTCGACCGTCACGCTGCCCGGTCGCTCTCCACCGATCTGTTGCCAACCCTCGTTCATCGCATCCCCCGGTTCGCGATCGTGTCGCGAAATGTGCCGTGTAGTCGCATCAGGTCGCTTGCCGTCATTGCTTCAGTGCGCTCAAGGATGGCGCGCGCTCGGGGGTCGGAGGCGCGCATCTCGGCTTTTTCTATGTCGGTCATACCGAGGATGTTCAGCGTGAGCAGCTGGTCAACCTCGCCGCCGTCGAAGAGGTCGCCCGGACTCTCGGGCGCGACCTGCGGATATTCGTCGAGCATGATGGCGGCGGCGAGCACGGTGGTCTGGTCGGGCGCGTCGCCTACCAGCACCGGCCAGAGGCGTTCGTGATGACAGGCCGTCGCCGCACCGGCATCGAGCGGTGAGACGAACGCACCGCGCGTTGCGCGCAACACCAGGTGTGCGGAACAGAAGGTCGTGTTGAGGGCGACGGTACGCAGCGCGCCGTCAGTGCCGGGTCCAGCCTCGCGCCAGGCCGCACCGGGCGTCGTATTGTGCACGACGATCGAGAGTCGGTGCCGTGACGGGCCGAGCCGCTCGATTTCGGCGCTGACGTCGCCGCTGAGCATCTGCCATGCATGGGTGATCGCGGCCTGTCCCAGCGACTCGGTCCGCGCGCCGGCGGCGATCGTGAATCGGCCGGTGCCACTGATTTCGCGCTCGGTGGCTTCGTCCCATGAGAGGTGCGTTTCGCCGTCAATCGTCAGCGCATCAACCGGATCGCCATGCTGGTCGGTGATCTGGCGGTGGACCACCTGCAGGAACCGCAACGTGACGGAGACCTGGGGCGCTTCGGTCCCATCGATCAGCAGCTGAGTTGCAATCTGCGAACCTTCATCCGGATGCTCGGCGCTCCAGGTCGGTGGCATCACGCAGCCGAAGTTGAAGCGTTGCTGATTCTTGGGCGCGGAACGACGATAGGGCCAGAGCAGATAGCCCTCGTAGAGCACGGCATCGGCGATCCGGCGGACGGCATCACTCATGGGCGGTACGGAGGAGCGTGCGAATGGGATCATCCCAGTCAGTCGCTGCGCGTCCCGCACGATAGAGCTGGAGCTGATCGAAGGTGGCGCGCGACATGCGAATCCACGCGGCGTCGGGAAAGTGGGAATCCATCGCCTCGCGCCAGACGGCCACCGGCAACTTGCAGCGGGCTTCCTGTTCCCAGGGAATCATCGCCGCCTGCAGCAGTCCGTCGGCGTCGAGGTAGAAGATCGTTCCGCTGAAGAGCAGGTCGACCGGTGTTTCACCATCGTCGAGGGCCTGGAGATATTGCGCGCTGGTGACCTCGAAGTCATAGGTCAGCGAGACCGGCAGTTCAATCGATGTATGGCCGGTGAAGGGCGGCACCACGGCAGTGACATTGGTCCAGTGCAGTGATCCGACACTGCGGGCCCACTGGTCGCCGCGACCGAAGATGTTGGCGAGTCGCTCCTGTTCGACCGGTTGATAGCGACGCCCGCCTGCGGCCAGACGGATCTGCACCTGGAGGAGCACCGATTCGATCGTGCCACCGTCGGCTCGGCCGACAGTGAGCCGGAATCCGAGCGAGGGGCCGACCGAATAGCGCATTGCTACCACACCCTCGACGGCAAAAGTCAGTTCGGGGGCTGCGCCAACAGCCGGCAACGGAGCGGCCACCGCTCAGGCCGGTGAAAGGTTGGGCATCCGCGGATCCGCCGGCCCATGATCGTCCGGATCGATCCCGGTCGAACGCTGGGCGGTCGAGGTACCGTCGTCGAGATGGCCGGGGCTGTGCTCGAAGTTCCCGACGCTATTGCCCTCGTTGATTCCGTTGACATGCGAGGGGATGTCGTGCTTCGTGACCGCTTTGCCGGTCTTGACGTGATCCATGGTCAGCTCCGCTGCAGTGTTGTCACGGCCGATCGTGACAGGGTGTCGAAAAAGGTGTCGATCTCGCGCCAGACTTCCTTGCCGCCGGTAAAACCCTTCCACTGCGTCCGGATGACGCCCGTGAGCCGGTAACAGTCGTCAATCGGGACGATGAAGTAGCGGTGTGGTGCCTTGGCGCGATCCACCAGCACGGCTTCTACATCGGGCAGGAGATCATTGACGATCGGATTGCGCATCGCGAGTTCACGCCAGGTATCCAGGCTAAGCGCTGACTCGGCAGCACCCAATGCCCCCGGGTACATCGCGACCATCCGTCTGGCCGCACTGCTCCAGGCGAAGAACGCGACATTGACTGGAATGCGCAGCTGTTCCCACTCGAGGTCGTCGAGGTCAAAGTCGGTGACACGCTGGCGGCGCTCGGGAATCAGGCGATAGTGCCCGCCACCTGCCGCGCCGCGATCAAAGAGGATCCGGCACGCCGTGCAGACACAGAGTACTTGACGCGACTCCATCTCAAAGAGATGACGATGCGCAGGACCGATCGGCTCCGCACAGAGGTCACACTCCTCTTCCCGCACGGATGGGGTGCCAGGATCCGGTTCCGCTGGTGGCACGGCGCGTTGTGCCAGGCGAGCCAGCGCGGGGGTGTCGATCATCACGAGGCCAGACTCTGGCGCACCATCGGCTCGATCTGCAGCAGGGTTGGCGGCTCGATGTTGTGGAGCAACAGCAGGTGCGAGATCAGTTCGTCGGTCTTCGGGTCGGCGCCGTGGACCATGCGGGTAAGCGCCTCCCCATAGATCTCGAGCAGTCCCTGCACCGCGTCGAGGGCCTGCGGATTTCCTTCGGCGGCCGCCAGCGTCGCTTCCAGGCGTGCCACCCGCTCGCGCACTTCGGTGTCCTTCATCCGTGGGCACCGAACATCGGCGAATGGACGGTGTTGATCTCCCGTCCGCCGCCGAGGTACATGTGCACGCCGCATGGCAGGCACGGATCGAACGAGCGGACGGCGCGCATGATGTCGACGCCCTTGAAGTTCTCCTGGGAGTTCTCTTCGAAGATCGGCATGTCCTGGACCGCATCCTCATACGGCCCCGGCGTGCCGAACTTGTCCCGCGGCGACCCATTCCACGGCGTCGGGGGATACGGGTGGTAGTTGGCGATCTTCTTGTCCTTGATCACCAGGTGGTGCGACAGGACTCCGCGAACCGCTTCATGGAAGCCGCAACCGATCGCCTCCTCTGGAACCTCGAAATCGGTGAACACCTTGGTCTGTCCCGACCGCACCAGGTCGAGTCCTTCATCGACATATTGCAGCGCAAGCGCCGCAGCGTACGCGACGAAATAGACTCGGGCCCGATTCCGCTCAATGGCATTCGACCACTTCGGCACTTCCCAATTGAGCACCACTTCCTTGCTGTTCGGCGTCGCCGGGAGCGTGATCTGTACGCCGTGGCCAGTGCTCTTGACGTATTTCTCATTGACGAGCCCCGAGAGCGCCGTGCTCCACAGCCTCGCCAGTGCCCCGCCGCCGGTGTCGAGGGCGAGATGTTCACCTTGGTGCAGCCAGCGCGGGCTCATGACCCATGAGTATTTGCCGCCGTCGATGTCGCGCTTCTGCGGATGCGGCAGGGTGGTCTGGTTCCACGGATGGTTGCGGTCGATCGGATTGCCGAGCGGATCCTTCTCCACGAAGACCTTCTCGTTTTCCCAGCTGTCGTAGTACGACGAGCCGAGCAGGATCCGCATGTTGACGTTGATATCGACCAGTGAATTGGTGACCACCTTGCCGTCGACGATGACGCCGGGGGTCACCTTCATGGCCCGGCCCCACTTGGCCATGTTTTCATACTTGTAGTCGACCACCTGCGGGTCCTGGAAGGCCCCCCAGCAACCGAGCAGGATGCGGCGACGGCCAACTTCCTCGTAGCCCGGGAGCGCGTCGTAGAAGAAGTCAAAGACGTCGTCATTCATCGCGACGGACTTCTTGATGAAATCGAGGCAGCGCAGCAACCGCACCAGGTAGTCGGTGAAGAGCGTCGGCGTGGCCACGGTGCCGACGCCGCCCGGATAGAGCGTGGAGGGATGCACATGGCGCCCTTCCATCAGGCAGAACATCTCGCGCGTAATGCGGCTCATCTTCAGCGCTTCGAGATAGGTCGCACCGGTGAAGGGATTGAACGAGGTCATGATGTCGGCAATGGTACGATAGCCGTGGATCGCGCCGTTGGGGGATTCGGTGCGTTGCGCGCGGGCCCAGACGCTCGGATTGGTGTCCTTGACCATCTGTTCGCAGTAATCGACGAAGACCAGGTTGTCCTGGAAGATCGTATGGTCGAAGATGTATTCCGCTGCCTCACCGAGGTTGGTGATGCATTCGGCCAGCGGTGGCGGCTTGATCCCGTACGCCATCTGCTGGGCATAGTTGGAACAGACCGTGTGATTGTCGCCGCAGATGCCGCAGATACGCGAGGTGATGAACCCGGCATCGCGCGGGTCCTTCCCCTTCATGAACACCGAGTAGCCGCGGAAGAGCGATGACGTCGAGTGGCACTCGACCACCTTCTTCCGGGTGAAATCGATCTTGGTGTAGATGCCCAGATTGCCGACGATGCGGGTGATGGGATCCCACGACATCGAGACCAGGTTGCCCGACGCCGCGTCGACTGGATGTGTTGCCGTCATGTCCATTCCTCTGCTGTGCCGATGACGGCAGTTATTTGGCCGACCAGCGCGGGTCCGCGCCAGTCGTGAGTTCGGGCCGGTTGTGCCGCCATTTGGGCTCCTCGTTCACCGACCGATTGGTAATCCCGCGCAGCATCCGGATGAACGGGCCGTAGATGCCCGTGGCCAGCGTCGAGATGGCACCACCGGGCGGCTGGTCCATGAATGGCATGAACTTGTCGGGAAATCCCGGCATGGTGCAGCCAATGCAGATGCCGCCGACATTCGGGCAGCCGCCAATGCCGTTCATCCACCCGCGCTTTGGCACGTTGCAGTTCACCACCGGTCCCCAGCACCCAACCTTGACCAGGCACTTGGGCGAGTTGTAATCGTGCGCGAAGTCACCTTGCTCGTAGTAGCCGGCGCGGTCGCACCCCTCGTGGACCGTCTTGCCAAAGAGCCATTGGGGCCGCAAATGCTTGTCGAGCGGGATGAGGGGCGCGCGACCCGCAGCCATATACAGGCACCAGAGCAGCGTTTCCATGAAGTTCTCGGGCTGCACCGGGCAGCCCGGGACGTTCACGATCGGCAACCCGCCCGCCGTCTTGAACTTTGGCCCCAGGTAATCAGCCAGTCCCATCGCGCCGGTCGGGTTGCCAGCCATGGCGTGGATCCCGCCGTAGGTAGCGCAGGTGCCGATCGCGACAGTCGCCCATGACTTCGGTGCCAGCCAGTCGATCCATTGATTGACCGTGATTGGCTCGCCAGTCTCGGGGTCATTCCCCATCGAGGTCCAGTAGCCGCCGTTGTCAAGCAATCCCTGATTGGGAATCGATCCCTCGACCACCAGGATGAACGGCATGCCGAGCGTGCCGTCACGCGCCTGAAAAAACGGCTTCATGAACTCCGCACCACCCAACGAGGGATGGAGCACCTTGTTATGGAGATGGACTTTGGGGATACCGGGTATGGCGCCGGTCACGATGTCTTCGATAGATGGCTGTGAAGAAGCGGTTATCGAAATCGTGTCGCCATCGCAACTCAGCCCCTCCGACGTCCAGAGGATCGCGACTTCCTTGACCCCGGGAGGATCGATAATGCGTTGCGGTTGTGATGTTGCGCGGTGTGACGCCATCTGCAGCACCTCGTCGGTACAGCGAGTTGGGAGCGGGCCAGCCGGTGTCAGGTCACGGATTTATTCGGCATCGGGGTATCCATTCCGGGGTAAACCGTCTGGGCGACGTCCAAGGCGTGGAATAGCACACGCGCCCGCCAATCCTCATCTATCAGGGCGTGTGCCTGTTCACGACCGCCAACCGTCCCCATCGACGCACTACACACAATCCGAGGAAACGTTCTCATGTGTCTTGCGATTCCGGGCCAGATTGTCGAGCTGGTGGCGGACCAGACCCATCAAGCGCTGGTCGAGGTGTCCGGAGTGCGCCGCCGGGTCGACATGGGACTGCTGGTCGACGATCCGCCGGCGGTCGGCGACTGGGTCCTGATCCACGTCGGCTTCGCGATGAGCCGGATCGGTGCCGAACAGGCCGACGAGCAGATGCGCATGCTCCGCGCCCTCGGCGAGGCCGAAGCGGCGATGACCGAAGTGCGCGGGTACGGACTCGACGACGTGACGCCTGAGGACGCTGCATGAAATTCGTCGATGAGTTTCGCGACTCGGCGCTGATCACCCGGGCCGCCGACGAGATCCGTCGGCTGGCCGACCCCGGGCGCCAGTACCGGATCATGGAAGTTTGTGGTGGACATACCCACGCCATCTACCGATTCGGCTTGAAGGACCTCCTCCCCGACAGCATCGAACTGATCCACGGCCCTGGCTGCCCCGTCTGCGTGCTGCCAATGGGCCGCATCGACGATGGACTCTCCGCCGCACGCGATCCGAAGGTGATCTTCACTGCGTTCGGCGACATGATGCGGGTGCCGGGCGCGGCGGGGTCGCCACTGGAACACAAGGCGCGCGGCGCCGACGTCCGCATCGTCTACTCGCCGGCAGATGCTCTCAAGCTGGCGCGCGCGAATCCCGACCGTCATGTGATGTTCTTCGCCATCGGCTTCGAAACGACCGCACCATCGACGGCACTGACGCTGATGCGCGCGCGCGCCGAGGGGATCCAGAACTTCTCCGTCTTCTGCAACCACGTCACCATCATTCCCGGCATTCGCGCGATCCTCGATTCGCCGGACATGCGAATCGATGGCTTTCTGGGCCCCGGCCATGTGTCGACCGTGATCGGTTGTCGGCCGTACGAATGGATCGCCCAGAACGAACGGAAACCGATCGTGGTCTCGGGCTTTGAACCGCTTGACCTGCTCCAGTCGACGGTGATGCTGCTGCGCCAGCTGAAGGAGGGGCGGTCGGTGGTGGAAAACCAGTACGACCGCGTCGTGCCATGGGAAGGGAACATCGCGGCGCTGCGCGCCATGGCCGAGGTGTTTGAACTGCGCCCCTTCTTTGAATGGCGCGGTCTCGGATTCATCTCGCAGTCGGCGCTGCGGCTCCGTGACGAGTACGCGGCGTATGATGCCGAACGAATCTTTCAGGTTCCAGGTGTGCGTGTCACCGACCCGAAGGCGGCTCAGTGCGGCGAGGTGCTCAAGGGCGTGCTCAAGCCAGCGCAGTGCAAGTTGTTTGGCAAGGAGTGCACGCCGGAGCGGCCAGTTGGCGCGCTGATGGTGTCGTCCGAAGGCTCCTGCGCCGCCTATCACACCTATGAGTTCCGCAAGACGCTGGTGCCCCTCAGCGCGCGCCGCATACCGGCGTGAGAGACCGGTCATGAGCGCCAGCGTGGTGCCGGTCCGCTTCCGCGATACCCAGATCGAAATGGCCCACGGGGCGGGGGGCAAGGCGAGCCGTCGCCTGGTCGATCAGCTCCTCGCACCATTGCTACTGTCGCCGTCGGCCGGGGTGCTGGCCGATGCGGCCGCCGTGTCGATCGACGGCGTGCGCATCGCGATGACCGCCGACGCCTTTGTCGTGCGCCCAATCCGCTTCGCTGGTGGGTCGATTGGCGAACTCGCGATCAACGGCACCGTCAATGACCTCGCGGTGTCGGGCGCCCGTCCAACAGCGATTGTTGTGTCGCTCATTCTGGAAGAGGGCGTGTCGGCCGACACGCTTGCGGCCGAAGTCCGCGCGATGGCGCTGGCCGCTGCGCGTGCGGGCGTCCAGATCGTCGGCGGCGACACGAAGGTGGTCGAGCGAGGGAAGGCCGACCAGATGTACATCACGACTGCGGGGATCGGCGCGTACCTGCCGGGGCTGGATCTCGCGCCGGGTCGGGTGCAACCAGGCGACAAGGTGATTCTCTCGGGCCCGATTGGCGATCACGGGATCACCATCCTGTTGGCGCGCGGCGACCTCGACCTTGAGGCTGATCTCTGTTCCGACACGCGGTCGGTCTTTCCGCTGGTCGAGGCATTGGCGGGAGCGACCGGCGGCGCGCTGCACTGGATGCGGGATCCGACCCGCGGCGGCGTGGCGACATCGCTCAACGAACTGGCCATTGATTCATCACTCAGCATCCACCTGCAGGATGAAGCGATTCCGGTCCGCGTCACCGTGCGCGGCGCATGCGAGTTGCTGGGCCTCGATCCATTGCACATCGCCAACGAAGGACAGTTTCTGGCCGTGGTGGCTGCGGATGCCGCCGATCGTGCCCTGACGGTGCTGCGCGCCACGCCGGGTGGCGAAGGGGCGGTGGTCATCGGGGATGTGCGCCCGGAGCCCGCAGCAGCCGTGCTGGTGGCGACTCAATACGGCGGCACCCGTATCGTCGACATGCTGGCCGGTGATCCCTTGCCGAGGATCTGCTGATCCGATGACCGCAGCGGTGAACCCCAGCCTTGCCGCGCAGGCCGCTGACGCACTGCTCGCGCGTAACGCCGGTGCCGCAGCCTTCTTCGCGGCGGCTGCGCCGGCGATTGCGGCGACCTCGCGCGCCATGGCCGAGCGATTTGCTCGCGGGGGGCGCCTCTACGCCTTTGGTCGTGGCGCCACCGTCAGTGACGCGCAGCACGTTGCGGTCGAGTTTGTCCATCCGGTAATCGTTGGCAAGCGCGCCCTGCCAGCGGTCGATATTTCCTGCTTCGACGCGACCGCCGTCGCAACCCTCCTCGGCCCTGACGATATGGTGATCGGCGTGGACCTTCCGGGTGGGAACGCCGAAGTGCGGTCGGCGCTCGAATCGGCGCGGACGCGCGGCAATCTGGTGATTGATCCGCTGGGTGGCACTGCTACAGCCGGGCTGGTCGCGGCGGCGGCGGCGTTTGTCGCGCAGGAATGGGCGGAAGTCTACTACCACACGCTGTGGGAAACCGTGCATGTCTTCCTTGAACGGCGCCCTCGGGGGCACGACGTCGGCTCGGCGGCGTTCCTCTATCCGTTTCTCGGTACCGCCGAGCAGGACGATACCGGGCTGCTCGACGAAGTGGCCGCGTCGATCCTGATCAAGGTGCAGGATGATGCCGACCTGCGCCGGCAGGTGGCCGAGTCGGAAGCTGACGCGATCGCAGCCGCAGTGGCGATCCTGGCGGAACGGGTTGCGGGCGGCGGCACCATTCATGTATTCGGGAATGGCGGGTCGGCAACCGATGCCAATGATCTGGCGTTCGACTGCGTGTCGCCCCCGGAGGGGATGCGTCCGATCGCGGCCCTGTCGCTTGCCTCTGACGCTGCGACGATCACCGCCGTCGCCAATGACGTCGGCAACGACCTGATCTTCGTGCGCCAGCTCATTGCCCACGCGCGCGCTGGCGACGTCGTGGTTGGTATTTCCACCAGCGGCGGATCAAGGAACGTTGTCGCGGCGCTGGAGCAGGCGCGCAAGCAGGGACTGCCCACCATTGCGTTGCTCGGTTACGACGGCGGCGAGATCCGGCGGCGCGGACTCGCCGATGCTGCCATCGTGATTCACTCGGACTACATCCCGCGCATCCAGGAAGTGCAGGCCTCAGTCTATCATATCATGCGCGACCTGCTGGAGGAATCTCATGCCAAGGATTGAACTGTTTGGCACGGCGTCGTGTGCCTACACTCGCGAGATGCGTGAATGGCTTGAGGTCCGGCGCGTGGTATTCGACGAATACGACGTCGAGATCGACGCTACCGCGCGCGAACGGATGCGCGCCATGGCCGGTGCCCAGCGTACCGTCCCGGTCCTCGTCGAGGACGGCCGCGTGACCCAGATCGGCTGGCAGGGTCATGGCTGCGTGGTGGGCGAGTAAACGGTGTCGCTGACCGCCCGGCTGGTCCGCGTGCGTGGCGTGGTGCAGGGCGTCGGTTTCCGCCCTTACATCTTTCGCCTCGCGCACGCCCATGCTGTCAATGGGTGGGTCCTCAATGCAGGGGATGCGGTCGAGATCCATGTAGAAGGCGATGCTGAGCAGGTGGCCTCCTTTCTCGCTGGCGTGGGAGACGACGCGCCGGTGGCGGCGTCGATCGCTGCGGTCGACGTCAGCGATGCCACGGCCGTCCATCTTGACGATTTCACCATTCACGCCTCCCGGGCGCGGGAAGGGCAGACCGCCCACGTGTCGCCCGACCTCGCGATATGCGACGAGTGCCTGGCAGAGGTGCGCGACCCCAGCAACCGGCGCTTCGGTTACCCCTATATCAACTGCACCGGCTGCGGCCCGCGCTACTCGATTGTGCTCTCGGTACCATACGATCGATCGGCCACCACGATGCGCGACTGGCCGATGTGTGCCCGTTGCCAGGCCGAATATGATGATCCCGCCTCGCGACGCTTTCATGCGCAGCCAAACGCCTGTCCTGATTGCGGGCCGGCATACCGGGTATGGCGCGAGGGTGTGGCCAGCGCGGGCGACCCGATTGCTGCTGTCGCAGCGGCACTCCGTCGCGGCGAGATCGTGGCGATCAAGGGCATCGGCGGATACCACCTGGCGTGCGACGCAGCAAATGCCATCGCGGTGGCCGCTCTCCGCAACCGCAAGTTCCGGAAAGAAAAGCCGTTCGCCGTCATGGCGTGCGACCTGCATCGAGCTGGCCAGATCGCTGAGCTCTCTGCCGAGGCAATCCGGGAACTCGCGTCGGTTGCGCGTCCGATCGTTCTGGCGCCGGCACGAATGACGTTCGAGGGAGTTGCGCCGGCGAATCGCGAGCTCGGAGTCATGTTGCCCTCCACACCGCTGCATCACCTGCTATTCGATGCTGGCGCGCCCGATGTGCTCGTCATGACCAGCGGCAATCGTTCAAGTGAGCCGATTGCCATCGACGATGGCGAAGCCAGGCGTCGATTGGTCGACATTGCGGATCTCTTCCTGATCGGCGACCGTCCCATCGCCAGGCGGATGGATGACTCCGTATTGGGGCTCAGGCCCGCCGCCGTCACAATGCTGCGCCGGAGTCGCGGTTACGCGCCGGGCGTGGTGGCGCGGTTGCACACGCACGGACCGTTGCTGGCGTTGGGCGGCGATCTCAAGAACACCGTAACGCTGGTGGCAGGCGGCGAGGCGTTCACCAGCCAGCACATCGGCGACCTTGAGCATGTCGAGGCATTTGGAAGCTTCTGCCACGCTGTCGAAGATCTGCTCGCGATGCACGGAGTTCGACTCGATCAGCTCACGGTGGTTACTGACGCACACCCGCAGTATCGCTCGTCGGCGCACGCGGCGACCCTCGGCAGTGCCCGGGTCATCGCCGTGCAGCATCACCGCGCGCACCTGGCATCAGTGCTGGCTGAACGGGAGGCTCTCGATCGTGACGTGATCGGTGTGGCCTGTGACGGAACGGGGTATGGCGACGATGGCGCGATCTGGGGCGGCGAACTCTTCGCCGGGAGCGTGACTCGCGGGCTGGAGCGCGTCGGCCACTTGCGGTCGGCGCCGCTCGTCGGCGGTGACGCTGCCGCACAACTGCCGGTGCAGTGTGCCGCTGGGTTTCTGGCGGGGATGGACGATCTGCCTGACTTCGAGGCCGCCCCGTTCTGGTTTCCGCCACGATTCCGCCAGGCCGTCACGTTGTCCCGGCAACCGACGCGGGTGTTCCGTACCACCTCCGTTGGCCGGCTCTTCGATGCGGCAGCGGCGCTGCTCGGCTATGTCACGCCGATCACCTTCGAGGGCGAAGCGGCGATCTGGCTCGAGCAACTCGCCACTCTAGGCGTCAGCGGCGTTGCGTACCCTTTGCCATACACCGATGGCGAGCTGGATTATCGCCCGCTGCTCGCTGCCGTCATGCGGGACCGTGTGGCCGGCGTCCCGTCAGCGGACATCGCACGCGCTTTCCACGCCGGGTTGGCGCGGGGGCTCGCGGATGCCGCCACGATGCTTGCGCGCAGGCGTGGCGTGGGCGTTGTGGTCGTGTCAGGCGGTGTCTTCCAGAATGCCCTCCTGCTTGGCGCGATGGAGCAACGGCTGGCGACCGCCGGGCTCGAGTGCTGGAATAATCGAGTGGTTCCGGCGAATGACGGTGGTCTCTCGCTTGGGCAGGCGGCGCTCGCTGCGTGCCAGGGTGGCGAAGCCGCAAATGCATGAGCTGTCGATCGCGCTCAATGTGATCCGGATTGCCGAGGGTGAGGCCGATCGGATCGGTGGTCGCGTCAGCGCCGTGCACCTGCGTATCGGCGCGCTGTCGGGCGTGGCCCGCGAAGCGCTGCTCTTTTCCTACGACGTGGCGACGGCCGACACCCCGCTGGCGGGGTCGCGACTCGTCATTGAGGAGATTCCTGTGCTGGTCTACTGCTCCCGCTGCGACACCGAGCGGCAACTGCCGTCACCGCAACTCTTTGTCTGTCCCGTGTGTCAGTCGGCGACACCCGACATCCGGGCCGGTCGGGAGTTGCAGGTCATGGCACTGGAGATGGTATCATGACCGAACCGCGACTGGTCCAGGTGCGGCAGAATGTCCTCAAGGAAAACGATCTTCTCGCGCGCGCCTTGCGCGATCGATTCCGGGCTGCAGGGGTCTTCGTAGTGAGCCTGGTATCGAGCCCCGGTTCCGGGAAGACGCGACTGCTCGAGCGCACGCTCAGCGACCTGTCCGACCAGCATCGCGTGGCGGCGCTGGTCGGCGACCTGGCTACGGAAAATGATGCAGCCCGGCTGGCGAGGAGCGGCGCCCGCGTCCAGCAGATCGTCACCGGGACCATCTGTCACCTCGACGCCAGCATGATCGACCGCGCGCTCGCTGGGTGGGATCTCGCCGAACTCGACATGCTGTTCATCGAGAACGTCGGCAATCTCGTCTGTCCATCGTCGTACGATCTCGGCGAAGATCTCCGGTTGGTGCTCATGTCGGTAACCGAGGGGGAGGACAAGCCCCGGAAATATCCGACCATCTTCAACAGCGCGGATGTGGCGGTGATCACCAAGATCGACCTGGCTGAGGCGGTCGAGTTCGATGACGCGGCAGCCGTCGCCAGTATCGAAGCGGTCCGGCCGGGGATGCCAATCTGGCGCGTGTCAGCCAAGAGCGGTGCAGGGATGCCCGGGTTTCTCGATGCCTTGAACGCGCGTGTGCCGCGGGTGGCGGCATGAACACCTCTCTCTGGGCAATTGCCGCGCTGGGCTTCGTGCTGGGCATGCGACACGCGACCGATCCCGACCATGTCGTGGCGGTGACCACGATCGTCGCGCGGCAACACAGCACTCGTCGCGCGGCGGCGATTGGTGCGATGTGGGGCGTCGGGCACACGCTGACGATCCTGCTGGTCGGCGGCGGCATCATCCTGTTCCAGTGGGTCATCCCCACGCGCCTCGGCCTGTCCATGGAGTTCTCGGTGGCGTTGATGTTGATCTTCCTCGGGATCCTCAACCTGCGAGACATGAAGTCCTGGCTTGCCAGTTTGCGTGCCAAGGGAACCGCCGCTGAGGCGCATGCCCACGGGCCGCATGATCACCAGCACGGCGACGAACCGGGCCTGCTCTTTCTCGATCAGCACCTCGGTCGCGCGCCGATCTATCAACTGGTGCGACCGCTGCTGATCGGCATCGTACACGGGCTGGCAGGGTCAGCGGCAGTGGCGCTGCTGGTGCTTGCCACGATACACGATCCTCGGTGGGGAATGCTCTACCTGCTGGTCTTCGGACTGGGGACAGTGGTGGGGATGATGTTGATCACGTCGGTTATCGCGGTGCCGTTCGCGGTGGCTGGCAAGCGGCGGGCGTCGTTGCACCGCACGTTGCGGCTCGCCTCCGGTGCGATCTCGCTGCTCTTCGGCCTTTACGTCGCGTGGCGAATCGGCATCGTCGGCGGCCTCTTCACCAGTCATCCTTCCTGGACGCCATCGTGAGCTCACCGATGTGAAGAACGCCACTCATTGGAGCGGCGTTCTTCAGTAGTGCACGGCGTCATCCCGCTCCCGGTTTCAGCTGCCGGGATGTGGACGCGCCCGGCTGTAGTCGGCGTCGTTCGGCATCTGCTTGGACTTGAGGCGATGATCGGTGTGGGTCAGGTCAGCATCGCGCGGCGGCATGACGTACCCCTTGCTCGTCCGGTAGACCTGTACCTGCCGGCCGCCACGCACCTTGTTGGGATAGTACTGCCCGTTGCTTTCGTAGACGGTCGTGGGCGTCCACTGGCGGTAGTTGGTATGCCAGTCGCCGTAATAGGCGCTCGAGTAACCGAAGACGTCGATCCCGCCGCCGGCTTGACCGCCGACGACAACGCCGCCGCTGGTGTAGCCGGGGCCGCACGCCGTCATCAGGACGACGGAGCCCAGCAGGGGAAGCAATACTCTGAACGGTGAACGCATATGCCTACCTCAGTCGTGAGTTGTCTTAGCCGAGAAGACGTGGCAGGCCCTCCGCACCGCACATCGACTCGACCCGTTCCCTGCCAGAGCCGTGGCGCTCGCGCCACTCTGCCGCCCGGCTTTGTGTGGCGCGGTCGCACGATGAGACAACAATTGTGGTGATGTCACGACACTCTGTCGGATGAAGTCGGCAAGACGCGCGGCGATCTGAGACGTCGGCGCCAAGGGTCGGCGCGGGCGCCAAGTCAGGTAAGTGCTTGTCCGGCCTTCTCTTCTGCGATGTGGGAGTGGCAATTGCCGGTCCTCGAGGCCTCGAGGGCACGTCGGTTGCCTTGGAAGGAGGCAGCAAAGCACACAGCGGTATCGTTGTCAAAACTGATCTGCCCGATACAGCACACCCGGAGTGATCCGGGGTCGCAAAACCCAAGGTCTCGCGCGTCGGTTGCGTTGAGATGGCTAGGTGCCGAAGGTGGAGCAAGTCCCGCACAGGCGCGGTGTCTTCCCTCGGATGTCAGGAGCGGACGACACCGCGCTTTGCATTGCCGACGAATCGTGTTCAACGTTCAACCGTACCTGGAGAGACACCGTGCATCACTCACCTGCAGCTTCGAAGCGATCCACCCTCACGATGGCCGTGATCGGACTCGCCTTCGGCGTTGTCGCCGCGACCATGACCGGATGCAGTACATCCCCCGCGCTTGACGCACCGGACGACAGCGCGCCGGTCGCGCCACAAGGGCCGGTCATCAACCAGGCGGTCGTCTACGACGGACATCGCGTCGCCTTCGACAAGAGCGGCAATGGCAATGGCAATGGCAGTGGTGCGTGCTCGCTACCGGACAGTCTCGTCCTCGATGTCGGGCCCAACGGCGGGTCGCTGTCCGAGAACGGTACCTCGCTGGTCTTTCCGCGGTTCGCACTGCTTCGGACCGTGCACATCGTGATGATCCCGCGCCTCGGTGCCACGGCCTCGGTACAGTTCTATCCTGAGGGCCTGCTCTTCAACCCGCTCGCGCTGCCGACACTGACGATCAACACGGACTGTATCGGCAATCCGCCGAAGCCGGTGATCGTCTATACCAACCTGCTCGGCGTCATCCTTCAGTTCCTCCGTTCAATAGTCGGGCCCGGTGGCCATGCTGTGTCCGCCAAGATCGCACACTTCTCACGCTATGCTGTAGCGTGGTGAGCGGTGATCACGCCTTTCGAGCCGATGATTCCTGAATTGCCGGGGCCGGGGGTCAGTGCCCGTCCCCCGGTGAAGGACGCAGCTGCCACTGAATTGCTGGCCGAGGGCATCGCGCACCAGCTCGCCGGGCGGCTTCGCGATGCGGCCGAGTGCTTTGCACTCGCAATGGACGCGGCAACTGCGGCAGGCGACGCCGCCCCGCTCGCCGAAGGCCTGCGGCGCCTGGGGATCGTTCACCACCTGCAAGGTGAAACCGCGACGGGGATTCACTATTGCGAGCTGAGTCGAGAGCTCGCGGCGAACGCCTCCGCGGCGAGACTTGCGGCGGAGGCGGCGATGGCGCTGGGCAACATGGCGTGTGAACGCGGTGAGATGGCCAATGCCCGCGACCTGTTCGGTCAGGCGCTGACATACGCCGCTGCCGACCCCGACCTGAGCGCGCGGATCGCCCTGAATCTTGGCGTACTGTGCAGCATGCAGGGGAATCTTGGTGTTGCCCTGGGGCATTACCACCATGCGTTGGAAACGTATGAATCGAGTCACGACCTGCTCGGTCGCGCCCGTGCGCATCACAACATCGGCATGGTGCGGGCCGACCAGAAGGAGTGGACGTCGGCGTGGCGTGAGTACGATCAGGCCGCATCACTGGCTCGTCAGGGTGGCGACCAGCATCTCTCGGCGCTCTGCCTGTTGAACCACGCCGAGATTGACATGGCCTACCAGCGGTACGATGAGGTGCAGCGGCGAGCGGAAGCAGCGATTTCGATCTTCGATCGGGTCGGCGCGCGGGTCGACATGGCCGACGCCTTCCGGATGCTCGGCACCGCATTGAGACACCTCAACCGCCATGCGCTGGCAGAGTCCCGATTGCGGTCAGCCCTCGAGATCGCGGCGACCGCCGGGGTGCCCCTCTCGGAAGCGGAGACCTGTCGGGACATCGCCGATCTCTGCGCCGAAACCGGTCGGGCATCGGAAGCCCTCAAGTTCATTGACCGCGCGCTGGTGCTCTTCCAGCAGGTCGGTGCCACGCTCGACGTGGCGGCGCTCACCGAACGAAAGACAGCCCTTCAGGTCGCGTAAGCGGCGGCGCTCGGCGCGGTTCTGGCCAGGCCCGGTTCGCGCGCCGCGCCGGTGTGCGCTATGCTCCTTGTCCCACTTACGGAGCTGTCTCACATGAGTCTCTCTGCTGCCCAACTCAAGCACTTCGAGGAACGCCTGCTCGAGGAACGCAGCTACACGCTGCAGTCGTTGAACCAGATCGTCGCCACATCAAGCAGTGATGACGAAGAAACCCGCGCCGGCGATCTCTCGGCTTATCCGACTCACCTGGCCGATCGCGGGACCGACACGATGGACGATGAGCTGGCGGCGTCAAATGCCACGCGCATCTCAGGAGAGATCGCCGAGATTGACGCCGCACTGGAACGACTCGCCGCCAGCCCGGCGAAGTTCGGTATCTGCGAAGACACCGGCAAACCCATCCCGCTCGAGCGCCTGGAGATCATCCCATGGGCTCGGACATGCAATGCCTGACCGCGCCGTCGCTGGGAGTTATGGCGAGCCGCCGGACGGATTTCGGCTCCCGGAGGCGACGCATCTCGGGCGCGTGGTACTGCAAGTCGCCGATCTCGATCGATCCCTCGCCTACTACCAGGCGATCCTCAGCATGCGGCTGCTTGATCAGGATGGCGACCGTGCGCTGCTCGGCAATCAGGTTGATGATCAGCCGTTGGTGGAACTGCGCGAGCGCCCCGGCGCACGGCCGGCGCCCCGGCGGGGGCGGTTGGGCCTCTACCATTTTGCGATCCTGTTGCCCGACCGTCCATCCCTCGGCCGGTTTGTGCAGCACCTTGCCGACCAGCAAGTGCGCGCCGGGTCAGCAGATCACCGGGTGAGTGAAGCATTGTACCTGCAGGACCCCGACAACCTCGGTATCGAGGTCTACGTCGACCGGCCGCGCGCACAGTGGCAGCGCAACGGCCGCCAACTGGTAATGGCCGCAGACCCGCTCGATTTCGCGGGACTGATGCAAGACGCTGGAACGGCGGCGTGGGAAGGGATGCCGGCAGCAACCAGCATGGGACACCTGCATCTGCACGTGGGCGACCTCGACGCGGCGACATCCTTCTACTCCGATGGCCTCGGTTTTGACCGCATGGTCTGGTCGTATCCGGGGGCGCGCTTTCTCGGCGCGGGCGGCTATCACCACCACCTCGGGACCAACACGTGGGCGGGTGACGATGCTGCGCCGCCGTCAGGTGATGAGGCTCAGCTCCTGGAGTGGAACATCGTGCTGCCCGATCCCGGCAGCGTCGAGGCAGTTGCGCGCAGCCTGTCCGACGGCGGCCACCGGACGGTCCCGGCTGGCGCGTCGCATTCCGACCCAGCCATCGTGGCGCGCGATCCGTGGGGTACGGCGGTGCGGGTGACCGTATAGGATGCTCGCCGGGGAAGGGTGGGACACTGGGTGCAAGGCGCGGCGGATACTACGTCTTCCAGAGAGTCCCGACCGGAGAACGACATGTACGCATCACCTGTTATCCCGATCTCGGATCGCCCGCGCGGACTGGCGCGGGCCTCCCAGATCATCGACTATCTGTTCTGGCTCCTCTATTCCTTGCTGTTGATCCGGCTGCTCCTGGTGTTTTTCTCGGCCAGCTCATGGGCCGGCTTTGTCCGCCTGATCAACAATCTCACCAATCCATTCTATGCGCCGTTTCGCGGCATCGTCGCCAATCAGCCGGTGGAAGGCGGTTTCACCCTTGCCGTCCCGATCCTGGTCGCGATGGTGGTGTACGGCCTGCTGCATTTCGCGATCAACAAGCTGCTCCGCGTGATGGCATATCGGCGCGTGGTCGTCTAGCGCGATGCGACGTGTGCGACCGGCGACGCAGCAGTGGCCGTCGCCGGAAACGGGGCCGCCGGTCAGCGCGCGATGGACGCCCGGCGCACCACGACCTGCGCGTTGCCGATCGGCTTGATGCCGCGGTGAGTCGGTACGCCGTGGTGATCCATTGGCGCGGGGACGGTAGTTGCTGTTGGCGTCGCCGTGCCGGACTCGGTCCATGCCGTCGTGACGGTGTCATCGTGGATGGCGATCACGGGAAACGCAACGGACCTTCCCGCGACGCTGAGTTGCTCCGCTGGGCCGAATGATTGGCCGTCGTCATGCGAGAGCCGGAACATGATGCGCGGCGTCGGTTCGGTGCCGTCATCCCAGACCGCAGCCACGTTGCCGTTGGCGCCGAGTGCCAGCTGGACATGTCCTGCACGCGATGTTGCCGCAACGCCGAGCGGGATCGGCGTGCCGAATGTCCGGCCGCTGTCGTCCGACCGCGCATACCAGATCCCGGCGCCGCCGCTCTTGCCGGTCCACCACGCCACATGGACTCGGCCGAGCGAATCGATCTGCAACGACGGACCGGCACGCGGACAGCCATTGAAGCTCCAGCCATCGGCATGGACACGCACGGGCTCGCCCCAGGTTGCGCCATGATCGGTCGATCGCGCCACCACCACGTCGCGCATGTTGCCCGGGTACACGTGACGCCAGGCGAGGTAGAGCGTGCCGTCGCTGGCACTGCCCAGCGCCGTGCGGCAGCAGTCACAGGTCTCACCGCTATCAACCTGCACCTCGGGAGCCCAGGTCACGCCGCCATCGCTGGAATGGGTGATCCACGGCGTCGCGTGGCCAGTGCCGCCGAGCCATGAGGCGTAGATCGTTCCGTCGTGCGCCACATGCAGCGCGTGGAAGTTGTGGGTCCCGAACACGCCATCGCTGGTGATGGTGACCGGCTGGCTCCAGGTGCGTCCCGAATCATTCGATCGCACAAAGCGGAGTGCTTCGAGCGGTGCGGGGGCCGTGGCAACATCCTTGACGACTACGTAGAGTGCATTGAGCGCACCGCCGGCGCTGTATGCCAGCTTGGGCGGCGATTCGCCGTGGCCTTCGATCGGACCGAGGGAGTCGCGGATCTCCGCGGCGCTGCTGTCGTGTACTTCGACATAGAGCCGGCCATCAATGCCACCCTCCGGCGCTGACACCCAGGCCGACGCGACCGTGCCGCCGGCGGACACCGCCACCATCGGCGCAGTGCCGACTGACGTTGGCGCGGTCAGGGCCACGGCCGGCGTGAAGCGCGGACCACTGCCACTGCACGCGGCGGCAAGGGTAGCGAGCCCGACTGCCAGCCATCGATCAGAAGCCATAACTCAGTCCTCCTGTGACCGTCCGCTCAGGAAACGGATGGTAGAAGAAGTATTTGTCATTGTTCAGGTTGTCGACGCCGAGCGACGCGTCGAGATGCCGGTTGATCCGGAAGTTGACCTTGGCATCCATCACGAACCACTTGCTGAACCCTTGCCAGGTGTTGGGATTGACGTCAGCATCATCGAGCGTCGTATACAACTTGCCGCTGTACCGCGCGGCCAGCGTGAACGCCCAGCGATAGTCAGGGCGGTAGGTGGCCATCGCATTGGCGCGCCAGTCGGGAATCTGCGGCAGCCGCTTGCCGATGGCGCTGCCGGCAGGGGCCGTCGCGCTCGCCTGACCTGAGATCGCCAGGGTCCGGGCATCAACGTAGGTCACGCTTCCCGACAATTCGAGCCCGGCAATCGCGACATTGTTGTGATCGATCACCAACTCGGCGCCGCGTCCCCGCACGTGGTCGACGTTGGCAACGACAGAATAGAGGGTCGAGGACCCAGCGACCAGCGGCAGGTACTGCGAGATGATCGCGTCGTGCACATCATCCTGGAAGAGCGACAGCTGCACATGTCCATCACCGAGGCGGCGATCGAATCGCAGTTCGGTGGAGAGGTCGTCGTCTGGCTTGAGGTTCGGGTCTGGCGCGGTGTACGTCGTTCCGGTCGACACCAGCTGATACAGCTCGGACGCCGTGGCGAATCGGTATGCCTTGCCGATCGAGGCGGTGACCGTGAAGCCCGGTGACGCGGTCCACGCCAGCGCGCCCTTCGGCGAGAGCCCGGTGTGGGTGACCACCGGTTGCGTCACCGTCGTCGTGCCGTTGGCGTTGTAGCCGTCATAGGCACGCCAGCCTTCGTAGCGCGCGCCGAAGGTCAGCGTCAGCGCCGGGGCCATCCGCCAGGCATCCTGCGCCCACGCGGCCAGCGTGCGTGTCTTGCCATCACCTTCAGTCGCGACGCTGGTGGCCGTACTCGCGTCGCCGACTGTCCAGTCCGGCACGTTGTAAGTCGGGTTGTTCAGGGTGTACTGATCAGCGTGGACACCAAATGTCACGACGTGGTGTGCGAGCACGCCGCCGCGGTGCCAGGCAGCCTTGGCGTCGAAGGTGGACCAGCCGGTGCCGTCGAGCAGCGCGACCCGCCCGGCTTGTCCCACCGTCGTGCCGGTTGTCGACGCGGTCAACGGCGAGCGCTGGCGATCGGTGTTGAAGTCGTAGTTGGTGCCGACCACCTCGAAATCCCAATCCTTGTGGCTATCAGTGCGCAACGCCAGCGACTGCGCAAAGTGCTGTTCCAGCAGCGAGTTCGCGCCGGTGGCAAACCCGGACGCGCCGGCGTAGGTCGGTTGCCCAGTGGAGTCCTGCAGAAACGTTGTGGCGGTTGACGTAGAGCTGTTCTGCCAGAAGCCAAAGGTGTACGTCGCACGCAATGCCGATGTCAGGTCGTACGCCACCTTGAGTCGGGCATTACCCATCCCGGTGGCGAGCAGGCCGCTGGCGCCAAGGACGTTGGCCGTTGCGCCGAGCTTGTTCTGCGCAGCGTAGCCACCGACGGTACCGGCGGGGAAGGTGCTGCTGGTGACATAGCTCAGCGGTTGACTGTGGCTGTTGGTGTAGTTGCCGCTGAGCCAGAATGCCAGCTTGCCAATGCGGTCGCCGAGATGCGCGGCGGTCTGGTACGTACCGTAGGTCGCGTCGGTGCCATAGAGCGAGAATGCTTGTGCGGCGACGGTCTGGCTGATGCCGCCTTCGAGCTGCGTGGGCATCCGCGTGGTAATCGCCGTGACACCGCCCATCGAGTTGCCAGCGTATGCGGCAGAGAACGGGCCGAGCATCAGGTCGACGCGAGTGATCTCTTCCGGCGAGACCATCCCCCAGCGGGGCGCACCGATGTTGTTGTTGTTGGCAACCAGTGACGACAGCGGCACATCATCGGCAAACACCAGGGTACGGGCGCTCGAGCCGACGCCCCACATCCGCGTCTCGATGGTAGCCTGGTTGTCGCCATAGTTGCGCTTGCGCAGGAAGATGCTCGGCAGGTTCTTGAGGGCGTCTTCGGTATCCATGATGTTGACGGTTTCCTGCACCTTGTTGGCGGTGATGCTGGCCGTCACCGGCAAGGTCAGTTTTTGCAGCGGTGTGACGCGATTGGTGTCGATGATCCGCGTGGTATGGACCGGCTTGGCGGTGACGCCGAAATCGGGGAGCCGGGCCGCGGTGTCAGGGGGTGGCGTGGTCGGCACCTGCGCCGCAGCACCTCGCATCAGGGCAAAGCTGAGCACACAGGGGAGGAGCAATGCGACCGGGCCGCACAGGCCACGGCGGTGGTGACGAATCGAACGAGACATGACAGGACTCCATGGGAGCGTCGATGGTGCACAGGCACCATGCAGTGCGCACGCTTCGCGAGGAAGCAGCGCAACAGATCACCGGAGGGCGCCGAAGCGCCGATGTCAGGTCAGGGGTGGTGCGGTTTTTTCGGGAAGCCGGTCGACGAGGAGAATCTGTTCATCGCGGGCCTCGATCACCGGCCAGCGAACCGTGCGCGGCAGATCGACTGCGACCGTGGCAACAACACCATGCGGCGGTGCAGCAATCGCAGGTGCACAGCACTGACCGATGCAGGTGCAGGCATGATGCGCCGGGGTATGGCCGCTATCGGAGTGACTGCTGTGGGCCATCCCCGCCATGCCGGGCATCCCCGCCATCGCACCGCCCGCCCACGGCATATCGACGGGGCAGGGGTGCAGCAGTGGCAGGATCTGCCCGGCGACGGCGGGGGACGCCACTACAAGCACCAGGGCAAGCCAGCGAAGCCGACGGAGACGGGCGATCACGTCCGAATAGTATGCCGGTCGGTAACCGCGGGCCAGTATTCTCGGTGCCGAAGTTCCGGGCCCAGCTTGCCGGGTCGAGCGCGATGTGGTGCGCGTCGCCAGATTTCCGCGATGCCCCCCACCCAGTCGACCTGTGTCAGTTGCGGTCAACAGTTCGCCCAGAATGGGGAACTCGCGGCGATTCCGGACGCTCGGCAGGTCGCCTTCGATCCAGCGCACCGCCGCGTCTGGCGCATCTGCGCCGCCTGCAACGAATGGAACCTTCTCGGCGCCGAGGCGGCGGCCGCGGCGCTGCCAGAGCTGACGGCGCGCTTTGCGGCCGCAGTGCCTGCCGGTGCCGGCGATGAATGGCTGGTCCCCGCCCAGATCAGTGACCGACTGCAACTGCTCCGGATCGGACCAGCGCCCGTTCGAGGCCTGGGGGGTTCGCTGTCCATGCGGTTGCGCGCCGAAGTGAACTATCGTGCCAGGACGTTGCGGCGCAGCATCTACATCCTGGCCGGTGGAACCGTACTGTCGATCGCCGTGTACGCGATTGGCCTGCGAACTGAGCCACGCGCGTGGTCGTTGGCTGTCGCTGAGTATAGCGTCGGCATCTTGCTATTTAGTGCGCTCAGAAAACTTACCGGTCGTAGGGCCAGCAACTGGGTGCTCGCGGTCAGCGCTGCAGTGTGCGTGATCGCGTCCGCACTGGTGGTGACGACGCTCGGATTCGAGCATTTGCGGTACATGCTTGTGGGAGGCGCGTTTTCGATCCCTATTCTCGCCGCAGGGTTCGCGCTGACCCACCGGTATATGTCCGTGGCGTCTGCCACCTTCGCCGATGGGACCAGTGTCTCGCTCTCCAAGCATGCCATCAATCGGGTGCGACTCGGGTGGCCATCCGGCCGGGATGAGGTCACCTTCTGGTTCGATGCCGACCGGTGCGCCATCGGCGCCGACGCGGTGCTGCTCTGGCATCGGCTCCGGGTACAGGTCTGGGATAGTACGCTGGGACCAGGCACCGCGATCACCGAGCGCGCCTATGATCTATTGCGGGCGGTGGGCGGCTTGCACGGATTGCTGCACGTGCTTGAGGGGTACCGGGATGAGCGCGATGGCCGGGTCGTTGTCGTCGATCTGCCCGACATCTACCTGATGGCGCTCGACCTGGTGCTCTCCGCTCGCCCAGAGGATGACGAATCGCAGGTTGCGCTCCGCGATCACGTCGACAGCGCCGCACGTATTGCGGCAGTGGCGGAATCGCTCGACCAGTGAGCACCGCGGCCAGACCGGGCCGTCATAGCCCGTCCCTTGCATACCTAGCAGCTCAATGTATAATACTGCTATGCAACGTCTGATTTGTCCCGCCAGGCCTCGCCATGGCTGACACCATGGAGATCAACAAGGATCTGATCGCCGCGTCGTCGACCCCGATCGTCCTGGCGATCCTGGCCGAGGCCGACAGCTACGGCTACGCCATCCTTCAACGCGTGCGCGAGCTATCCGGCGGCCGGATGGAGTGGACTGACGGGATGCTCTACCCGGTGCTGCACCGGCTCGAGCGCCTCGGCCATATCAGCTCGCGCTGGGAAATCGCCGAGACGGGGCGTCGCCGGAAGTACTACGGCGTCACCACGCAGGGCCGCGCGCAGCTGGCCGAAGAACGCCGCCAATGGCAAGCGGTCGATGCCACCCTCCGCGGGATCTGGCAACAGTTGCCACGCTCGATCGCGGCTGGCTCGGTTGCGCCAATCACACCACAGTTACTCGGAGCCTGACGATGGCCGACCAAGGTCGCGCGCTATTGCTTGAGGAACAGATCGACCAATGGCGTCAGTACGCGCGCCGCCGGCAAGCGATCCACGCCGTTGACATTGCCGAGTTGGAGGATCATCTGCGCGAGCAGATCGCCGCGCTGGTCGAGTCGGGGCTCGCACCGGACGAAGCGTTCCTCATCGCCGTCAAGCGGATGGGTGATCTCGATGCCGTCTCGCGTGAGTTTGCGCGTGAGCATTCCGATCGGCTCTGGAAGCAACTCGTCATGGTGCGGACCGACGCAGTCGGCCTGGGTTCCGCCACCCGAACGGATGCGCTTGTCGTCTTCGGGCTTGCGGCGGTCGCCGCGCTGCTGGTCAAGCTGCCGGCGCTCTTTGGTATCGGCATGGTGCAGGACAGCGATGCTGCGATCTATGCGCGCAACGCGGCGTTCTTCGTGCTGCCGCTGCTCACCGGTTACTTCGTCTGGAAGCGGCGGCTTGGCGGCCGGACGGTGGGCTGGCTGGTGGCGGGATTCGTGCTGGCGGGAGTCTTTGCCAACGGCTATCCCTTTGCGCCGGCCGGCGGCACGGAAGTATTGACCGCACTGCATCTGCCGATCGCGCTCTGGCTGTTGGTCGGCGTTGCCTACGCTGGCGGTCGCTGGAACGAGGTGAGCGGCCGCATGGATTTTGTCCGGTTCTCGGGCGAGCTGTTCATCTACTTCGTGCTGATCGCGCTGGGTGGCGGCCTGCTCACGGCATTCATGGCGATGATCTTCGAGGCGATCGGCATCAAACTGCAGACGTTCATCCAGGAATGGCTGGTGCCGTGCGGTGCGGCGGGTGGCTTCATCGTGGCGTCGTGGCTGGTAGAGGCCAAGCAGAGCGTCGTCGAGAACATGGCGCCGGTCCTGACGCGGCTGTTCACGCCACTCTTTGCTGCCGTGCTGCTGACCTTTCTTGGGGCGATGCTATTCACCGGGCGCGGTGTCACGGTCGATCGCAACGTGCTGATTGCGTTCGATCTGTTGCTCGCGGTGGTGATCGGCCTGCTGCTCTATTCGATCTCTGCCCGTGATCCGCGCGCGGCGCCCGGCGCGTTCGATATCGTGCAGGTAATACTGGTGGTCAGCGCCTTGCTCGCCGACGGGTTGGCGCTATCGGCCATTGCGGCGCGGATCAGCGAGTTTGGCCTCACGCCGAACCGGGTCGCGGCGCTGGGAGAGAACGTGATCCTGCTGGTCAACCTGGTCTGGTCGGCGGTGCTGTATATCCGTTTTCTCCGCGGCCGCACCGTGTTCACGACGCTTGAGCGCTGGCAGACCATTTACCTGCCGGTCTATGCCGCGTGGGCCGGGATCGTCGTGATCGTCTTTCCGCCGATCTTTGGATACGTTTGAGCAAGGGCAACGGGCGTCACCGCGGGCATCACGGACGGACTCACCACCTTCGAGCACTGGAGTCAACGGATGGTGCTTGATCCGACCGTCGGATATGTGATGCTGGTGATCTTCGTTGCCACGCTGGTCCGGTCCACGCTGGGTTTCGGCGAAGCGCTGGTCGCCGTACCGTTGCTGGCATTGCGCATTCCGCTGGTGGTCGCGACACCGTTAGCGGTGCTTTTCTCCGTGGTGGTGGCAACCATGATCATCGCGCAGGACTGGCGCCAGATCCAGCTGCGCAGCGCGGGCGGGTTGATCCTGTCGTCGCTGGTCGGCATTCCACTGGGGCTGATGCTGCTGGCCCACGGCAACGCGCAGATGGTCAAGCTGATCCTGGCCGGGGTCTTGATGAGCTTTTCCGTCTATTCGTTGACGGTCAAGGCGACGCTGCATCTGGAGCGAGATCGTCTGCCTTGGCTCCTCGGCGCCGGTTTGATCTCGGGTGTTCTGGGCGGCGCGTTCGGGATGAATGGGCCGCCCCTCGCGATCTACGGCGCACTCCGTCGCTGGTCACCGCAGCACTTTCGTGCGACGCTGCAAGGCTATTTCTTGCCAGTGAGCCTCGCCGGGCTGATCGGCTTCGCGTCGATCGGGCTCTGGGGGAGTATCGTGACCCGATACTTCCTCTTCTCACTGCCGGGGGCGGTCGCGGCGACCCTCATCGGCCGCGTCTTGAATCGTCGTCTGCAGGGAGACGGCTTCTTCAGATCCGTCTACGCCGGCCTGATGGTGATCGCGGCTGTTCTCGCAATACAGGCGCTGCAGATCTGAGCTGACGACCTGCTGGCCGGTGCCGCGCCGGCCGAATCCGTCGCTATCGTATTCTCGGCACGGTTGGGATACGTTTCGGCACGGCGGACCGCGTCACCTGTTGCAGCTCGCATCCTGAAACCGAGGTCTCACAAATGTTCAAGCTCCTGCTCTCTGTTGCCGCACTGGCGGCGGTTACCGGTGTGATGCGTCACGCTGGCCTCAAGTCGTCGATGCCCGCCAAGGGCGCGATGCTGAGCGAGTCGCCCAAGGTGATCTCGCTGACATTCACCGAGGGCGTGCTTCTTCCGGCGACGTCAATCGCGATTCTCAAGGCCGACTCGACGGTGCTGGAAAAGCTCGTCGTCAAGGCGGTCGCCGGTGACACGACGGTGGCGGGCGCACTGAAGACGCCGCTGCCGAAAGGGACCTACATCGTCAAGTGGCGCAACGGTGCCAAGGACGACGGGCATCCCAGCAGCGGCACGTTCTCATTCATGGTGATGGGTCACTAGGCACGACGGAAGTACCTCGGCAACAACAAGCGCCGCCCGATCGGGCGGCGCTTGTTGTACCAGATCCCGCGGGCCGCAGCGGTCGTAATCGAGGTATGTTCACGGCTAACGCAGAGGCGATCAATGCGACTTGCTCACCGAATCCGGACCGGCCTGCTGCTGGTCAGCGTCGGGTTCACGGTGCCTGGGTACCAGGCAGTGGCCGCCCAGTCACCGAAGCGCACGCCCCCGTCCGCTGATACGATCAAGGCCGCTCCACCCGTTGGTGCCCCGGTCGTCGTGGGACCTGATACCCTCTTCATGCTCTATGGTCGCCTGGGGCCGTTCGACGCGGCTGATCGCGCCCAGGCAGCGAGCGAGCGCATTGCCGCCCTGCGCGCGGCGCATGGGGCAGGGATCGATTCCGTCACGGCTGCCGCGATCGAGGGTCGCTGGGAACTGGTCACTCGCCATTGCGGGTCCAGCGATTCGAGTTGCTGTCATCGGCCCGGCTGGGCGATGGCCTGACGGTGATCGCGCGCAGTGCCCGGACGCTGCTCACGCTCCTGATGTTCTACGTCTACCTGCCGCTGGTGTTGAGCTTCTTCCCATGGACGCAGCCGATGTCCCGGCGGATCGTCGGCTATGTGACGACGCCGCTCCGGTCGTTGCTCAATGGCTTCCTGGCGTACCTGCCGAATGTGCTCTTCGCCATCATCATCGTGATCGTCGCCCGGTATGTGATCAAGGTGATCCGACTCATCTTCGAAGCGATCGGTTCCGGCGCCTTGGCGATTGATGGTTTTCACCCCGACTGGGCTCGGCCGACGTACGGCATCGTCCGGTTCCTCGTCGTTGCCTTTGCCGCTGTCGTGATGTGGCCCTACCTGCCCGGATCGGGTTCCGATGCATTCAAGGGGGTGTCGCTGTTCGTGGGCGTGCTCGTGTCGCTTGGATCATCCGGCGCGGTGGGGAACATTGTCGCGGGGGTCGTGCTGACGTATACGCAGGCGTTCCGGGTCGGGGACCGTGTCGAAATCGGCGCGACGACTGGTGACGTGATGGAGAAGACGTTGCTGGTGACGCGGTTGCGGACGATCAAGAATGTCGAGGTGACGATACCGAACGGGACCGTGCTGGCGACCCAGGTGATCAACTATTCGACGCTCGCTGCATCACGCGGCCTCATTCTCCATACCACGGTGACGATCGGCTATGACGCGCCCTGGGCGAAGGTACATCAATTGTTGATCGACGCGGCCGTTGGCACGGAAGACATCATGCCCACGCCGGCGCCGTTTGTTCTGCAGACCAGCCTGGACGATTTTTTCGTCAGCTATCAGATCAATGCGTACACCGACCAGCCAGCGAAGATGGCCGTCACCTATTCCAACCTGCACCGGAATATTCAGGATCGCTTCAATGCTGCAGGCGTGGAAATCATGTCGCCGCACTACGCGTCACTGCGGGATGGCAACCGGGTGACCACACCGGCCGAGCAGGTACCCTCGGCGTATCAGCCGCCGGCTTTTGTCGTCGATGCGCGGGTGCGCCGCGCGGACGGGGCATGACACTCGGCGAAACGCGGGCGCAGCGGCACGGCACGACCGGCTGCCACCGGTGCTTTGCGTTGGTTCTCGTCATCGATTCCGAGGGTTGTCAGGCTGCTCCGTAGTCGTTCGGATAGCTCGGGGCGACACAGCGCCCTATCCTCCCGCAGCGATGACAGACCTTACCCACTACATCCCGATCCTTACCACTTCGTTCGCATGCTGGTTTGCCCCGCAGCTCTACCTGCGTTGGCGCGACCGACGCCCCGCTCCGCACCTCCTCTGGTGGTTCATCGGTGTGCTGACCTTCGCGGCCGGCACAATCACCGAGTCGTGGACGACGTTATTGGGTTGGAATCCGGCTGTCTTTCGGGCGTGGTACATCACGGGGGCTTTGCTTGGCGGTGCGCCCCTGGCTCAGGGAACCGCCTACCTGCTGCTCGGCCGCCGCACCGCCAACATGATCACGGCAGTGCTGGTCACGTTGGTTGTGGTTGCCTCGATCGGTGTCGTGCTGAGCCCGCTCAACCTGGCGCTGGTCCAGCCCCACCGACTCTCGGGCAGCGTGCTGGTCTGGGCGTGGGTCCGCTACTTCTCGCCATTCATCAACGTGTATGCGCTGCTCATGCTGGTCGGCGGCGCACTGGTGTCGGCCCAGCGCTACTACTTCGACAAGCCCGATGCCGACAAGGTCAAGGGGAATATCGCGATCGCCATCGGCGCGTTGCTGCCGGGGATTGGCGGCACGGCGACCAGATTCGGTCACGTAGAGGTCCTGTACGTGACCGAGTTTCTTGGGCTGGTGCTGATCTACTGCGGCTTCCGGTTGAATACTGGCCACCGAATCGCCGGAAAGCGAGAGCCGGTGACGGCTGCCATATCGCGAGGCCCGTGATCATTCCGGGGTAGTGATAGTTTCAATCCCTGATGCACATCGTCCTCGTCCACCCCGAAATCCATTGGAACACCGGCAACGCCGGTCGCACGGCGTTGGCGGTCGGCGCCACACTGCACCTGGTCGAGCCGCTCGGCTTCTCGCTCGACGAGCGTGAAGTCCGTCGTGCGGGGCTCGACTATTGGCAACATGTCGATGTCAGGGTGTGGCCATCGTGGGAGGCCTTTGAGAAACAGCTCCCTGAACTGGGCCCGGCATGGTTCTTCTCAAGTGAAAGCGAACGGCCATTCTGGGACGCGCCGCTCGTCGCGGCCAACGATGTCGTCCTCGTCTTCGGCCGTGAAACGGTGGGCTTGCCGGTGGAGATTCGCGAGCGCTATCGCGATCGACTGCTCTCGATCCCGATGAGGTCGTCGCAAGTGCGGTCGCTCAACCTGTCGACCTGCGTCGCGATTGCAGCCTATGAGGTGCTTCGACAGGCGCGCGGCCAGGGTAACGTCTGACGACCTATCAGCGGATCTACGCCGCGGTCCGTCGCATTCCACGCGGCCGCGTATCCACCTATGGCCGCATCGCGATGCTGGCCAAGGCCAGCGGCCCTCGGCAAGTGGGATACGCGCTGCATGCTCTCCACGAGGGACTCGATGTCCCATGGCACCGCGTCGTCAACGCGCAGGGACGCATTTCCCTGCAAGGTGCATCTGCCGTCACGCAGCGCCTGATGCTGATTCGCGAAGGTGTGCCGGTCAGCGAGAGCGGCCGTATGGACTTGAAGCAGGTGGGGTGGACGCCCCGCCGTCCGGCACGGTGAGCGCACCGCCGAGGCAGCACTTCTCATTCACTTGCACCCCGGCATCCTGAACGCCGAGATCCTTGACGACGACGCGGTTGTGCCTTCCCGCACGTAGGCACCGATATGCCAGATGGTGCAATCGTCATCGGGGTCAACGGCGGTCTGGGTGAAGTCTTCCCAACGTGACGCTGTCTGCGAACCACCGCCATCGACCACGACGGCCTCAGCGAACGTCAGCTTCCCCTTCGGATCGTTTGGCTGCCGGCCAGTGAACCGGATGCCGACATGGTGCGGCAGCCCACCGAATGAATAGCCGATCCCGATATTGCCGAACTTGTCCATCGCCGCACTCGGCAGCCAGCGGTAGAGGGAGTCGGCGGCGGCTCCCGGCGCGTACGTCCCCTGCTGATAGAGCTGCAGTGCGCGTCCCTTGCCGACCCGGAACTCATACCACCGCACGCCGCCGCCGTTCAACGATGTGTTGATGGAGTGCGCGGCGATGACGTGTTCTATGTTGCCGATGCGGCGATAGGTCACCCGCGCCATCAACTTGTCACCCTGTGAATCGAGTCGGGTGTTGTTCTCCGGCTGCGGCACGCACTGCTTGAGCTGTCCGTCGCAGAGGAAATGGTACGGCGCGACAGGAATCAACACCGGGCCGATCAGCTTCGTCTTCTTCGGGTCCTTCCAGTCGACATGGAATTGCCACGAATAGATCACCGAGTCTTCGAGTACGCCGCGCAACTGACTGCCGCCAGCCGCCAGCACAGGAATCGGAGCGCCGGGTGGCGGCAGCGACTTGCCGTCGATGTCTGCCATGTTGAGAAACGGAATGCCGTTGATGACGATGCATTGCTCGGTGGCATCTTCGCCCTTGAGCATCCTGGCACGGTCTGCGACGCAGGCGTGCTTCTGGATGAAGTTGTCGCTGGTGCTGGTCGGGATGTAGTAGCCGTCGGGCCAGATCGCCGGGCGCGGATAGTCCGGGAAGTAGGGCCGGATGAACTCGTAGCGAAAGTACGTGCCGAGCGGGTCGGCGGTGGTGCTCACTGCGTAGCACATGCCGTAAGTGCCGACCGTGGTGTCCGGCGCCGGCGGCACGCCATCTGGCGGAAGGGTCGGGCGCGCCGCAGCTGCGGCACGATTTCGTGCTGCGCTATCGCCGCCTCGACCGCGCCCCGCGCCGCGACCCGGAGCTGCCCCGCGAGCGGGGACGGCCTGCCCGGCGGTGTCAGGCACGTCGAGTTGTGCGGCGCCGCCGGGCTGACCGCGCTGACCATTTCCGCTGACAGTCGGCACGCCGATTTCGGGATATGGCTGCTGATCGGTGATATGGGGATACCTGCTGAACAACGGGACCACGATCAGCCAGCGATCGGCGAGTTGATCGTAGAGCACGACCGCGTCGCCGCTGCCACGGGTATCGCACTGTCCACCAAAGCCCTTCCAGATTTGTTTGACGTTGACAGGCCCATAGAGCGGTCTGCCGGTGGTGTCGAAGAGTGGCCGTTTTGTCTTCGGATCGGGAAGCCCTTTCTTGGTCCAGACATGGATGCCGCCGGTATTGACGATGGCGACGATATGATTGGGCCCGACGGCGAGCGAGTAATCGAGGCCGCCGCGGCCCTTCCCCTGCGGGCCGGTGAAGCCGAGGCCAGGGCCTTCGATGTTGGCGACCATGCGCGCGGCGGGTTTGGTGCCGGCAGTTGTCTGCTCGACGGCGTCGGCACCGTGGGGTGAGACGATCCTGATCGGCGCGACCTGTTGCTGCTGCAGTTCGCCGTCGTTGCGCTCCGCGTCACTGAGTGGTGCATCCGCATTGACCCGGACCGCTTCGTCCGCGTCCACCTCTGGCTCGGCGGCAGTGGTATCGGTGATCGCCATGCTCCGGAGTGACGGCGACACATCGTGCGCCGTGGCTGGTCGTGTTGTCACCGCACCGACTTTGATCGGTGGCCTGGCAGGACGTCCCAACCTCAGAGCGAGCCAAGTGCCGCCAGCGAGGAGCAGAGCGGCGAGCGCCGCGATTGTGGTGGTGCGAGACCGAGTGGTCATTGGCTGCCTGAGTAGTAGGATCTGCAGGTCGAGCATGCGCGCGCGGCATCAATGATACCCCGCGCCGGTGGCGCTACGTACGTCCAGTGTCCAGTGTCCGCCTCGTTAATATGCTTCATCGCAAAGATCACCCGTTCCGGGATAGCACGTGACCGAATCCGTGACCATTCGTCCGATTGCTTCAACTGACCGTGGCGCCTGGGAGCCGCTCTGGGCCGGCTACAATGCATTCTATGGCCGATCGGGTCCGACGGCATTGGCTCCGGCGATCTCCGACGCGCTATGGACCCGATTTTTTGACGCCGATGAGCCGGTATTCGGCCTGGTGGCAGAGTCTGAAGGGGAGCTGGTCGGCCTGACACACTACCTCTTTCACCGCAGCACGACCCGGATCGAACTCACCTGCTACCTGCAGGACCTGTTCACGGCGCCAGCGCGTCGGGGTCATGGCATCGGCCGATTGCTCATCGCGGGCGTCTCCACTCGGGCGAAAGCGGCTGGCGTCAGCCGGGTCTACTGGCATACGCAGACATCGAATGCGGCGGGTCGCCTTCTCTACGACAAAGTCGCACGCCATGCGGGCTTCATTGTCTATACCGCCGAGCTGTAAGGGTGGCGTGCCAACTGGGTACATGGGCACTTCCGGCGATCGGCCGTATAGTTTCAACCGGTGGCACCGCATGTCGGGCCGCCACGCGGCCCAGCGTCGTCCGGCCTGATACCCTGATCCTCGAACCATGTCACGGAGTTGCCCCAATGCGTTTCATTGCCCGCGCCACCTGGTCCTCGCTTCTTGTGGTTGTCGCTGCCGCACTCGCGACGCCGCTTGCCGCGCAGGAAAAGGTCGACGTCCCCACGATCGAACGGATCAAGACCGAAGCCATGCAGCATTCCCAGATCATGGACATGATGAGCTATCTCACCGATGTCTATGGTCCGCGACTGACCTGGTCGCCCAACGCCCGCACCGCTGCGGAGTGGACTGTCGGGCAGTTGAAGAAGTGGGGCGTCACTGATGCTCATCTGGAACCGTGGGATACGCCCAACGGCATTGGCTGGCAGAACGAACGGTTCTCGCTGCAGGCCGTCTCGCCCAATCCGTTCATCATCGCGGCAGCCCCGCGGGCATGGTCGGCCAGCACCAAGGGACGGGTGACCGGTCCGGCGATGCGAATCGAGGCCGGTTGCCTGGCGGAACTTGAGCAGAAGTACAACGGCAAGCTCAAGAACGCCTTCCTGATGTTTACTGCACCGGAAGACACCGCGCTGACCGAGTTCACCGCATACGGCAGTCGGCGTTCCGATTCCGCGCTTGCCGCCATGACTGAGCCGCCTGCAGCCGGCGCGGCTGGCGGCCGCGGTGGTCGAGGCGGACGCGGCGGGACTCCGCCGGAGCTTTCAGCCGTCTGTCAGCAGGCCGCGGCGCAGGCGCCGGCAGCGACCGCAGGGCGTGGTGGTCGCGGTGGCGCTCGCGCATTCAACGTCAATGGTGACACGACGGCGCTGCGCTGGCTGGAAAACCAGGGTACCGCTGCGATCCTGATGGTGGGTCGCGGGGTGGGCGGCGATATCGGGACCGACAACGGCGCGTCGCGCGTCAAGGGTGCGCCGCAAGTCCCCTTCGTGCACGTGGCCACCGAAGGATATGGTCGAGTGGCGCGGATGCTTGAGCGCAAGGTTCCGGTGGTGCTCGAGCTCGAGATGATCAACCACTTCTATCCCGCTGACTCGACGTCGTTCAACATCGTCGGCGACATTCCCGGCACCGATCCGAAGTTGAAGGATGAAGTCGTGATGATCGGCGGTCACTTCGATTCATGGCATTCCGGCACTGGCGCCACCGACAACGGGGCGGGCGCCGGCGTGATGCTCGAGGCGATGAGGATCCTCAAGACGCTCAACCTGCACCCGCGCCGTACCATCCGGATCGGGCTCTGGACCGGCGAAGAAGAGGGGCTGTACGGATCGTGCGCCTACACCCGTCAACACTTCGGTTACGTCGACTCCAACTCCTTCCACCCGACCGCGGAGGACGCCAAGTTCTCGGCGTACTTCAATCTCGACAACGGCAGCGGCAAGATCCGCGGCGTCTACGATCAGGGGAACGCGGCGGTGGCGCCGATCTTTGATGCCTGGCTGGCGCCGTTCCGGTCGTCGAGCGTTGAGATCAACACGATCGCCAATACCGGTTCGACCGATCACATCGCCTTCGACAATCTCGGATTGCCGGCCTTCCAGTTTGTGCAGGATCCCCTGGACTACAGCACGCGCACGCACCACACCAACCAGGATGTGTACGAGCGCCTGCAGCCCGATGACCTGATGTTCAACTCGGCGGTGCTGGCGGCGTTTGCCTGGCAGGCGGCAGAGCGTGATGACATGCTGCCGCGGAAGCCGGCACCGTATGCGCCGGGCGGGCCGAAAAGCCGCGGACAGTTCTGCATGTAGGTTGTGTTTGCAGGGAACAGTGGGACGAGAAGGCGGCTCTGGCCGCCTTTTCGCTTCCTGTCTCGATCTGCCTGTCACCGGGTTGATGGCGGCTGGAGTGCCCGACTCTAGTCAGCCCGTAACGCGATCACCGGATCGACCTTGGCCGCCCGCTGCGCGGGGAGCGCGCTTGCTACCACCGCCGCGGCCAGCAACAGGAGGGCCGCGCCAAGGACAAAGAACTGGTTTTGCCCAGCCAGCCCGAACAATTCGGCGGCGATCACCTTTCCGCCGCCAAATGCCAGCGGTACGCCGACCAGTACGCCGATCGTTACCAGCCCGAGTGCCTGCCGTAGCACCATCCAGACGACGCTTGATCGCCCCGATCCGAGCGCCATCCGCACGCCGATTTCGCGGGTGCGCTGGGCGACGTGATAGGATACCAGTCCATACAGCCCGATCGCCGCGAGGATCAGTGCAACGGCGCCGAACAGTGACGCCAGTTCTGCGGTCAACGTCTCACGGCTCATCGCCGCATCGAGCGACGCCTCGATCGTCTCCGGGCCATCGGCGCGCAAGTCGGGCGCTTCGGCGCGGACCGCGTTCCGCAGCGACGTGATGATCGCCGCATCGTCCGCGATGGTCCGGACGGTGAGGTTGAGCACCCGCAGCCGGCCAACGACGGGAAGTGCCTCGAACTGCGCCAGTGGCATGTAGATCATGGGCAGCGCCGGCTGCCGCAGGTCTGTGTATCGTGCGTCCCGCGCTACGCCGACGATCGCCATGAGCATCGTGTCGGCCCCCATGATGGACCGGACCGTCATGCCAAGCGGATCCCGGTCCCGGATGTACTGATGAACGAATGCGTCGTTGACGATCGCTACGCGCTGGTCCGCCGCGCGATCGTCGGATGAAAAGTCTCGCCCTTGGCGCAGGGCGATTCCGAGGGTGGCGAAGAATCCCGGTGTCACGGGATTGATCCAGCCAGTGAGGTCCTGGTCGGGCGATGGCGAGTAACCCTCGACAGCAATGGCCGATCCAATCCGCCGCCCGCCGAACATCGGCACCACCATCGAGAACGCGGCCGATCGAACGCCGGGAATGCGCGCGGCCTCGCGCAGCAACGGGTCCGCTACGGCAATGATGCCGTCGTTCTCATACGGCGTCCCGCGGCTGTCCAGGCGGGTCGTCACAGTCCGCTCGACCGCGAAGCCGCCGTTTACGGTGCGAAGGTTACGGAGCGTCGCGACGAAGAGCCCGGCGGCGTTGACCAGCACCAATGCAATCGCAACCTGCGCGACCACCACGCCCAGATCGAGCATGCCTGTTCGCCTCGCGGCCGACGAACTGGCGGCCACCTTGAGTGGCGCGATGAGCGCGGTCCGCGTGGCGCGCCACGCTGGGACGAGGCCGAAGAGCAGCACGGAGCCGACGGCAACGGCGGCCGTGAAGCCGAGAATCTCGCCATTGAGCTGAAGTCCGACCCTGTCTGCAATCGGGCCTGGCATGTGATGGGCGATCACTCGAAGCGCTAGTCCGGCAAGCATCAGGCCCGCCATCGCGCCGATCGAGGCAAGCAATGCGCTCTCAACAAGCATCTGGCCCGCCAAGCGACGTCGCGAGGCGCCGAGCGAAAGGCGGATCGCCAACTCCCGCTCCCGCGCCAGCGCCCGGGCGAGCAACAGGGTGGCGATGTTCGCGCACGCCGCGAGCAGTACGACCACGGCGCCGCCCATCAATTCCAGCAACAGGCGACTGAACATCGCGGCGACGTCGAACTTGAACGATGCGATGCCGTGCTCGATGTTCACCAAGTGGATACTGGCAGCGGCGGGCATGCCGCGGACGCCGGCTCCGATGGACTCCCTCGCGCAGCATGAGCGAAACGTCGCGTCGATCATTGCGGCGGCGCGCGGCGCTGCGCCGCGACCGGCAACGCGGCCGACGATCTGGAGCGTCGGCGCGTTTGCGCCTGCCGTCTCCGCAGAATCGCCGCCCACCAGTGAGAGTGTGCTGAGCGGGATGGCGGCCTCGAACGATCCAGGATAGCCGAGTCCCTGATACGATCCAGGTGTCACGCCGATCACCGTAAAGCCGCGTCCTTGCAGGGTGATCGTGGCCCCGATGGCATCGGGCGTCCGGTTGAAGAGTGCTGTCCACAGGTCCGCGGAGATGACAACCACCGGCGCGCGGACCCGCTCATCTTCCGCGTCGATCAGGCGACCCTGCAGTGGCAGGATGCCAATGGTGGCGAAGAAGTTGCCTGCCACCGCGGTCACGCTTACCGAGCGGGGTTCGCTGCCGTGCACGGCCTCGACGTTTCCGGCTCCGCCGAACGCGGTGACCTGCGCGAAACCCGAAGCCTGCCGCAGCGACTGGAAGTCGTGATACGAAAAGATGTCATTCGGCAGGTCAGGCCCGGTGTGCACGACTTCGACCAACTGTTCGGGATGAGACACCGGCAACGGCAGCAGCAGCACCGAGTAGATCAAGGCGAAGATGGCGGAGTTCGCACCGATGCCGATCGCAAGCGAGAGCGTCGCCACGGCGGTGAACGCCGGCGCGCGAAGCAGGTTGCGCGTCGCATAGCGCAGGTCCTGGCGAAGCGCGTCGAGCCATGCGAGCGGCGTCATCCGGCGCGTCTCCTCTTTGTAGTAGGTCGGACTGCCGAAACGCGCCCGGGCATGGGCGGTCGCATGGTCGTCATCTCGGAAATCCTGCCCTTGCAGCTCGAGGTGATGGCGGAACTCCTCGTCCATCTCGCGATCGAACGCATCGCGCCGAAACAGGGGGCGCAGTCGATGGCGGAAGGCGTCGAAGAGTGACATGGGACTGTCGCGCGCTCAGGGGCGGCCCAGCACGCGCGAAATCGCCAGCGCCAGTTCATCAAACGCGGAGATCTTCTCGCCGAGGCGCTTTCGCCCGGAGCTGGTAATGGTGTAGTAGCGCGCCCGCCGACCGGTGGGCGATTTGGCCCATGCCGACGTGACCCAGCCCTTCGTCTGCAGCCGTTCGAGCGCAGGATAGAGCGACCCCTGTTCCACGCGGAGCAACGCTTCCGACGACCGCTCGATGTGCCGGGCAATGGCGTAGCCGTGCAACTTTCCGAGCGTCAATGTCTGCAGGATGAGCAAGTCCATCGTGCCGGCGAGGAGCTCGTTCCGGGATTCTCGCTTGGCTGGCATGACGAGTAGAATGACTACCTATTGATAGGAAGTCAAGCTACCTATGGTGCGGTGGTGTTCTTGCCGTTGGCGCTGCCGACCTGGTGCGTCTGCATCCCGACTGGGCGGTGAGCAATGCTCTGGCCATCACCAATGACGAGCTGGGCGGGCGTCCAATGGTGCGTCGCCTTGATGAGGCGCAAGTCGGTCACGTCCACTGGGACATCGAATACCAGGTGCCGCTCGATCGACCGCCCAGCGTCGACGAAGTCCGTCAACGAGTCGCCCGAGATGCCGGTGTGCTGCAGCGCGGCTTCGCCAGCGGGCGACACCTGGTAAGTGTGTCCGGCCGCATCCATCAGGTAGGCGTACACATCGACTTCCCGCTGACGGCGGCCCAGTCCGCGATTGGACACCCGGACTGTGACGATGTCAAACGTCCCGCGCGCTGCGGTGCCATCGATCGTCGCCGTGCGTGCCGAGCCGGTGACGGCGATGCACCATTCATCGGCGCACTGTGGTTCCCCAAGCGGCAGCAGGCGGGCGGGGGACACGATCGACACGCCGAGCAGCACCGCCAGGTACACCGCTATCGCAGTGGCCAGCTTGATCACCAGGGATCCAAGTGACATCCAACGACGGCGAGCGGCGAGATACAGGCCGCGAAGGCATGTCACCAACAACGCCATGGCGCACACGAGGAAGAGCAGGTCAAAGAGTGTCATGGGGTCGCGACCTCAGCGCCTGGCAACCGTACGGCGGAGCAGTGTGCATCACGCGGTTCCCTCGACGACACCGCGCACCGCCCGGGCAAACGAGTGCCACGCCGCGTGCCGCTCTTCCAGGGCGCGAAGGCCCTTGGCCGTGAGCTGGTAGATCCGCCGTCGCCGGCCATTGTGCGATCCCCAGGTGCTGGTCAGCAGGCCCGCACGCTGCAGCCGATGCAACGCCGGATAGAGCGTTCCCTCGGGCAGGTCGAGCGCATTGTCGGTGCGCGCGCGCAACCGCTCCGCAATGGCATACCCGTGGGCGGGGAGGCCGCGAAGCGCTGCGAGAAGGAGATAATCGAGATGGCCCTTCAGCGACTCGCCGTTCATACCTAGCTATGCTAAGCATAGGAAGCCGATGTGTCAACGGTGTCGGATGCAGGACGGGCGGTGCGATCACGGTTGTCTGTCCAGGGCGCTATAATCATTCCTACCGGACATGAAATACTACCGTCACAACTGGTACAATGTCGGAGGAGTCATCTTTGCGGCACTCTCGTTCGTCATTGGTTACTGGCGAACCGATTTCAGTCTCGTTCAGGTCGTATTCATCTACAGTTTCATGGCGTTGCTCGTCCACCAGTTTGAGGAGTATGCCTATCCCGGCGGCTTTCCTGCGATATTCAACGCGGACGTGTTCGGGGAGAGAGAGGTGCCCGATCGTTATCCCTTGAACGCCAATCAGTGTCTGATCACCAACGTATTCCTGGCATACCCGTTCTACCTCGCAGCCATATGTTGGCCGCGCGTCATCTGGCTTGGCAGCGCGGTCGTTCTCTTCGGAATGCTCCAGTTTATCGTGCACGGCCTCGTGATCAACGTGCGACGGAAGAGCTTCTACAATCCCGGTCTTGCGACCGTCATGTTCCTGTTTCTTCCCATCGGCGTGTACTACTTCTGGTATGTCACGGCAAGCAAGTTGGCGACGACAGGTGACATTATCGCTGGCTCAGCCCTCGCCATCGTCGCAGGATTTATCACGGTCGCGTTGCCGCTTTGGCTATTGGCGGACAGGGATTCGAAATACCCATTCACTGACGCCGAGATGCGCCGTAAGACGCCCCGCCAGACGTGAGCTCGTAAGCCTGCCGTCGCAGGGCGCGTTGTAAATCGATCTTCCGTGAGCGAATAGTCGTTGACGTTGACGGACTTCAGTGCCCCTCTTGACAATAAAAGTTGTCAAGGATAAAATCCCGCCATGTTCGATATCGAAGTCATCGATGATCCCGCCGCGGCGACCGTCGCGCTCGAGCCGATCCGGAGCCGGATTCTCGCCGAACTGGGCGCCCCCGCCTCGGCGGCGACACTCGCCGCGCGGGTCGGCCTGACGCGCCAGAAGGTCAGTTATCACCTCAACACCCTCGAGGCGCACGGGCTGGTGCGGGTCGCATCACGGCGCCAATGGGGCGGGATTACCGAGCGGTTCTTCGAGGCGACTGCTGGCCAGTACGTCGTGAGCCCCGCCGCGATGGGGGCGGTGGGCGCCGACCCGAACGCGCAGCTCGATCGACTCTCGGCGGGGTACCTGATCGCCCTGGGCGCCCGCATCGTCCGGGAAATGGGTGACCTTGTCCGGCGCGCGAAGGCTGCCGGCAAGCGCCTCGCCACGCTGTCGATCGACACCGAAGTCCGTTTTCGCTCCCCCGCCGAGCGAGCTGCGTTTACTCACGAACTGGCGCAATCCATCGCCCAGCTCGTGGCGAAGTATCACGATGTCGACGCGCCCGGGGGCCGAGCCCATCGGCTGGTGGTTGTGGCGCACCCTCTTCCTCAGCACACCAAACCGAAGGAGCAGTGATCATGGCTATCAATGTCGAGCCGTCCGGCCGCCGTTCAATGCAGGTCGAGTTCGAGGTGCCCGGCACACCGGACGAAGTGTGGAACGCGATCGGCACCGCGCCGGGGATTTCCGCCTGGTTCGTGCCGACCACGTTCGAGGAGCAGAATGGCAAGCCGGTCGCGCTTACGATTCACTTCGGCCCGGGCATCGAGCCGCGTTCGGCGGTCACCGCCTACGATCCGCCGCGGATGTACGCCACGCAGGCCGATGGCTGGATGCCCGGGTCGCCGCCGATCGCGAGCGAGTGGACCGTGGAGGCCAAGGGCGGCGGCGTCTGCGTTGTCCGCATCGTGCAGAGTCTCTTCGCCAGCAGTGCGGATTGGGACGACCAGCTTGAAGCGGCAAAGGGTGGCTTCGCGAGCTTCCTCGAGATCCTGCGGATCTACCTCACCCATTTCCGCGGGCAGGCGGCGACGTTCATGAAGTGGACCGGCTCGGGGGTTGGTACGGAGGCGGAAGCGTGGGACACGTTCACCGGGGCGCTGGGTCTCGGCACGATGGCTGTCGGCGAAAAGTGGAGTGCACCGAAGGGGCTACCGGCGATGAGTGGCGTGGTGGAGTACGCCACGCGCGATCCGTTCGACGCGCTGATCCGTCTCGACACACCGGGAGGCGGGGTCGCAGCACTGGGGATCGCGGGTTACCCTGGTGGCCCGGTCATGGTAGCGATGCACGTGTACATGTATGGTGCGAATGGTCCGGCGACCGTTGCGCGAGAGGAACCGCGTTGGGCGAAGTGGTTCGAGGAAAAGTTTCCGATGACGGAGTAGGGGAGGCGAAGGCTGATGGGTTCCGTGAAGCAAAAACCCCGCCAACGGTCTATCCGCAGGCGGGGTTCTCTTCTCTCCATCGGTCGCGGTGCCCTGCTGCCAGAAACGCGAAAGCAGGGTGGCTTGGCGCGAGCTATGATTGGGATTGAAGGGCGGCGCCGCTTCCGCTCGCCCGCCGGTTGAAGCGCTGAGTCGCTCGGTGTCACGATCCGTGTCGGAATGAGAACAATGCCCGCGGTTCGTTGGAAACCATACGCGTGCTCGTTCGGCAGGGAGTTCCATGGGAAAGCCACAATACGAGAAGGCGTCGATCAATTGCTACGGAGTGACGGGTGTTGCGTGATGCCTACCACGCGCGTCGTCGGCCGGGCGAGGGCGTATCGGCATGTGAGTTCTTGTCGGGCCTCCGCGACGACCATCTCGATCGTGGTGTTGAGGATGCCTAGAGCAGCGATCTTGGAGGCACCATGAGCGTTCGGCGATATACCGAGGCAGAAGTCGCGGCCATCTTCTTGAAGGCCGCCGAGGATCCGCAGGCCTCTCCGTTTGCGGTCCCCGGTGATGAGGGATTGACGCTCGCCGATCTGCAAGAGATCGGACGCGAAGTTGGCATCCCTGCCGAATCCGTAGCTCTAGCCGCGCAGTCAGTGGACTTGGACGCGCGAGTCGGATCGCAGACCTATCTCGGACTGCCCATCGGAGTCGAACGAACCGTCGCCTTGAATCGACGGATCACGGAGGAGGAGTGGGAGCAGCTAGTCGTCGAATTGCGCGAAGTATTCAACACCCGAGGGACGGTGAGTTCAACTGGCTCCCTTCGCCAATGGACGAACGGAAACCTTCAGGCGCTGCTCGAGCCAACCGCGACCGGTGACCGCCTTCGCCTCCGGACCTTCAAAGGCGACGCCCGCGCCCAGATGGCTGCCGGGCTCGCCACCGTCGGAATCACCGCCGCAGTGGCTCTCGCTTCTGCGGCCGGCATCCCGTTCGGCCATGCCGCGCCAGGGTTCGTTGTTCTCTTCGCTGCCGGTGCAGCCATGTTTGCGAACAGTGCGCTTCGCCTTCCAGCGTGGGCGCGATTGCGCCGGCGCCAGATGGAAGCCATAGCTGCCCGGCTCGCGCTGCCGGCGGACCGACAGCCCCCACCTCAGCGGCCGGTCTCCAATGACTGAGCTCTCGGCGAAATGACCCAAGCACTCGCGTGACGACGTCAGCGATTCAGGCGATTGCGCCCCGACGGCGACGCGTTGCCTGTGTTGCATGTTACCGGTTGGACTGCTGATGGCGTGCCGGCGATGCCTTATCACGTTCTTCCACGGACTATTCCGGAAGGGTTCTCAACCCGCGCTCGAGGCTGGCCACGGACATCGGGGTAAGCGAAAGCCCTGCTTGGTCTGTGACGACCAGGCAGGGCTTTCACATGCAGTCAATCGGGGCGCGGGGATTTGAACCCCGGACCTCCTGCTCCCGAAGCAGGCGCGCTAACCGGGCTGCGCTACGCCCCGCAACTCCTTGCCTTCCACCGCAGCGTGCCGCATGGGCCCAAAGGGAGTCGAACCCCTAACCTTCTGATCCGTAGTCAGATGCTCTATCCAGTTGAGCTATGGACCCGTGCCTGCGACGCTACGGCAACCGATGGGCGGTACAAGGCTCGAACTTGTGACCTCCACGATGTCAACGTGGCGCTCTAACCAACTGAGCTAACCGCCCGTGCAACAGCCAACGGGCAGACGACCCAGCAGGGCCAGCTGCCCGTCGGTACCACCATGGCGGGGGTGGGATTTGAACCCACGACCTCCGGGTTATGAGCCCGGCGAGCTACCAGACTGCTCCACCCCGCGACGCTTGTTCCGAGGAACCACTCGGCCACCTGGCCGCACCCACCTCGGCAAATCCTCTCGTCCAGCTTCAGAGCGGGAAACGGGACTCGAACCCGCGACCCCAACCTTGGCAAGGTTGTGCTCTACCAACTGAGCTATTCCCGCGTCGGACGCCCAAAGTATCCGGGTTCCGGTGCGATGGCTAGGGCCGGAGGGCTAATGGCTGATCGCTAATGGCTGCTCCGCCCGTCCCCCACCACCGCTTGCCCCCACGACCATCAGCCATCAGCCCTACCTAACCAACCACTCCACCGCTCCGGCTGCCGCAGTGGAGGCGAGGGGGATCGAACCCCTGACCTCGTGAATGCCATTCACGCGCTCTCCCAACTGAGCTACGCCCCCATTAGACTTTGCCGTGTCGGGCCCGGTCCGCGCCCTCACAACGGCGCGACAACCTATCTGCCGCGACATATCGTGTCAAGGAAAATCAGGAACAATCGGTCATCCGTCGCGTTCGCGTCGTTCATTTCAGGCATGGTGTCTCGCCGATGAATCGCTCCGCTGCAGTGCCATCCGATCCTGCCCCCGTCGCGGTCAACCCCGCGTCGCGGTGTCACCTCCCTGACTCACTGTCGCTCGCCGAAATCCTGGCGAGCGAAGGCCCGCCGCCCCGCAAGTCCCGACGACCAGAAACCTCCCGCGGACTCGGCATCTACGATGCCGACGGCGACATCCTCGATCAATACCTCTACGAAGTGTCCCGCACGCCGCTGCTCACCGTGTCGCAGGAAGTCGCCATTGCTCGCCGCGTCCGACGCGGCGATGAAGACGCGATGCAGGAGCTGGTGCGTCGCAATCTCCGCTTCGTGATCTCGGTCGCCAAGAAGTACCAGAACCGCGGCATGCCGCTCACCGACCTGATCGGTGAAGGGAACGTCGGGCTGATGACGGCGGCGCGAAAGTTCGATCCCGAGCAGGGCGTCAAGTTTATCTCGTACGCCGTCTGGTGGATCCGTCAGTCGATTCTCGCATCGCTGGCGCGGCAGGGACGTGCGGTGCGCGTGCCACTCAATCGCACGGCTGACCTGTCGCGCATCATCCGCGCCGCCGAAGCGTTGCGCCAGGAACTCGGTCGCGAACCAACCCCCGAGGAACTGGTGCGCGCCACCGGCCTCGCACTCGATGTCGTCCAATCACTCTCGGCGCTCAACACGGCCGAAGTGCGTCTTGACTCACCGCTCGATGGCGACGGTGAACGAACCCTGATCGACCGCTTTTCGGTCGAGGGGTCCACGGACGCCGAAGCGGAGGTGATGGCCCGCTTCCGCGCCGAGGCAGTGACGCGCGCGCTGCAGACGCTCTCGCCGCGCGACGCGCGGGTGCTCCTCCTCTACTTCGGGCTGGACGGCGGTCGCGAGCACACCCTGGAGGAGATTGGCGTGGTGCTGGGAATCACCCGCGAACGCGTGCGGCAGCTCCGCGATCGCGCGCTCAAGCGGCTCCGGGCGGGTGAGGTGGGCCAGGCGCTGGCGAGTTTCGCCGCCTAGCGCCATCCGGGCGGTCGGCGCTTGCCGACCGGACTAGATTCCGGAATGGCCAAGAAGAAAGCCGAGCGGGAAGTCTCTGCCGGCGGGATCGTATTTCGACGCGACTCCGACGGGACAGCGCGCTTCCTCCTCATCAAGGACAGCTATGCCCACTGGGGATTTCCGAAAGGGCACCTGGAAGAGGGCGAGTCGCCGGTGGTCGCAGCGCTCCGCGAAACCCGCGAAGAGACCGGGCTGGAGCAGCTGATCGTGCAAGGGCCGATCCGGATCATCGACTGGCACTTCCGATTCCGCGGTCGCTACATCCATAAATACTGTCATTTCTTCCTGCTCGAATCACCTGAAGGCGAGTGCTCGCCGCAGGTGGCAGAGGGGATCACCGCCGTGCGCTGGGAGAAGCTCGAACGCGCGCTCGAGGTGCTGAGCTATGACAACGCGCGCGGCGTGTTGCGTCGTGGCGCCGAGATGGCGCGCACGCTGCTCGCCGTGGGTGAAGGGCGCGAGCGTCCCGCTGAGCCGGCTGAAGTTGCGGCGCACGCGACCAGCGACTGATTGATGGCGGCAGTCGCCGCGCTCCTCGAACGCCGGCCGGCACTCCTTGCCCTGCGCCGGGCACTGCCGCGACACGAATGGCCGCTCTTCACGGCACGGTCGCCAGCCCACCTCGATGTCCTCCTGCAACGCCACTGTTTCGACGCGATCATCCTCGGCCCTGACGCCGCGCGGGGTCCGGTACTGGACGCTTTGCGCCGCGACTTTCCCGGGTTGCCGCTGATCGTCTACCTGCCGCTCCGGTCCGACGATGCCGAGCTGTTGCGACATCTGCATCGCGAACGCGTCGCGGCTATAGCCGTTGAAGGGCTGGATGAACCGGCGCTGACCGCCATGCTGGCACGCAACGGGCTCACCGCGCGCCGCGAGAGCGACCTCCTCCCGCTCGCCCCAAGCCTGGACCTGATCGACCCGTTGCAGCTGCAGGTCTGGGCCGCGATCATCGCGACCGCCCCGGCCGGCCTGGACACCGAAGCCCTTGCCCAGCGCTTTGGCGTGCGCCGCGAAACGCTCTCCCGCCGCTTCGGGGCGGGCGGTGCGCCGACCCTCAAGCGGGCGATCGATGCAGTGCGCCTGGTCGCGGCGGCGCAGTTGCTCGGTAACCCCGGTTACCGGGTCGAGGACGTCGCCCGGCTGCTCGGTTTTTCCTCCGTCGCCCTACTGCAACAGACGGCTCGGCGCACGCTGGGGGTCTCGGCGCGCCAGATCGCGACCCTCGATGCCGGCAGGATTGCCGAACGGCTTCGTCCGGGTCGAACGGCGCGCTGGGCCTGAACGCTGCCGTGGCCCGGCCGGGCTCGCCGGGCTATTCTTCCGCGCTTGTATGCGGTCCCGGCTTGTGATTATTTTCACAAGCTGTCCCGGCGTTTGGGTATGAACCTCTACGATTGAGTGCCATGGCCACGGATTCGATGCTGCGCCCCGGTGAGTTGAAGGAGATTCTCCTCAAGGAGATCGAGGCGGCCAACCTCGGTTCGATGGACGTCAATGACGTCGGAACCGTGCTGGAAGTGAAAGATGGCATTGCGCTGATCTACGGCCTGCGCAGCGCGATCTCGGGCGAAATGCTCGAGTTCACGGCGCGCGAGACCGGTGAAGTGATCACCGGGCTGGTGCTCAACCTCGAGCAGGATTCGGTCGGCGCCGCGATCATGGGCGACTACCTCAAGCTCAAGGAAGGCGACGAGGTGCGTTGCACCGGCCGCCTCCTTGAGGTGATGTCGGGGCCGAAGATTCTCGGTCGCGTGGTCGACGGCCTCGGCCGTCCGATCGACGGACTCGGTGCCATCGACGCCGCATCGGCGCGGCCAATCGAAATGATCGCGCCGGGCATCATCGTCCGCCAGCCCGTGACCGAACCACTGCAGACCGGCATCAAGGCGATCGACGCGATGATCCCGATCGGTCGTGGTCAGCGTGAGTTGATCATCGGCGATCGCGGCACCGGCAAGACGGCGATTGCGATCGACACGATCATCAACCAGAAGGGCACCGGCGTCATCTGCGTGTACGTCGCCATCGGCCAGAAGCGGTCGACCGTGGCGACGGTGGTGGAGCGGCTCAAGGCCGCTGGCGCCATGGATTACACGGTGGTGGTGGTTGCGTCGGCATCGGATCCGGCGCCGCTGCAGTTCATCGCGCCGTACACCGGGTGCGCGATCGCCGAGTATTTCATGTACGAAGAGGGGAAGCCGACCCTCTGCGTCTATGACGATCTTTCCAAGCAGGCGGCAGCGTATCGCCAGATGTCGCTGATTCTCCGTCGCCCACCGGGCCGCGAAGCGTATCCCGGCGACGTCTTCTATCTCCACTCGCGCCTGCTGGAGCGCGCGGCGAAGATCAGCACTGATGCGACGCTCACTGCACTCGATCCGCGGATCAAGGTGCCCGGTGGTTCGCTCACCGCGCTGCCGATCATCGAGACGCAGGCCGGCGACGTGTCGGCGTACATCCCGACCAACGTGATCTCGATCACCGACGGCCAGATCTTCCTGCAGACCGACCTGTTCTACGCCAACGTGCGTCCAGCGGTCGACGTCGGTCTCTCGGTCAGTCGTGTCGGTGGCAACGCGCAGATCAAGGCGATGAAGCAGGTGGCCGGTCCACTGCGTCTTTCGCTGGCGCAGTACCGTGAGCTCGAAGCGTTTGCCCAGTTCGGCTCCGACCTCGATCAGGCCACCCAGCGCCAGCTCGCGCGTGGCGCCCGCATGGTTGAGATCCTCAAGCAGCCGCAGTACCAGCCGGTGCCGGTCGAGGAACAGATCCTCGCGCTCTACGCCGTGACCAACGGTCACCTTGATGATGTCGAGGTGCCGGCGGTGCGGCAGTGGGAAGCCGACTTCCTGGCATGGCTGCGCGCGTCGCGTCCGCAGGTGCTTACCAACCTGCGCGACAAGAAGGTGCTTTCCGACGAGGTCAAGGCGGAAATCGACCAGGCGATCGCGGCGTTCAAGCCGATGTTCAAGCCGGCCTGAGATGGCAACCAACCGCGCGCTCAAGGGACGGATTCGTTCCGTCAACAACACGCGGAAGATCACGCGGACGATGGAGCTGGTGGCCACGTCCAAGCTCAAGCGTGCCCAGGATCGCGTCACGGCGGCGCGCCCCTATGCCCAGGCGCTGAGCGAAGTGATCGCCGATCTCGCTACCCCGGACCTCGCTTCGCAGTTCCCGATGTTGCGGACGCCAGCGGCGCCGTCGGCTGGCGGTCCATCGAAAGCAGTTGTCATCCTGATCACGTCGAACCGCGGCCTCGCCGGCGGCTTCAACTCGAACCTGATCAAGGAAGCGCGGCGGCGAGTCGACGCGTTGAGCGGTGAAGGGTACGATGTCGAGATCGTTGGCATCGGCAAGAAGGGGATCGGCTATTTCAAGTACGTCGGCCGTCACCTGCGCAGCGAGCGTGTCGACATTGGCGATCGTCCGACCGCCGAGCATGCGGCGTCGGTGGTGGACGACCTGATCAGCGATTTCGCCGCTGGCCGCCTTGGCGTGGTCGAGCTGGTACAGTCGCGCTTCCTGAGCGTGCTCAATGCGCCACCGACGACGGTGCGCGTGCTGCCGATCGAGACGCCAGCGGCGGGTGCGCAGGGTATGCGGCCCGACTACATCCTGTCGCCCGATCCGCAGACGCTGCTGGAGGCGTTGCTGCCGCTCTACGTGCGCAACGTCATCTATCGCGGCCTGGTCGAGACGGTCGCGGCGGAACAGGCCGCACGACGCACCGCAATGAAGAACGCGACCGACAACGCCGGCGACCTGCTTGAAGGACTCAAGCGGAAGTACAATCGTCAGCGGCAGGCGCAGATCACGCAGGAAATCGCCGAGCTGGTGGGTGGCGCGGCGGCGCAGCAGGGGTAGCTGCGGGGCTGATGGACGGTGGCTGATGGCTGATGGCTGATGGCTGATGGTCGTGACGGACTGACCTCTGCGGAAACGCGAGGAACAGCCATCAGCCATTAGCCATCAGCATGACTGGAAGCTCTAACACGCAGGGATTACAACATGACTACAGCAACTGAAACCCGGGTCGGATCAACCGGCACCGTCGTCCAGATCATCGGCCCGGTGCTCGACGTCGAGTTTCCGCCCGACCAGCTCCCGGAGCTGTACAACGCGCTGAACATCTTCGACGACAGCGGTCCGGTGCCGGTGCACCTCGTCGTCGAGGTACAGCAGCACATTGGCCGCAATCAGGTGCGCGCGGTGGCGATGAGCTCGACCGACGGCGTGACCCGCGGGATGCAGGCCGTCGACACCGGCAGCGCCGTGAAGGTGCCGGTCGGTGACGCGGCGCTGGGGCGGATTCTCAACGTGCTCGGCGAGCCGGTCGATGGCGGCCCCGACATTCCCGCTGACGCGCCGCGCTGGTCGATTCACCGGCCGTCGCCGGACTTCACTTCGCTGGAGCCGAAGACCGAGATTCTCGAAACCGGCATCAAGGTCGTCGACCTGATCGCGCCGTTCGTGAAGGGCGGCAAGATCGGCCTCTTCGGCGGCGCCGGCGTCGGCAAGACGGTCGTCATTCAGGAGCTGATCAACAACGTCCAGAAGGGTCACGGCGGCAAGTCGGTCTTCTGCGGCGTCGGCGAGCGGACGCGCGAAGGAAACGACCTCTACCTCGAGTTCAAGGAAGCCGGCATCCTCGGCTCGGTCGCCCTGATCTACGGCCAGATGAACGAGCCGCCGGGCGCGCGTTTGCGCGTCGGCCTGTCGGGGCTGACGGTCGCCGAATATTTCCGTGACGTCGAAGGCCAGGACGTGCTGCTGTTCATCGACAACATCTTCCGCTTCACGCAGGCGGGCGCCGAGGTCTCGGCTCTCCTCGGCCGGATGCCGAGCGCGGTTGGCTATCAGCCGACGCTGGCGACCGAAATGGGCGACCTGCAGGAGCGGATCACGTCGACCCGCAATGGATCGATCACGTCGGTGCAGGCGATCTACGTCCCGGCCGACGACTTGACTGACCCGGCGCCGGCCACGGCGTTCGCGCACCTTGATGCGACAATCGTGCTGTCGCGCGCGATCTCCGAACTCGGCATCTATCCGGCGGTCGATCCGCTCGACTCGACCTCCCGGATTCTGGCGCCGCAGTTCATCGGCCAGCGGCACTACGATGTTGCCATTGGCTTGCAGCGGACGCTACAGCGCTACAAGGCACTGCAGGATATCATCGCCATCCTGGGCATGGACGAGCTGTCGGAAGAGGACAAGAAGATCGTCGGCCGCGCGCGCCGCTTGCAGCGCTTCCTGTCGCAGCCGTTCCACGTCGCCGAGCAGTTCACAGGCTTTCCGGGCAAGTACGTCAAGCTCGAGGAGACCGTGGCGTCGTTCGAGCGCGTGCTCTCGGGCGAGTTCGACACGCTGCCCGAGCAGGCGTTCTACATGCAGGGCGGCATCGAAGATGTCATCAAGCGCGCCAAGGAGTTGCAGGGCTGATGCGCGTCACCGTCATTTCGCCCGAAGCGGCGGTGTTCGATGGCGAAGCCGACGCGGTCGTTGCGCCGGCGTTCGATGGTGAGCTTGGCATTCTGGCCAATCACGCGCCATTGATGACCGTCCTCGGCACTGGCGTCCTGCGAGTGACGACGGGCGGCACGACGCGTCGCTTCCGTGTGCAAGGAGGCTTCCTCCAGGTCGTCAAGAACAGCGTCCGAATCCTGGCGGAACGTGTACAGGGAGAGAGTGATGTGGCGTAGTTTTGCGAGCGGCGCCCTGCTGCTGGTGGCAGGGGCCGCCGCGGCGCAGGCACAGTCGACCGGCACGCCGGTCTATCAGGCCCCGTACCGGGCATTTGCCAAGAGCGAGTTCGCCATTTCGCTTTCGGAACCGGGTGCGGGGTTCGATCTTGAAGGGTCGGTGCGCGGCGGCCTGTCGGGCACGACCGATATCGGCGTGCGGGCCGGGATCTACAGCCCGCCGGGCCCGGGTACATCCGACGCGCTGGTGGGTGTCGACTTGCGGAGCCGGTTGGTGACCCACACCGAGTCGTTCCCGCTCGACGGGTCGGCCACGGTCGGGCTTGGCTTTCAGAGTGGTGGTGGCGCGACGGTGGGGTATCTTCCGGTCGGCTTCTCGATGGGACGCCGGGTGCTGATTGAAGGATCCGATATCTCGCTGGTGCCGTATGTCCAGCCGGTGCTGACCTTCCTGATGGGCGACGCCACCGGGACACAGTTTTCGCTTGGTTTTGGCCTGGACGCCCGCGTGACGCCACGCCTGGACCTGCGGTTCAGCGCGGCGGTGGGCAACTTGAGCGGGATCGGCTTTACCGTCGCGTTCCTGCACTGACTTTACTGGAGAGCCTGATGATTCGTCGTACCCTGCTGGTGTTGGGAATGGTGTCGTTTGTTGCGGCAGGTGCGTCGGCCCAGGTGCTGGGCATCCCGGTGGTCAACAACGGGGCGCCGAGCGGGATCAACGTGGGCGCGGACGTCGGCTTCGCGAATGATGACTACGCCGGCGGCGGTACTGCAGAAGGCGCCCGCGCTTCGGTCGGGCTCGGGTTCTTTGGCGTCGGGGCAGCGGTGTCGCACTTCTCGCCGAAGAATGGCGACGGCCTCTGGTCTGAAGGTGTCAACGCAACACTGCGCCTGCTCGGCGGGCCGCTCGTTCCGTTTCGGGTCACGTTGCAAGCTGGCGCCGCTCGCTGGTCGATCGGCAATGACGACCGGACCCACGTTCCGATCTCACTCGGTTTCTCGGGCACGATTCCGAATCCGGCTTTTGCGATCAAGCCCTGGATCGCGCCGCGCATCGATATCCTTCACGGCACGGCTGGCGAAGGAACCGATACCCGTTTCGGGATCAGCGGCGGCATCGATCTCTCCTTCCTCAACGGGATGACGGTCCGGGCAGCGTACGACCGCCGCAACGCATCGGACAACCACCCGTCGATCTTCTCCCTCGGGCTCGGCTTCTCGCCCTGATCGCCAGGCGGTCCCACGGTAGACACGCGGCCCCGGATTTCCGGGGCCGTTTGCGTTTGCACCCAAAGGTCAGTGGCGCTGCGGGGTCCTTCGCGCCATGTTACGGAACCCGCCAAGCCAACGGTTGCGCCGAAATCCTCGTAGCGGCTCACCGCTTTGCGCCAGCGCGGCCACCATCACATCTGCCGGGGTTTGCCGCATGAGTGCCACCGTCGTCCGCCGCTTGCTGCTCACGTTGATTGCCTTGCCCGTTGTGCCGGTCATGGCGCAGACTCCGCACATGTACCAGGAGATGCACTGGCGCACGATCGGGCCCACCCGGGCCGGTCGCGCCCGTGCCCTTGCCGGTGTCGCGAGCCAGCCGAACGTTTTCTACGCCGGCTTCGACAATGGCGGTGTCTGGCGCTCGACCGATTATGGCTCGACCTGGCATCCGATCTTCGACTCCGCCGGTACTGGATCGATTGGCGCCATTGCCGTGGCGCCGTCGGACCCCAATGTCATTTACGTCGGCACTGGCGCTGGCATCATCCGCCCCGATCTCGCGACTGGCGATGGTGTCTACAGGACGACCGACGGCGGCAAGACGTGGACGCATCTGGGCTTGTTCGATACCCAGATGATTGCGATGATCGATGTCGATCCGAAGGATCCGAATCGCTTCTTCGTGGCAGCGCTCGGCCACCCCTATGGGCCCAACGCCGAGCGCGGAATCTTTCGTTCGACCGACGGCGGCAAGACGTTCCAGAAGGTCCTGTACAAGGATGAGTACACCAGCGGCAACGATGTGCGGATCGATCCGAATCATCCGGAAACGGTGTACGCGACACTCTGGGAACAGCAGCAGAGCTTCATCGAAGGGAGCGAATTCGGTGGCGCAGCGCCGACCAATGGCATCTTCAAGTCGACCGATGGCGGCACGACCTGGAAGCAGCTCACCGAGGGGCTGCCCGAAATAATCCAGGCCAACCTGGCGATCTCGACCAGCAACTCGAACGTGCTGTATGCGATGGCGGCCGGTTCGGCAGGTGCGGCACCTGGCGGGCGCGGTGGCCGTGGGGCGACCGGCACGGTGGGATTCTACAAGTCGACCGATGCTGGCGAGCATTGGCAGCTGGCGATCAATGATCCGGCCGCGGGCGCGGAGCGGCGCACCGCTGATCCGCGGCCGCTGGTCCGCATCGGTGGCGGCGACCTGCCGACGATCGCTGTCGATCCGCAGGACCAGAACGTGGTCTACAGTTCGTCCACCGTGTTGTGGCGGACTGACGACGGCGGGATGTCGTGGTCGGCGGTGCGCGGTTCGCCGGGCGGCGACGATTACCAGAAGACGTGGATCAATCCGCGCAACAGCAATATTGTCTTCGCCGTTGCCGATCAGGGTGCCGTCGTGTCGGCGAATCGTGGCGAGTCGTGGAGCAACTGGTATACCCAGGGGACGGCGGCGATGTATCACGTCTCGACCGACAACTCCTTTCCCTACATGGTGTGCGGCGGACAGCAGGACTCCGGCTCGGCGTGCGTCGACAGTCGCTCGATGGATGGCGAGATCACCTTCCATGATTGGCATCCGGTCAACATTCAGGAATACGGCATCGCGGCACCCGATCCGCGCGATCCCGACATGGTCTTTGGCAGCCAGCGCACCAATGTGTCGCTGTACAACCGCAAGACTGGCCAGACCACGACCGTCGGTCCCGACGCTGCTGCCCGTGCTCCGGATTTCAATCGTAATGTGCGCACCATGCCGATCGCGTGGTCGCCGGTGAGCGCCGACGTGCTGTTCTACGCATCGAATGCGGTGTGGAAGACAATCAACCGCGGTCACAGCTGGACCCGCATCTCGCCTGACCTCGCGCGTCAGACATGGGCCGTGCCGGCCACCGCTGGCAAGTACGCCAGCACGGTCAAGCCGGGGCCTGCCGGGTCGATCACCGCACTGGCGCCGTCGCCACGCAGCGTGCGGGTGCTCTGGGCCGGTACCGATGATGGCAACATCCAGGTCACGATGAACGGCGGCACCACGTGGAAGAATGTCACGCCGTCGGCGATCCAGCCGTGGACCCGGATCTTCAACATCGATGCCGGCCACTTCGATACACTCACGGCGTATGCGGCGGCCAACACGATGCGGATCGACGACATGAATCCGCACTTCTGGCGCACGCACGATGGCGGCAAGACGTGGACCGAGATCAACACCGGCATCGCGCCGGGGGCGGTGGCCAACTCGATTCGCGAAGATCCCCACACGCCAGGGCTGCTCTATGCGGCCACCGAGTTGCAGGTCTGGGTCTCGTTCGACGATGGTGATCACTGGCGTTCGCTCAAGCTCGACATGCCGCCGATTTCGGTGCGTGACATCCAGGTCAAAGATGACAGCAGCTGTCTCTGTTCCGACCTGGTGGCCGCAACCCATGGGCGCGGCTTCTGGATCCTGGACGACCTGACGCCGCTGCGCCAGGAAAAGGCCGCGCTGGCTGCGACTGGACCGTTCCTGTACAAGCCGGCGCCGGCGGTGCGTATCCGTTTTGCGACCAACGACCCGACTCCGTGGCCGCCGGAGGTGGCGGCCGGTGAAAATCCGCCATACGGGGCACCGATCGATTACTACCTGCCTGAGGCGTCCGGAACGGTGGCACTCGACATTCTCGATCACAGCGGTACCGTGGTGCGGTCATACAGCAGTACCGACAAGGTGCTGACGCCCGATCCGGATCGTGACCCGGTGGCCTACAACGAGCTCTGCAAGCGGACACCCAACGCGCCGGCGTGTTCGCTGCCGCTCTACTGGTCGGCGCCCACGGTCGCCTTGTCGACTGCATCAGGGATGCACCGCTTCAGCTGGGACATGCATTACGACCCGATTGCCGGAGCAGCTGGCGGCCGGGGCGGTTCCGATGGTGCGGTGCCGCACCGGACATACACCGCTTCCGGTGGTCCGTGGGCGACGCCGGGTACCTACACGGTGCGGCTCACCGTGGATGGCAAGAGCACCACGCAGCCGATCAGGGTGCGGCTTGACCCGCGGGTGAAGACGCCAGCATTGGCGTTGACGCAGCTCGCTGCGCTGACCGACGAACTCTATCGCGGCGCGCGCAGCGCGCACGCGACGTACCTGGAGGCACGCGACCTCGCCACCAAGCTCGAGCAGGGTGGTAGCGCCGATGCCAAGCTCAAGGCCGAGGTGGACTCGCTGGCGCCACCGCAGGCAGCCGGGGGTGGTCGTGGCGGACGCGGCGGCGGGGCTGGCGGCGGGCGCGGCGGTGCGGGCGGTCGCGGTGGCGCGGGCGGTGCTGCCGCTGCGCCATCACTTGAGTCGGTCGGCTCGGCGATGATGGCGGCGGCGATGTCGATGCAGGCCGCCGATGTAGCGCCGACCGCAGCGGAGCTTGCCGCAGCCGCCAAGGCTCGCCGTGATTACGCGGCGGTGATGGTGAAGTGGACGGCACTCAAGGCGGCGGGGAAGAAGTAGATCCGGCGATGGTGTCGCTCGACGCGTAGCATCAGCCGACCTGTTGGGGGCGTCACTCCAGTCGCACGGTGACGTCCCGCGAGGCAAGGACGCGCCCATCGGCGTCGAGCGTTCGTATCTGCAATCGGTAGTCGCCTGGCTGCAGACGAGTGAGATCCATCTCGAGCTGGTTTTCGTTGATTCCGGGATGCAACTGCTGGTCATATGCCATCGTGAGGACGGCCGCCGTATCGGTTGCCGAGTTGGCGTTGCGATACCACGCAGCCGAAGCGCGCAGACCGGTCCGTGCGGCCGTTGACTTGACCTGGTAATAGAGCGACGCCGGTTCAGCCCGATTCAGGGCGCCTCCAGCCGCCAGCGGGATCGGCAGATCGTTCAGCCGGAATACCAGCCGCTGGGACGCCGCACCGAGGATCAAATCCGACATGTCGATGTTCGGGTCGGCTGGACGGGTATCGGCCGTTCCGGTGACCAGCGCACGCTTCGCCGTCGCCTCAGTCGCTACCAGGGACCACGATGCCGTGGGATCGCCGGCGACAACGGTGAAACCGGTGTGGGCGAGGTTCGTGGGCATCGCCGCAGTGCGCGACCAGGGTAACGTCCAACTGGTGTCCCGCCAGGAATCGTGGGCGGCGCTCCACTGGCGCAGCTCGAATCGGACCCGGGCCGGCACGGTGTCGGTTTCCTGAATCGCAAGGTCACGGTCCGCGACGGCGTAGGTGACTAGCGCAATGGGGGTGTCCGACACCGGGTTCCAGAGTTGGCTGACTCGGGCCGTCAGGTTGATCGGTGTCGTGCCGCGTGGCGAGTTGTCGTCCGTTGTCGTGGCTTGTTGAATGAAGCCGATATCCGCCATTCGAAGCTGCTGTAGCGCTTCAGGTCGCAGGACGCCGTGCTGCGACTCTGTCGTCCTTTGGCAGCGGAGGACATCAAACCAGCAGAGATAGGTGCCGAGCACGCCGGAGACGAGACGTGTGGCGCCGACGGATCCGTCGAGCCCTTCTCCCTCGAAGCTCAGCAACATCACCTGCCCGTTGATCGAGTACTTCCATACCTCCCTGACCACCTTGGTTGTCGTGCAGAGCTGGCTTGCCGGCGAACAGCTCCACGTCATCTGATCATCCGGTCGCCCAAACCGCAGCCACACCACGCCGCGATCGTCGTAATCGGTTTGCCATCGCAGGTAATCCCGGAATGACCGGGCAGCGACATCACCCGGCTCGGGTACACCCTGCTCCAATATCGGATCGGGCTCCAAGGGGGATCCGCCCAGCTCGCCGATAGCAGGCGCTGTCAGGAGCGCCTTGCGCATGATCCTGGCGACGCGGAGGCGGAAGTTGGCTTCGACGTACTCCAGGCGGGAGAAGTGCTCCGCGAGACGCGCGCCGAATGGCTGACCGTCGCGAATATCGCGGGTGGCGAGATGATCCTGCAGCCACGCGCCGCTGTGCCTGGCGGTGACGCTATCCCACGCCACGCGTTCGACCGGTGTCAGAAACCACTGCAGGTGCCAATCGACTTCCTGGCGGGCGGTGGAATCGTACGCCGCCATCGCGGCGCGCTGGAAGAGCGCCATCCCTTGCGCGGTGTCGGCCGCTCGAAAGTCGACCTGGACAAGACGAAGCAATTGCCAGTTCGAGTCGACACCGACCGAGAGCGCGCGGGTCGCGCATCGTCGCGCGGTCGAATCGTCGTGCACCCGGAGGGCCAGCTCCGAACAGGCGCGCAGCGTCGCCGGGGCGGCGCCCGGAATCAGCGCCGCGGCGTGAATCACCGCCAGCGCGGCTGGGAGGTCGTCGGGCTCGTCTTCGCTGAGAGCGACCAGCGAGAGCAACGCTGCGGCGCGCCGGTTGCCGGGCTGCCGTTTCAAGACTTCGAGTGCGGCGCGCTGTGCGCCGGTTGCCCACGAGTTGCCCGCCACCATCAGCAGGCCATCCGGCGCGATTGCCCCGTCGAGATCGAGGCGCGCACGGACGCACGCGAGCGCCAGCCAAGGTGCCGCGTCAGCCGATTGCCTGCGCAGCGACTCGGCAAGTCCCTGTTCGCTCTTTCGTAGCGCCGCGCGGTCGCGAGTGATTGAGTCCGGGCAGAGGGCCGGGAGGCCGGTGACAAGTTCGGTGCCTCTTCCCGGGCGGTCGAGCGGTCGAAATGGGCGGGTTGGCAGTTGCAGGGTCGCCAGCGCGAAGAGCAGCATCGGGGGTCCCGTGACGGGTCATGCGCCTGCTGCGGCGCGTGCTAGGCTAGCGTGGGATTCCCGGGCCGGCAAGCGGTAGCCAGCGCCACGTTCGCGATCACCGGTTCAGGACAGCAACTTCGCCAGCATTTCCGCGCTCCGATCGGCGGCCCCTTGTTCGGGGTCGAGGGTCGCGCGGGCCGCTTCGCCGGCCGCAGTGGCAGTGGCGGGGTCTTCGAGCCAGGCGAGCCACTGGCGCACCAGCTCTGCGTCGCCGGTGGCGGCTCGCAGCCGCACCAGGCCGCCACCCGCGTGGAGGATCGCGGCATCGCGACTGCCGCGGTCACGCGGGCCGATGATGACTGGTCGTGCCCAGGCGGCAGGCTCCAGCACGGAGTGGATCCCGCGAGTACCCCAACCGCCGCCGACGTATGCCGCCATACCTGAGGCGTACAGGCGTGCCAGCACGCCGACCCGGTCGACCAGGACCAGTGACGCCATCGTCCCGGGTTCCATGGTGGAGTAGCGCACCGGTGTCGGCAGCCGCCAACTGGCTGCGGCGGATTCGATCCCCGCCAGGTGGCCGGGCGTCGGTTCATGTGGCGCAATGATCAGCGCTGCGTCGGGGAATCGCTCGCGGACCTTGGCAAACGCCGCCAGCACGACTGATTCATCACCAGGCCAGGTGCTGCCAGCCACCAGAGTCCGTGCCGGATCCAACCCGGTGGTGAGCGGCGGCTCGTCAGCCACCGAGTCGAGCACGCGGAGCACTGAATCGACCCGCGGATCACCGGCCACTATGATCCGCTCGCGGGCGCATCCCAGCCGGGCGAGTCGATCGGCGTCCGCCGTCGAGACCGCAGCGGCACCAGCGAGAACGGAATAGCCCGCGCTGGCGAGCGAGCGAACCGGCCAGTGCAATCGCGAACTCGCCGGATTCACTGTCGCGGCTACCATCGCGACCTTGCTGCCACGGTGGGCTGCCTGCACGGCGAGTTCTGGCCAGAGATCGAGCTTGGTGAAGACGAGGAGGTCGGGCGTTGCGGCGTCGAGCAGCGCGGTCACATCGCGCAGACGATCGTAGGCGAGGTACCCGGTCCAGTTGGCAGCCACACTCAGCGCGAACTGCTCTGCCGAGGGCGAGTAGTGCGTGTAGAGATACTGTGCGTCCGGACGGCGGCGCTGGAGCGCCTCAATCACGGCGCGGGCCTGCAATCCTTCGCCGACCGACGAGGCGTGAAACCAGATCAGCGGTCGACTGCGGTCGCGATGTAACCGCGCCCAGCCGGCGAGCTGTACCGGCGCGACCACGCGCGCGGCGTGCGCCGCCTGCTGTCGTGGGTCACGTAACAGGGCCGGAACGAACGACGGGGCGATGTTGGCAACGAGGCGGTATACCAACGGCGTCGGCATGACGGGAAAGGTAAGCCGATGGTGGCCGCCCCGTTGTATTCTTGAGCATGCAGACGACCTATTTCACCGACACCCGCCAGCCCCGCTACTCGGTGCTCTTTGCAGCGCCGCTGCTCGCGGCCTACGAACTCACCGCGTGGCTGCTGTCAGACCCGACGCACGGCGGCGTGCGCAACGGGGCCGACGTCATGCTCAAGTCGCTCTTTGTGAGCGTCGCTGGCGCGCGCGGTGTCATCGTGTTCGAGGCGTTGCTGGTGCTCTGGGGCGTGGTGCTCGTCTGGCGCGACTGGCGCGCGCATCGCGGGCCGCTCACCGGACGCTTCTTTCCGCTCATGCTGCTCGAGTCGGCCACGCTGGCTGTCGCAATCGGGTTCCTGCTCCGCTACGCTACCGCGGCGCTGATGCACGGCCTGGCGCTCTCAATGCCTCATGGGCTCGACAAGTCAACGCAACTGATGATCTCGTTGGGAGCGGGGATCTACGAAGAGCTGCTGTTCCGGGTCATCCTGGTCACGTCGCTGGCCTTCATCGCGACGCGCATCTTTGGCTGGGGCGCTCGCGCGGCAGGGATCTTTGCCGTCATCGTCAGTGCGCTGCTCTTTTCGGCATTCCATTACGTCGGCGCCTACGGTGACCCGGTCGAGCTGCGCTCGTTTCTCTTTCGCATGCTCGCCGGGCTGGTCTTCAGCACCATCTACATCCTGCGCGGCTTTGGCGTCGCGGCCTGGACCCACGCGCTGTACGACGTGTTCGTGACCTTAGCCTAGGTGCTTCTTCGTCTTCGCGGCGTAGATCGAATCGATCACATGCTGGAACACCTGCAGCGACCGTGCCCCTTCCACGAGGCCGCCTTCGATGTAAAAGCTTGGCGTACTGCTGGCGCCTGATTTCTGCGCCCCCGCGACGTCGTCGCGAACCATGTTTGCGGCGACACCACTCTGCAAGCACTTCTGCATCGTGGCGGCGTTGAGTCCCAACGGCAGGATCTGCGCCAGCAGGTACGGCGAGACATCCTTCAGGTGCTCCCACTTCTCCTGGGTCGAGTAGAGCATGTCATGGGTCTGCCAGAACTTTCCCTCGCGCGACGCACACGCCGCAAACTCGGCGGCCGGCACGGCGTTCGGGTGGATTGAAGGAATCGGCAGGTTGATGAATACCCAGCGGACCTTGCCGGTTGCGATATACTGCTTCTCCAGCGCCGGGAAGGTCTGCAGCGCGAAGTCACGGCAGTAGGGGCATTCAAAGTCCGCCATCTCGTACACCGTCACCGGTGCACTCTTGCTCCCCTTGGAGCGGGCGTTCAGCGTCGTGTCCTGCGCTGGCAACCGGACGGCTCCAGCCAGCAGGACGGCGACACTAGCCAGGGTCGCCCGGATCGCCAGCCGTTGCACCCGCGGAACGTTACATGCGAAACTCATGGTGCCCTCGGAGAGTATCTTCAGTTGCGGTCCGTAACGAGCGCGCCGGGTGCGATGGAGCCCCGGGCAGGTCCCGTCGGGAATGGAGCCTTGTGGCAAGAACGCTGAAATCTATCGGTCTGGGTGTGGCGCTCCAATGCGCCCTGGCCACTGGGCTGTGGGCCCAGATCAACGTGCCGCCCAATCCCGGGATCGTGAAGCTCTTCCCGGCCCAGCCGGCCGGCTTCGTGACCGATGCAGCGCACCTGCTCGACGACGCGACAATCACAGAGCTGGACGCCAAGCTGCAGCACATCCAGGATGTCACCGGGGCCGATGTCGCGGTCGTCACGCTGCCGGACATCAAGGACTACGCCCCGGTCGACGTCGCCACCACGATCGGCCGGGTCTGGAAGGTTGGCCCGAACGCCGCTATCGGCGACAAACGCCGTAATGCCGGCGTGGTGGTTCTCCTGGTGCCGCACACGTCGGACCACAAGGGCCAGATCTACGTCGAACCCGGAACCGGTCTCGAGGGTGCCATCCCCGATGCCCAGGCCGGTGAGATTCGTGACGCCATGATCCCTGCCCTGGCGCAGGGTGACTATCCGGGCGCGCTCGACACCGGGACGTCGCTCCTGGGCGATGCGATCGCCCGCGAACTCGGCGTGCAGGATAGTTCGCTGCTGCGTTCACGCCGGTCGCCGCAGCAACAGGAGCGTCCTGGTTCAATGCTCAAGCTGATTTTCTACGCCATCATCTTCATCGTCTGGATCATAACGGCGATCGCCCGCCGAGGTGGGCGGGGTGGCCGCGGTGGTGGCGGCGGCGGGCTGGCGAGCTGGATCGTGCCATACATGATCGGCCGCAGCTTTGGTGGTGGGGGCGGCTTTGGCGGTGGAGGCGGCTGGGGCGGTGGGGGCGGCGGTGGTGGCTTCGGCGGGTTCAGCGGTGGTGGTGGATTCAGCGGCGGTGGCGCCGGGGGGAGTTTCTGATGGACCGATCACAGCTCGACCAGGCACTGGCCGCGTTTACCAAGGCGGTGTCGGGGCTCAGCGGCACGGTGGCGTCGATCGTCCTTTACGGATCGGCGGCGCGCGGCGACTGGGTGCCCGGCCGTTCGGACGTCAATCTGCTGCTCCTGGTGGACGACGCGTCGCCAGCGGCGCTCAAGCGCCTTAACCCGGCCGTCACCGAGTGGCACAGCCGCGGCTTCACGCCGCCACTGATCATGAGCCGCGTAGAGTGGCAGCAGTCGACCGACGTGTTCCCGGTGGAGATCGCCGACATGCAGATCACTCACAAGGTGCTTTGCGGTGAAGATCCAGTCAGCGCACTGGTCATCAATCCGGCGGACCTGCGCGAGGCGGTGGAAAAGGAGCTGCGCGGCAAGCTGATCCGCCTGCGGCAGGCGTACGTCCGATTCAACGATTCCGGCGTGATCCTGGGCGGCTTCGCCCAGGCGTCGATTGCGACATTCTTCGCGCTGCTGCGCTGCATCGCGGTATTGCAGCAGCGCAGTCCCGGCCAGGACGCGCGCACCACGGCGGCGGGTCTCGCGCCGGAACTGAGGCATGACATCGATGTTGCGGTCGACATCGCGAGTCACCGGGCTGATCCAAACTGGACCTGCCCGCCAGAAACGTTTGTGCGGTACCTCGAGGTGGTCCGGCGTGCCGTTGACTACATCGACACCTTTCAACCAATCGGAGAGCGCTGATGCGTCATTCGCGAACCATCCTGCCGGCCTTGATGGCCGTGGTCGTCCTGTCGAGCGGCTGCAGTTACAACTCGCTGCAGACCCTCGATGAGACGATCAACCAGGCGCAGAGTCAGATCAAGGTCCAGCTGCAGCGCCGGGCAGACCTGATCGGCAACCTGGTCAACACCGTCAAGGGCGTGGCCAAGCAGGAAGACACCGTCTTCATCGGCATTGCACAGGCGCGGGCCAAGCTCTCCGGCGCGATCAGCAGCAATGACATTGCCGCCATGGGGCAGGCCAATGCCGCCATGAACGCTCCGCTGAGCCGGCTCCTGGCGATCCAGGAGGCGTATCCGACGCTCCAGAGCTCGGCCAACTTCCGCGCGCTGCAGGATGAGCTGACCGGCACGGAAAACCGGATTGCGCAGGCCCGCACCGACTACAACGGCGCGGTGGCGCAGTTCAACACCAAGATTCGCCAGTTCCCGACGAATATCACCGCCAAGATCGTTCACCTTGGCACGCCGCGGCCGTATTTCAACGTGACCGATTCGACGGCGAATAATGCGCCGGTGGTGAAGTTTTAGGCTGATGGCTGATGGAGATGGCTGATGGCTGATGGCTGATGGCTGATGGACACGTGACGCTGGACGCTGGACACTGGACAACGGCTGATGGCTGATGGCTGATGGCTGATACCAATGAGAGCCGGCTCCCCAGTGGGAGTCGGCTCTCGTTGCGATTAGTCCAGTGTCCAGCGTCCAGTGTCCAATGTCCAGTGTCCAATGTCCAATGTCCAATGCCCGCTAACCGGCCGCCCTCGGAAAGAGATTCTCCGGCTTCTTCACCGTCACCCCTGCGAGATCGGGCGCCAATGCCGCGCTCCATGCGGCGTCCGGGCTACCGCTCTGTCCGAGGGCTGCCCACAACTCCCGTGCTTTGCCCGGCATGAACGGCGAACACATCACTGCGAGGCGCTGCAGGCAGCGAGCCAGCGATGCCAGGACGGCATCAAGCCGCGCGTCGTCGCCCTGCTTGGCGAGTGCCCATGGCGCGTTGGCGACGATGTAGCCATTCGCTTCACTCACCAGGCGTGAGATGGCTTCGGCGCCACCCTTGAGGTCAATCGCATCCATGGCGGTCGCATATTCCTGCGCGCAGCTGATGCCGGCCACATCCAGTGCTTCGTCTGTCGTGTTGGCCGGCACCACGCCGGCGCGGTACTTCTCGATCATGGCCGTCACGCGCGCGGCAAGGTTGCCGAGGCCATTGGCGAGGTCGCCCTCGTAGCGGGAATCGAAGCGTTCGAGCGAAAAATCGCCGTCATTCTCAAACCCGACCTCGCGAAGCAGGAACCAGCGCAGTGCGTCGGGTCCATGCAGCGCGATCGCCTCGTCGAGCGATATCGAAGTGCCCTCCGACTTGCTCACCTTGGCGCCGCCCCACTGCACGTAGCCGTGCGCCCAGACTTCCTTCGGCAGCTCGATGCCGGCCGACATCAGCATGGCGGGCCAGATGATGCAGTGGAAGCGGGTGATCCCCTTGCCGACAACGTGCACGTCGGCGGGCCAGATGTTGCCAGTGCCGGCGACCGGATGCATCGCGGCACTGTAGTAGTTGATCAGTGCATCGAACCAGACGTACACCGTTTCGTCGGGCGAGCCGGGGAAGGGAATCCCCCAGGGCAGTCGGCCGCGGGAAATCGAGATATCCTGCAGTCCATCGCGGATGACCCGCAGCACTTCGTTGCGGCGGATCGCCGGTTCGACCTTGAAGGCGCCCGAGTCGATCGCTGCGAGAATCCTGTCGCCATACGCCGAGAGACGAAAGAAGGTGTTGCGCTCGCGGGTTGGCACCAGTTCGCGCGAGGGATGCTCGATGCAGCGTCCGTCACGGATCTGGCTTTCGGACTTGAACTCCTCGCAACCGACGCAGTAGAGCCCTTCGTATTCGCCGGTGAAGAGGTCGTTCGGGCTGCGCGCCTGGATTTGTTCGATCAGCGCCTTTACCGTCTCGGCATGGCGCGAGTCGGTGGTACGCATCCAGTCGTCATGCGAACACTCGAGGCGGTGCCAGCAGTCGTTGAAGCGGGCGCTCATCGCATCGAGCCAAGCCTCCGGCGTACTCCCTGCCGCTTCGGCGGCCTGGATCACCTTCTGCGCATTCTCGTCCATCCCCATCATGAAATAGACCGGTCGCCCCTGCAGGCGGTGCCAGCGCGCAATCGCGTCCGCGCCGACCTTCTCGAGCGCGTGGCCGAGGTGAGGGTCACCGTTGGAATAGTCGATTGCGGTGGTGATGTAGAACGGCTTGGTCACGCCGGGGGTGGCTCCGACGGTGCAGCGGCGGCGCGCGCCATCTCGTCGCGCAGATCGAGCGCGGCGATGATCCGGCTGCCGTGCTCATCGCTGCGGAGCGACACTCGTTCGCGGAAGATATCGACGGCAATGACCTTTTCGGCGCCGCGCAGCGTTTGCACCAGCTTCCCCTCCTTGGGGTAGCGCTTGCGTGACGCGAGATAGAACTCGTGCTCGTACTTGAGGCAGCAGAGCAGGCGCCCACAACCGCCAGAGATCTGGGCCGGGTTGAGCGAGAGGTGCTGGTCCTTGGCGAGCGAGAGGTTGACCGGCCCGGTCCCGGTGAGCCAGGTGCTGCAGCAGAACTCGCGGCCGCAGCGACCGATCCCGCCGAGCCGGGCAGCTTCGTCGCGGACACCAATCTGGCGCAGCTCGATGCGGGTGCGGAAATGCGTTGCCAGTTCGCGCACCAAGGAACGGAAGTCGACCCGGGTTTCGGCGGTGAAGTAGATCGTCAGGCGATTGCGGTCCCACTGCCACTCGGTGTCGGAAATCCGCATCGGCAGTTTCTGCACGCCAACGCGATCGGTGATTTCCCGGCGGACCGCTTCCTCGTTGCGTCGGAGCTCCTCGTGCTGCGCCACGTCGCGCGGCGAGGCGCGGCGAGTGACTCGTGGCCGGGCGTCGGCAGCGGGCGGTGGGGCGGCAGGCGTCGCATCAACAGCCACGGGCACTGCGGCCGGTGTCTCAGCCGCGGGTAGCGCCTGCGCCGTTTCAGTGGGAGCCGGATCGCCAACCGCGCACGACGTGCAGCCGCCGCACTTGGCGAGTGCGGCGGCGCCGACCGTGTTGATCCAGCCAAAGTCGAGGCCGCGTTCGGCATCGACCAGCACCGCTTCGCCGACGCGCAGCATGGCGGTCATCACGGGCCAGTCGTAGAAGCCGCGCCGGTTGCCCTTGAACCGCACCTCCACCGTCTGCATGGTCACGCGGTCGCGTACGCGCCCATGGCGGCGTACTTGTCGTGGCGTCGCTTGACCAGTTTGTCGGCCTTGATCTTGTTGAGTTCGGCGAGATTGCGGATCAGCACGGTCCGCAACGATTCACCGGCTGTCTCGGGATCGAAGTGCGCGCCGCCCACCGGTTCCGGAATCACTTCGTCGACCAGCTTGAGACGGATCAGGTCTTCGGACGTGAGCTTGAGTGCTTCGGCCGCGCGATCGCGCTGGGTGGCGTCCTTCCAGAGAATCGCGGCGCACCCTTCGGGCGAGATCACCGAGTAGACCGAGTTCTCGAACATCAGCACCCGGTCGGCGACGCCCAGCGCGAGGGCACCGCCGGAGCCGCCTTCGCCGATCACGACCGTGATGATGGGAGTCGCCAGCGCCGACATTTCAAGAATGTTGCGCGCCAGCGCCTCGGATTGACCGCGCTCTTCAGCGCCGAGACCCGGGTAGGCGCCCGGCGTGTCGATCAGCGTGATGATTGGCGCGTGAAAGCGGGCGGCGGCCTGCATCAGGCGGAGCGCCTTGCGGTAACCCTCGGGATGCGGCATCCCGAAGTTGCGCTTGATGTTTTCCTTGGTGTCGCGCCCCTTCTGGTGGCCGATTACCATCACGCTTTGCCGGTCGAGGCGCGCCCAGCCGCCGACAATGGCCGGGTCGTCACGAAAGAGCCGGTCGCCGTGCAGCTCGATGAAGTCGGTGAAGATCGATGACAGGTAATCGAGCGTGTAGGGCCGGCGCGGATGTCGCGCGACCTGTACCCGCTGCATCGGAGACAGCTGCGCATAGATCGACGCGCGCTGCGAGGCGAGCTTGGTTTCCAGCGCGCTGACCTCGCCGGCGACATCGATTTCACGTTCGTCGTGCAGGCGCCGCAGTTCGTCGATCTGACGTTCCAGTTCGACCAACGGTTTTTCAAAGTCCAGGGCGTAGGCCGTGGCCATGTTGGTTACTCCGCTCGAATCAGGGCGACGGCATCGCCGCCGAAGAGGTCACGCAGGGCCCGAAGCGTGGTCTCTTCGGCGCCGACGCGTAGCCGGCGCGACCGGAACCGCGCCGATTCGCCATTCCCATCGGTCCAGTCAATATAGAGCGAGGCGGGGCCGGGGTGGGCTTCGCAGACCCGCGCGACGGCCTGCACGGTCTCCAGGGGCGGCTGGTCGGGGGCGTCCCAGCGGATCGCCACGCCCAGGGCCCCCGAGGCCGTCATCTCCTGCAGGGCGCGGGCGCTCTCAATGATGAAGGGCGCTTGCTCCTCGCCCTGGTCGCGAGGGGAATAGCCGCCGTTGAGGAGCATCCCCGCATCAACTTGAATCGTCTGGTTGAGCTTGGCCCAGGCCTCCGGGAAGACGATTGCTTCGGCCGTGCCGTGGAAGTCCTCGAGAATCACCCGGGCGTATTCCTTGCCGGTCTTCTTGGAAATCTGCCGCTTGATCGACGTCACCACGGCGGCGATCGCGACCGGGTGCTCGTCCCACCGGCCAAGCGTTGCTGTGGTGCGCGTGCCGACCAGCTCGACCACCGCGCGATACGCTTCCAGCGGATGCCCGGAGATGAAGAACCCGATGCTCTCCTTCTCCTTGGCAAGGCGTTCGGCCTCGGTCCATGGTGGCACATCGGGAAGGGCATGCTCGACCGGGGCGGCGGCAATGGCTTCGCCAAAGAGCGAGACCTGACCGGCCGCGATCTCCTGCTGCAACAGCTGCGACTCTGCGAGCACCTGTTCAAGCGCCGCCACCAGCTGGGCGCGATGACCAAAGGCATCGCACGCGCCGGCCGCGACGAGCGATTCGAGCACCCGCTTGTTGCAGAGCCGCGCGTCAATGCGCGAGACGAAATCCACTAACGACGTGAACGGACCGGCGGCCCGCGCGGCGATGATCGACTCGATGGCGCCGGAGCCGACATTGCGCACCGCGCCGAGTCCGAAGCGGATTCGCTTGTCGCCCACCACGGTGAACTTGAATCCGGATTCGGCGACATCGGGCGGCATCACGGTGATGCCGAGCTCGCGGGCTTCGTTGATGTACTGCACGACTTTGTCGGTCGAACCGATTTCACTTGACAGCAACGCCGCCATGAACTCAGCGGGGTAGTGCGTCTTGAGCCAGGCCGTATGGTAGCCAAGCACCGAATAGGCAACCGAGTGCGACTTGTTGAAACCATAGCGACCGAAGGCCTCGATCTGGGCCGCCAGCTCGTCCATCAGCGCCGTGTCGTGGCCAAGCGCCACGCCGCGCTCGGCGAAGTGACGGAGCTCCTTCTTGATCAGCTCGGCGTCCTTCTTGCCGACGGCCTTCCGCAGTACATCGGCTTCGGCGAGTGAGAAGCCGGCCATCACGTTGGCGATCCGCATCAGCTGTTCCTGATAGACGATTACGCCAAAGGTCGACTCCAGCACCGGTTCCAGCAGCGGGTGCAGGTAACTCACCGGCTCCTGGCCGAGCTTTCGCTTGATGAAGACCAGGTGCATGCCGGTGTCGAGCGGGCCCGGCCGGAGCAGCGCGTTCGACGCTACGAGGTCGTCGAATCGATCGCACTTCATGTTGCGGAGCGTGTCAGTGGCGAGCGGCGACTCGAACTGGAAGACGCCGGCGGTGCGTCCGCGCCGCAGCATGTCATAGACCGCCGGGTCGTCGAGCGACATCGCTGCCATGTCGATCGTCGTGCCGGTCCGGGCGGCGATCATCTGCACGGCGTCGTGAATCACCGTGAGTGTCTTCAGGCCGAGGAAATCCATCTTGAGCATGCCGACTTTTTCGAGCGCGCCCATGTCGTACTGACAGATGATGGCGTCTTCGCTCCCCGCCGCGCCCTTGCCGGGCTGGATGCAGACCGGGACGTACTCGGACAATGGACCGGGGGCGATCACGACGCCGGCGGCGTGCACCGAGGCGTGACGTGAAAGGCCCTCGATGCGCGACGCGAACTGGAAGACGCGGCCGTAGGACTCGTTGTCGCGCACGGCGACCTTGAGTTCGTCGACTTTCTTCAACGCTTCCGGGATCGTCATCGAAAAGCCGGGGCTCGACGGGATCAGCTTGGTGAGCTTGTCGGCCTCGCCCGGCGGCACTTTCAGCACGCGGGCGACGTCCTTGACGGCAGCGCGCGCCTTCATCGTGCCGAAGGTGATGATCTGGCCCACTGACGCGCGGCCGTAGCGCTGGCGCACGTACTCGATCACTTCGCCGCGCCGCTCGAAACAGAAATCGACGTCGATATCGGGCATCGACACGCGCTCAGGATTGAGGAAGCGCTCGAAGAGCAGGTCGAACTTGAGCGGATCGACATCGGTGATCCGCAAGGCATAGGCGACCAGGGAGCCGGCTGCCGATCCGCGCCCAGGCCCCACCGGAATGCCCATGCGCCGCGCCGCATCAATGAAGTCGGCGACGATCAGGAAATAGCCGCCGTAGCCAGCCTGGTTGATGACACCAAGCTCGTACTCCATCCGGGTGCGGACGTCGTCAGGCAGCGGCGACCCGTAGCGTGCCGCGGCGCCCTGCTCGGTCAGGTCGCGGAGTACCGCTTCGTCGCTGTCGTAGCCGCCTGGCCGCGGAAACTCGGGCAGGAAGTAGCGTTTCTCGAAATCGAACTCGCAGCGGTTGGCGACCGTCTGCGTGAGCTCAAGCGTTTCGGGGTGATCGGCGAAGAGCGTGCGCATCTCGGCTTCGCTCTTGACGTAGGATTCATTGCCCGTAAAGCGGAAGCGCTTCGGATCATCAAGGTCGGCGCCGGTGCCGATCGCAAGCAACACATCGTGGGCTTCGGCGTCTTCTCGTTTCAGGTAGTGTGCGTCATTGGTAGCCACCACGCCGAGGCCAAGCTCCTGACCGAGCTCGAACATTCCCTTGGTGACGATCGCTTCTTCAGGAATGCCATGGTGCTGTACTTCCAGGAAGAAGTTGTCGCGCCCGTACACGCGGGCAAACCACTCGGCCGACTCGCGCGCCTTGTCGTACTTCCCCTGGCGGAGCCAGAGTGCAACCTCGCCGGAAAGGCAGGCCGCGAGGCAGACGATTCCCTCACTGTACTGCTCGAGCGTTTCATGATCGACGCGGGGGCGCCGGTAGAACCCTTCGGTAAAACCGATCGACGTCAGCCGGACGAGATTGCGGTAACCCACCTTGTTGCGGGCAAGCAGTACCAAGTGCGAGTAATTGGCCGGGGCCCAGCTCGGCTTGACCTGCGAAGTGCGTGGCCCGAAGGCGAGGTAGGCCTCGAAGCCCAGGATCGGACGGATCCCCTGCTTCTTCGCCTGATCATAGAAGTGCCAGGCGGCGTGGAGGTTGCCGTGGTCCGTGACCGCGAGAGAGTCCATGCCGAGACTCTTGACGTGCTTGACCAGCTCGGGGAGCCGGTTGGCGCCGTCGAGAAGCGAGTACTCGCTGTGGGTGTGCAGGTGGACGAATGCCATCGGGCTACCGGCAGTCCGGGTGGGTGCGAGCGGGGCGAGCCGTCCAGGCCGACACCACCGTCGGGAACGCGGCTACCCCCCGCGCGCGTTCGAAAGATCGGCGGGTTGGCAGATTCACCCGGTAATCGTACTCCGAGCCACGTAGATTGTCAAAAGTCATTGTCCCACTTACGCTTAGACCGATTTTCCCATCAGGGGAGCGTGTCGTGATTCGTCGCTTGCTCCGTCGCGTCGCCGTGCTCATTCCGTTCGCCTGTGCTGGGTGCAGCAGTGATCCGGGGAACGATCCCGGCACGGTGCTGACGACCCCGGCGGACCTCTCCAACTGCACCAGCGCCAATACAGTTCCCATCACGCTGGCCGTGGGTGGGTCGCAGGTCTTCGATGCCAGCCAGATCAACTGTCTCGCGCTCCCTGGCGGCACTGCCGCCCAGGAGTACGTGGTCGAGGCCTATTCCGGCTACGGGGTGAGCACAGAAAATGGCTCCTCGGCGGCCTATGCGCTGCAGTCGGTCAAGGACTCGACGGCGCCGGTCGCCGGGGCCACCGCGGAGTCGGTGCGGCAGCTCGCCGCCGCGTGGCACCTGCCGGGGGCCACAGCGACGACGGTAAGGGCCGCAGGGTTCGATCACCACCTTCGGACGCTGGAGCGCGGCCTGATCCAGAATCCGCTGGTGCGAGCGTCGCACCTGATGGCCACGCCGACAGCGGTTCCGGTGCTGGGCGATCGCGACTCGTTCTACGTCTGCTCCGACGCCAACTGCGACGGCTTCAAGCGGATCGGCGCCACCGTCAAGTATGTCGGTGCGCCGGGGATCATCTACCTGGACGACCAGGTTGATCCCAAGGCGGAGCAGCTGGTGGCGGCGGACTTCGAGCAACTCGGTTCGATCTTCGACGGGTACCTCTATCCCACCGACACGACCGCGTTCGGGCGTGAATCCGATATCAACGGCGATGGCCACATCGCCATCCTGATGACCCCGTCGGTCAATGCCTTGACGCCGGACTGCACCGATGGCCGGGTGATTGGCTACACCTTTGCGAACGATCTCCTGCCGTATGCTCCAGGCAGCAATGCGCGCGAGATGTTCTATACCTATGTCCCCTCCGTCGCGACCGCCAAGTGCAACGTGGTGACACGGGCCGACGCCATCGAAGGACTGCAGCCGACGCTGATTCACGAACTGCAGCACATGATCTCGTTCAACCAGCACGTGTTGCTGCTTCCCGGGAATGATCAGGACACCTGGATGAACGAAGGGTTGAGCCACTTCGCCGAGGAGCTGGGCTATCGCACGGTGCCGACGTCGCAGTGCACCACCTTTACCGGTGGCGACTGCTTCTCGGTCTTTGCTGGCGGAGATATCGAGAATGCCTACAGCTACCTCAGTGATACCGAGTCCGAATACCTGATCGCGCCGGAAGCAGGGGACGCGGACCTTGCCCAGCGCGGCGCCTCCTGGCTCTTCATTCGCTGGGTGGCCGATCACTTTGCCAGCGACACCCTGCTCGGGACCCAGTTTACCCGCGCGATGGAGCAGTCGACCGTGCTCGGCGCGGCGCGAGTTGCCCAGTTTACCGGAGTCGACTTTCCGACGCTGGTCGGGGAATGGCATCTGGCCACGTGGACGGACGACCTGCCAGGCTTTCCGCAAACCGGCTTGCTCAATTATCGCACCTGGGACTTCCGCGACCTCTATGCGGCCAACTATCCGGACAATTTTTCGCGGATCTATCCGTTGATTCCCGATCTGATTGGCACTGGCACCTATAACCACTCCGGCGTGTTGAATGCCGGCTCGGGGCGCACGGTGCGATTTGAGCTTCCGGCCGGATCCCCCGGCTATACGATTCGCATGGCGGGCGACGTGCAGGGCGATGCGCTGCTACCAGCGATTCTGCCCTACCTTGCGGTCGTGCGGGTGCAATGACGAGCGAGTTGTCGTGACGTTCGCCCGGCCCGGAAAGAGACGTGTTGCGATGGGACTGCTGATTGCTGCTGCCGCGCTGTTGCTCGGCTTTGGGGCGTCGTATGTGGCTTCCGACGATGTGCGCTACCTGGCACACGCCGGTGCGGAGGAAACTCGCATCCTGATGCACCGCGAGCCGATCAGTCACCTCGCCAACGACTCGACCACTCCGCCAGCCTTGCGCGCCCAGGCCAGCATGGTGCTGCAGGTGCGCGCCTTTGCCGACTCGATCGGGCTGGCGGCGAACGAAACGTTCACGACCTACAGTGATGTCGGTCGCGACACGCTGTTGCTGGTGCTGACGGCATCGCCTCGAAACTGCATCTGTCCGGTGACCTGGAAATATCCGGTGGCGGGACGAGTGCCGTACAAGGGGTTTTTCGACTTCGAACAGGCACATCGGGCTGCCGGAGACTACATCTTGCGGGGGTATGACGTGAACCTCCGCCCGTCGGCGGCCTTTTCAACCCTCGGCTGGTTCAATGATCCGCTGCTTTCGACGGCGCTCACGACCGACTCCGTTGAACTGGCCACGATGGTGTTCCACGAAATCGCGCACAATACCCTCTGGGTGAAGGGCGCCACCGACTTCAACGAGAGTTTTGCGCAGTGGGTTGGCTACAACGCCGCCGCGCTCTTCTTCTTCCGTCACGGCGATTCGACCCAGGGCTATCGTGCGCGGGCGCGCTGGCAGGATGAGCAGACGCTCGGCGACTATTATCAGCTGCTCCTGCATCGGCTCGACTCGTTGTACGCACTGCATCTCCCCGATGCCTCCAATGACAGCGGCCGCGCGGTGATCGCGCGCTGGAGCCATGATACGCTCGTAAATGGGTTCGGCCCGCTGTTGCACACCTATACGGTGAGCCATACGATCGAGAAACCGATCAATAACGCCGCGTTGATCGGCGTCCGCCTCTACCGCACCAACCTCGGGCTGTTTGACGAGCTGCAGCGGCGTAACGGGGACGACCTGATCCGGGCACTGGTGGCCCTCCGCCAGGCGGAAGCGGGGGCGACCGGGGCGCAGGGCTTTGAACAGCTCCGCGCGCTGGTTCGCCAACCGCCGCCCGTGCCGTCGGGGGCCACAGCGCAGTAGTTTCCGGTGGTCAGCCATCCGGAGCACGTTGTGACGATCGATGCATTTGTCGCCCGCGAACAGCCGCGATTTCTCGCCGAGCTGACCGAGTTCCTCGCCATTCCCAGCATCAGCGCCCTTCCCGAGCATGCCGGCGACTGTCGGCACGCCGCCGAATGGCTGATGACGCAGTTCCGCGCCCTCGGCTGCCAGGCCTCGCTGGTCGAGGGGTCGGGCCACCCGGTTGTCTGGGCGGAAAGTCCGCGGGTGGACGGCGCGCCGACTTTGCTGATCTACGGACACTACGATGTGCAGCCGGTCGACCCGCTCGAGGAATGGCGCTCGCCACCTTTCGAGGCCACTGTGCGTAACGGCCAGCTGTTCGCTCGCGGCGCCGTGGACGACAAGGGGCAGGTCTATGTGCTGCTCAAGGCGTACGAGTCGATTCTCGACGCCGAGCGCCGCTCCCCGCTCAATGTGCGATTCGTGATCGAGGGCGAAGAGGAGTCGGGCGGGCACATGATTGGCGACCTCCTGCAACGGGAGCCCTGGCGCCTGGACGCCGATGCCATGCTGGTGTGCGACATGTCCTACTACGCCAAGGGGATGCCGGCGGTGTATACGGCGTTGCGCGGCATGTGCTACGCTGAACTCGAGGTGCGCACCGCCGATCGCGACCTGCATTCCGGTCACTACGGCGGCACCGCCCCCAACGCGATCGAGGCAATGTGTCGCATCCTCACGGACCTGAAGGACCGTGATGGCCGCATCGCGATGCCGCAGCTGTACGAGCGCGTCGATCCGCCATCATCGACGGAGCTGGCAGGGTGGAACTCGCTCCCTTTTGATGAACCGGCATTCATTCGGGATGAACTGACGGGCCACGCGCTGGTGGGCCTGCCGGGCACGTCGGTTTTCGAGCGCACCTGGGCGTTGCCGACGCTGGAGTTCCATGGCATTCGCGGCGGCTTTGTCGGCGAGGGCGCCAAGACGGTCATTCCGGCTGTAGCCGTGGCCAAGATTTCGATGCGGTTGGTGCCTGGGCTTTCCTACGAATTTGCGCGCGACCAGCTCACCCAGGCGGTGGGCCGCGTGGCGCCGGATTACGTCCGGTGGGAGTTGCGCTTTGTCCACGGCAACGATCCGGTGCAGGTCGACGTGACCGCGCCCGTGTTCGCCCTGCTCGATCGTGCCTTCGAGGCGGTCGTCGGCCGTCCGGCAATCGCGGTGCGCGCCGGTGGGTCGATTCCGGTCGTCAGCGACCTGGCCCGCGGCGGCGCGCCGATCGTGCTCACCGGAATCGGGCTCCCTGATGACGGGCTGCATTCACCCAACGAAAAAGTTGACGTGCAGCAGCTCTGGGACGGCATCTGCGTCTTTGGGCGGTTCATGGAAGCACTGGCGCGCGCCTAGCTGTTACTTCTTCGGGGCTGGCCGCCGCGCCATCATCGCCTCGATCTCGCCGAGTTCACGCGGTGCGTTGCTGAGCCGCTCGAGGCCGCGCGCCGTGATGACGTAATCGTCTTCGATTCGCACGCCTGTCCTGTCATACTTTGCCACCATCGGCCGCACCTTCGCAATGAAGGCGCGGTTCCTGGGCGTGTCGGGGAGGACGTCGAGCATCTTTGACGAGATGTAGATCCCCGGCTCGATCGTGAACGCATCGCCCTCGGCAAAAAGCTGTGCGCCGTTGGCGCCCGTCTGCACGTAATCATGTACGGCCACGCCGAGTCCGTGGCTGATGCCATGAATCATCCAGAAATCGGCCTGCCGCGACGCTCGTGCAGCGCCACCGCGACCGGCGGCGGGTGCGTCGGGTGGATCATACGTCGCGTCGACACTCTCGATCAACCCGAGTGCCGCGAGACCGCGGGCCCGCAACGCCGTTGCCGAATCCCACGCTGCGGCGCGAGGCAGGCCCGGCCGTGCGTTGCGCTCGGCGGCCGCCTGCGCGTTACGCACCAGCTGGTAGATCGCCCGTTGCTCGGGCGTGTACTTGCCACTGACCGGAATCGAACGCGTCACGTCGGCCGCATAGCCATCGTATTGTGTCGCGGCATCGATGACGACGATATCGCCCGGCCGCGCCGGACCACGATCGAGCATGTAATGGAGCAGGGTGCTGTTGGCGCCAGCGCCGACGATCGATCCATACGCGGGCCGCTCGCCGCCCTCTTTCAGGAAGGTTGATTCAAGCACCGCCTGCATGTCGTACTCGTGTGTCGGTTCAGGCATCAACAGCACGGCGCGATGCCCATCTGACGAAATCACGGCCGCCCGGCGCAGTGCGGCAATCTCGGCTGATGTCTTGTGCGCCCGCATCTGGTTGACGATCGGATGCGCGTTCTTGATAACCAGACCCGGATGACCTGCCACCAGTGCCTTGATGAACGATTGTCCCCGCGTCAGTGAGTCCTGGCGGGCAAAGTCGGCGTCCTCGAAATCGGCCAGCGAGTAGACCGGGACGCCAGTCGCGACCAGCGAGTCAACCACACCCGTGAGCGCCACCGACGATCGGGCGGTGACGCCCAGCGTTTGTGCGAGCATGGCCGTGTCGGCCCGCTGCCCATAGTAGAAGGCGGTGCGGGCCGCCAGCTTTGTCACGAAGAGCGTCGTCGCCTGGTGGCCGCCATGGACCACGATGACCATGGCGGCATCGGGCTCGTCGTAGCCGGTCAGATAGTGGAATGCCGGTAGCTGGAAAAAGCGCGAAAAGTCGTTCACGAGCGTGCGACCGCCGTCCGCGATGACGATACCGTCGCCAATGCGGGCGGCCAGCGTATCTCGCCGTGCTGCAAAATCCCCGGGCGTGAACTGCGCGGTGAGTGGCGATCCCGCCAGCAGTAGTGCAGCGACGACGAGTAATGGGGTTTTACGCACGGAACGCTCCGGGTTCTTCATCTGGTGAATGTTCAGGCGAGTGAATCGATCGCCCCGGTGGACAATGCAGTTGGGGTAAACGCCTGCTCGCTCCGGGCGATCACCAGCGTGGCGACGGCGTTGCCGATCACGTTGGTCACGGCACGCGCCTCGCTCATGAAACGATCGACGCCAAGAATCAGCGCGAGCCCCTCGACCGGCACGACGCGCAGCGCGGCGAGGGTGCTGGCCAGTACGATGAATCCGGACCCGGTCACGCCGGCAGCGCCCTTGGAGGTCACCATCAGGACCACCATTACCGTCACCTGTTGCCCGATCGAAAGATGCACGCCATAGGCCTGCGCGATGAACAGCGTGGCCATCGAGAGATAGATCGAGGTGCCATCGAGGTTGAACGAATAGCCGGCGGGGATCACCAGGCCGACCACCGATCGCGCACAACCATACTGCTCCATCTTGTCGATTACTTGCGGCAGCACCGATTCGCTCGACGACGTGCCGAACACGACGAGGATTTCGTCGCGCAAATAGCCAAGCAGCCGGAGCAGCGAAAAGCCCGCGGAACGGGCGATCAGGTTGAGCACCACAAAGATGAAGAGCGCCATGGTGAGGTAGACGCAGAGCATCAGCCGTCCCAGCGTCAACAGCGCACCAAGGCCGAAGTTGCCCACGGTATACGCCATCGCGCCAAAGGCGCCGATGGGCGCCACGATCATCACGACACGGACAATCTTGAAGAAGATCACCTCGAGGTAGCTCAGCGCGTGGGTGACCGGTTCGCCAACGTCGCCCAGTGACGCCAGCGCCACGCCAAAGAGGATCGAGAAGAAGACCACCTGCAGGATGTCACCCTGCGCGAAGGCCCCGACCACGCTTGAGGGGACGATGTGGGTGAAGAACTCGACCATCGAGAGTTTCGCGCCGGCCGTGTATTGCGAAATGTCTGCGGCGGGCATGTGTGCGGTATCGAATCCCGCGCCGGGTCGGAAGACGTTCATCACCAGCAGGCCGACCGCCAGGGCAGCGGTCGTGACCAGCTCGAAATAGATCAGGGCCTTGAGCCCGACCCGGCCGACGCGGCGCAAGTCGTGGCTGCGGGCAATGCCGAGGACGATCGTCAGGAAGATGACCGGCGTGATCACCATCTTGACGAGATTGATGAAGGTGTCGCCGATCGGCCGCATGGCGCGACCGGAGTTGGGGAACCATGCGCCAAGCAGCGCCCCGCAGGCGATTGCGAAGAGCACCTGCACCGTCATGTTGCGACTGAGTCGGCGGATCGGGGCCTCGATGGAGCGGAGGCGGGAAGTGTAGCACGGCGCCGCGCGCGAGGCCAATGCACCTCACGCGCGGGCCAGGTGACGCGGGTTACTCGACGTCCGGCCTGATGATCACAGTCCGCACGGTGCCACCGCCGACATCCGGCATCGCGGCGCCCGGCATGCCCCCGGTGGCACCGCCGGACGGTGCCCGCATGCCGCCGCCGGGTAGCGCACCGGGCGTCGGCGCGACGGGCAGCATCTTGAGCTGAGCCGGGGTCAGTAACGCGCGGGCTTCGACGTCAGCGGCCTTCGACATCCGGGTGATCACCGGCGTGGCCTTGCCGAGGCGCGAGTTGAGCTGACCGTCATCGATGTGGCGTCCCTTCTTGAGCGCATACTCGATCACCGGCTCCAGGGCCGAGTCGGCACGGGCACGGAACTGCGCACCGATAGCCGTGATCCTGCTCACCTGATCCGGGGTGAGAGCCATCGAGTCCTTGCGAATCAGGATCGCCTGGGTGGGATCCTTCGCCAGCCGGATCAGCTTGTCGTGAATCTGCCGCATGGTGTAGGGCGGTTCGTTCTTGCCCGGCATCAATCCCATGCTCAGCGCCATCGGAGCCGTCGGCGGCCCCCCGAGCTTGTATTCAACGCCGAGCTGCAGCTGGAACGGCGCGTAGTGCCGCGCATTGGCAAAGTTGGTCGGCTGACCGAAGATCTGGCTGACCTGGTACTTGTAGCTCTGCGTGGCCGGATCGAAACCGGTGACGTAGAGCAGCTGGCCATTGGCGGTCTGGCTGAGCGAGCCGCGACCGAGCGGAGTGTTCTGGAGCCCGAAGAGGCGGACCAGCGCGCCGCTGGTGTTGACCATCGTGGTGGTAACCCGCAACCGATCGCCAAGGCCGAACGACCGCGGCGGCTGCCAGTTGAGGCTGAGGTCGAGGCGTGCCTGCCACTGGGTGCTGCAGCTGTTGATGCCGGCAATCTGGCCCAGCTGCTTGAGCAGGCAGTCACGGGCACCCGGAGGCGCGTTGGCAAGCAGCTGGGTCATCTCGGCGGCGAGGGCCGGGTCGCTGGTCGTCGCCGGATTCGGGATGAAGGCGAGGTCGTCCGAGCGGCCGTCACCGTTGACGTCGCCAGCGACCGAGGGAGTGTATGGCGAGCCCGAATAAAAGCGGAGCTGAGTGCTGACGTTGAACCACCAGGCGCGGAACGATGCACTGGTGATGATCTGGTGGGTCGGTTGCGTGCCGCGCACCCATTGCTTGAGGAACGGGTCGCCTGCGGTATAACTGCCGCCGCCGAAGCCGCTGAACGACACAAAGCCGCCGCCGCCAATGGCGATCGCGTCGCCGCTCGCGAACCCTCCAGCGCTGAGGCCGCGCTGTTCGCGTTCGGTCCGATTGAGCGTGTAGTTGAACGACAGGTTCAACTTGTTGTGCAGCAGCGCATGAGGCGGTGCCAGGTTGAACTGAATCTGCTGGGTATTGCTGCTCAGGTCCGAGATCGTGTTGTTGACCGATCCGAAGTTCTGGTTGATCCGGTACGCACCTGGCGCCACGACGCCGGTGCTCGGCACGATCGAGTTCGGCGACACATAGACCGGCCGGTTACCCTCGCTGGCCAGCTCGAACTGCGGCGTGCGGTTCAGGTTCAAGTCGAGCGCGCTCTGTCCGTCAACGCCCCAGTTGAGGAAACCGGTAATGCCGAGGGTCCACTTGGCCGGCAAGCGAATGCCGTCGATGCTCAGGTTTGCGCGCCAGGTGAGTGCTGCGCGAAAGTTCGGGTCGTAGACCTGGACCGTTGGCACGTTGGTCGAGAAGGTGGCCGGGCCGGTGCCGTCAAGGCAGCTGGTCGGACCAGGGCCTGGGTTGTTCCAATCGGGGATTGGAGTGGCATCACCAACGCATGTGAGGGTGCGACGGGTTTGGGGCAGGCCGGTCTGGTCCACCAGGCCGGCGATGCTGCCATTGTTGATCGTATTGCCGTAGGCGCCAAAGGAGCCGTTCACGCCGATGCCGGGAAGGACGGATCCGCGAGGCGTGCCGAGCAGCATCTGGAGAAACTCGGGCGGCAGGTTTCCCGGCAGATTGCCAAGATTGATCGGTCCCTGATTGCCACTGGAGGAGCCCAGCCCGCGGCGCTTGGCGGAGGTCCACGAGAAACCAAGGCGTGGCGTAATCAGTTGCGAATGCGGAATCCGATCGGTCTTGATGCCGAAGAGCGTGTCCACCACCGGGTTGTAATCGGGCGTGGTGCCCGGGAACGCCGCGTCGTAGCGCAAACCGCCCTGGAACTGCAGCGCCTTGCTGGCGCTCCACTCATCACCGACCCAGAGCGCCCCTGAGGCGCCCTTGCTCGACCGCGCGAAGCTCGACAGCGTCAAGTTGTACGAGGCAGGATTGTTGGCGGCAAGGTCGTCCAGGCTCTGGTAACTGTACTGCCCGTACTGGTTGCCGGCCGAAAAGCTGCGATCCCAGGTGTATTCAATCTCCTGGCCGATCTTGACCTTGTGCTTGCCATTGGTTGGGATCCAGGAAAACTCGTTCTGGGTGTCCCAGTCGGTGGACGAACTCTGGCTGACGCCGGACCCACCGCCGAAGTTCAGCGAGCTCAAGCCGGTCTGGCCACCATCGAAGATGGTACCGATGCGTACGCTGGCGCCCGGCAGGTTGACGAACGGGTTTGATTCGAAATGGAAACGGTTGACGCTGGTGGTCAACTCATCGAGAAAGCCGTGGACGTAGCCAGTCAGCCGTGCATTGACGAAATCGAAGAAATTCTTGTTGGTCGACCCGACGGACGGGTACGAAGAGGGTGCCCGTCCCGGCCCGCCGTTGGTTCCCCAGTTGCCATTCTCGGTGATGCGCAACGTGGTGGTGGCCTTGGGCGTCCAGTCGATCACCAGCGAGCCGTTGTAGCTATGCCCCGTCTGGTTCTGCGGTACGCCGCTCGGCGACAGCGGAATGTGCAGGTGATTGAGCGTGTTCGACACGGCGTTGATCGTGTCGCGAGTCAGCCCATACTGTGAAATCACCGCGTCAGGCGGATCGAGCAGCGAATAGACATCCGACTCGTTGTCGCGCACGTTCCACGACGCCTGATAGTGCAGCTTCTTCTTGATGATCGGCCCGCCCGCGCCGCCGCTGAACGTAATGTTGCGCGGAATCGGGTTCGGGTAATCGGGATCGGTCCAGGCCAGGTGGTGGTCGGCGTAGTTGATGCGAGTGGTCAGCGCGAACACGTCCGTTCCGCCGCGCAGGATCGTGGCGGTCTGCCCGCCGGTAAAGCCGGCGACCCGCGGGTCGCTCGATGTCTGGATCAGCTTCGAGGTAAGCACCGCGTCCTGCGGCAGGTTGCTGCCGCTGAACTTGGCACCGTCGATCGTCCCGTTATTGCCGGCGGCGTCGGAGCCGAGCACCGAGAAGGCGCTGTCACCCAGTGAAAGTACGCCTGGCGTTTGCGCCGCGAGCGCGATCAGGTCGGTGGGGTCGAGCGAAAAGAGCGCGTTGTTCATCAGGTTGAAGTCCGCGCCGCCGATCGCGCTGGTGCCATCCGATGGCTTGAGCGATTTGGCCACCCGCGTCAGCGTGTCGAGCTGGACGATCAATTGCTGCATTTCGAAATCGGCAACCAGCACGCTGCTCAGGCCGGTGCGCGTCAGGCGGGTGTTGTATGGCGCGAATCCGATCTTCCGGGCGCTGATCAGGTAGTCGCCCTCGGGGTTCGGAAAGAGGGCGGTGAAGATCCCCTTTTCCGATGTGGTGGGCGATCGGGTGTCCTGCGTGGTCAGGCCAGTCACCGTCACGGTGACGCCGGCGATCGGCTTGCCGTCGAGTCCGGTGACCCGGCCGCGAACGATTTCAGTCCCTTGAGCTCGAAGTCCGATCGGCAGCATCGCCAGCAGCGCGAAGGCGGCGACATGCCGCAGGAAGGCGGGGTTCACAACTCGGGCGATCGGGCCAGGCGCTGGGGGGCGTCGCATCGGCTTCCTGTACAGTTGAAGGGTCCGGAAGAGTACGGAGACACGGGCCGTACGATAACTGTTCGAAATTGTTGCGACGGTTCAAATCCAATCTGCCTCAAAGATGCGCGCCTGTCATCAAGCGTCGCACCTTTGAGGCGGGGTTCTCAGTCGACGGCAGGCCGTCGCTGCGCCGATTCTGCCGCGATCAGGGCCGTGGCCGATGCGAGGCCCTCGGCGGTGGCACTCACCGCCAGCTGACCCGGCGACGTCCCGGCTTGAACCAATACACAACAGAGGCCATTGAACGCCTGCCGATTCGAGGCCTTGTCCGGTTCGTGGGAGCTCGGGTTGCCATTGCCGACACCAAGGACTGCACCCGGACCAGTCACCGTGAATGTGATCGCTGCGTCATCGGTCGGTACCACCCGTCCGGCAGCATCAATCACCTCCACTGAGACCACGGCCAGGTCTTCACCGTTGGCCTGGATGCGATTCCGGTCGGCCGTCAGCCTGAGGGCGGTGGCAGGTCCGGTCGTTTCCCGCCGGTCGGCCTGAACCCGCCGGCCGCCGCGGAAGCCGCGCGCTTCGATCGCGCCGGGCGCATAGGGAACCTGCCAGCTGAGGTGGCTATTGGCGATGACCGGCTTGCGGCCCAGCGAATGGCCATTGAGCAACAGTTCCACTTCGTCGAGGTTGCTGTGCACCCAGACGTCGATCGGCTGCCCCTCACGCCCACTCCAGTTCCAGTGCGGAAAGAGATGCAGGACCGGCGCGGCGCCCCACCATGCCTGGTAGTAGTAGAAGTTGTCCTTGGGAAAGCCGCAGGTGTCCATGATGCCGAAGTGCGAACTGGTGCAGGGCCACTTGTACGGTGTCGGTTCACCGCGATAGTCAAAGCCGGTCCAGACAAAACCGCCGGCGAGAAACGGTCGTGCGGCAAAGTAGCTCCACCACTTTTCGGCGGTCGCGCCCCAGCCCGGCGCGTTCACGTCATACGCGCTCATGTAGCCGCGTTCCTTGTCATTGGCATAGATGCCGCGCGTGCCAAGCGCGCTGGACACCTCGGTTCCCATCAGCGGCTTGGTGGGCCAGTCGCGATGAATCGCGTCGATGTCGCCGAGGAAGTAGTTGAACCCCTGCACGTCAACGGCAAAGGTGAATCCCTTGCCCCACCCGCCATTCATCGCCGCCGTGACCGGACGGGTCGGGTCGAGACGCAGCACCGCTCGGCGCATGGCTGCGATCATGAGGCGGCCGCGCTCGCTGCCCTGGTCGGCGTATTCTTCGTTCGCCAGCGACCAGGCGATGACGCACGGATGATTTCGATCCCGGCGCACCATCCGTTCGAGCTGGCTCAATCCTTCAGGCTCCGGAGAAAAGAGCCGCGTCTCGTCGAGCACCAGCATCCCTTGCCGGTCGCAGGCGTCGAGCAACTCGGCGGTCGGTGGATTGTGGGACGTGCGATAGGCATTGGAGCCCATCGCCTTGAGCCGCTCGATCCGGTAGCTCTGCAAACGATCCGGCAGCGCGGAACCCACGCCGGCGTGGTCCTGATGATTGCAGGTGCCCTTGATCGCGACACGCGCGCCGTTGAGCAGGAAGCCCCTGTCGGCGTCGAAGTGAATGGTGCGAATGCCGAACGAGGTTTCATAGCGATCGACCTCGACAGCATTGACGAGGATTGTGGTCACCAGGGTGTGCAAGATCGGCGTGTCGACCGACCAGAGGCGCGGGTGCACCACGGACAGCTGCTGCCTGACGGTCGCGGTGCTCCACGCTGCGACCGATTGATGATCGGCGACCTGACTGGCGAGTACGACGCCCGCGGCATCGTGAATTTCCTGGCGTACGCTACAGGAGGCGTTGCCATCGGCGTCCTGCGCGATTTCGGTCTCCACGGTGACCGTGGCGTGATCGCCGTCGACCTCGGCCGTGACCTGAGTTCCCCAGTGGGCCACATGCAGTGGTGCGGTTTTCACCAGCCAGACGTGGCGGTAGATGCCGGCTCCTTCGTAGAACCATCCTTCGCGTTCGGTCGCGTCCACGCGCACAACCAGCACATTCGGGGTGCCATAGGTCAGCAGGTCGGTGATATCGGCCTGATACGGTGCGTACCCGCTGAAGTTGCGGCCGACCAGGCGACCATTGACGGCGATCAACGCGTCTCGAAAGACGCCGTCGAACTCGAGCGTGATCCGTCGTCCGGCGTCGGCGGCCGGCAGCGTGAACACGCGGCGATACCAGCCAATGCTTGTTTCCGGGTAGTTGCGACCGACCGGATGGTCGCCGTACTCGTTGAGCTCGTCGGCGTGTACGTAGGGGAGTTCCACGGCCCAATCGTGGGGCAGGGTCACCGCGCGCCAGGCGCTGTCGTCGAACTTGAGCCCCGACGGCCGGAAGACCTCGCTCGACTTTTCAAAATCGCTCTCGGCACCCCAGCCGAAGTCGCGAGCCGGGTCGCTGGCATGGCCCAGATGAAAGCGCCACCCGCTGTCGAACAGCAGCCGATCGCGCGACGGGGCTGGCGCCAGGGCGCGGCTGAATCGGGGCAGCCACCGCAACAGCGGGGCCGCGACGGCGCGTTGGACGAGTTGGCGGCGTGACCAGAGGGACATGGGGAAGCCTTGAAGCGGGAGCGGTTATCGGGCGGATAGGCCCTCAAAGGTACTCCTCGATCCCACGATCCGGCTCAACCTTGGCGGGCGGGTAGGCGTTACATCGTTGACGCGGCGATCTTTCGGTCGACCGCTTTTTCCTGTTCCCCCGATTGCCCAAGGCCCGCATGTCTCACCCTGCGTCGACTCCCGCAGCCGGCCCTGCCGTACCGCTGCGCGTCCTGCCCATCCTGCCGCTGCTCTTCGTGGGGAGCGGTTGTGCCGCGCTGATCTACGAGGTCGTCTGGTTCCAGCTCGTCCAGCTGGTGATCGGTTCGTCCGCCGTGTCGCTCGGCGTGCTGCTCGGCACCTTCATGGGTGGCATGTGCCTCGGCTCGTTGCTCCTGCCGAGGTTCATCAGCCGCCAGGAACACCCGCTCCGGATCTACGCCTGGCTCGAAGGCGCCATCGGCGTGCTGGGATTGCTGATCCTCTTCGGGCTGCCGGCCCTTGGCAACGTCTACGCAATGATTCCAGCCGGCGGGCTGTTCGGCATCATTCTGCGCGGCCTCTTCTGTGCGGTCTGCCTGCTGATCCCGACGGTGCTGATGGGTGCGACGCTGCCAGCCGTTGCGCGCTGGGTCGAGGCGACGCCGACTGGTGTGTCGTGGCTTGGATTCTTTTACGGCAGCAACATCGCCGGCGCCGTGATTGGCTGCGTCCTGGCCGGGTTCTACCTGCTGCGGGTCTACGACATGGCCGTGGCAACCTACGTCGCCTGTGCGATCAACTTCGCCATCGCTGCGGCGGGATTGCTGCTGGCCCGACGTGCTCCCCATCATCCTGTTGTCGAGGCGCCAACCGAAGTGGCGCCGACGGCGGGTGCCCGGTCGATCTATCTGGCGATCGCACTCTCGGGCCTGACGGCGATTGGTGCCGAAGTGGTCTGGACCCGGCTCCTCTCGCTGATGCTGGGCGCAACCGTCTACACCTTCTCGCTGATCCTTGCAGTCGTATTGATCGGACTCGGAATCGGCAGCAGCACTGGTGCCTACATGGCACGCGTTGCCCACGCACCGCGCCGGCTGCTTGGCTGGTGCCAGCTGCTGCTGCCGGTGACCATCGCGTGGACCGCATACCTGATCGCGCAATCGCTGCCGTACTGGCCGGTCAATCCGTCGCTCTCCACCGATCCATGGTTGACGCTGCAGTTCGACATGATGCGTTGCGCCTTCACCATCCTGCCAGCCACAGTGCTGTGGGGTGCGTCGTTTCCGCTGGCCATCGCTGCGGTCGCACGCCGCGGCGAAGATGCTGGCCGCCTGGTGGGTCGGGTCTATGCAGCCAATACCGTTGGCGGCATCGTCGGGGCCCTGCTCTTCAGTATCATCATCATCCCGACCATGGGGACGCAGGATGCCCAGCGGGTGATGATGCTCATCGCGGTCGTTGCCGCGCTGCTGGTCTTCCTGGCGCCCGCGACCGAGTTGCCGGCTGGCGTGCCTGCATCGCGGCGTCGCCTTGTGCCGGTCGGCGTGCTGACGGTCGTGTCGTTGTTACTGGTGGCCGGCGTGCACGCGGTCCCGGCTGGATTGATTGGCTACGGCCGCTTTCTCGCGACCTACTCCACCCTGCCGAAGTTTCTCTACGTTGGTGAGGGGATGAACTCCTCGATCGCGGTTTCGGAACTCGCCAACGGGTACCGGAACTTTCACGTCAGCGGCAAGGTCGAGGCGTCCTCCGAACCGCAGGACATGCGGTTGCAGCGGATGCTCGGCGATCTGTCGGCGCTCGTAGCGGGAGATCCCAAGACCGTGCTGGTCGTGGGTTTCGGCGCCGGCGTCACGGCGGGATCGTTCGTGCCATTTCCGAATATCAAGCGGATCGTGATCTGCGAGCTGGAACCGCTGATCCCGCGCTCGATTGGCCCGTACTTCAGCCAACAGAACTATGATGTGCTGCACGATCCGCGAGTCGAGATCGTCTACGACGATGCCCGTCATTTCATCCTGACGACCCGCGAAAAGTTCGACGTGATCACCTCCGACCCGATCCATCCCTGGGTGCGCGGCGCGGCGACGCTGTATACCAAGGAGTATCTGGACCTGGCGCGCGAGCACCTCAACCCGGGTGGCGTGATGACTGAGTGGGTGCCGCTCTACGAAAGTCATGCTGACGCGGTGAAGAGTGAGATCGCGACCTTCCTCGATGCGTTTCCGGGCGGTACCGTCTGGGCCAATAACGAAGATGGCCACGGCTATGACCTGGTGATGCTGGGTCAGCAGGATCCGACCCGGATCGATGTGGCAGCGGTGAGCCAGCGGTTGACCAACCCGGCCTATGCGCGGGTGGCAGCCTCACTCGACGAAGTCGGCATCCAGTCACTGACCGACCTGTTCGGCAGCTACGCAGGGCAGCGCAGCGACCTGGAGCCCTGGTTGCACGATGCAGTGATCAACCGGGACAAGGACCTCAAGCTTCAGTACATCGCGGGGCTGGAAAACAATAGTTACGACAATGCCCAGATCCTGGCGGACTTCTCGCAGTACCGGAAGTTTCCCGAGGACCTCTTTGTGGCGAGCGATGATTGGAAAAATGCGCTGAGCGCGGCGATGTCATTGCCGCGGCACTAGCCGTACGGTTCAGGCCGGGTCGAGCTGGGCGGGAGGCTGATCGTTCGGGACGGTGCGTCCCACGATGATGGTGATGTTGTCGGTGCCGCCGCCATCCAGGGCGTCCTGCAGCAACGCTTCGGCAACCTGGCGCGCCGACTGCATCGCGCCAAGCCGCGCGGCGATCTGTTCGTCGGAGACATGCTTGGTGAGTCCGTCGCTGCACATCAGGTGCACGTTGTTCCAGTCGGATGGCAGGCGGGTGACCACCGGGGCGGTCTGCCGGCCGCCGATCGAGCTTGAGAGCACATTGGCCCAGCGCGACGAAAAGGCGGCAGCGCGGGTCATGACGCCCTGGTCTACCAGCTCCTGCGCCATCGTCTGGTCGCGGGAAATCTGCGTCAGCTTGCCGTCGCGATAGAGATAGTAGCGTGAGTCGCCGACCTGCAGCAGGTAGATCCAGGGCCACACCGAAAAATAGAGCGTCAGCGTCGTGGCCATGCCACGATGGTCACTGTTCTCGCTGGCGCGGGCGGTGACTCGCGCGTGACTGCGCGTGGCCGCTTCCTGCAGGATGTCGATGAAGGTGTCCGCGCCGGTGTCGGTGTGGTAATAGCATTCGGTACACTGGGTGAGGTACTGCGTGGCTTCCTCGAGCGCGAGGCGGCTGGCTTCTTCGCCATTCTCGGCGCCGCCAACACCATCGGCGATCATTGCCAGGAAGGCGAGGCGCTCATCCGTCGTCGGCACGGCGCCAGCGGGGAGCGACGTCGCGCGGACGCGCAGATCCTGGTGCAATGACCCCAACAGGAAATGGTCCTGATTGGTCGCACGCACCAGTCCCTGATGCGTGAGCCCGTGTACATCAATCTCGTCATCGCGCCACTTGCGTGGTGGCTGGTTTGTCACGGGCTGGTCATGGTCAGTGGGAAGTGCGCGCTACCGGAGGCCCACCGCGGTTGGCAGCAGGTCGAGCGACCGCGTTGCCGGCATGTAGCTCGGCGGTGCCATCGAAATATCAAGGAGATATTCCTTGGACGTCTTGTCGATCTTCGGCCAGTCGTGCATGTCGTCCGGTGCGAAGAGTCCACCCATCACGCCCATCACGCCCATGATCGGTTCGTTGGTCTTGTTCTCGTACACGGCGACCAGGCGATACTGCCGCCCGGCGCGCATGTGTGGGCCACGTCCCTTGACGGCCAGCAGCTGACGGGAGACGCCGATCACTTCGCCGGTCTTGTCGTGCAACGTGTGGACGCGAGCGAGCACCTTGCCCGTGGCAACATCTTCGAGGCGCATTTCGACGCCGTGATCGTGCATGTGACCGCCGACGCCGAGCAGGCGACCGCTCGCCGGGATGGTGAACTGATACACCTTGGAGCTGCCCCCGGGCGGGACTTCGTACGAGTCGGGCATTCCGGGGTGATTGTTGACGTCGACCTTGAACGGCAGCGCCGCCACCGGGCGCGGCGTCAGGTTGCGCGGTGAGGTGATCAGTTCGAAGCGGAGATTGACGCCATCGAGGTCGTGGCCGGTGTCGTTGTTCCACATCAGGAAGACGCCGACTTCCTGTCCCGAATCCATCGGCACGCCGACGGTCTTCGGGAGGGAGATGCCCGCGGTCTCCTCACCAATGCCGAGCACGCGTTCGGCGAGCGGGTAGACCAGCTGGCGGCGATCGAAGTTGACGAACTCCATGTGGTGCATTGTCCGTTGCGGCATCACCTTGCCGTCCTTGTCGGTGATGGTCAGCTTGAATCCACGCAACCACATATCCTGCGGCCACGGGAACCTCACCAAGGTCTGCTCCTGGTGCGCCTCGTGACTGCCGCCCATGCTGCCCATCATCATCATCGCCGGCATGTCGCCGTTCATGGCCATCGGTGGCAGGTGCCACGGCCCGGTCGTGATCACGACATGGTGGGTCGCCGAATCGACGTTGACATGGACCGGGGCGTGCGGAATCGCCGGCATGGGCATCGACGTGTCCATGTTCTGCGCTGCCAGTGGAACCGCGGCGAGCGCCGGGACAAGGGCAAGAAGGTGCCAGGTGCGAAGGCGAAGCATGCGAACTCCATCCTGAGGAAGAGACGTCACCGAGCGGGGCGGCGGCGCTGGAATGTCACGGCGTGTACGGTGGCGGTCAAGAGTATCGGACAAGATGACAGGGAGGTGACACGTCGAGCCGGTCGCCGGACCAGCCAACTACCGGCGACGTAACGACTTGATGGGCGGAATGGTTTCGCCGGTTGCGACCGGCTTCGCGATCCGGGGCGGCGAACCGCTATTGCTGCCGTAAGGCCGTGAGCGGCTCGACCCGGGATGCGCGCAGGGCAGGGAAGAGGGCCGCGACCAAGGCGGCGAGCGCCAGGATCCCCGCCGACACGCCGACCGCGATCCAATCCACGCCGGCCGTCCTGGTCTGGCTTTCGAGGGCCCGTGAGGCTGCCCAGGCCAGTGGAGCACCGATCAGCGCGCCGGCCGCAACGGGCCGGAAGGCATCGCCGACAACCATCCGGATCAGGCGCGCTGGTTCAGCGCCAAGTGCGATGCGAAGGCCCAGTTCGCCGGTACGCCGGGTCACGGCGTACGTCATCACGCCGTACAATCCGATGGCCGCCAGCAGCAATGCCAGCAGCCCAAAGCCGGCGGAAACCTGCGCCAATAAACGCTGCTCCGCGATCGATTGGCGCATCAGCGTGGTCAGCGGGATGACTCCGTCCGTGACGATCGAGGGATCCTCGTCACGGACAGCCTGCAGGACTGCTGTGGTCAGGGCCGCCGGGTCCTGGCGCGTCCGGATTTCGAAGTTCACCGACCCGACCGTGTGGTCCATTGTCGACCCGAATGGCAGGTAGAAACGACGCACCGGCGCTTCATCAAGGGCGTGATCATGGACGTCGGCGATCACGCCGACCACGGTGACGGTCTGATTCCCCGCCATCCGGATCGGTTGGCCGACCGGTGCCCGCTTGCCGAAATAGAACTTCGCGAAGCTTTCGTTGATGAGCGCGGTACGCGCGACGGATGCGGTGATGTCGTCGTCGGAGAAATCACGGCCTGCGGTGACGTGCGCGCCGATCGCGGCGGCATATCGCGGTCCGATCTGATCGAACGCACTGTTGCTGTCGTCGCTCGTACCGCCGGGCCAGCCGGGAACGTCCACCGTGTTTCCCGATTCCGTGCCGCTGAATATGCCGTTTTCCGAATACGAAACGCCCACCACCCCGGGGATCGCCGCCAGGCGGCGCTGGACATTGAGCGACAGCTGCATCAGCTGGGCCCCGGCGTACCCGCGTTCCCCGGTTTCGAGCGTTGCCATCAGGATATGGTCGCGATCGAGGCCCACATCAGTGGTTTCCAATGACGTGAGCGATCGCACCAGCAGGGAGGCCCCCATCAGCAGTACCAGGGAGAGCGCCACTTGCCCGGAAATCATCGCGGTGCCAAGCGGGAGGCGCTGGCCGCGCGCATCGAGCCGGCCGGTCACCCCGCGGGCACGCAGCGCGCTGGCGAGATCGAGACGCGCCGCGCGAGTCGACGGTAGCAGGCCGAAGCAGAGCACGGCGAGAAACGAAATCCCGAGGGTGAACCCCAGCACCCGGATGTCAAAGGAGATCGCCAGCGGCGCGGCGCCGCCGCCGTCCGCCGCCAGCATGAGCAGCATGCGGCTCGCGCCCACGGCGACCAACAGCCCGACCGCTGCGCCAGTCAGCCCGAGCACGGCGCTTTCGGTGAGCAGCTGCCGCATCAGCCGGCTGCGTCCAGCGCCCATGGCGAGACGCACCGCAAACTCCGGGGTGCGTGCCAGCGAGCGGGCGAGGAGGAGATTGGCCACGTTGGCGCAGATGATCAGCAGCAGCAACGCAACGCCTGCGAGCATGATCCAGAGCGGACGTGCGAAGTTGTGGCGCAATCGCGAAAAGCCATGCGCACCTGGGCCGACGATCGCGGTGTCGGTCCTGAGCTCGGCGGCTTCGTCGGGCGTTGCCGCTTCCAGCAGCGTGGTGTGGATCAACGCCTTGAGCTCGGTTCGGGCCTGACCTTCCGTTACGCCTGCGCGGCGGCGGCCGAGGAGCAGGAGCCACGAGGTGTTGCGGTCCGCCAGCGGGTGGTCGTGGGGCCGGAGCACGTCATGCATCCCGAGCGGCAACCAGAGCGAATACCTGGCGCCGACTACTTCGCCGGCAAAGGCGGGTGGCATCACGCCAATCACGCTGAACTGCTGGCCATTGACCAGCACCGTCTTGCCGATCACGGCGGGGTCGCGGTGCAATTCATTCGACCAGTAACGGTCGCTGATCACCATCACCGGTGCGGCACCGATCACATCGTCGGCTGGCCCGAAGACCCGGCCGAGCGCGGCGTGCACGCCAAGCACGGAGAAGTAGTTGGCTGAGACGAATCGCCCGGCCGGGTGATCGGGCAGCACTGCGGCAGGGTTGATCTTGATGTCGAGTCGATCCGTCTGCCCGCTGGCGACCACGCCAGAGAGTGTGCGGGTGCGCGCGGCGATGTCGCGATAGAGCGGGTACGAAATCAAGTTGCTGATCGGCGAGCCGTTGGACATCGAGTTCACGCGAGACGGGTCGCCAATCGCTACCAGCTGACTCGGTGCGGTCACCGGAATCGGCTGCAGGATGATCGCATCGATCAATGTGAAGATCGCGGTGTTGGCGCCGATGCCCAGGGCAAGGGTCAGGACGGCCACCACAGCAAATCCAGGATTGCGACGCAGCGCTCGCCACGCGAACGAAATGTCCTGTCCCAGTTCATCGGCGTATCGGACCCGCTTCATGGTGCGCTCACGTTCTTCATCAAGGGAGATGCAACGGGTCCGGACGTCATCGATCCGGCCAAACTGCTGGAGCGCTGCATGGTGTGCGGCCTCGGGATCGAGTCCCTCGGCGAGCAGTTTGCGCCGGCGCATGTCGAGGTGAAAGGCCAGTTCGTCATCGACTTCGGTGGCGATATGGCCGGGTCCGAGACCGAGGCGAAAGGCGCGGCGAAAGGAGGTCAGGCGGGAACCGGGGCGGTGGCAGAGACCGCCTTGGCAATCGCGCGGGCGTAGCGATCCCAGCGAGCGAGTTCGCCGCGCAGTTCACGGCGTCCGCTGCGACTCAACCGGTAATACTTGGCGCGGCGGTTGTGTTCGGACACGCCCCACTCCGACTCGAGCCAACCCTGCTTCTCAAGACGATGCAGCGCGGTATAGAGCGGGCCCTCTTCCACCAGCAGCTCGCCGTCGGTAACCAGGTGGACCCACTCCGCGACCGCGTAGCCATGACGCGGACCCCAGGAGATCGCCTTCAGGATGAGCAGGTCAAGGGTGCCGCGGAGCAAACCACCATCAGTATCGAGCATCAGTTCCCCTTTGTGTCAGAGGGGAAGCTACTCACCTCTGTATCAGAGGGGGAGGTCGTGTCCCGCGGCGCGCAGATATCGCTCGGCGACCTGCGTCAGTCGGTCGTCGCCACGCCGCTCGGCCTCTGCATGAATCTGGAGGATGCATGGCACCAGTGTCGCGTCGCCCCACCGGTAACCGGTTGCCAGCTCGGCCGAGGCGATTTCGCTGATGCGGGCACCGTCAAGCAGGGCTGCGGCGGCGGCGCGCGGAAAATCTGCGTCGTCGCGGGGCGGGAGGGAGTATGCCGGTGGCGGCGGGTCGGGTGGTCCCTCGTCGCGCACAAACGCGCGAGACATCAGCCCGGCTTGAACTGCGCAAAGCCAACTACGTGCCCGCCGGGTTCGCGCACGTAGATCTCGATGCTGCCGTAAAAGGTGTCGTGGCGCGGCTTGAAGACGGGCGCGCCGGTGACGGCCTGCTCCACCGCGTCGATATCGTCCACCGTCAGAAAGAGCACCACCGGGTGACCGCCGAGGTAGTTGGCCATCGACGGCGTGTCGGCGACGACGCTGGCGCGGGTCTGGTACATCACTTCGACACTATCACGCTTGACGCTGGCAAAGACGAGCTTGCCATCAGCACCGGGGACGGCGTTTTCCTGGACGAATCCCAGGCCGTTGACCCAGAAGGCGATGCATGGCTCGACCTCGTCGACCACCAGGACGGGGGTGAGGGACTCGATCTTCACAAAGGTCTCCAGCGATGAAAGGAAGCGGGAGTGTACCGTACAAAAGCCGAAGATGCAACGGCGAGGTGGCCCCGAACCGCGGTCCGGTTCGGGGCGGTTACACCGATGTTGGGGCCCCGTCAGGCCTTCTTGACCAGCCGGATCAGGAAGAGCAGGATCACCGCCCCCGCCGTCGCGACGATGATCTCGCCGAGGATTCCCCAGGCCGAAATCCCCAGCAGGCCGAAGACCCATGACCCGATGAAGGCGCCGATCACACCGACGACCAGGTCGCCCAACAACCCGAATCCGCTGCCTTTCATCAACTTGCCGGCCAGGAACCCGGCGATCAGGCCGACGATCAGAAAGATGATCAGGCTTTGTGTTGCCACAGAAACGCTCCAGTCGTGAAGGTGGTCGCCGCTTGGCGATAGCCAGAGGACGGTTGAACAGGCATCGGCGTCACAGGTCAGACCGCAGCAGCGTTGCAGGCGGTGGTCCCAGGCACGCCGGACTTACCGAACTCGAACGGTCGCCCGCCACGGCAACCGGCCTCGTCGCCATTTTTCAGCTCCGGAATGCGTCAGCCGGACTTGTCTCGGTGCTGAGTGTAACTCCCGGACGCGAAAGCGAGGGTTTCTGATCCGCAAATGGTTTCTGGCCGGTTCGATCGTCGCGGTCCTCGACCTGTCATTCGCTGCCACCTGGTGGGTGGTCTGGCAGCACGCCATCACGACCACGCAACTGCTGCAATCGATTGCCTCCTCGGTCCTCGGCGTCGGCGCGTCGCACGAGGGGATGGCAGCCGCCTGGCTGGGCGCCGCGATCCACTATGGTGTCGCGTTGGGGTGGACGGCGGTATTCATCGCGCTGATCCGTTGGTGGCCATCCTTCCGTCGCTTGCTGGCGTCGCCGTCGGGGACGATCAAGGCAGGATTTCCGTTCGGCATGGCGGTCTGGCTGCTGATGAACTTCCTGATCGTGCCACACACCCGGCATGGTACGGCGGCGTCTATCTCCACTGCATGGTTCTGGGGTTGCCTGGTGTGGCACGCGGTGGGAGTCGGCTGGCCGATGGCGCTGATCATGCGCCCGACGGTCCCCGACCGGGATTGAACCACTTGCTCACCGCCGGGGCCGCCCCGGCGGGTCCGCCGAGCGGAAGACCTCGCGGTTGATGGCGATGTAGCTCCGCAACTCGTCAGGCACATCGTCCTCCGGGTAGATCGCACTGACTGGGCACTCCGGTTCACACGCACCACAGTCGATGCACTCGTCGGGGTGGATGTAGAGCTGGTCCTCTCCTTCATAAATACAGTCGACCGGGCAGACGTCCACGCAGGCTCGGTCCTTGATGCCGATGCAGGCTTCGGTGATCACGTACGACATCCAGCGGGCTCCTCGAATCTCGAATGGTCTATCGGGGGCCACGGAATGAGGCACAGGTTGGACAGACGCGACGTGACGCTTGTCACACGCATTCGTTCACGCGATGATTGATCGCAATGGCCAAGGCGACCGAGCTCCTGCGCAACGTGCCGCTCTTTCGTGGCGTCGGCGATGTCATCCTCAATCGCCTGGCGGCGCGATGTGCGTCGCGGACCGTGGCCGACGGCCATATCATCTTCCGCGCTGGCGACCCGTGCAGCGGGATGTATATCGTCGTCGAGGGGCGCGTGCGGATCTATCGAGCCGCGCCCGATGGGCGCGACCAGACGATCGCGGTGGAAGGCCCGGGACATTCGGTTGCTGAGTTGCCACTGGTGGACGGGGGGCCGTATCCGGCGAGTGCGGTCGCGACCGTCCGCAGCCAGCTCCTCTTCCTGCCACGCGCGGATTTCGAGCACGCTTTCCGGACCGAGCCCGAGGTGGCCGCCGCCGTGGTCCGCACTCTGGGCGCCCGCTTGCGCCACCTGGTCCAATTAGTCGAGACGCTGGCGTTCCGTGACGTCGCCGCACGGTTGGCCATGTTCCTGGCCGACCTCGCTGAACGAAATGGCCGCCCGGCTGGTGACGCAGTCGCCGTCAAGCTCGACCGGACGCAGGGTGAGCTTGCCGTCTCGATCGGGACCGCGCGCGAATCGGTGTCGCGCGCCATCAAGCAGCTCGAGGGTCGCGGACTGATCGTGGAACGTACTGGTCGCCAGCTGGTGGTTGCCCCGCCGGCAAGGCTCCGGGCCTGGGCGCGCGGGGTCGAGTAACCGGCGACGCGTCGCCCGTGTGGCATGTCACGCGACTCGATCTGGCGGAGGTGCTTCGGACGGCGTGACGGCGATTGGCGCTGGCAGTCGGCCGGCCGTGGAACCTCAGGCTTATGGTGCGCCGACCTCCTTGGCGATCACGTAAAAGTTCTGGTCGATCCGGAAATCCGATGCATTCGCCAGCTTGAGGCGCAGGGTCTGCCACTGTTCGGTCGGATGGATCACCGACAGCTCGGGCCAGTTGACGGTGACCTTGAGCGGCATGTTGAAGCCGGGGACGACGTGGGTCCAGCGATACGAGAGTGTGTCACCAGCAATGCGGTACTCGAACGTCGGCACCATCGTGGTGCGCAGGTATTCATCAAATACTTTCGACAAGTCCGTGCCGGCCTGCTGGCTGATGTACGCCTCGATCTGGCTGCCCATCACGGTCTGGTGCCAGAAGGTCTGGTTCAGTCCGGTGAGGATCCCACGCCATTTGGCGTCGTTGTCGACGATCTGGCGAATGGTATGCAGCATCTCGCCACCCTTGGGGTACATGTCACCGGAGCCCTGCTCGTTGACGTTGTACACCGGAATGATCGGCCGGTCGTTCCGGATGCCGCGGCGGTTGCCGATGATGTATTGCGCGCCGGCGTCCTTGCCGAACTGGCATTCGGTGTAGAGACCCTCGGCGTAGTTGGCGAAGCTCTCGTGCACCCACATGTCGGCATTGTCCTTGGCGGTGATGTTGTTGCCGAACCATTCGTGGGCGCTCTCATGCACGATGATGAAGTCCCACTTGAGTCCGAGACCCGTGCCTGACCCGTCGCGCTTGCGATAACCGTTCTGGAACCAGTTGCCGTACGACACGGCGCTCTGGTGCTCCATGCCGGTGTTGGGGACCTCGAGCAGCTTGTAGCCGTCCTCGTACCAGGGATATGGGCCGAACCAGTGCTCGAAGCAGGCCATCATCGAGCGCGCCTGCGTCCACTGACGACGCGCAGCCGTGGTGTCATAGTCGAGCGGCCAGAAATCCATCGTCAGCCGGCCCTTGAGGCCGTCGTACGTTTCCTGCCAATGGGCGTACTGGCCAGCGGCGACCGCAATCGCGTAGTTGTTGATCGGATTGACAACGAACCACTCGTACGTGGTGGTGTGATCCGGGTGGTGGGTCACGCTGCGAAGGCGGCCGTTGGAGACATCCAGCATCGGGTCGGGAAGCGTGAGCGCGATCCGCTGACTGTCGGGCTCGTCGGCCTGGGTGTCCTTGTTCGGCCACCAGACCGATGCACCCATGCCCTGGTCGGTGGTGACGATCCACGGGCGGCCGAGCGAATCGTGCGTCCAGGTGAAGCCGCCAGCCCAGGGCGGATTCTTGGCGATCTGGGGCTGCCCGTGGTAATACACGGTGACCTTCTGATACGACCCAGCCGGTTGCGCTGCCTTGAGTGTGATGAAGAACGCATTGCTGTCGCGCCGGAACGGCAACTTGCGCCGGTCCTGCACCATGCTGTCCACTACCAGCGGCTGCATCAGGTCGATCTGCATCTCGGTGGCCGGCCGGAGCACCTTGTAGGTGATGGCGTTGTAGCCTCGGATGCTGCTGTCGCCCGGCGAGATGGCAACATGCAGGTCGTAGAACGAGGCGTCCCACCAGGCACGACCTGGCGTCGTGAACGAGCCGCGCAAGGTATCGGTGTGCCCGAGATGCGGTGTGTACACGTTGCGGCGCAATCCAGGCCGGCCGAGGGTGGTGTCGCGCGCCGTCACTGGCGCGGCGGGTCGAGTTGGATTTTGTGCGGCGAGTGGGATCACGACAGTACAGACGAACAGCGCGGCGAGCGGGAGGCGATGCATCAGGTCCTCAAGAGAAGAGACGGTTCAGTCGTCGCGCGGCACCTGCGGGCGGCCCTTGCCGGCGTATTGTGCTTCGATCCGGGAGTAAAGATCATCCGCCCCGATAATTCCCTTGACCGATGCGATGATGCCAGCCACGACGTCGTCGGCCCAGTACTCGTCAGGGCGTTCCGCCTCGGGAATCGTGGCAGCGCGCTTCTGCAGGAACTCGATCGCGGTCTGGACCCATTCTGTCTGCGCTGCCGCCACCAGCGACCAGGACCCGGTGGCGCGCAGCTCCATCTCGGCCAGGGTGTCGAGTTGCTCCTTCAGCTCCCGGGCGATCGGCCCGGTTCGCAAACGATTGGCGACTTCGGTCAACATCGCCTTCCGTTCCGATTCCTGCGGCTCCGGCAGCGGGGCCAGATAGTGACGCTGATCAGCCACCATTTCAGCGAGTCGGACGCATACGGCGCGAATCGACGGCGTCAGCGGAGCGGGGGCCTCCGACGCCCACGAGCCAGCCGCACGAAGAATCGCGGCGATCTTGTCGTCGGCGGACGCGTTGATGCGAGTGAGGTCGAGCGGCTCTGCCATGGAGTGAAGGATTTCCTGAGCCGGGCGCTATGGCAAGTGTGCCAAGCCGTTACGCAGACCGGCGATCTCGGCTTGGAGGAGTGACGTTTCGTTCGGGGACAGCAGCGCATCCAGGGTGGCGGCATGCGGTGCACGACTGAACTGTCGACCAAATGCGGCTGTGACCGCCGCAATCGTTGCGTCCCACAGCTGCGGGATTCGACCTGAGCTCGGCCGTTCGCTGGCAACGGACGTCATTGCGACGCCCTGAATGCCGCAGGGAACGATCGCGTCGAACCAGCGGAGGTCCGGGTCCACATTGAGCGCGAAGCCGTGCAGCGTGACCCACTGGCGTACGTGGATACCAATGCTGGCGATCTTGCGCCCCTGTACCCACACGCCAGTCTGACCGGCTGACCGTTCGCCGCCGACGTCCAGGGTTGCCAGCGCGCCGATCAGGGTGGCCTCCAGGGTCCGCAAGTACCAGTGCAGGTCTTCGCGGTGCGCCGAGAGGTGCACGATCGGGTAGCCGACGAGCTGGCCGGGGCCGTGCCAGGTGACATCGCCACCACGCTCGATCTCGACGACGTCAGCGCCCATGGCGCGGAGTTCATCGACTGGGCGCGGCAACGAGCTGGCGTGGGTGCCGCGGCCAAGGGTGTAGACGGGTTCGTGTTCAACCAGGAGCAGGACGTCGTGCGGGAGGGAACCGTCAAGGCGACGTTGTCGCAGGGTGCGCTGGAGCTCCAGCGTGTCAGCATACCGCTGTCGGCCGAGATCGACGATCTCGACACGAGTCGTCATTGGGCGCTCAGCACCGCACGGCGTCCGAACCAGAAAGTCACCAAGCCGGCGAGCAGCGCCAGCACCAGCAGCAGCCCGGCACCGCCGAGTGCGCGGACCAGCACGGTCAGCGCGCCGGCCGGGACGGTACCGGCCAACGCGCCTGCCATCGCCAGGCCACCGCGGCGATAGGACGATGGGATGGGCGCCATGAGGACCCAGGCAACCACTGCAGAAAAGCTGATGCCAAGCAGCGCGCCATAGACCAGGAAGTTGACCGCAAACGATTGCGGGTCGACCTGGGAGACCGTCTGCACGGTGCTGCCCGCAATCAGCTGCGTCTGGATGAAGGTCAGCAGTGCGAACCAGGTCACCGCCGTGCACGCCGCCGCCGCCATCGCATATCCGGCGGTGCCGATCCGGTCTTCGGTCGGCGCATCGGGCCCGACCGGTGAATCGGCCGGGTGCCCTGCGGTGGATTCCGGTGGCACGTATACCATCAGATGTCGATCGCCCGGCCCATCGAATCGAGCGCCGCCTGACCAATCGCCTCGGAGAGCGTCGGATGCGCGTGAATGGCGAGGTCGACCTCTTCCACCGTGTATTCGTTGGTGCGCGCCATGACCAGTTCCCCGATCATCTCCGAGGCATGGCCATTGACGATGTGCGCGCCGATGATCTCGCCGTACTTCTTGTCGCGAATGATCTTGACGAATCCTTCGACCTCGTCGGTGGCGCGGGCGCGGCCATTGGCCGAGAACGGAAAACGCCCCACCTGGAAGTCGAGTCCCTTCGCCTTGGCCTGTTCTTCCGTGAGGCCAACGCTGGCAACTTCGGGATGGCAGTAGGTCACGCTTGGCACGTTGCTGTAGTCGATCCCCTTGACGGTGTGGCCGGCAATCACCTCGGCGACATGCTCGCCTTCGCGGGTGCCCTTGTGGGCGAGCATCGGCGGCCCGGCGACATCGCCAACGGCATAGACACCCTTGACGGTGGTCTGCAGCGTGGTCGGATCGACCTGGATGAAGCCGCGATCGGTGAGCTTCACGCCGACCTTCTCCAGCCCGATGTTCTCGGTGTTGACCGCGCGGCCTGCGGCCATCAACACCTTTTCGGCCGTGATGGTCTGCGGCTTGCCGTCGACTTCAATCGTCAGGGTGACGTCGTTGTCGCGAACCTCGCCCTTCTTGACCTTCACGCCGGCCAGGACGTTGATGCCGCGCTTCTTGAACGACTTGGCGATCACATCCGACGACTCGGCGTCCTCAAGGGGCAGGATCCGCGGCAAGCCTTCGATCAGGGTGACCTCGGAACCGAAGGTGTGAAAGATGTCGGCAAATTCGGAACCGACCGCGCCGGCGCCGATGATCGCCAGCGTCTTGGGCGCGGTCTCCAGAAAGAGCGCCTCGTCCGAGCTGATCACGGTCTTCTTGTTGATTTCGAGGCCGATCGCCGGAATCCCCTTGACCCGAGAACCAGTCGCAATCACCAGCCCCTTGCGCGCCGTGATGGTGTCGCCGCCGACCTGCACTGTGGTCGCGGAGGTTACGACGCCGGTGCCCTTGATCACGGTGACCTTGTTCTTCTTCATCAGGAAGTCGGCGCCCTTGGAGTTCTGGTCGGCCACTTTCCGCGAGCGCTTCATCGCCACGCCATAATCGACGGTCACTTCGCCGCCGATATTGATGCCGAGATCCTTGGCCTGCTTGCGAATGGTGTTGGCGGTGGCCGCGCTGTAGAGCAGCGCCTTGGTCGGGATGCAGCCGATGTTGACGCAGACGCCGCCCATCTTGTCGCGCTCGACCAGGCCGACGCTCAGTCCGAGCTGTGCCGACCGGATGGCGCAGGGGTAGCCCGCCGGGCCGCCACCGATGATGACCACGTCAAACGATTGATTTGCCATGCGTGTTACTCCGGTGATGATGAAGCGGACGCTGGACGTTGGACGCTGGACATTGGACTGCTGCCAGTGTCATCCCGTCCGTCGTCCAGTGTCCAGTTTTCAGTGTCCAGTGTCCAGTGTCCATCAGCCATCAGCCATCAGCCATCAGCCAGCCTACCACACCAACGCCAACGGATTCTCCAGCATCCCGACCAGCGTCTGCAGGAACGCGGCGCCGGTGGCGCCATCGATCACCCGGTGATCGCAGCTCATCGTCAACCGCATCCGGCGCCGGATCGCGATCTCGCCGTTGAATGCGACCACCTTGGGCTCGATCCGGCCAACAGCCAGGATCGCCGCCTCGGGTGGATTGATGATCGCCGTGAACTCATCGATGCCGAACATGCCGAGGTTGGAAATCGAGAAGGTCGCGCCGGTGTACTCCTCCGGCTTGAGGCGCTTGGTGCGCGCCCGTCCGGCGAGTTCGCGTACCTCGGCGCCGATGTCGCGCAGCGGTTTGTGATTGGCGTGACGCACCACCGGGGTGATCAGTCCGTCTTCCACCGCCACGGCCACGCCGATGTGGACGTCCTGCCACTGGCGGACCTTGTCGTCGAGCCACCAGGCGTTGACCCATGGATGCTGGGTGAGCGCTTCGGCGGTGGCGCGAATGATGAAGTCGTTGAACGAGAAGCGACCATTCTTGTCGCGGGCGATCAGGTCTTCGCGGGCCTCGTGGGCCCGCTCCATGTCCGCTTCGGCGGTGACGTAGTAGGTCGGGATCGGCCCGAGCGACTGCACCAGCCGGCGCGCGATTGTCTTGCGCATCTGCGTCAGCGGAATGTCACGGAACGATTCGCCGTCGGGCAGCGCCGCCGGGCGCGATGCGCGGGCCCCTTCGAGATCGCGCTTGACGATGCGGCCCTCGGGGCCTGAGCCCGCGACTGCGGCCAGGTCAACACCCTGATCGGCTGCCATCCGGCGAGCCAGCGGTGACGCGCGCAGCCGCCCGCCCGTTGCGGCGGCGGGCGCGACCGGTGCGACCGGTGCGGCGGCAGGAGCTGCAGGAGACGCGCTGGGTGCCGTTGTTGCTGCAACCGGTTTGGCCGGCTCAGCGGGCGCGGCAGCGGCTGGTGCAGCGGTTCCGCCTGGCACCGCTTCACCTTTGTCGCCAATCCATGCCACGGTCTGCGCCACCGGCACCGTCGCCCCTGCCGCCACAGTCTGATTGATCAAGGTGCCCGCAGCCCGGGCGACCAGTTCCATGACCGCCTTGTCGGTTTCGACTTCGGCGAGTACGTCACCGACCGCTACCGCATCGCCGACATTCTTTTTCCATTCGACCAGGCGCCCTTCTTCCATTGTGGGCGACAGCGCTTCCATTACCACTTTGGTAGCCATGGTGTCAGCCTTTGTAGCAGACGTGGTGGACCGCAGCAACGATCTTTGGCGCGTCGGCCTTGGCGGCCTTTTCGAGGTGCTTGTTGTACGGCATCGGTACGTCGGCCTGATGCACGCGGAGCACGGGCGCATCGAGCGCGTCGAACGCCTCGCGCTGAATCAGGTCGACCAGCTGCGCTCCGACACCGGCAAAGCTCCAGCCTTCTTCCGCCACGACCACGCGGTTCGTGCGCCGAACCGACGTCAGCACGGTGTCGGTGTCGAGTGGCCGGATGGTGCGCAGGTCGATCACTTCGGCGTCGATGCCTTCTTCCGCGAGCGTCTTCGCTGCGGCGAGTGCGGGAGCGACGGTTTTCGAATGGCAGATGATGGTGACATCGTTGCCGGGGCGCTTGATGTCGGCCTTGCCGAGCGGAATGACGAGATCCGGATCGTCGGAGACGTCGCCCTTCAAGTTGTACAGCATCTCGCCTTCGATGAAGATCACTGGATTGTCATCGCGAATCGACGCCTTCAGCAATCCTTTCGCGTCCGCCGGCGTGGCGGGCATGACGACCTTGAGGCCGGGGATGTGCGCGTACCAGCTCTCGAACGCCTGGCTGTGCTGCGCACCGAGCTGCAGTGCCGCGCCGCCGGGACCGCGAATCACGATCGGCACGCCGATCTGGCCACCGCTCATGTAGCGCACCTTGGCCGCCGCGTTGACGATCTGGTCGATCGCCAGCAGCGCGAAGTTGAAGGTCATCATTTCGATCACCGGCCGCAGCCCGACCATCGCGGCCCCGACGCCAATGCCGGTGAAGCCGAGCTCGGCGATCGGCGTGTCAACGACGCGCCGCGCACCGAATTCCTTGAGCAGGCCGCGGCTCACCTTGTACGCGCCGTCGTACTCGGCCACTTCCTCGCCCATCAGGAAGACGTTCTCGTCGCGCTGCATCTCTTCGCGGAGCGCGGCATTCAGCGCGTCACGATAGGTCATGTTTGCCATCAGTGGGCCTCCGGCGCATAGACATCAGTCCAGAGTTCGGCCGGATCGGGTTCCGGTGATTCTTCGGCAAACTTCACCGCGTCGGCCACCTGTGCATCGACCGCAGCGTCGATCGCCTTACGGCCGGCGTCGTCGAGCATGCCGAGTTCGCGCATGCGCGAGTCGAGTACGACGATCGGGTCCCGCTGGCGCGAGGCCTCGAGTTCTTCCTTGCTGCGATAGGTGCCACTCGCTGCATCCGACATCGAGTGACCGACGTAGCGAAAGGTGATGATCTCCATCAACGTGGGTCCCTCACCTGCGCGCGCGCGGGCGACCGCAGCGTCGGTCGCCTTTTTGACCGCGACCACATCCTGACCATCGACCTTGACGCCGGGCATGCCGTAGCTCGCGGCGCGGGTGGAGAGCTCCGTGATGGCGGCGGCGCGCTTGACCGCAGTGCCCATGCCGTAGCCGTTGTTTTCGATCACGAAGATGGCCGGAAGCTTCCAGAGCCCGGCAATATTGAGCGTCTCATGAAAGGCGCCGATGTTGGCCGCCGCTTCACCGAAGTAGGTGATCGAGACCTGGTCGGTCCCACGGTACTGCGCCGCAAAGGCGAAGCCTGCGCCGAGTGGAATCTGTCCGCCGACAATGCCGTGGCCGCCCATGAAGTGTCGTTCGGCGTCGAACAGGTGCATCGAACCACCCTTGCCGTGCGAACAGCCGGTCGCCTTGCCGAAGAGTTCTGCCATCACCGCGCGCGGTGTGATGCCGCGGGCCAAGGCCTGACCATGTTCGCGATAGGCGCTGACCACGTAGTCGTCGGGCCGCAGCGCCGCGAGGGTGCCGACGGCGACTGCTTCCTGGCCGATGTAGAGGTGGCAGAAGCCGCCGATCTGTCCAAGCGAATAGGCCTCACCGGCCTTTTCCTCGAAGTGGCGGATCAACACCATCATCTGCAGCCATTCGCGGTACTGATCGGCAAACGGTGCGTCGGATCGACCCTTCTTGCTGGCTTGACTGGACGCCACTAGACCATCCCCTGGAGAGCGAGAGCTTCGGCCGAAAGTGTCTCTTCGGCGGCGCGGGCCTGTTCCCACGCGTGATACGACGACCGGGTGAGCGGCGACGCCTGCACATGGCGGAAGCCGAGGCGCATGCCGATCTCGGCCAGTTCGTCGAACTCCGCCGGCGTGTAGTAGCGCACCACCGGCAAGTGACCATCCGATGGCCGCAGGTACTGGCCCAGTGTGACGATGTTGACGTCGCTTCGGCGCAGATCGCGAAGGCAGGTGACGATTTCGTCCCACTCTTCGCCCATGCCGAGGATGATCCCCGACTTGGTGAGCGCCATCGCGTTCATTGCGCGCGCGTTGGCGAGCAGCTGCAAGGCGCGGTCGTAGCGACCGCCCGGGCGCGCGAGGCGATAGAGGCGTTCGGCAGTCTCAAGGTTGTGATTGAGAATGTCGGGGCGGGCGGCCATCACGATCGCGAGTGCCCGCTCTGATCCCTTGAAGTCGGGAATCAGCACTTCCACCGATGTCTCGGGCAGGCGCCGCTTGATTTCGGTGATGCACGCCGCGAAGGCTTCGGCCCCGCCGTTCGGCAGGTCGTCGCGGTCGACCGACGTGATGACCACGTGCTGCAGCCCCATTGCGGCGACCGCTTCAGCCAGCCGCACCGGTTCCGCAGGGTCAAACGCTTTTGGCGTGCCGTGGGACACGGCACAGTAGGCACAGTTCCGGGTGCAGACGTCGCCGAGAATCATGAAGGTGGCGGCCTTGTGCTCCCAGCACTCGCCGATGTTGGGGCAGCGGGCCTCTTCGCACACGGTGTGCAGGTCGAGCTCGCGCATCATCCGCTTGATATGCATGTAGCTCGGCCCGCCGGGCGCCTTCACCTTGAGCCACGATGGCTTGCGCGGGGAGACGAACGGCAGCGCCGGCGCCGCCGCCGGCGACTCGGCGGAAGGCGGAGCGGAACGGGTCAACTGGACGAGCGGTACGGCCACCCCGAACTCCTTGCGCTGCACAGGGTTGACGAGTCGGCGACGGCCGACCCAAGCCGCTAAAGATAGTCCGGCAGGGCGAAAAACGGCCCGTCGCCGGAAAGTGGCAACGGGCCGTTGATCGGAGGTGGACCGACCGACGTCAGGGGATCCGGGCGAGCGTGGTGGTGGTGGTCACGTCGATCGGAATCGAGGCACCCGACATTGTCATCGTGCCGTGCGCATTGAGCTGGACATTGCCGCGGTGGGATGGGCCGCCGGGCACCGTGCTGATCTCTTCCTTGCCGGTCGCGGTCATCTGCATCGGGGCGCCAGCGGCGTTGACCGTTGCGCTACCCGAGCTGGCGCCGTTGAGTGCGAGTTCGCCGTCGCTGCCGGCGGCGGACGACCAGTGGACCACTGACTGCCCGGAGGTACCCTGAGATGAGTCGGCTGTGACGCTGTCGACCCAGCTTTCGCCCGCCTTGGCGGTTGGCTTGGCCCCGGGGAACATCAGTCCCATCGCAGCGGCAATCTGGGCCGACCCCAATGTCTTGGTTGACGGGACGGCGGAGCCCTTCACCTTGCCGTCGACGACGTAGATGTGAAACGTGGTTCCCGTCGGATTGGCAATCATCTCCGGCGGGACACCGCTGGATGAGGCGTTCGGCGCGTCAAAGGTTGCGGTATCGACGACGATGTCGGCCAGGCGGCCACCGGCGGTGTCGTGCATCGTGACGGTGATCTGGGCGGTGGTGCTGACAGTCTGGGTGACGACGCCCTGGCCCATGGCCGAGACGTCGACCTTGGACACCGTCTTGGCCTCGATGTGATAATGCATCGGGGTCGGATCCTGCAGCGTCATGTTGAGCGCCAGCAGTAGAACAATCATCGCACACTCCGTAGCGGGTTGACCTGCCAAAGGATCGTCCGTCTGTCGGCCCAAATGTAACGGGCGGCACCCGGGGTCCCGCGCCTAACGGAGTGTCCCGGGAATCAGTTCCAGAATCGGGTTGGACGGAACGCTTGCAGCAGGTCGTCGGCCGGTACGCCGGCGAGTTCGCGGGCCACCAGCTCGCCAGTGATCCCGGCCAGCAATACGCCGTGCCGGCCATGTCCGGTGGCGTACCAGAGCCCTGGCAACAGGGGTTCGGCGCCGATGATCGGCAGGCCGTCCGGCGTGCCGGGCCGTAACCCGGACCAATGCCGAAGCGGCGGCTGGCCGGCGAGGGCGGGAACCAGCGCTGCCGCCCGCTGATGGAGCTCGGCCAGTTGCACCGGGTCGGGCGCCAGCTCGAAGCCGACGTGTTCCACGGTCGCTCCCACCAGCATTTCGTGCTGCCGTGGCAGGACATAGCAGCGATCGCCATAGACGACCGCGGGTTCCGCGCCGGCCGGCCACGGGAAGGCAAGCATCTGGCCGCGCACCGGTTCGACTGAGAGCGGGCGGGGAAGTTGCCCTAACCGGCCTGACCAGGCGCCGGCGGCCAGCAGCACGGCGCCGCCGCGGTACATGGCGGTGTCGCTCGCGACGCCGATCACACGACCGCCCTCGATTGTCAGCTCGCGGATCGTGTCGGTAACGATGGTGGCACCGCGATTTGCCGCGTCAGCCCGAAATGCCGCTACCAGCTGTTCGGGCACGAGGACGCCGTCGTCCGGCGACCAGAAGCCACCAACCGAGCGTCCGAGCCAGGGCCAGCGATCGATCACCTCATCCGGATCGAGCCAGTTGGCGCGATAGCCACGCTGCCGCTGGCGGGCGACCCGCTCCTTGAAGCGCTCGGCGGCGGCCGGGCCGGCGGCGAGTTCGAGGATGCCGAGTTGCTGCAGGGCGATCTCCATGCCAGTCGCCGTTTGCAGGTCGGCGATGGTGCGCGAGTAGAATGCCCGTCCGGCAATGCCGAGCTCCAGGAGCGACGTGTCGTCACCACCTTCCACCTGGGCCGCGAGCATGCCGGCTGACGCCCGCCAGGCGTCGCCCGCCGACTCGGCACGCTGAAGCACCGTCACCTTGCCGCCGGCTCGCGCGATCGCCCGGGCGCACGACGCGCCGACGACCCCGCCACCGACGATCAGGACATCAGGGAGAACTGGCATTGCGATTCGAGTTGAAACCTTGTGAACTGGTGGACCGTACGCCAATCTCAGCGAGAGCTAGTCGCGTTTCCACGTTTCAGGGGAGTCTAACATGGTCAGGACGATTGGTGGTTTGAGCATAGTCGCGGTCGTCGCGTTTCTGGGGCTGCGCATCGTGATGGGCTTCTTCGGCTTTGCGCTGGGGCTGGTGTTCACGCTGCTGTGGTGGGCATTCCTCGGCTTCGTCGTGTATACCCTGCTGAAGATTTTTGCGCCGGGGCTGGCACGCCAGCTGCGCGACCTGATCCGGGGGCCTTCCGCACCAGCGGCCTGAGCGCAGGTCGGGCGATTTTCACCCGCCGGCGGCGTCGGCGGGTGCCGGTGTCGATGAGTGGACATGGGCAATCCGCCAGTCGCCGGTGCGCCGACGCACAATCACGAAGGTCGCCCATCCCTCGACCAGCTTGCCAGCTGGTGTCGCCGGTACCCAGCGGTATTGCACGCTGCCCCAGACGTAACTCCCCGTGACCGAAAAGCGGCTCGATCCGAGCTGGATGCTGCCGCCGGCAGACACACCGGCGAAGCGGGGCGCGTCGGCACGCGGGGTGCCGTTGGTGATGATCTCGGCGTCGTCGAGGTAGAGCGAGTCGGGCGTTTCCAGCCGGGCATCGGCGGTGAACGCGCGTTGCACCATCGCGTGGGCGATTGAGTCGGCGGTGAGCGACTCGATGGTGATCGGAATGAGTGCAGGGGCGGCTGCGGGCGGTGCGGCGTGCCCGGCACATGCCGCCAACAGGAGGAGCGGCACCGCGGAGCGGGTCACCCCGCGTGCGTGAACGGCATTGTCACCGCGCGCAGTTTGAGCGTGATCGCGCCGGCAATCGGATAACTCGAGCGGATCTTGACCGGGATGCGGCGGCCATCGTCGGTCATCCAGATGCGCGCATCGTGATCACGGTCGAACATGCCATGCGGCTCATCGACGATCGGGTGCAGGATCCAGCACGGCGACCTGGTCCCATCCGGCATGTCGACCAGCTCGCGCCCGACGACGTCAATGATGACCGGATTGTGTTCGTCGCGGTAGTAGCGATCGTAGGTATAGTGACCGCCGGCCTTGAGCGGGATCGTGCGCAGGAAATAGATGAAGGCCAGGTCGTCAAGCGCGTCGTGCGGCGTCTTGTGCCGCGTCGTATCGTTGACGTTCCGATAGAATCCCGAGTCGGGAAAGATGGTGAAGTCGTCGTGGCGATCATCGACGATGTGCACGAACCTCCGCGACGTGAAGTCGTCGACGCCGGTCCACGACGCGAGCTCGGTGTGCTGGTGATAGACGGCGATGTTGACCTGCATCGCCAGCGTGAAGTGCCAGCTCGGCACGCCGCGCACTGTGTCGATGCCGGCCACCTTCATGGTGATGCCGCCGACCGAAAAGAGGCTCCACTTACCGCCATACTCGAAGACTTCGCCGACGCGAAATGGCACCGGGGCCGGGCGCTGCGGGGCCTGCATCTGCAGCATCATGGCACCGATCACGAACGGGATCATGCGGCTTCCTTGTCGCGCGTGGCGCGGGCGGCGCGCTCGGGGCGCATGTCGGCGGGCGGCGCTTGCAGCTGGGTGCGCGCCGACCAGAGGGCCCGAATCCGTTCCCACGGCCGGTGGCGATGTTCGCGAAGATGCCGTTGCGCGCGTTCGACGACTGGCACCGTCTCGACACTTCGGGCGCCCGCCGCCGCCCACGCCAGCAACTGGGCGTTGGCGGCCCAGCCATCGGCCGTCAACCAGGGGCCGATCTGGTCGCGAAACGCGTGACGCAACGCGACCAAGCGAAACGCCGCGTATCCGGAGACGACGTCGCGCACGCCGGCGACGCGCGCCCGGCGGCCAAGGAGCCGCGGCGCCCAACGGCGGACCCGCAACTGCCATAGATCAGTCTCGCCCTCGACCGTTGCTTCGCCCACCACGACGTCCGCGCCGCTGTCGATCCGCTTGAGGAACTCCGGCAACTCGGCCGGGTCTGCCGAGAAGTCGCCCGGCAGCACGATGGCGACATCGCGCTTGTGACGATCCGATTGCCGGAGCGCTTCCTTGAGCAGCGCCTCGACGGTCGCGGCATAGCCGTGCCGCTCCGGCGTCCGCAGCACGGTCAGCGGCAGTGCGCGCGCATAGGGCGCCAGCACCTCGGCTGTGGCGTCGGTGGAGCCGTCATCGCCCACGATGAGATGGTACTCACGCGACGAGTCTTCCAATACTCGGCGAATCTTCCAGAGCACCAGGCCGACGGTCGGCGCTTCATTGTATGCAGGAATACAGAAGTAGATCACGCGCCATCCGGGGTTGAATCGAGCGAACGATACACGTGCGCCATCCTCTCTACCAATCGATCGACTGTGAACCATTCGGACGCCAGGCGCCCAGCGGCGCCAATGGCGCGTCGCGCCTCCTCATCATCCAACAGACGCCGGACGGCCTGGGCAAGTTCCATCGGTGCATCGCTGGGGACCAGGATGCCACCGCCATGGGCCAGTGCGTCCGGGAGGCCGCCAACGTCGCTGGCGACGACTGGCACGCCTTGCGCGAGCGCCTGGAGCACGGCGGATCCGAGCCCCTCGCTGCGTGACGGCTGGACCACGAGCGTCGCCCCGCGGAAGGCGGCCGCGGCCGGGCCGGGGCCCGGAAAGGAGACGACCTCACGCAGCCCCAGCGCTTCACGCTCTTTTTCCAGTGCGCGGCGCTCATCGCCCTCGCCGACCACGACCCAGCCGAGGTCCGGGTGAGTCGCATGCACCAGTGCCGCGGCGCGCAGCAGGATGTCGATCCCCTTTTCGCGGGCTAATGCGGCAACCGTGACGATCTCGCGCTGGGATCGCATCGGCCAGGTGGTCAGGTCATCGGCCTGGTCGTCAGGATCGACGGCGTCCGGGACGACGAAGATGCGTGTCGGGTCGAATCCGATGCCGGCGCATTGACGCGCCACAGCATGCGATACCGCCACGATCGCCCGGGCGCGCTGATAGCGGCTGGCATTGCGCATCGCGAAATCGACCCGGCGAGTGACGACAAGCGGGGCACGTCGCAAGCGGGCGACGACATCGGCAAGCGCGTGGGCGTGACTGTCGTGAGCGTGGACGATCGTGCTGGACGAGAGCACCTGCAGCAGCCGGGTGATGACGCGCGGGTCGAGCCCGGCGCGCCATGGCACCCGTTCCACCGGCACATGCGCTGCCGCGAGACGATCGGCGAGCTCGGTGTCGGCCCCGGTGACCACGGTGGTCGACACACCGCGCTGGTGCAGCGCACGGGCAAGCACCAGCACCTGGTGCTGACCACCGCGCCACTCTCGGCCACTGGCGACATGGACCACGCGGGCCGGCAGCGTGTCGACCCGGGCGCCGCCTTCGGAAATGGCCGTCAGCCGCGTCGGGCCGCCGCAGTCAATGCGGCAAAGAGTTTCATGTCGGCCGCACCGGACTGCAGCGCAAGTTCCTCAGGATGCCACTGTACTGCGACGATCCACTGTTTCCTGTCCGCGCTCTCGACCCCTTCGATCACCCCGTCCGGGGCGACCGCGGTAGCGACCAGTCCCGGTGCGAGGCGATCGATGGCCTGATGATGAAACGAGTTGGCGTCCAGCGACTCGGTGCCGAGTATTTCAGCAAGCGTGCTGCCGGCGGTGAGGTCAACCCGATGACAGCGGACGTCGCGCGCGGCTGGCGAATCATGGTTGACATCGCTGGGGCGCTGGTCGGGCAAGTCCTGATAGAGGGTGCCGCCGAGCGCCACGTTGCAGAGCTGAATGCCGCGGCAGATGCCGAGGATCGGCAGCTCGCGCGCCTGCGCCTCGGCGACCATGGCAATCTCGTTGACATCTCGCCGTGCATCGATGTCGCCGAGCCGGCGATGGCGTTCAGCGCCATAATGTGCGGGGTCAATATCTTCGCCACCGGTCAGCAACAGGCCATCACAGTCGGTGAAGAGTTCGATCGTTTCTTCGCGAGAGAGTTCCGGCAGCATCAGGATCGGCAGGCCGCCCGCCGCGAGGACGGCATGCACATAGGTGGCATTGACGCCCGTGCGGGATTGACCGTCGTGGGTGCGGGTCGCGGCAGCGACAGCAATGCGTGGTTTGCTCATCGGAGGGAATCCGGAAAGACGGGACAGCGTGGGTCCTGAATTGACGGGGCCGCAATCCGTACGCCGAGGAGCGGCACGACGGTATCGGCGATGACGAGCGAGCCGAGGCGAATGGCACCAGGAACGGCGCGGCCGTCAAAGGCGAGCACCCCGAGCGGCGCATCCTGGGTGTCGAGCACCAGGACGCCGTAGCCGACGTGCGCGGTTCGCGAGACGGTGCCTTCGGTGGTGATCCGCCAGCCACCGGTGCTGTCTTTCGCGACGGTACCTCGCCAGGCCGGCCCGGCGACCAGCCGCACTGGCAGGTGTCCCGGAGCAAAATCCGGCACATTGGTCAGCACGTTGCCGCGCGCGAAGGACTCCTTGACGACCAGTGGGCCAGTCAGCGAGGCGATGCCACAGCTGGCAGAGCCGTTGGGGCGGGAGCAGGCGCCCGTGGCAGCGGTGGCGCCCAGGAGAAGCAGGAGAGCAGGTCGCATGGGCTGGAACTTATCACGCGTGCGCCAGGGGCGTGCTTGACCGCTGCGACCAGCGGCGGGTAGCATTCCCCGGCTCCCCTCACCTGGTTCCCATGGATATCGACGACATCAAGGCAGAACTGGACCGCATCTTTGCGTCCGGTACCCGAGGCGCATCGCGCGAGCAGGCGGCTGGACTGCGCGAAGCACTGGTCGAGTTCAAGATCGCCGTGACCAGCCTGCGCGAAGCACTGACGCGGTCGGAGGCGGAACTTGAGCGAGCCCGGCAGGAACTGAGCGACTATGTCCGCCGTGGCGAGCTGGCTGGCCGGATCGACGACCAGGAGACGGTGCGGGTCGCGGCGGAGTTCACCGCCAAGGCGCGGGAGCGCGTCGATCTCCTCGAACGGAAAGTTCTCGTGCAACGCGATGAACTGGCGATCGCCGAGCGGGAATACGAAAGCACCAGGCAACAGTTCCAGCAGGCGTCGCGCGGCTTGCCGCTCGACAGTACCTCCGCAGGCAGCACTCGTGATCCCGCTGCTGCAGCCGACCAGGCGCTGATCGATCAGCGTGCGCGCGAGGCGGCCGTCGAAGCCCAACTTGCTCATCTCAAGAAGAAACTGGGAGACACCAGGTGACCCTTCCGCGTCAGACAGGATTTTTCGGCCATCCGGCAGGCTTGCGGACGCTCTTTTTCACTGAGTTCTGGGAACGCTTCTCCTTCTACGGCATGCGCGCCCTGCTGATCCTGTTCATGAGCGCGCCGGTCGCGGCGGGCGGTCTTGGGTGGAGCGTCGCCAAGGCGGGCCCGATGTATGGACTCTACGCCTCCATGGTCTACCTCCTGTCGCTGCCCGGCGGCTGGATCGCTGACCGCCTGCTGGGTGCCCGCAAGTCGGTGTTCTGGGGCGGCGTGCTGATCATGCTCGGACATGTGTCGCTGGCGATTCCTGGCGTACTCGGCCTCTTCTACCTGGGGCTGGCGCTGATCGTGATGGGAACCGGCCTGCTCAAGCCGAACATCTCGACCATCGTCGGCAAGCTCTATGCGGCCGAGGACGAACGCCGCGACGCCGGGTTCTCGATCTTCTACATGGGGATCAACCTGGGCGCGCTGGTCGCGCCACTGGTCACGTCGTTCCTCGCCCAGACGCCGGCATGGAAGAGTGTGCTCAGCGGCTGGGGGCTCAATCCCGCGTCGTCATGGCACTGGGGTTTTGGCGCGACGGCCGTCGGTATGCTCATCGGCCTGATCTTCTACGTGATCGATGGCAAGACGCTGGGTGACGCGGGAATGGTTCCTGCGGTTGCGACGCCGGCCGAGGCCGTCCAGGTACGCACCAAGTTCTGGCGCGCGGTTGGTCTGGTTGTCGCCGTGCTCGCCGTCCTGGTGATCCTCAACGCCACTCACGTCATCGCGCTGTCGGTGGTCGCCATTTCCAATGGTTTTGGCTTGTTCCTCGTTGCGCTGGTTGTGGCGTTCTTCGCATGGCTCTTTGCGGGCAAGTGGACGCCCGACGAACGGAAGCGGCTGGTTGTCATCCTGGTGCTCTTCATGGCCGCTGCGGTCTTCTGGTCGCTGTTCGAGCAGGCCGGTTCGACGCTGACGCTCTTTGCCGATCGCAACACGCGCAATGAAATCCTCGGCATCTCGTTCGGCTCGGGAATGTGGCAATCGGTGCAGCCGGCATGGGTCATCATCCTCGCGCCCTGCTTTGCATGGCTGTGGATCAAGCTCGGGCGGCTCAATCCGTCGAGCCCGGCGAAGTTCGCATTCGGGCTGCTCTTTGCTGCGTTGTCGTTTGCGATCATGGTGCCAGCCGCAGCGCTGGCAACTCACGGCAACCGGGTCGGCTGGTGGTGGTTGATGGGGTCCTATTTCCTGGCGAGCATGGGTGAAATGTGCTTGAGCCCGGTGGGACTCTCGGCGATGACCAAGCTGGCGCCGGCACGGGTGGCGTCATTGATCATGGGTGTCTGGTTCATGGCGACTGCAGTGGGCGACTTCATTGCCGGGCGGGTGGCCGGTTTCTACGAATCGCTGTCGGGGACGACGATCTTCGGCCTGGTCGGTCTCGTCACGCTCTTCTTTGCGCTGCTGCTGGCGTTGCTGGTGAAGCCGATCAAGCGGATGCTCGCAGCAGCACCGCCTGACTGAGTACCGCCAGCGGACTCAGGGCGTGTGGTTGGTGCGGTAGCGCAGATCTGGCGGCGCGCCGCCGTTGGGCCAGTCGTTCTCCTTGCCCGGCAGGTCGGGGCGGCTTCGCGACGTGATGTAGGCAGCCACGTCGCGAGCCGCCGTTTCGTCGAGCACTCCCGGATCGTCGTAGGGCATGTTGGCCCGCACGAACACAGCGAGGGTGCGGGGCCTGGCCATGCCGGCCCCGATGTTGAAGCTGGAGGTCCCCCACAGCGCCGGGTATCCTGCCTGGCCTGCCCCATTGCTGCCATGGCAGCGGGCGCATTCCGACTGAAAAACCGCCAGTCCCTTCGTGGTATCGCCGACCACTGCTGCACTCGCTGCTGTGCGTGCGATTGGCGACGCGACCGGGACACCGTGTGACAGGAACGCCAGATACGCGACGATGTCGCGCATCGCCGGGTCGTCGTTCACCAGTGGCGTGCCATTGAGCGACCGCACGAAGCAGTCGTTGACCCGATCCTCGATCTGCTCGACCTGACCGGCGCGGGCGCGGTACTGCGGGAAGCGCGCGTAGACGCCGGTGAGCGGGAGTGCGGCGCTGTCGCGCCCGTCGCGCAAATGGCAGGAGACGCACCGCAGGTTGCCGCCGACATGACCGGGGAGCGAGTCCCGGGTCGCGACCATCAGCGCGTGGCCGCGCAGGATGCTCAGCCCGAGCGGCCCGCTCGGAAGCGGTGCGCCGTCAGGCGCGGTGAGCAGAGCGCCCGGTGTTGCCGCAGGTGGCGCCGTGCGCTGAGCCTGGCGGCAGCTGGCCAGCGCAACGACAAGCCAGCCCACGCCGCGCCAATACGATCCGATCGCCGCCCGGCGGCGGCCGACCCTGGCCGCCTTAGAAGAGCAGTTCAACGCCGAAACGGATCAGGCGCGGTGGGCCGTAGATGAAGACCGGCCAGGTGAAGTCGCGCGCCGCTTCCAGGTAGAGCGGCATCAGTTCGGTCGTCCCGGAGATGACGCCATTGTTGTCGAGGTCGGCCCAGCGGCGATAGCGGGGCGACTCGTACGGAATCGGGTCATGGTTGGCGTTGTACGCGGCGGTCGCGAGGCTGTTGATGGTGCTGATGTCGGCATTCGGGGTGCCGGTGTCGCGGCGGACACTGGTCTGGTTCTGGGTGTTGAGAATATTGCGCGCGTCGATGTAGATCGAGCCGGTGCGGCGTCCGATACGGATCGGTCGGCGCAGGAGCGCGTCAATGGTGTACTGGTTGGGCAGCCGGCTGCCATTGATCTCGCCAATGAGGGTATCGCCAACCGCGCTGGTACGAGTGTATGGCAAGCCACTCGAGTAATGGCCGACTGCCGAGACCTGCAGGCCACCGGCGGGTCGCACACCAAAGATTTTCGGTCCCGCCATCGAATCGAGCTGGCCGGTGATCACCGCGATCAGCGCCAGGCGTCGGTCGTAGTCGAGCGGGAACTGCGCCCGCGCTGCCGGAATGGTGTCATGGGTGACCGGATCGATGGTGACCTGGTTGTAGATGTTGAAGGCGTTGCTGACCGTGGCTTGCGCGTTCTGCACGACACCGGACACGCGCACGCCCCAGTTCTTCGTCAGTTCCTGTTCGAAGATCACCTCGCCACCGATCACGGTCCCCTGATCGGCGTTGATGAACTGCGACGAATCGGGGTTGACGTTGATCGGCACGGACGCCACCAGTCCGTCGAGATGCTTGTCGTAGATGTTGATCTTGACCGAGTTGCCGGTGTGCAGGCGAATGCGGACGCTCATCTCGTATTGCATCGCCGATTCAAAGCCGAGGTTGGCGTTGCCCTGGCGGAATCGGCCGGTCCGGGTGGTGTCGTCGAACGCCGCATCGATGAGGTACTGCAGGTCGGGCGCCTGCGAAAACTTCCCGGCGCTGGCGACAAAGGTTGCCCCATCGACGACGGTCGATACGCCGATCCGCGGATTGACCGTGGTGCGGGCGTGCAGCGTGTTATTGACGAGGTCGGTGCCCGGCGAGAAGCCATCCATCCGGACGCCAGCGGTAAAGCCGAGATCGGCGACCCGTGCGGCGCCCTCGACGTAGAGCCCGCTCAGCGACGGCTTGAAATACGATGCGGTGGGCGGCGGTACCAGTCCGCCCGATGCGACAGTCGCGCCCACGGGTTCGTAGGCCAGCACGCGTTCAAAGGTCTTCACGGTCTGCATGGCGTACATGCCACCGAAGTTGAGGTCGACGTGCGGCCCCAGACCGAGGGTGGCGTCGAGCTGGGTACGCAGCTCGGAAAACTCGTTGAACGCGAGTTCGCCATTGCCGGCACCTGACATGAAGAAGGCGGGGACGCCCCACGGCGTATTGCTGGCGAACTCGGGCGTGCCGAAGTCAGGGAGCGCCGCCTGGGTGCTCAGCGTGTCCTGCCGCTTGGCGGTCGCCTCGTCGAGGATGTTCAGGTGCGAGAGCGTCAGCGCGCCGAACTTGTAGTCGGGCGCTGCGACCGTGCCGCGCACGAACTCCTTGTCGTAGTAGCCGACATGCACGTCTCCGAAGAGGGGCAGCTTTCCTTCGGTCGGTGCCAGCAGCTGCAAGTCGGCGGTCACCAGCGTGCCGTCGGTACGGCTGCCGGGACCGTTGTTCGGATCATACTTGTAGGCCGGATCATAGAGATACGCCTGCTGGGTGCTGCTGAGCGCAAAGAGGCGACCCACGGTGCGTTCGGTGAACGGCATCGTGAGCTTGGCTGCGGCGGTGTAGTTCTCGGTGCTGCTGTGCGGCAGCGGATACGGCGTCAGGTGGCGCGGGTCGAGGGTATCGGGCGGTGCTGGCGCCGAGGTCGGATCGCCGTCGAGCTGCCCGTTGATATCGAGAATGCCAAGCACCTTGAGCTTGCGCCCCAGTGGACCGTCTGCCTGCAGCACGACGCGATCAATGCCGTGATCCGCGCCGCCGGCCAGCGGGCGATCGGTCTCATACGCCGCGCGCCCGCGCCAGTGGTCGCCGCCATCCTTGGTTGTCACGTCGACCACACCGGAAATCGCCTGGCCGTACTTGGCCGAATAGCCGTTGGTGATCAGCGAGGCCGACTGGATCAGGTCAGGTGGAATCAGGATTGCGGCGACGCCGTTCGTTGACGCATCGAGCTGGTTCTTGACGCCGAAACCATCGAGGACGAAGGCCTGCTCGCCGGGACGGCCGCCGCGGTAGCTCTCACCCACCACACCGGCCTGCATGGTGAGGGCATCCTGAAGATTGGTGACGGGCAGGCGGCGCAGCTGGTCGGCAGTAATCCGCTGCTCGGTCGCGGTGGCGAGCGGGTCGAGGACCGGGTCCTGCACGCCGACCGAGTGGAGTTCACTCAGCTGCACGGCGAGGGGTGCCATCCGGATGTCGACGCGGGTCGCCTCGCCCGACTGGACCAGCACGCTGTCGCGCCGTTCTGGGCGATACCCCGGAAAGGTGGCGGACATCGAATGCTTGCCTGCCAGCACGCCGCGAATCCGGTACTCGCCGTTGGTATCGGAGGTGGTAGCGTAGCGGCCGCCGTCGAGCCTGATCTGCACGCCGCGCACCGGATGCTCATTGTTGGCATCGATGACCTGACCAACCAGGCCGCCGGCGTTTTGCGCGTGGAGCGGCAGCGCCACCGTCGGCAGGAGCAGCATGACTGTCGTCAGGAAACGTTTCATGGGCTGCATGTCCTTCAGGGAGCGAGGTTGACGAGAAGGTGCAGATCGGACGCGATGGAGTACGTGGTTTCCAGATGGGCGACGGTGCCACCGACCTGAACGACGATGTCATTCGACGTCGGTGCCCATTGGGGCGACGAATAAAACACGTCGGTCCCAGAAAGCAGGGTGGTGGCCCCGGTACTGATACTGACGGTCCGCAGGTCACGCGGCCCGGGTAGTACCCCACCGCCCTGATCGGCGGAGATCGCGACCGGAGCGTCGGCGACGATGCACGTCCCACCCTTGCAGGTGACGCCGACCAGCTGGTTGCTTGTCGGGATCGTGGCGACGGTGGTCGGCGTACCGCCCGCGACTGGCACACGATGAAGTGCCGCATCGGCCAGCGTCGTGAAGATGATTGATGCCCCGCCCTCGGCCAGGGAATAGCCGGTGGCGCCGTCGGTGCCGGGCACTGGAGCGAGGGTCGCTCGCCCGCCAGCGATGGTGCCCGAAATGACGACGCCGCGAATGTTGGCGAGCAGGGTGTCCTGCAGGAATGATTGGAATGTGTGTGGCGCGGTGTTCCACGCCTGGGCGAGGCCGACGAAAGAGTTGGGGCCAGTCCACTTCAGGTCGCCGAGCCAGTTGTAGAGCCCCGACGAAAAGCTGATCGGAAAGGTGGCAACGGCGGTGCGACGGAACGGCTGCGCGCTGTCGGCCAGCCAGAGGACTGGTGTCGGCGTAGAGTTGTTGCGCGACTGCGACTCGAGATAGAGCAGCCGGCCGTCGGCACCGAGCGCATAGGCGGGAAAACTGTTGGTGGAATCCGCGCTGCCAAAGCGATCGTCGCAGAGAGTCCAGCTCTGGGTACCGCCCTTGGCAGGCAGCAGGCCGACACAACGGTGTCGGACGTTGGTCCCGGGCCGCACGAATGCATACAGAATGCCGCTGCCATCCTCGGTCCAGCTTGGCCAATAGTCCTGATCGCTGTTGAATGTCAGCTGGATATCTGGCCCGCTACTGATCGGTCCGAGCCGTTCGGAAGCCCGATCGAACGCGTCGGAATGGCCACACGCGGCGAACAGCACCAGGGCCGAGCTGACACCGACAACGGCGGGATGGACACGGGGCATTGGCGATTCCGTCCGGAAAGAGGCGGCGCCGCGCCGCCCATCGCATGGCGGTGACCACGGCTCGCAGCTGTATCTGGTGATGTTTCAAGTTAACCCGTCCCGGTGATCGCGCCAGCCGGAAACGTGAAACGCCCCGGAAGGTTCCGGGGCGTTTCGGGACGGTGGCACGTGGATTCAGCCAAACATTCCGAGCGGTGGCGGCGCGGTGAAGCCGGGGAAGACGGCAGCGAGATCTGCGGGCGCCAGGTGGCCCCGGAGGACTTCGCTGAAGACCGCGCGGAAATCGGTGGTGATGGCGAGGTCGCGCCCTTCGTACCGTTGTTCCGGCGCCAGCCCGGGCCATTTGCCATAGACCTGGCCACCGCGGATGTCGCCGCCCATGATCATCATTGCGGTGCCATGGCCGTGGTCGGTGCCGCTGGTCCCGTTTTCCTTCACGGTGCGACCGAACTCGCTCATCGTGATCACCATCACGTCGCGCATCCGGGTGCCCAGGTCGGTCGTGAACGCGGCGAGTGCGCCGCCGAGTTCGTCGAGCCGGCCGGCGAGCTGGCCCTGATCGGCCCCTTGATTCACGTGGGTATCCCAGCCACCCACATCGACAAACGCGATCTCGACGCCGAGGTCGGACTTGATCAACTGGGCGATCTGCTGGAGCGACAATGCGAGCTTGCTCTTGCCGTAGACCGCGCCATTCGCGGGTGTGATCGTGGTCGGATTGGCGCTCTTGAGCATCTTGATTGCTTCAAAACTTTCGGCGGATGACGACGCCACCAGCCCGGTGGCGGCCCCTTCATACAGTTCCTCGAATGCGCGGGTGAGCTTCTGCTCCCCGCCGGACTGCGCTGCGCGCAGCCCGAACGTCCGCAGGTCGTCGATCGCCAGGGAGGGCGCCGAGCCGGCCAGGGTGCGTGGCAGCTGCGGCCCGAACGCGACCGCGCGGAACGGCGTGTTAGCGTGCTCGGCGGCATGGGAGACGTAACGGTTGGCCCAACCGTCGGGCGTATTCTTGACGTCAGGGGTACCGGATTCCATGTAGTCCTGCGCGTCGAAATGCGAGCGCGTTGTCGACGGCGAACCGACCGCGTGGACAATCGCCAATTGCTTCTGGTCCCAGAGTGACTTGAGCGGCGACAGTCGCGGGTGCAGCGAGAACATGCTGTCGAGCGGTACCAGCTGTTCCTTCGGCAGGGCAATCTGTTGCCGCTCTTGCCAGTAATACGGATCGCCGGCGGGGACGATCATCGAAAGGCCATCGACAGCGCCGCGCTGGAACAGGCAGACGAGCGTCTTGCCAGCGCCGGCGCTGCGGCCTGACGTTGACAGTGCGTAGGCCGCGCGATCGAGAAAGAGAGGATCGGCTCCCAGCGAAAAGAGGGCGATCCCGCCGGCCTTCATGAAGGCACGTCGTGAAATGGGCATCAATGGTTCCTCATTGTTTCTGGAACTCGGGTCCGCCCAGCGCCAGCCCGACGGCGAGTGCCCGGGCCATGCGCGGATCAGGGACGTCCGCGATTTCCTTGAGAATCGTGGTGCGGGTGTGATCGGTCATCGCCCCGCCGAGGATCGCCTGGTTGATTGCGGTGACCAGGGCTGGGTGATCGGTCGTCGCGTCGACTACATGGTCGAGGTCGACCATGGTGCCCGGCATCCGGCCACTGGCGAGTTGCACGGCAAAGTTCATCCGGGCGAGCAGCGCGCCGCTGTTGACCCAGTCCTCCTCGCGCTCGCCGTAACCATCCGGCGTCTGGTGCTGGAAGAGCGGCTCGCCGAGTTGGCCGACGCGCTGCGCGACGCGCGGCGTCGAATCACTGGTGCCGTTGACGGCCCGGAGTGCGCTGGCCACAAACTCGAGCGGCGTCTTGACCTTGTTCTCGACGTTGGCGCTGGCCCAGAAATCCGGTGAGTGCACGATGGCGTGCATCACCGCGCGGATCTCGCCGTGCGATTGGGTCCACGCTCGCACCGCGTCATCGATGCAGCCGTCCGGTGGCACGTCGGCAACAAACCGCGCGCAAAGCTCTGCGCTGACGTGATGAATCGTTGCCGGCGCGTTGGCGAGCAGTCGCAGCAGACGAATGCCTTCGTCCTGACCGTGCCCCGCCGGAAAGGTCTGGCCAAAGAGCAGCTTGGCTCCAGCGTCGTGCGCGGGCGCTCGGAAGAGGAACGTCCCCGACGCGCGATCGATGCTCCAGCCAGTGAGAATCCGCGCCACCGTAATCACGTCCTGCTGGCTATAGCCGCCATCGACGCCGAGAGTGTGCAGCTCCATCAGTTCGCGGGCGTAGTTCTCGTTGAGTCCACGGGGGGCGCGGGCTGCCGTGGCGGACTGGTTGGCGAGCCGAGTGCTGTCGGCCATCAGCTCGGCCTGAAAGGTCCCCGCCCGGGGCGCAAACTTCAGCCCACGCCGCGCGCCGTTGCGTTGCTGCGCCGCAGCCAGCAGGGCGGCACGTCGCTGACCGGTGTCGTCCGCGACGCTCTGGGCGTTGTCGAGATAGAAGAGCATTGCCGGGCTTTCGGCGGTGGCAATCAAGAGGTCTTCGAAGCGGCCCAGTGCATGGTCACGAATCGAGTGCTCGAGGTAGTCGGCGAAGTAGGCGCGGTCCTGACCCTTGTTGATATAGACATTGAAATGATTGGTCCAGAAGTCCGCGAGGATTTCACCGAGCTGACGATCGGACTGCACCGCGCGCGCGACTGTGAGCGCCGGGATCTCGTTGTCCAGTCGGCCCAGATCGCGGCGACTGCCGACCTGGTCGCGGCGGATGTCGTCAAGCATCTGCTGGCGCCGAGATGAATCCGGTTCGGCCTTGGCAGCGGCAGCCCGCTTCTGATTGTTCTGCAGCATCTGGTCGAGGTCGGCTGCCGAGAAGCGAAGGACGTCAGCCTGCGCTTCGACCGGTCGCAAGGAGGGATCGTGGAGGTCAGGCATGGCGAGCTGGTCATCGACCCATTTCATCACCCCGCCGCGGGCAATCGCGTCGATCTGGCCCGGGGTGGCGCCATAGGCAAGGCGGTCGAGGGCGTGGCGTGCGGAGTCCACGGCGGTCATCGGTGCCTGGGCTGGCAGCGGCGCGGCGAGGGCGATACCGATGATGAGCGTGAGGCCCGGGCGAGGCATGGTCATTCCTGTCAGACGCGGCTGGCGGCGGCGGGTTAAGGGTGGTGGTACGCAAAAGGGCGCCCATGCGCTATGCTTAGGCACTCCACGAAATATCTGCGGTGACCATCCGGGGCCGTTTCAGCGCGCCTCGTCGCCAGGAGACCAGGCTGTTGATCAGATACTCTCGAATCGCCCGGCACCTGCTTCCGGTCGCGGGACTTCTCGCGCTGGCATTGGGGGCATGCGTCCGCTTGGGGATGACCCTCCCGTACGACGATCCGCAGCCTGAGCCTCAGGGAAGCCGGATCCGACCGACGCTCGGCTGGCTGGCCGTTGGCAAGGAAGGCGGTCCACTCCGGGCTCCGGATGGTTCGCTGGCGATTGACGTGGTCCATATCAACGGTCATACCCTGTTGCAGCAGGTTCGCCATTTTCAGGACGACAAGACCAGCTGGGGAGACTCGACACTCCTTGATCGGCAGACACTCCGGCCGGTCGAGACCTGGCGGTGGACTCCCGCGGGCACCTACGTCACCTCGTACAATCATCGGGTGGTGGAGCGGGTCTTCAAGCCGGTGCACGGGTCAGCGCAACGGTCGTCCGAGATCGTGGACGTGGAGCCCTACTCGGGACTTGGCATCGAGTTGGTCGTCGCGTCGCTGCCGTTGTCGGATAGCTACAAGGCTATGGTACCGGTCGTGGTCGATACGTCTGCGCGCGGCTGGAGCTGGCTCAATATTCAGGTCGAACGAGAACTGGCGGTCAGTGAGCGTTCGGACGTGAAGCCCCGGCAGGAATGGATCGTCGACTGCGACCTCGGCACCGAACGGATCCGGATGTTCATCGCTGTGGAGGGCCGGCTGGTGCGCAAGATGCAATGGCTTGACCACGACAACACCGTGCTGTCGGAAACGCGCCGCATGTTGCTCGGACTGCCGGCCCACAACGCCGAGTAGGGATTAGACCAGCAGAGTACCTGCCAGCGTCGTCACCGCGCGGCCTACGAGGGTGACGCGATCCCCTCGCACCAGACAGCGCACGACACCGCCTCGCGACGAGGCCTGGTAGCCCACCAGGTCGTCGCGCCCCAGCACGCCGCGCCAATACACCGCCAGAGCACAATGCGCCGACCCGGTCACCGGGTCTTCCGGCACCCCCAGGGCGGGGAAGAAGCAGCGCGACACGAAATCGTGATCAACACCATCAGCCAGGGCGGTGACCAGCACACCGCGTACCGGCCACGCCGCGATGGCGCGCAAATCCGGGTGCAAGGCGCGCACCGCTGCGCCATCGGTCATCACGCAGATCAAGTCGAACGCTCCCTGGAGCACCTGCTGCGGCAGGACGCCGAGCGCTGCGGCGACGTCGGCGGGCGGGGCGGCTTCAGTTGACGCGATCGCCGGGAAATCGAGCTCGATGCCGGTCGGCGTGTCGCGCGCCATGAGCACGCCGCTCCGCGTGGTAAAAGCGATCGCTTCGCCATGCGGCACATGGCCGCGGCTCCAGAGGACGTGAGCGCTCGCGAGGGTCGCATGTCCGCAGAGATCCACCTCGGCGGCAGGGGTGAACCATCGCAAGGAAAAACCGCCCTCCTGCCGGAGCAGGAAGGCGGTTTCGGCCTGGTTCATTTCCATCGCGACCCGCTGCATCCATCGGTCGGACCGCCGCTCGTCCAGCAGCACGACAGCGGCGGGGTTGCCAGTAAACGGCGCCTCGGCAAACGCATCAACCAGCTGCAGCTCGAGGGCGCCGGTCACTCACTGCGCCTTGGCGGCCAGCCACTTGTTGCGAAACGCGAGCTGATCCGCCGTCGGCGTGCGGCCGGCATCCTCATACGACCGGGTCCGGACCGCGGGATTCTCGACGATGTTGACCGTCGTGGTGCGGGCGCCGGCCAGACCGGTGTACGCCACGCTGATCCGGTCGCCCGGCTTGTGCGAGGCGATCATGGCGGTGAATGCTGCGGCCGACGTGATCGGCTTGCCATCAACAGCGGTAATCACATCGCCCGCGTCGAGACCGGCCTGATAGAGCGGGGTGCCGCCCGGAGCGGACGCGATGCGCGCCGGGCTCTCGTCGGGTGACGTCGGCGCTGCCGCCCCACGACCGCCGCCGCGACCACCACGCCCGCCGCCTGCACCGCTGCCGAGGAAGCCACCGACCCACGGCTGCCCAGGATTCGACTTTTCCAGCACAATGCCGGCATGATCCAACAGCGACGCATAGTCTGGCAGCTCGTTGCTTTCGACATAGCGCTTCCAGAAATCGGTGGCCCAGGCCGAGTCGCCTGAAACGACGATCAGCTGATGACGGGCGTTGTGCATCGAGTAGGGAATCTCGGGCTTGCCATACGCCAGCCACATTGCGCGCATGAAGTCATCGAGTGACTTGCCGCGAATGCGGAGCGAGAAATCGAGCGCGGTCGCAATCGCAGCACCGTAGGTGTAGTACGAGATGAAGGTGTTCGGGGCGACCGGATCGCTGGCCGACGCACCGTCGCGGAATGGTGCCTGCTGGCTCATCCCGATCGGACCGAAGTATTCGCGTCCCGGCGAGTTGGTGATCGCATTGATGCTGCCACCGATGCCGGTGATCTCGCGGGCAGGAGTCGTGACGCCAGCCCGAGTCTCAAGCAGCGGGCCGTAATACTGGGTGAATCCTTCGGCGATCCAGAGCCCGTCGGTCATGTTGGCGCGGTCATAGTCCCACGGATCGAGACCCTGTGGGCGGATCCGCTTGACATTCCATGAGTGGAAATATTCGTGCGCGCCGGTGCTCAGGCCGCGAGCGCCGTCGCCGCCGAGCGACCCGCCAGTGACCGAGGTCGAGTTACGATGCTCCATGCCGTCGCTGGCGCAGTCGGAGCGGTAGCATGAGACGAAGGTGTAGGTGCCATAATCAAACTTCGGAAACTCGCCATACACGGCGCCGGCTTCGTGCACGATCTTCTTGAGGCCGTCAGCATAGGCGTCGATTGCCTGGGCCGCCATCGGGTCGTCGAGCGAGACGCGCCAGGTCTGGGTATTGCCGTCGTGCGTCTCGGTCCATTGCCGCCATTGGATGTTGCCGAGATGAGTCGGCGAGTCGAACAGGTATTGCATCCCCGGCGCGGTGAATGTTTCCGGATCCTTGGTCGGTACCAGTTGTGTCGCGATCGTCCACGACGGATCGAGTCGATGGAAGGTCACCCGGATCGGTCTCGCCTCGAGTCCTTTCACGTACACGAATGTGCCCTGGGGTTGGACCTGTTCCTGCTCCGGGTTGAAGCCCGAAAAGGTGCCGCTGCCGACATCCGCGTAGTTGGTATAGCTGAGGGTTACGGTGCCGTGGTGGCCGGTGACGGTCCAGCTGTAGGGATCGGGATGGGTCACCGGCAGTGCCTTGCCCGTCGCGTCGACGGCCTTGACCGAATAGACGTTCTTGGCGTATTCCGTCAACGCGTACCGTCCGGTGGACGACCGCGCCATCCGGAAGTTGACCGGTCCGAGCGGGAGCGCGGTGAACGTTGCCTTGACCTCGGCCTCGTGATGCTCGGCGTTCGGAAAGGAGAGGTCGTAGACGATGGTCGGGCCCTTGTTGCAGCAGGTGACGGCGTGCAACTGGGCATGGGCGGGCGCGGCCAGCGTGACACTGGCCAGCAGCAGGGCGGACGAAACGACGCGTGCGCGCATGGGATTCACTGGTTTGAGGATGAAGCCAAAATACACGGAGAACGTGGAGCCGCCAGTTCTACTGTGCGGCAGCGACCGCCTGGTCAGCGATTGTTTCAGCATAGTGACAGGCCACTTCGCGCTCAGCCACCAGTCGCAGGGCAGGACGCTGCGCGCTGCAACGCTCGTCCTTGAGCGGATGAAAACAGCGGGTGACGAATGGACAGCCCGGCGGCGGCGCCACTGGTGACGGCGGGTCGCCGGCGAGGATGATCCGCGCCTTGTTGCGGTCGGGATCAGGTTCGGGAACCGCCGAGACCAGCGCCTGCGTGTAGGGGTGTCTCGGCGCGTCGATAACCGTGCGGGCCGGCCCGATCTCGACGATCGTGCCGAGGTACATGACGGCGACCCGCTGCGCAATCTGGCGAACGAGCGCGACGTCGTGCGCGATGAACAGGTACGCCAACTCGCGCTGGTCACGCAGGTCGAGGAGGAGATTGAGCACCTGCGCCTGTACCGAGACGTCGAGCGCCGACACCGGTTCATCGCAGACGATGAAACGTGGCGACACGGCCAAGGCGCGGGCGATGCCGATCCGCTGCCGCTGGCCGCCGGAAAACTCGTGCGGATAGCGATTGGCGTACGACGCGTCGAGTCCCACCTCTTCGAGCAGTTCGGCGACGCGATGCGGCACCTCGGCGCGGGGGGCGAGCTTGTGAATTTCGATCCCCTCGGCGACCGACGCACCGACCGTGCGGCGCGGATTGAGTGACGCGAACGGATCCTGGAAGATGATCTGCATTTCGCGCCGCAGGGCTCGCAACTCGGCGGGGGGGACCGTGGCGAGGTCGACACCATCGAAGCGCACGACTCCGCTGGTGGGTGGCTCGAGGCGCAGGACGGCGCGGCCGACCGTGCTCTTGCCGCTACCCGATTCGCCGACGAGGCCGAGGGTTTCGCCCGGCGCAATCGCAAACGACACATCGGCAACGGCCTGCACGGTCTGGTCGTTCCGCGCGAAGAGTCCGCTGCCGCGGTAATGCTTGACCAGATGTTCGACTTGCACGAGCGCCCGGGTCATTCGGTCACTCCCTGCGCGACCCAGCAAGCGGCGCGTTGATCGGGGCCGACGAGCGCGAACGGCGGCCGCTGCTCCGCGCACCGGGCGATGGCGACCGGGCAACGAGGGTGAAACCGGCAACCCGCAGGCCATTGATCGGGACGAGGGACTGTACCGCTGATCGGCGTGAGGCGCCTGGCCTCGTGGTCGAGCCGCGGCAACGAGGCGAAGAGTCCCTGGGTGTACGGATGGGCCGGCGTGCGGAACAACGTGGTGGTGGGCGCCGATTCTGCCAGCCGCCCGGCATACATCACCAACACGCGGTCAGCCCGTCCGGCTACAATGCCGAGGTCGTGGGTGATCAGTAAGACCGCCATGCCGCGCGCGGCGCGCAGCCGATCGAGCAGCTCGAGAATCTGGGCCTGCACCGTGACGTCAAGCGCCGTCGTCGGTTCGTCGGCGATCAGCAGGTCAGGCTCCGCCGCGAGCGCCATGGCGATCAGCACGCGCTGTCGCATGCCGCCGCTCAGTTCGTGCGGGTAGGCGTCAATCCGCTGCCCGGGATCGGCGATGCCGACCTCGCCCAGGAGCGATAGCACACGGGCGCGGGTTTCGGCGCGACTGACGGACTGGTGCGCCTCGATTGCCTCCGCAATCTGGCGACCGACTCGCATCACGGGGTTGAGTGATGTCATCGGGTCCTGGAAGACCATCGCAATGCGGCGGCCACGATAGCTGCGCATCGCGCGATCAGGGAGTCGTGTCAGGTCGGTGCCGGCAAAGCGGATGGCGCTCTGCGGCCCAATCTCTGCGCCACGTGGGAGCAGTCGCGGCAGCGCGAGGCCGGTCAGCGTCTTGCCGCAGCCTGACTCACCGACCAGTGCGACGAGTTCACCTGCGGACACAGTGAAGCTGACATCGTCGACCGGCACGCTGAGCGGTCCGGTCGCGTGCGGAAAGGAGATGTTCAGGTCGCAGACTTCGAGCAGCGGTGTCATCTCGACTCTGGGAGCAGGGATCGGCGGAGCGACTCGCCGAGCAATGTGGCCGCGGCAGTCGTCAGCACCAAGGCCACGCATGGAGCCAGCAGCAACCATGGTGCATCCATGAGGTGGTCTCGCGCTTCGTAGATCATGTTGCCCCATGACGGAGTCGGTGGCCGGACGCCGACACCAATGAAGGAGAGCCCGGCTTCGAGCAGGACTGCGTCGGCGACGCCGAGCGTGGCAGCTACCAGCAGCGCGGGCAATGTGCCGGGGAGGATCTCGCGCCAGAGCACGCGCCCGGACGAGGCGCCGAGGGCCTGAGACGCGGCAACGAACGCGGCTTCGCGCAGCCGAAGCGCCTCGCCTCGTACCAGGCGCGCGATCGCCGGCCAGCCGGTCAGGCCGAGGACCAGGCCAAGCCAGCCGGTGGCGATCTGCCCGGTTCCCGCCAGCAGCACCAGCAGGACGATTACTCGCGGCATTGCCAGCCCAAGGTTGATCGCGCGTTCGGCGACGCCAGCCAGGACACGAGAGGGTGCGCTTGCGGTGAGACCCACCCACACCCCGATCACCGTCGCGACGGCGACCGCCAGCCCGGCAACGGTGAGTGAGACTCGCGCGCCGTATGCGAGCCGCGCGAAGATATCGCGCGCCAGCGCATCGGTGCCCAGCCAATGTGCTGCCGAGGGAAGCTGCAATGTCCCGGTCAGGAGATTGCCCTGGATGTCATGATCGGGAGCGAACCACGGCCCGATCACGGCGACGGTCGCGAGTCCGACGAGAATGACGAGACCGGTGCGCGCGCCGCTTCTCACGTGGGTCGCTGCCGTGGATCAACGACATGGTACAGGACGTCCGCGAGCAGCGATCCGGCCTGCACGGTCACGATCAAGAGCGCGCCGCCCGCAACCACAACCGGGACGTCGCGGTCGATGGTCGCCTGGGCAAGAAGCAACCCCATCCCGGGCCAGTTGAATACCACCTCGACGAACACCGCACCCGCGACGAGCAGCGGCAGCCAGAGGCCGAGCAGCGTCACGATCGGCGTCAGCGCCGGGCGCCAGCAATGACGCCAGGCGATCCGCGCCGGTGCGACACCGCGGGCGCGGGCGGCGAGCACCCACGGCTGCGCGGCCACTTCGAAGACTGCGCTCCGTTGCTGGCGGAGCGGCACTGCAATGGTCGCGATCACCAGGGCCGCCAACGGCAACACCAGGTGGCGCAGGTGATCCGCAAGAATGGCCCACGTTCCGGCTGAGGATGACAGTAATGGGTCAGCAATCGAACCAGATGGCAGCCAGCCGAGCTTCACGGCGAAGAGCCAGACCAGCACTGTCCCGACGACGAAGGACGGCACCGTGTACCCGACGACGCTCAATGCACTGACCCAGCGCGCGGTCGCGAGATCGGCATGCAGCGCGGTCCAGACACCGAGCGCCAGGCCGACGGTAAAGTCGATCAACAGCGTGAGTGAGCCGAGCAGTAGTGTCGGGCCGAGGTGGTCGGCCAGAACGTCGAGCACGGGACGCTGGGCGCTGAGGGAGAGTCCGAGGTCGCCATGGATCACGCCGGTGAACAGGGCGGCGAGTGATTGCAGGATGGTCCGGTTGGTGCCCCAGCGTGCCGCCAGCGCGGCCGCCGTAGCGGGATCGGCGCCGCGGTCACGCAGGATCGGCGCGAGCGGATCGCCCGGGAGCAGGTGCACCAGGATTACGAGCAGGACGACCGCGACCAGCGCAGTCAGCGCGGCATCGGCGGTGCGACGGATCAGCCAGCCGGTCACGTCATCGGTCGCGTGGCAGCGCTGCGCCAGGGCGCACGCGCCATTGCCAGAGCGAGAGCCAGGTATGGGATGGCCAGAGGATCACATTGTCGTACCGGCTGTTGACCGCGATCGGATTGCCGGGAGCGGCAATGAAGATTGCCGGCCGCTGACTGCTCATCCGGGTGAGGACGTCACGCCAGGCTGCCGCCTGATCGCGAGCCGTGAGTGCGCGCTGGACCAATTGATCAAACGTTGCATCGCACCAGTGCGCAAAGTTTGTCGATCCGGCCTGGTGTGCCGATTTGCACGACCAGCTCTGCACCAGCGAGCTCGGCGTCGGATCCTGATTTGCTGCGAGGAATACCATGTCCCACTGGCCGGTCCTGACGCGATTGCCCACCACGCCACCGTCGAGTTTTTCGAGCGTCACCTCGGCGCCAATGCTGCGCCACATCTGCTGGGCCTGCAACGCGACGAGGTTGCCGGCGGCACTCGATGCGGCATAGATGAGCGTGAAACGGAGCGGGGTGCCGTTGCGCTCGACCACGCCGTCGCCGTTGGCATCGCGCCAACCGGCTTGCGCCAGCAATGCCCGGGCGCGAGCCGGATTGGCGGGCGCGCCGTGGATGGTGCCGCCGGTGATCCAGCTCCAGATCTGCGACTGTGCGGCGTCGGGAACATCGCTGGCAGCACCGAATACTGTGTGCGCGATGGTTGTCCGGTCGAGTGCGATGGCCAAGGCTTCGCGAACCCGGGCATCGCCGAGGACAGGGTGCGGCTGGGTCGAGTCGCCGGGACTGCGACTGTTGATCAGCAGATACGCCAGGCGATTCGACGCCAGCGCAATGATTCGTCCGCCAGCGCGTTGGGTCACCTGGGGAATCGATGGCAGCGGAATCTTGTCGAGCACATCGGTTTCACCGGTCAGGAACAGGTTGACGCGCGCCGTCGCGTCGGTGGTGGTGCGAACGACGACGCGGGCGATCCCGGGGCGGCCGAGAAAAAAGGCGGTGTCAGCATGCAGTTCGACAGCGAGTCCCGGCGTCCGGTGGTCGAAGCGGTACGGACCGTTGCCGATCGGATGGCGCGCGAAGTCGGACGCGGCGATGGCCGACGGCGACAGCTTCTCCAGCAGGTGGGCCGGCAGCGGCTGCATCAGGAAGCCGAAGGTGTAGACCTGTTCCGCCGACGGCTGCTTGAAGCGGACGCGGACCCTGCGCTCGCCGACCGCCTCGACGGAAGCGATCGGATCAAGCCGGCTGCGGTCGAGTCCGACGGTCGGATCGTTGGCGAGCCCCCAGGTATAGATCACGTCCCGGGACGTCACCGGGACGCCGTCCTGCCAGCGGGCGCGCGGGTCAATATCAAAGGTCAGCGTGACCGGATCGATTCGATGCCAGGCTCGGGCCAGCGACGGCACGAAGGCGTTGTCAGCGGTGCCATGACTGTTGGGCGCAAAGACTACCAGGTGCAGGAAGAGCTGGTCGGCGACATCCTCGTTCGACTCTTCGTTGTTGCCGAAGAGCGGCAGCGGCACGGCAGGCTCGGCACCGACGGCATAGACCACCGTCGGGTTGGCCACCCGCTGCGCCGCTACTGGCTGGGTCAGCGCGATGCCGCAGGCTGCCGCAGCGATCAATCGAGTTCGGATCATTGGTTCCTCAATAACATGGGCGAGGCGGTGTTCAGCGGCGCCAGGTCCACTCGGGATCGTCAAAGCGGGCCTGCCACGGTGCGGCTCTGGCGACCGCGTCGGCGATGTCGCCGGGGGCGATTGTCACGGCCCCGGCCGCGGCCCATGTCGCCAGAATCGCGGCAGCAACTGGCTCGGTGCCGACTTCAGGAGACAGCGCCGGAGCATCATCGGTCGTAGTCCTGGTGAGCGTGAATCGTGCCAATGCCGCCGACCGGTCGGCCAGCGCGATCGCGCCGTGCTGGAGGAGCGCCGGACCGAACAGCGCCTGGGCACTGCCGATGGTCTTGCGTCCGCCAACCAGCACTTCGCCGCCGATTGCCAGGTCAAAACAGGCGCCCGGGGCCAGCGTCGGTCGGGTCGTCGCTGGCGCCAGCATCACCGGCGCCTCACTGGTCCTGGCGAGCGCTGCCGCCAGCAGCTGGTGAATCGCCTGATATGCCGTGCGGAGTGAGCCCCAGATGGTGAGTGGACCGGTCACAGCGTAGGTCAGGTCGTCGCGATCGTGCCAGACCCCCCGGCCCCCAGTCGGTCGCCTGACAATGGCGACCCCTCGCTCGGTGATCCGGTCGCGGTCCCAGGTCCGTCTGGCGGCCTCATTGGCCCCCAGGGAAATGGTGTCGTGCTGCCACCGATAGAGCCGGAAAATGGTGGTGCCCCGTTGGGCAGCGAGCTCCGCCAGGGCACGATCGATCGCCATCTGCTGCCAAGCCGGTCGTGGCATTTGGTCGTTCCAGCAGCAAATCGTCAACGTGGCAACAGGTACCAGACGGCCCGGGTTCGGTCGCGGAGGGTCCCCGGATCGAGGTCGTTTTCGATCAACCAGGTGGCCCGGGACCGCTTCACGGCCGCCGGCAACTGGGACGCAATGAGCCGGTCCGCGTCGTCGTCGGAGAGGTGCCGGAGCTCCATCAGGCGGCGCTTGCGCAACGCGATTGGTGCATCGACGACGATCACGCCGTCGTATGCCGACGAATGCCCGGCTTCGAACAACAATGGAATGTCGGCGATCACCAGTGGCACGCCATGCATGCGTGCACGCGCGACCAGGTCCCGACGACGAACCTCGACGGCGGGATGCACGATGCGTTCGAGACGCGCACGTGCAGCGGGGTCGGCCAGGACTTGTCGGCGCAGCGTCGCGCGATCGAGCGTGCCATCTGCGCGCAGGATCTCGGCGCCGAAGGCCACGACGATCTTGGCGAGCACTTCCTGGCCGGGCTCCTGCAGTTCGCGCACGATCTGATCGGCGTCGATGATCGTGGCGCCCCACTCGCGAAAGAAACCGGCGACGGTGGACTTTCCTGCGGCGACCGAACCGGTCAATGCGACGACGCGCGTCACAGGAGCGCCACCTGGTCTTCGTCGGGCCGGGGGAGCTGAAAGCAGCGCCGGCAGCGGGCTTCATAGCTCTCGCTGCCGCCGACCATCACGATCGGCATGTCCCATTTCGCGGGCTGGCCGTCGACCAGTCGCTGGTTGCGGCAGGCGAGGTCGCCACACACCACGCAGATCGCCTGCAACTTCATCACTTCTTCGGCGACGGCCATCAGGTGACCCATCATGCCGAATGGTTCACCGCGAAAGTCACTGTCGGTGCCCGCGAGAATGACGCGCACGCCGCGCTCGGCGAGATGCGTCGCGACTTCGACGATGCCGGCATCAAGAAATTGTGCTTCGTCAACGGCGACGACATCGATGCCGTCCGCGTCGCCGACGGCGCGCAGGATTTCGTCGGCGCGATCAATTGGTTCGGCGTCGACATGCACGCCGGTGTGACTGGAGACGCGATACACGCCGTCGTAGCGCGCATCGAGATGCGACTTGAAGACACGCACCTGGTGCCGCGCGATGAGCGCGCGACGCACGCGGCGAATGAGTTCTTCGCTCTTGCCGCTGAACATGACGCCGGCGACAACTTCGATGCGGCCGGGCCTGGGGTGGAGGGTCATGACCGATTCGTCAAGGGGTGGCCACGGGGAATCCGCCCGCCGTGCGGGATGCAGCGGCGTGGGCCCGGGAATGCCAAGGATCTTGCGGACTTGCGCGCTCGTGTTCCATATTCTCGCCTGTCGGAGCCGTGCGGCTCGCGATGGATCCCACCAGAAAAACCCAAGGAGCAGCTCATGAACAAGATGGAGCTCATCGAGGCGGTCGCGAAGGCCCGCGAAACCTCGAAGGCGGACGCCGGCGATATCGTCGACCTCTTCTTCTCGACCGAAGGCCTGCTGGCCAAGGAACTCAAGAAGGGCGGCGCCATCGCGATTACCGGCTTCGGCAACTTCGAAGTCCGCAAGCGCGCGGCCCGCGAAGGCCGTAACCCGCAGACCGGTGCCACCATCAAGATCAAGGCGTCCAAGGTTCCGGCGTTCCGTCCGGGCAAGGGTCTCAAGGACCTGGTCAACAAGGCCAAGTAGTTTCACGCCAGTCCGTTGCAGGACTTACGGGCCGCCCCGCTGGGCGGCCCGTCGGCGTTTAACGCGGGGGCGGTCGCCGCTTGGGCGGGGCCGGGTTGGCGCGACGCGTCGACGGCGCTGCCTCGGGCTGCCCATCCACCCGGGCCTGCAGCTTTCGCTTCCGGATCGTCAGCCCGGTCACCCGGCGGGCCAGGATCTCGGCATCGACCGCCGGCACCTCCACCAGCGCGAAGGCGTCGCGCAACTCGATCCGACCGATATTGGCCCGATCCATCCCGGCCTCGCGCACCAGGACCGCCACGAAATCCGCCACGGTGGCGTCGTCCTTCTTGCCCGCACCAATCCACAGCTTGGCCGTGCGCGATGCCGACGGGGCCGGGCGCTGGGCCGCCACCGCCTCGACGGACTTCGCGGCGACCACCGGAGCCTGTCCGGCTCGCTGCCAGAGGTCAAAGAGCGCTGCAGCCACTTGCTGAGGATCAAACTGCTCGAACAGCGGGGCAAGCGCATAGAGCGCGGCACCGTGCTGGCGAGATTCGACCGCCCGGCTGATCTGCTGGCGGAGCTGGCCGTCCCGGCCGGCCAGTACCGCCGCGGCGCTACCAACCGTCCACGGCCGCCGAGTTGGCGCGACGGCAGACAGGTACGTCTCGGTGCCGGGTGGTGTCAGCAGGGTCACCTCGCCGATTGCGGCGAGCTGTCCCAAGGTCGCCGCCGTGGGTGGGTCGTAGCAGATGATCGCGCCGCTTGACGGGATATCGCGGGCGCTGAGGGCCACGCTAGCTGGGAGTGACCCGAGCGTCCGGCGAATCAGGGCGTGATCGCGGCTGTCGGCCGTCCAGATTACCGCGTTGCCACCCTGGGCGTCGACCAGCGTTGCGAGGGATGCGGCGCGGTTGGCCCAGGACGAGGCCATGGTCCGAACGCTGGTCGCCACCACGCCCTCGGCCGTCAGTTGCAATGGATTGACCACCAGCGCCTTGCGGGCGTACTGCTCAACAACACCGTCGCTGCCATCAACGTACTGCGGGCCTGACGTCAGTACGATGCGCTGGGCGTCGCGGGGGGTGTCTTGCAGGATCGCCGCGAGAGCGTCGCCGCTCGCCCACTGTTCCGGCCAGGCGAAGATGATGGCAGCGAAACGATCCGGGTGAAGTGCGGAGCGGCTGTGTTCTGCCAACGCGGCTTCGGGTGAGCCGACGACCAGGTCGGCCGGGCGACGGGTGCCCGCCGGTCGAGGCGTCCCATCGCGCAGCACTTCGACCTCGAAGCCGGCACCGTCGAACAGGGCGCCGGCAGTGACCGCCCACTCACCAACCATTGCCGCGCTCGAGAGCAGGAGTACCGGTCCTGGGCGTTCGGTCGCGCCGACAACGCCTGCCAGCACGGCGCTGGCCCAGGCTGGAGCTGGGGGGACAATGGCCACCACGTTGTTGCCCCGCCGTGCGGCGGGAAGAAGGGCCCGGACGATTGCCTCTTCGGCCGGCCAGCCCGCTGCTGTCATGCCAGCGGCGACCGCTGGCGCTACCTGCCACTCCGCAAACCCGGACACAGATACCTCGGTTGTCAAACAGGGAGAACGCCAACCGACAGAAAGTAATCGCGACATGGTCCCCGGGCCCGGCCGGGCGGGACTATTTTCAGTGATGACCTTCACTCGTTCCGCAAACCTCGCGCACCTGAAGTCGTCAGAGACCGTAGCCATCAGCACCGAGGCCAAGCGCCGTAAGGCCGCCGGCGAGGATGTGCTCGACCTGGGCGTTGGCGAGCCCGATTTCGACACGCCGCCCGACGTGTCCGAGGCGGGGATCACGGCGATCCGCGAAGGGCGCACCCGCTATGCCCCCAATGTCGGGACGGTCGAGCTGCGGCGCGCGATGGCCGAGGCGCTCGCCCGGATGAGTCAGGGTCGGGCAGTCGATCCGGAACGGATCGTGATCAGCAACGGCTCCAAGCAGTCGCTCTTCAATGCTGCGTTCGCGCTGCTTGGCCCGGGCGACAAGGTGTTGATTCCGTCACCGGCATGGGTCTCGTATCCGCAGATCGTTCATCTGGCGCGTGCCGAACCGGTGATGGTGCCGGGCGATCCGGAATGGGGCCTGAAGGTGAGCGTGGACGATCTGGAGAAGCATCGCGACGCGGCGACGCGTGCGGTGATTCTCTGCTCACCCTGCAACCCTACCGGATCGGTCTATACGCTCGCCGAACTCCGGGCGATCGCCGCGTGGGCCGCCACGCACGGTATCTGGTTGCTGAGTGACGAGATCTACCGCCGTATTCATTACGGCGCTGGTCCGGCGCCTTCGCTCTTCGATCTGGACGACGGCGTGCTCGACCGCAGCGTCGTTTTCTACGGCGCGTCCAAGGCCTATGCGATGACCGGCTGGCGTATCGGGGCATCATACGCGCCGCTGGAGCTGACTCGGGCGATGGCGGCGCTCCAGAGCCACACCACGACCGGCGCCAACCAGCCGGCGATGTGGGCGGCGACCAAGGCGTTCGGCGATCCGGCCGTTGATGTCGAGGTCGACCGGATGGTGTCGGCCTTCCGCCGGCGACGCGACTACCTGGTTGCCCGCTTTCAGGATCAGCTTCCCGGCATCGAGTTTGTCGAGCCGCACGGTGCCTTCTACCTCTTTTTCCGGGTGGACGGGATCGCGCCTGGGCGCGGCGTCGGTGGTGCTTCGTTTTGCGAGCAGCTGATGCAACAAGAAGGCGTGGCCATGGTCCCCGGTGGCGCCTTCGGCGACGACCGCTGGGTCCGCCTGTCGTTCGCCGTCAGCGACGGCGAGCTGGAGGCTGCCTGCGATCGTCTGGTGCGCTTCATCGGGCGTCTCAGCGAGACCGTGGCACACTGAATGTCGCTGGAGATCCATGTCCTGCCGCCGCCGCCGGCGCTCCCTGCCTGGCGTTGGCGCTGGGATGATGAGACTGACATCCTGAGCGGCAGCATGGCCGTGGCGCCCCAGGGTGGCGGCTACACCGGCACGGTCGAGCTCACCGATGAGGACGGTTCGATTGCGGTACTCGACATCGTGAGCGGCGTGCTGTGCGGAATCGACATTGTGGTGTGGCCTGAAGTCACCACCCTGGCCGGTCTGGCGGCGCCGGTCGACGCCCGCGCCGGGTCAGTGCTGGTGCCGTCGCGCACGGCGCGCCGCGGCGTGTCGTCGCTGGAGTTCGACACGACACTCACCATCTCCGCCGATCCGACAGACACCTCCTTTCACCTGCGGATCGGTACTCGGCGGCCGGTCGAGCCGGTCCGGATCGCCAACCATTTCGTGGTCGAAGTCGACGGTGCCCAGCGCCTGGCCGGGTTCTGGTTCGAACGGGTTCCGCCGTTGCCCGGGCTGGATGATCATGATGGGCCGTAGCGCGCCCGCGTGACGACGACACTCCACGCGCTGCGCCGCCGGCTCACGCTGGCAGGCGGTCACGCGGCGTCGCTCACGGCGATCGCCGTCGACGGCCGTCGCGACGAAGCGACCTATCGCCCCGCGACGTTGATCGACGCGCCGCTCCGTCACATTGCGGTCGGTGCGCCGCTCGCCTGGCCTGGTGACGTCGGGTTTCTCGATGGTACTCAACACGTTGATCTGGTCGGATACGTGGGCACCCAGCCCGTCGTCTCGGCGGTCGTCCGCGCTGCGGTGCGACTCCGGATTGATCGTCGACTCCGCTCGGCGATCACGATGGTCCGCCGGGTCGTCGTGGCACGAGCCGAGGCGATTGCTGCGCTCGGCGCCCTTCCCGATGGTGTCGAGCCGATCGCGATCGACGAGGACGATCCTCACCCGCTGCGCGATCTCCAGCATGCGCGAGGGATGGTTGACCGGACGCGTTCCCGGCTCGAAGTGGCGGCGGCGCGGGCCTTTCGGGCGCGCAACCGCGAGCGCTGGTTGATCATCGACGGCGGCATTTCCGCCACGCCGGAATGGGGCGCTGATCCGTGGGTGCTTGGCGTCGTCAAGAGTCATGCGATGCTGCCATTTGCCGGCGAGGAGTTGGCCATCTATCTGGCGCTGCCGCGCGGCCATCGCACGTCGATCTTCATGCCGGCGAGCCGGCGCGTCACACCGCTCTACTCGTGGGCACTTCGATTGCACGACTTCACCGGCCACGATCTCTTCCACGGCCTTGTCCGCATCGAGGCGCCGGCCACGGACGAAACGATTGCCCGGGCCGATCGCCTGTCTCAGCATCTGCTGGCCGAGGTCGCGCCACTCTCCAACGATGCACGCGCCGATCGGCTGCTGTATGGCATTCACGACGTCGAGCGCTACCTCAATGCGCTGGGGCGCTGATGGCTGAGATCCTCGGGCGAGTCGTTGCGACCGAACTCAAGCCCAGCACGCCGCACCAATTTCATTTCTGGACGACACCGGCGGCGCCGTGCGGCATCGGCGCGATCGTACGCGTCGATCACGACGGTCGCACCGTGTTCGGGGTGGTCACCGACGCGATGGCATACGCCGATCTGGCGCGACCGCTCGACGCTGTGATTGGCGCCGATGGTGATCCTTCTCGCGTGGGTGACGAGCCGACCGAGCGTCCGGAGATCCGACTCTGGACCGCGGCGGTGCTGCGGCAACTTCCCGAAGAACCGATGCAGCCGGTGCCGTTCGGTGCGGTGATGCTGGCGACCGATGCCGACGTCCGCATCGCGTTGCGAATGGATGCGTTCATGCATGCCAACGGCGGTACTGGCGTGCCCGTTGGCTTATACGCGGCCGGCGGATTGTCTGCGCCAGTGCTGCTCGACAGCGACTTCCTGCTCGGCCCCGAAGCGGCGCACCTCAACATCAGCGGCGTGTCCGGCCTGGCAACCAAGACCAGCGCGGTCACGTTCATGCTCCGCAGCATTTTTGAGACATTCGCGCCAGCAAAGGGGACGGTGGCCGCGATCTGCTTCAACGTGAAGGGACCGGATCTCTGCTTTCTCGATCAGGCCGCGACGCTCTCCAGTGACGATCTGGCGATGTGGCATCGACTCGGATTGCACCCCGGTCCAGCGACAGACTTCACGCTGTATGCGCCGTACAAACCCGATGGCGTCAACCTCAACACGTTGCGCAGCCATCCTGCGCTGACCGCGAACGTGCGACCGCTCATCTGGGGACTGCGCGAAATTCTTGATTTTGCCGAAGTGGTGCTCAATCGTGATGACGTCGATGCCAAGGCTGACGCGCTGATTGATTTCCTGGCCGAGCGGGTGGTCGGCAAGAAATACCAGGCCGCCGAACTGCGCGACGCGCCGTTCACGGTGGAGAGTTTTGCGGATCTGGACGAGTTTTTCCGCGCCATCTTCGATTTCCTGGAAACGCAGCGTGGCGCCGATGTCTGGCGGACCCATCACGTCGCGACGATTCGCAAGGTCCGCAACCGGCTTGGCAACATCGCCACGCGCTCCAAGGGGCTGGTCACCGATGATGCGACGGCGAGTGACCTGCCGTGGGGAACTTTTCGCGACCGATCCACCACGGTGATCGATGTGGCAGGGGTTGATCCGCTGGCGCAGGACCTGGTCTTTGCCCGGGTGATCTCGCGGTTGCGCGAGCACCTGGAGCGCCGGGACCTGGGCGTCGATCATATCATCGTCTTTGTCGACGAACTCAACAAGTATGCGCCGGCCGATGGTCCGGACACGTACGTGAAACGGATGCTGCTCGACCTGTCGGAGCGCGGCCGGTATCTGGGCTTGGTGCTCTTCTCTGCCCAGCAGTTCCGCTCGCAGGTCATGCGTCGAGTCACTGGCAACGCCGGGACGTCGTTGTACGGCCGGATGGACAGCGATGAGCTGGCGATGCCGGGATACGCCGTGCTTTCGCCGGCAATCAAGGCGAAGCTTGCGTCGCTCCCCAAGGGCGAGCTGATGGTACGCCATCCGCATTTCACGCAGCCGGTATTCGTCCGCTTTCCCCGGCCGGCGTCACTTTCAGGTCGCGAAGGCGTCGAGCGCTTTCCGCCGGTGGCCGACCTCCCGTTCGCTGATGCCGTGATGCAGCGGCTGCGTGAGCTCGATCCCTCGGTTGCGGCCGAGGCGGTCCGGGCTGCGCTGGATGGCCGCCCCGAGGCTGAAGTGCGGCGAGCGCTCTCGGCCACGACCCAGCGCCGCCCGGAGGATCCATTCGCATTCTTCCGGGCGCTCCTCCGGCGGACCATCGCGGTTCTGCCGGTCGAACCGCGGCGGGGGATCGCCCCCCTCAGCCACGACGACAGCGACCCGTTTGCGCCATATTAGGGGATGCGTCTGGCGCACATTGCGGATCCTCATCTCGGCTTTCGACAGTACCACCGGCTGACCGAGCGGGGGCGCAACCAGCGCGAGGCCGATGTCTCGCTGGCCTTCACCCGCGCGATCGACGGCGTCATCGCCGAGCGGCCGGACATTGTTGTCGTCGCTGGCGATCTCTTCCATGCGGCCCGCCCAACCAATTCGGCCATTCTCCAGGCGGTTCGTGAGTTCTCGCGACTGGGTCGGGCGCTGCCCGGCGTCCCGGTCGTGTTGATCGCGGGCAACCACGATACGCCTCGGTCGACCGAAACCGCCTCGATTTTCGGGTTGTTTCATGAACTGGGTCTGCTGATCGCGACGGACGCGCCGCGCCGTTTTGCCTTTCCCGAACTCGATCTCGCCATCCTTGCGGTGCCGCATCAGGCGCTCGAGCAAACACCCCGTCCGGCGATCGAGCCGCTCGGTGACGCAAGCCAGCAGGTCTTGCTGATTCACGGAGAGATTCCCGCGCTTTTTCCCAATAGCGCGGCGGAAGGGGAGCCGGGTGGTGCGATGTTGACGCCCGAGGAACTTCGCGGGCCGTGGAGTTATGTGGCGCTGGGTCACTATCACGTGCAGTGCGCGGTGGGCGAGCGCCAGTGGTATGCCGGATCGCTCGACTACTGCTCGTCGAATCCGTGGGGCGAGTGTCGGACCGAACGTGCCCAGGGTGTGGCCGGAAAGGGCTGGCTGCTGTACGACAGTGTCACGGGCGACGTGTCGCGGCGACCAATCGAAGCGCCGCGGCGCGTGTTCGACTTGCCAGCGCTTCGGGCCGCGGACTTGAACGCGTCGGAACTCGATCGCCTGCTGGCTGAAGCGGTCGAAGGGGCACCGGGCGGCATCGCGGGGGCCGTGGTGCGGCAGGTTGTGCTCGACGTCGCGCGGCCGGTGGCGCGCGAGCTGAACCACGCCAGGATCCGGGCATGGAAGGCGGAGGCGCTCCACTTCCAGCTCGACCTGCGGCGTCCGGAACCGGTGGCACATCTGGTCGGCGTTGGCGCGCCGGGCGTGCGGCAGACGCTGCCCGACATCGTGCGCAGCTATACCGACGCGCGAGTTCTTCCGGCTGAGATTGAGCGACCGCGTTTTGTGGCCCGTGCGCTCGAGTTTCTCGCAGCGGTCGATCCCGTGACGGACGACGGCTGACGTGCAACTTACCCGGCTTCGCCTGGTCAACTTTCGTCAGCACGAACTGACCGACCTGCAGCTTGATCGCGGGCTGATCGGCATTGTCGGCGCCAATGGTGCCGGCAAGACGACGCTGCTCGAAGCAATCGCGTACGCGCTCTACGGCGTGCCGGGCACCCGCGGCACTCGCGAGACATTGCGTCGCCGCAATGCGCCGCCGCGCGCCCGCTTCGAAGTGCACCTCGAGTTTTCGCTGGGCGGGCATCTCTACGCGATCACGCGCACGCTCACTGGCGCGGAGCTCAGCCAGGATGGCCAGATCATCGCCAATAGTACCGGCGCGGTGACCGAACGGGTCGTGGCGACGCTGGCGATGACGCGTGACGAGTTCTTCAATACCTATTTCACGGGCCAGAAGGACCTGGCTGTGATGGCGGCGATGGGACGTACCGAGCGGGCCCAGTTCCTGTCGCGAGTGATCGGGTACGATCGACTGCGCAAGGCGCAGGATGTCATGCGACAGGAGCGAACGTCGCTGCGGAGCCAGCGCACCGGGCTCGAGCAGGGGATGGTTGACCCCGCGACGCTCGAGGCGGAGCTGACGCAGGCGCAGGCGGCGCTCGAGGAGGCCCGCACCACGCGCGCGGCTGCCTACACGCTTGAGGCAGACGTCCGCGAACGGCTCGCGACGCTGACGCCAGCGTGGACGGTCGCGCAGGAACGTCGGGTAGCCTGGCAGATGCTCGATGGCGAACGCCGCATGGCCGACAAGCGTGTTGCGGTGGTGCGCGAGCAGTTTCGCACGCTCGATCAGCAACTGGCGCACGCGTTGCAAGCGCGGGCCCGGCTGATCGAACTCGCCCCCGTCATGGCAGAGTGGACCGCGCTCGCGGCTGAGCGCGAGGCGCTCGACCGGGCAGCGGTCGCCTACAACGAGCGGAGCCGCACCCTGGCTCGGCGCGACGAAGCGGTGCGCCGCCGGGGTGAACTCGGCCCGCAACTGGAGGTGCTGCCGGATCAGGCGCAACTGGCCGCGCTTGGTGCGGCGCGTGCGGCGCTGGTGACGTCGCGGGAGGCGCTTGACACTCAAGTCAACGAACGTCGCACGCGCTGGACCGAGGACAATCAGGAGGCGCGCACCAAGCTCGATGCGTTTCGCGATCGCTATCGCGAACTGAAGGAGCAGCGCGACCTCATTGAACAACAGGGACCGGACGGGATCTGCCCGACATGCGGCCAGCCCCTCGGTCAGAGCGTGGTCGGGATGCTGGCGTTGTTGAGCCGCCAGCTGGAGGAGGTCCAGACCGACGGCACCTATTACAACCAGCGCGTGGCACAGCTCGCCGATCCGCCGCCCGACCTGCGCGACCTCGATACCGCGCGCCAGGATCTCGAGCGGGAATTACGCCGCGCCACCGAGGCACTCGGCCAGGCGCAGGCGCAGGCGCGTCAACGGGAGATGCTGGTGCAGGAGAGCTCCCGACTTGATCGCGAGATCGGCGAGCTTGCTGCTGTGCTCGACGGCACTGCGGCCGACTATGACGCCCCGCGACATGCGGTGGTGCGGGATCGACTGGCCGAGCTCGATCCCTCGCGACGCGAACACGACCAGTTGGCCGGCGTGGCGCAGCGTGCCGAACTGCTCGGCGGGCAGGTCACCGCCGCCGAACAGCAGGCATCGGCGGCGGATGCCGAACTGCTGGCGCTCGACCAGCGTCTCGCGGCCCTCAACTGGAACGCCGAGGAGTTTGACGCGACGGAACGCTCGGTTCGCGAGGCGGAGCACGCGTTGCAGGGCGCGCAGTTCACGGTGCAATCGGCGGGGGAAACCTTGGCGCATGCGGAACGCGACCGGACCGCCGCTCTGGCGCGTCAGGCGGACCTCGCAACTCGCGCTGAGAAGGCGCGCGCCCTGACCGGGGAGATCGACTTGCTCGACGAACTCGACCGCGCCTACAGCGACCTGCGCACCGAACTCAATCTGCAGCTGCGGCCCGATCTCTCGGATCGCGCGTCGGCACTGCTCCGCGACCTCACTGGTGGGCGATATGCCGACCTCGAACTCGATGAAGGGTACCTGCCGACGGTGATCGAGGATGGCGAGGCGAAGGCGGTGATCTCCGGTGGCGAAGAGGATGTGGTCAACCTCGCGCTCCGGTTGGCGATCTCGCAGCTGATCGCCGAGCGAGCGGGACAACCGCTGTCGCTGCTGGTGCTCGACGAGATCTTCGGTTCGCTCGACGAAGAACGGCGGACGTCGGTGCTGGCGCTGCTCCGGTCGCTCTCCGATCGTTTTCCGCAGGTGATCCTGATCACCCATGTCGAAGGGATGGGCGATGCGTTCGATCGGCTGATCCGGATGAGTTACGACGTCGAGACCGGTGTGACATCGGTGCGCGACGACACGGCTGAGGTGCTCGATGTGGCGGTCTGACCGCTCGCTGGTTGGCCCGCTCTTGCCGACCCGCAGTGACATCGACGCGTTGAATCGGGTCTTCTCTGAAGCCTTCACCGAGCGGTATCGCCGCGATGGGCTGTCCGGCGTCCGGGTGCCATACCTGAACCCCGCTATCTGGCATTACGCGATCGACGATGCCGGCGATGGCGCGATGATCTGGCGCGATGGCCGTGGCGAACTGGTGGCGTTCAACATGGTGCACCGGTCGGGCAGCGAAGGGTGGATGGGTCCGCTTGCCGTTCGCACCGATCGGCAGGGGCACGGCGAGGGGCAAACCATCGTGATGGCCGGTGTGACGTGGCTGCAGGCACAGGGCGTGGCCACGATCGGGCTCGAAACGATGCCGCGCACCACCGACAATATCGGCTTCTATTCGCGCCTCGGTTTTCTCCCGGGCCAGATGACCATCACGCTGCAACGCGATCGTCTGCGCGACGACGGTGCAGCTGGCATCCGGCTCGGCGCCTTGCCGCGTGATGCGCAGGTTGGCGCCATGGCGTCGTGTCGTGCCCTGGCAGCGGTGGCGGCCCCGGGTGTGGATTTCACCCGCGAGATTGACCTGACGCTCAGCCACCAGCTCGGTGATGTCACGATGATGCACCGCGGCGGCGAGTTGCGAGCGTTTGCACTCTGGCACACGGCACCGCTGGCGCAGGGGCGTGGCAGCGACGAACTGCGGGTGCTCAAGCTGGTGGCACCCGACGTTGAAACGACGATGGAGCTGCTCGGAGCGATTGAGCGCGAAGCGGTGATTGCGGGAATGCATCGCATGGCGATCCGGTGCCAGACGCGGCAGGACGAGCTGTATGCGGCCTTGCTGGCTGATCGTTTCCGGGTGCACTGGACCGATTTGCGGATGACGCTGGCCGGCTATGCCGAAGTGCCGCCGCGCGGCGTGCTGCTGTCGAACTGGGAGATCTGAGGGTTGGAATCGGTAGACCTCTCCAGTCCGTACTTCATTCTCGCGGCCGTGGTCGCCCTGGCGATTGGCGTGTTTGCTTCGATGGGGGCCGGGCGGACTCGGAAAAAGCTGCGGGCCCGGCTGCTTGCTGAATGGGGTCAGCCACACGAGCAGCAGCGGGAGATGTCCGCAATTTCGGCCTACCACGAGTCGCTGGTCGGCGCGGCAGACGACAGCGGATCGGTCGACGATCGTACCTGGGACGATCTCGAACTTGACCGCGTCTTTGCGTGGGCGGACCGGACCGAAAGCGCCGTCGGCCAACAACGACTCTATCGCCGGCTGCGCATGCCGGTTACTACGCTCGACCCGGACTTCGACGACCTTGTCGGCCGGCTTGGTAGCGACGCTGAGTGGCGGCTGCGCCTTCAGCTCTCGCTCAACCGCGGTCGTTCACGTGCCGGTTGGGATCTCTGGCGGCTGACCGACCCCGAGTTTCTGGTGCCAGAGCGCTGGTATGTGATCGTCCCGCTGCTCACGCTCACGGTGGTGGCCAGCTTCTGCATCGCCCCCTGGCATCCCGCTGCACTCCTCGTTGCCGTGGCGATACTGCTGGCCAACTTCATCGCGAGAGCGCGGATTGGCTGGACCATCGGCTTGGTGGTCGTGCCGTTTCGCCAGCTCGGCCCGCTGCTGACCATTGCCGCGGACCTCGGCGCGCCAGGCGCAGAGTCGCTGGGGTCGCTCAGCGAGCGATTGCGCGAGCCGTTGCCTGCCCTCCGACGGTTGCGTCGCATCGCCTGGTGGTTGGGGCGAGGTGGGCCGTCGGGCAACGAACTGCTAGCCGCGTTGTACGAATACCTGAACCTCTTTTTCCTGCTCGATGCCAACGCGATCTACTTCGGTGCACGCGAGCTGCGCGCCCAGGCCGGCCACGTGGCGAAGGTGATCGCTGCCGTAGGCGATGTTGATGTCGCGCTCTGCGTGGCGTCGATCCGCGCCGAGGCGCCGACCTGGTGCCGGCCGGAGTTTGTCACCTCGGCGGCGCATGCCGTGATGGCCGGTGTGCGCCATCCGCTGGTAGTTGGCGCCGTCGCGAACACGGTCGAGTTCGGTCCGTTGCGCGGGCTGATTGTGACCGGGTCGAACATGTCGGGGAAGAGCACCTTCCTGCGCACGGTGGGGATCAATGCCGTGCTGGCGACGACGCTGGGGACCTGCCTCGCCGAGCGATACGTTGCACCGCCATTCCGGGTGCGGAGCTGCATTGGCCGGGAAGACGACCTCTCTGCGGGGAAGAGTTACTACCTGGTCGAGGTCGAGTCGGTGTTGCAGCGGGTGCGGGAGTCGGCGCAACCGGAACCGACGCTCTTCCTGTTCGACGAGCTCTTTCGAGGGACCAATACGATCGAGCGGATCGCTGCTGGCGAAGCGGTGCTCCGGGCGCTCATCGACGTGGGCCACGAACACATTGTCCTCGCCGCGACACACGATGCTGATCTCGTCGCCCTGCTGGATGGCGAATACCTGGCGGTGCATTTTGACGAGCGGGTGACATCGACAGGCCTGACGTTCGACTACCTGCTCAAGCCCGGGCCGGCTACCACTCGCAACGCCATCGCACTGCTCCGCCTGCAGGGCGCGCCGCCGGAACTGGTGGTGGCGGCCGACGCGCGAGCGGCAGCACTCGACGCGGAGCGCCTGCGCCGTCGCAACTGACCGGCCCGTCCCCGCTATGGCTGGCGCGCCAGACCGATGCGCGAGCGCGCTATGCCGCGAATGATCAGGACGACACCCGCCGCGAGAGCGATGTGAATCAGGCCGCTGGCTGACTGCACGACGAACTGCAGCACGATCCAGGTGGCCACCAGGACAACACCGACAATCAGTTCCCACATGAGCGGTTCTCCGCAGTTTGCCGCGTTGACTCGGTGCGGCGCCAAGCGGTATTATATCCACGGCCCGACGATGGTGGGGAGCACAACGTCTTTGAGCCGATAAGTCCGAGTATGGGCCCAGCTGTCATGTCCCACGTCATGCCCCATCGCGGGAAGACGGACGATGTGGCCAGGGCGCCGAGCATTTCTCATGGGCTTCAAAACACCTTCCTCATCATCGTTCGGCTACCGCACCGCCGGCCGGTCTCTGGACCGGGCGGTGCGGGCTCCGGCCCGTCGCGCCGTTCCGCGCTACTTTTCAGCATGCCACATGCCCTCGTCGTCCGCCGCGTGCATTTCAATGCCGCCCACCGGTTGCATAACCCCGCCCAGTCGGCGGAATGGAATCGCGCCACATTTGGCCCCTGCAACAACGCCAACTTCCATGGCCACAACTACGAGGCCGAGTTGTGTGTCGAAGGGGAGATTGACCCCGACACCGGGTACGTCATCGATGTTGCCGTCCTGAAGCGGCTCTTTGACGAGCATGTGCACGGGCAGCTTGATCACCACAACCTGAACCTGGACGTGCCGTGGTTCGCCGACCGGCTACCGTCCACCGAAAATGTCGCCGTCTTCATCTGGGAGCAGATCGCGCCGCGGCTACCAGCTGGCCGACTGGCCTGTGTGCGGCTCTGGGAAACGCCACGCAATCATGTCGAGTATCGCGGTGAGTAATCCGACGCTGGCCGGTCATCACGTCGTGGTCACTGGTGCCTCGCGCGGGATTGGGGCAGCGATCGTCCGGATGCTGTCGGCGGCCGGGGCGATTCCGATCCGGATTGCGCGGTCGCAGTTACCCGCGCTCGCGGGGGCGATCGATTTTCGCTGTGACCTGGCCGATCCCGCCGATCGCGCCGCGATGTTGCGCGATCTCTCTGCGCATCATCCGCTCCCCGATGCGGTGGTGAGCAACGCCGGGGCCTTCCTGCTCGCACCGCTGGCAGAATCGACTGACGCCCTGCTGCGAGAACAGCTGGCGATCAACCTCGAGGCGCCGTTTGCGCTGGCACGTCACTTCGTACCGGCGATGCAGGCGCGCGGGCGTGGGCATCATATCCTGATCGGCAGCGTGGCGGATCATACCGCCTTTCCTGGCAACGCAGCATACGCGGCATCGAAGTTCGCCGCGCGCGGCTTGCATGAGGTGCTGGTCGCCGAATGCCGCGGAACCGGCGTGCGTTGCACCCTGGTGTCCCCTGGCGCGACCGATACCACCGTCTGGGATCCGATCGACCCGGATCACCACGCCGGCTTCACCCCGCGCGCCGAAATGCTCGCGCCTGACGACGTTGCCGCGGCGGTCCGCTTTGCGCTGACTGCTCCCGGGCACGCCCAGGTCGACAACATTCGTCTCGGTCCGGCGTGACGCGACTCGCGGCGTTCGCGCTCGTCGGTGTGCTGGCGGGCGCGGCCGTGCGGCCCGAAATGCCACCTGCTCCGCGGGCAACGCCGATGGCCGGCGCATGGCAGTTGCCCGATTCGGCCGGCGTGCCGGTCCAGGTCCTCACCAGGGTGGTCCGCCAGAACGGTGAGTCGTGGATTGGCAGCTATGGGCGGGGCATCTTCGTGGAGTCGCGCGGGGCCACCGGATGGCGGCGGATCGTGCACGACAGCTCGGAGCAATCGATTTCGCTCGACTTTGTGCATGCCATCGCCTTTGGCGCTCGTGGCGAAGTCTGGTACGGGACCATCGGCAACGGGTGGGGGCTCTCGACCGACAACGGGCGGACCTGGCGCAACTGGACCTTCACGCAGCTCGGACCGGAATGGCAGTACGTCGCTCCGGAGGGCATTGTCGTGCACGGTGATACTGTCGTCATCGGGACGGCGGACGGGTTACAGGTCACCACCGACGATGGCGCGCGCTGGGTCGCGTTCGGCGACAGCGTCGGACCGCCCGCCAGGGGTCCGGCCGACACCGCCGTAGAGGTCTTGCCGAGTGAATACGTGTACGCCGTGCATCACGACGCTCGAGGCTGGCTGGTACGTCACCTGCGCGGCACCACGCGACTCGACCTGTCGGGATGCTTGCGACGTGCGGCGGGGGTGGCCACCGCGCCGTGTGTATTGCGGAGCGTGGCGCTCCCTCGGCACCCTGACCCGGTCGGCCTGACGCCGGTTGCTCACGTCGTTCGTGGCAGCGCGCGCGGCTGGTCGCCGTGGTTTGCCCGACCGATTGCGGCAGAAGACAACGACCAGATCGACCAGACGTATCGTTGGGGTTCCACGATGGGCGGCACATTTCAGCCGCATCAGGGCGTCGAGTTCAACAATCCCGACGGCACACCGGTGCACGCCATCGGCGACGGCGTGGTCGTCTACGCCGGGCCCGCAGAGCGTGGTGCATTGACCGTGGCGATCCGTCACGACACGATGCTGGTTGCGAATGGCCAAAGATATTTTGTCTTTTCGGTGTACTACCACAACAGCAAACTCGTCGCCCGGGTGGGCGATCGCGTCCACCGTGGTGATGTCATTTCACGAGTCGGGCACACCGGGCGGGCAACCAACGATCACGTGCACCTTGAGGTCCATGCGTCGCCGACCGATTCGGTCCAGGCGATTGTCGATTCGCTGAATCGGTATCCTTCCTACACCACCAATCCGGAACTCTGGATTGCGCCGCAGCCAGGTACCGGCGTGATCGCCGGGACGGTCTCGGATGCCCAAGGTGCACCGATTGCCCAGGCCCGCGTCTACGGGATCATGAAACCGCTCCCGCGCGAGACGCCCTTCGCCTATGCCGAGACGTACGGTGTGCACAATCGGCCGCATCCGCTCTATGGTGAGCAATTCGCGATCTCCGACGTGCCGGCCGGCACGCATCGGCTGTACGTCGTTATCGACGGCCGGCGGATCGAGCGGGTTGTCACGGTGCGCGCCGGGGCCATGGCGTGGGTCGACTTCCGGCCGTAGCAGTGTTCATCGAGCTGACCGATCACCTGCGCTGTCCCCGCTCCCATCCGGAAGCGTTTCTGGTGTTGCTTCCCGACCTGATCGACAAACGGCGCGTGATCGCCGGCCATCTTGGTTGCCCGATCTGTGGCTGGAGTACGGCGTGGACCGACGGAGTTCCGGATTTTGGAGCGAGCTGGCGGGGTGGGGGATTTCCACCGTTCGACGCGGCGGCCGCCCGGGCACTGCTGGGGGTCGATGGCCCCGGAGGATGGATCGCGCTGGCGGGCAATGCCGGCGCGCTGGCCGGTCCGCTGCAGGCGCTGCTCGGCGACGTCGCCGTGGTGGCCATCAATCCGCCTCCGATGACCGATCCGTCGATCAGCGTGGTGCTGAGTGGGGAATGGCCGCTCAAGGCCCATGCAATGCGAGGGGTCGTGCTGGGGGCGGATGCCGCAGGATGGCGCGACGTGGCGCTGCACACCACGCTGCCGGGGTTGCGGTGTGTTGGGGTGGGTGATCCGCCGGCGGGGCCAGGGGTTGAGCTGATGGCGGACGCTGGCGGTGTCTGGGTCGCGACCCACCGATAGGAGCTGCTGCAAACAACTGTGCCGCCGCTCGCGGACTCTGCGAGCGGCGGCACATCGTGCGTCGGAGGGTCAGGCGACGATCTTGCGCCGGCGGCGCAGGCTCGCGCCGGCCATGCCGACCAGCCCCGTGGCGATCAACGTCATCGTCGCCGGTTCCGGCGTGGCTTCCTGCGGCAGGCCGGTGTTGTCGACCGAGCCATCCATCCAGAGGCCGTCCGTCGTGCCGTCTCCAAGCAGGATCACTTCGAGATAGTTGCTGCCGGCGACCACGCCGTTGACGGCGAAGTTAGCGGTGCAGTTCGGGTAGTCGCTGCTGTCGAAGACGCCGTCGCCCGACCGGCAGAAGCCGAAATGATCGTCGACGCCGTTGTCGGTGACCGACGTAAGCAGCGAGGTCGGATCATACGAGACGCCGTTGAGGACGAACGACGAGAAGATGTTGTCCCAGCCGGCGGTGAAATCGAGGGCGCCCGCCGACAACGCATTGAAGTCATAGCGGAAGGTGTAGGTGTACCGGTGGCCAGCGTCGTTGGTCTCGTTATAGTCGCCGACGCCATCGGCGGCACTGGCGCTGGGCCATGCGCTGATCCAGTTGGTATTGGCATCGCCTGGCTGCCAGACGCCGCCAACCGGCGAGACAACCCACGGCGAGAACGAGCCGCCGGAAGTGCCTGGCGTCGTATCGTATGGTCCGGTTGCCCACGATACCGACCAGCTGGCATCCTGGGTGCCGACGCCGGAAGCGCCGGTGGTGAACGACTGGGCAGCAAGTGGGGCCGCGGCAGCCACGAACAGCGACAGGATGGCAAAGGATCGACGCACTACACACGCTCCTGAAAAAGGCAGTGAACTTCTTGGAGCGAATGAGAAGCAGCTAGCGTGCCATGCCGGCAAGCGCCTCAGTTACCCGAGTCAACCGCTTGTCAGGGCGCTAGTTAGGGCTGGTGCCCTGCGAGCGTGCCGGTGGCGTTCCGAGGGGCGGCATTGTGGCGTGTGTGGCGCGTTCGCCCCGCAAGTCGTGCCGCCGATACCTCACTGTGGCGTCAGGACGGCGTTTCGGCATAGACCGCGTCGATCTGGTCACGGTAATGCTCTTCGACCGCCTTCCGCTTGACCTTGAGGGTGGGCGTCAGCTCGCCGGAGGCGATGGTGAAATCTGACGGGAGGAGCAGGAAGCGTTTGGGAGTCTCGAACTGCGCCAGGTCACGCAGGCTGCGGCGTGCCTCGCGTTCGAGTTTGTCGCGGACCGCTGGCATCTTCACCAACGCTGCTGGCTCGGCCGTCGGCAACTGCTGCGATGCGAGCCACTGTCCCAGCGCCCCGAAATCAGGGACCAGCAACATGATCGGATACTTGCGTCGGTCACCGAGCAGGACGGCGTTGGCAAAATATCGATTGCTCTTGAGCATCGCCTCGATTGGCTGGGGCGCGACGTACTTGCCCCCGGCTGTCTTGATCAGGTCCTTCTTCCGGTCGGTAATCCGCAGGAAACCGTCGCCGTCGAACTCGCCGATGTCGCCGGTGGCGAACCAGCCGTCCTGGTCGATTGCCCCGGCCGTGGCTTCGGGGAGGTTGAAATAGCCAAGCATCACGTGCGGTCCCCGGGTGAGGATCTCGCCGTCGGCGGCGATGCGCACTTCAACGCCCGGCAACGGATGCCCGACGGTACCAGGCCGGACGCGATCCGGCGTATTGGCCGTGATGACGGGTGACGTCTCCGTGAGTCCATACCCCTCAAGCAGCGTGAGGTCGGCCGAGAGAAAGAATCGGCAGATCTCAAGCTGCAACGGTGCGCCGCCAGAGATCAGCATCCGGATCCGCCCGCCCATGCGGCGGCGCAGCTTGGCGAACACCAGCCGATCGGCAATCGCGAAGGCCAGTGCGGTCCCGGCTGGAACTGGCCGATGAGCCAGTCTGCGATCGAGCCGCGTTTCACCAACCCGCCGAGCCCAGTGGAACAGCGCGCGCGAAATCGCGGAACCGGCGTGGGCCTTGCCCAGCACGGCGGCATAGACCTTTTCGTAGATCCGCGGCACCGACGCGAGAATGGTCGGATGCGTTTCGGTGAGTTCCTGCGCGACGGCGTCGATACTTGACGCATACTGGATCATTGCGCCGGCCTGCAGCATCGAATAGTGGCCGACCATTCGCTCGAAGATGTGACAGAGCGGCAGGAAGGAGAGACAGGAATCGGTCGGGCCGATCGGAAAGACCGCCAGGGCAGCCACGACGTTGCTGGTGATGTTGCCGTGCGACAGCATCACGCCCTTTGGCTCGCCGGTCGTCCCCGAGGTGTAGATCAGCGTCGCAAGGTCGTCAGGCTTGACCTGTTCAGCCTCGCGTTGCCATGTCGGATAGCGGTCGACCGCCGCCGCACCGCTCGCCTCGAACGCGGCCAGCGTGGTAACACCAGGCGCATGGGCCGTTGCGTCAAAGACGATGACATGCTGGAGCGTCGGGACACTCTCGCGTACCGATTCTACCTTGGCCAGATGCTCTGCTGACGAGACGAAGATCGCGCGGACCCCGGCGTCGTGCAGGATATAGGCGGTCTGCGACGGCGTGAGTGTCGGATAGATCGGCACGTCCACCAGCCGGGCGGTGAGGCAGGCAAAATCGACGATGGCCCATTCGGGGCGATTTTCTGACAGAATCGCCACCCGGTCGCCTGGCACGAGGCCGAGGTCCCGGAGCGCGGCGTGCGTGTGCTGCACGCGAGTCGAGAAGGCGCTGATGCTGACGTCGGTCCACTGGCCATCGACTTTATGGCGGAAAGCGGCTGGGCGGCCCGCGTACCGCGTCGCCGCCCCGAAAAGAATGTCATTGAGGGTGGCGGGAGGCGTCACGGCGCCCGAAGCGACGATGTCGTGGTGTCCTTGCGAAGGGCGATGGTCACGAAGTCGGAGACCAGCGTTCCGCTGCGGGCCTGGACTCGGGCCGATGCGGCGGTGTCGAGCAGCGAGGTTACGACCCCGGTCACCGAGTCGAGCGAGATCAATGTCGTATCGATGGTGCGCCAGGCGATCGGCGCCGCGGCAACGGTGTTGCCGGCGAGGTCGAGCGCCTGCGCTCGCAGGGTCAACGATTCGCCCGGATAGAGAAAGAGTGAATCGGGAAGCAGCAACTGCAGCTGCACCACGCCATTGCCGGCGTCCGGGAGCGAACCACACGCCGCAGCGACGCCGATGAGCACCACTGCGAGCCAACCCTTCATGCCGGCTCCACGTCGCCGGCGACCGGTTGCGCCCGCGGATCGAGCGTTGTCAACGTTTCTCGCGCAAAGTCGACCCAGCGCGCCATTTCCGGATCACGCGGTGGCCGGGCGAGGAAGTGGCGAAGGTGCTCGGCGCCACGATCGACATCCCCGCGCTTGATCAGCAGGAAGGCCAGGCCATAGTGGGCGCCAGCGAGATCGGGGACCAGTTCCAGCGCGCGCCGGTAGTAGCGGATCGCTTCCTCGCGCCGATTGGTGCGTGACATGGCGATCGCCACAAACTGGAGGATCTTGACGTTGTTGGGTTCATCGCGCAGGGCAAGTTGATACGAGGTGATCGCGCCGTCGAAGTCGCCTTGACGTTCGAGCGCGAGCCCTTCGTTCAGGTAGTCGAGGCGTTGCGGCCTGACCGGCCCTTCTTCGCCTGCGAGGATCCGCTTCCACCAGCTCACGCCGGTTGCCGTCCGGAACAGTGCTCCATCGTTCCTAAGTTAGGCCGCGGCTTGGCAGCGAGCAACGCGGCGGGACCTCGCTCCTCCGGACTGGACGACGTACCTTGCCAGCGGCGGCGGATCACGCGCTGCCTCTCCCGCTCCGGAGGTTCGCCCCATGCCCCGGCCTCGTCCTGCCAGCAATCGCGAAATTCTTGAAGTCGACTGGCCCTTTTTCGGCGAGCTCTGTCGCGCGCTCGCACTGCATGTCTCGCGGAGCTACGATCCGGAAGTTGTGGTGGGGATCGCCAAGGCAGGGGTGATCCCTGCGGCGATCATCGCCTCGCTCCTGCAGCGCGAGCTGGCCACCGTCGTCATCGCGCGTGCGGAGGCCAGCGCGGAGCCAGTGCTGCTTTCGGAGATCCCGACCAATATCCGGGGCCGGCGCCTGCTGGTGGTCGACGAAACCTGCGACAGCGGCGACACCTTCCGCCTCGCGATCCACGCGCTCAAGCAGGCTCGGCCAGCGGATATCCGGACGGCGGCATCATTCCAGACCGGCAACTGGGTACCGGACTTTCACGCCTTCCATACCGAAAAAGCGATCGTGTTGCCCTGGGATCGAGAAGTTGTGGAAAACGGTGAACTGGTGGTGCGCCCCGACTTGCGGGGTTGGCTCACGCGCTAGCAGAATCGTCGAGTTCGCTCTGGGGAAGCGCAGTGCGCCAGTCGCCTCCGGCGGCGATCAGGTCATAGACGACCGCCAGCGTTTCGGCGGAACCCGCCAGAAATCGGCAATGCGAGGCGCCCGACGAGCGGCATTCAACTTCGAGAACGGAGAGCGTGGCGCCGGCCTCTTCGGTCAGGAACGCCGCCAGGCAACCGCAGGTGAAATAGCAGCCAGGATGCTCGGTGCTACCAGTCTCCGCCTCGGACCAGTCCGCTGAACTGAGCAATACGGCTCGGCCCGCCACGGTCGCGGTCCGCAGCGAACCCCAGCCCAGATCACGACAGAGATCGCTCAGCAGCGGCCCGAACCAGGCGGTGTCGAGGTCGCCAGCATTGGACAATCCGGTCTGCTCGGTGACCCGCCGGGCCCATGCGGCGTGGAGCGCCTCGCCGCTGGCAAAGCCCGCATCCTGGAGAATATCGGCCGCCACGCCCGGGCCGGCAGCGAGGAGCCGTCGGCGTAGCCGGTGCAGGGCGCCGGGGGCGATCGCAAAGGTGTTCAGCGGATCCATGATGGCGGCGAACCTATGCCGACGGACCGAGGCGCCGCAAGAGCTCGGCTTCATCGATCACCTCGATGCCGAGCTGGCGAGCCTTGTCGAGCTTGCCGCCGGCCTCCGCCCCGGCCACAACCAGGTTGGTCTTCTTCGACACGCTGCCCGCGATCACCCCGCCGGCGCGTTCGATCCGCGCCGCTGCGTCCGCCCTCGCCAGCGAGGGAAGGGTGCCGGTCAGCACGACCGTCTGGCCAGTCAGCGGGCCCGCTACGATCGCCTGCTGCGGTTCGGTCAGGGTAAGACGATGCGCCCGCAGGGAGTCAACCAGCCCGGCTGACCGGCTATCGTCAAACCATTCCCGCACTGCCATCGCGATGACCGGACCGACGCCGCGCACGGCGGCAATGTCCGCCTCAGAGGCGTGTTGCAAGGCGTCGAGCGTGACGAAATGCCGAGCCAGCAACTGGGCGATCGTCTTGCCAACGTGACGCAGGCCGAGGCCAAAGAGCAGCGCCGAAAGTGGCTGCTGACGGGAGGCATCGATTGCCGTGACCAGCTGGCTGGCTGATTGCGTCGCAAAGCGGTCCAGCGTCACCAGCTGCGCCACAGTCAAGGTGTAGAGATCTGCTACGGTGTGAATCAGGCCGGCGTCGAGCAACTGCCGCACCCGCTCCTCGCCGAGTCCGCGAATATCCATCGCGTCGCGCGACGCGAAGTGGATGATCCCTTCGAGCAAACGGCCAGGACAGATCGGGTTGGGGCAGTACCGCATTACCTCGCCTACTTCCCGCACCGCCGGGGTGCCACACGCCGGGCAGTTCGGCGGGGCTTGCCAGGCCGGTCCGCGCTCGGCGCCGTCGACCACCACCGGACCAAGAATCTTCGGGATGACTTCGCCGGCGCGCACGACCTCCACCATATCACCGACGCGGACATCCTTCTGCGCAACGATCTCGTCGTTGTGCAGCGTGGCGCTGCTGATCGTCACCCCGCCGAGCTCGACCGGCTCCAGCACGGCATACGGTGCCAGCGCACCGGTGCGGCCAACATTCACGCGGATGTCGAGCAGGCGGGTGACGGCGACCTCGGGCGCGAACTTGCGAGCGATCGCCCAGCGCGGATCGCGCTCGCCAACAATGCCCAGTTCGTCCTGCAGGTCGCGCCGATCGACCTTCACGACGACGCCATCGGCACCAAACGGAAGGGTAGGCAGGGCGACTTCGAGCTCGGCGATGCGCTCGATCGCTGCCGCGAGGCTGGCCACGCGGGTATGGTGCGGCTCGACCTGAAAGCCCCAGTGCTCCAAGGTCGCAAGGGTTTCTGCGTGCGTGGCCGCCGCGATACTTCCCTCAATCGGGACGACCTGAAAGGCAAACGAGCGCAGCCGCCGGCTTCTGGTCGACGCCGGGTCGAGTTGGCGCAGGCCGCCGGCCGCCGCGTTGCGGGGGTTGGCAAATGGTGCGTCGCCGTCGGCTTCGCGACGCAGGTTGAGCTTCCGGAAACTTTCCAGCGGAAAATAGACCTCGCCGCGCACTTCCATCAGCGCAGGCCAGCCGTTGCCGCGAAGCACCAGCGGAATGTCGTCGATCGTTCGCAAGTTGGCGGTGACGTCTTCGCCGACCAGCCCGTTGCCGCGTGTCGCGCCCATGACCAGGCGCCCATCGGCGTAGGTCAGGCAGACCGCGGTGCCGTCGATCTTCACCTCGACGGTGTACCCAGCCGTCAGCACGGCCGGATCAATCCGGGCATTACGCTGCTCCCACGCCTGGAGCTCGTCGTCCGAAAACGCGTTGGCCAGCGAGAGCATCGGGCGCAGGTGCACGTGTCGCGGGAGCTGCGATGCTGGCGCACCGCCAACTCGGCGGGTCGGCGAATCGTCCGTTGCGAGCTCCGGGTGTTCGGTCTCGATCGCCTGCAGCCGGCGAAAGAGGCGATCGTATTCCGCGTCACTCAGCTCAGGGGCGTCCAGTTCGTGATAGGCCCGGTTGGCGCGCGCGATTTGCGCACGCAACGTCGCCGCTTCGGTTGCCAGATCACGCGTCATTTGTGGAGCTTCTCCAGCACTTTGACCTCGAGGGCCCGCGCCTGCTGCTTGTACATCGGATCAGAAATATCGACCGGCGGCAGCGTCTCGGCCTCATCAAGTTGTTGCTTGGCTGCGGCCCATTTCTGCCGCGACACCAGAATTTCCGCCAGGTCGAGTCGATGTACGATCCTGGCCGGCGCCAACTCGACCGCGATGCGCAGGTCGCGTTCGGCCTCGTCCCACGAGGCGCCCGCCAATGCCTTGCCACCAAGAAAGGTACGCGCCACCAGCCGTTCAAACGCGGAGAGACGCTCCACCTCCGCGTTCCACCGGCCGAGGATGTGCCATGCGCCGTCGTTGCGGGGGTCGAGCTCGACGGCTCGCAACGCCTCAGTGTGCACCTCGGTGGCGCGACGCACCTTCTCTCTCGCGCTCATGCTCAACAGTGACCGGCCAATCGCGTTGGCAAGCGCAAAATGCCCCTCGGTATCGTCACCCCTCACGGCGACGGCCCGCCGGGCATAGCTTTCGGCCAGCTGGTAGAGCGAATCCCGGGTGGGGCTCTTGATGTGGTCGGGGACCTGCTTGGCGACGTCAATCAGCAGCAGGGACATCCGCCAGTTGGCTTCGTACGAGTTCGGATCACGGTGCAACGCCGCCTCGAAGTCGCGCCGCGCCCCGGCAAGATCATGCGCAGCCACGGCGTGCACTCCCGATGCAATCTGTTCCGCCTGCGCGGCTGCCGCCGCCGGCAGCACGGCGACGCAGAGCAGGGAGCAGGCAACGCGAGTCAGCAGCACAGGTCGATATCCTTGGTTGGTGATGGAACCGGCCGCTGGTGCCGCCCTCGTCAGCGTACTTCTTCCCACGGAGCGTGAATGGTTGTGCCACGCCTGATCGAACGCAAGCGAGACGGTGGCTCGCTGACCGGGGACGAATGGCAAGCGTTGATCCACGCATACGCCGCCGGCCAGGTGCCGGATTACCAGATGGCTGCGCTGGCGATGGCGATCTTCTTTCGAGGCCTGGCGCCCGACGAACTCTCGGCCCTGACGGACGCGATGCTCAACTCCGGTGAGCGGCTGCACTTTCACGGCGAGCCGCGGCCGCGCATTGACAAGCATTCCACGGGCGGCGTCGGCGACAAGACGTCGCTGCTTCTGGCTCCGATGCTCGCCGCGTGCGGCGTGATCGTGCCGATGATGTCCGGACGCGGACTGGGGCACACCGGCGGCACGCTGGACAAGCTTGAGGCGATACCGGGGTTTCGCACCGACCTTTCGCTGGCCGCCGCCGAGGCACAGGCGCGGGCGCTCGGCGCGGTGATGATCGGCCAGACTCGCGAAATCGCGCCCGCGGATGGCAAGCTTTACGCGCTGCGCGATGTCACGGCGACGGTCGAATCGATCCCGTTGATCAGCGCCAGTATCATGTCGAAGAAGCTCGCCGAAGGACTCAACGGCCTGGTCCTCGACGTCAAGATCGGTTCCGGTGCCTTTCTTCCCGATCCAGCCGAGGCGCTCAAGCTCGCCACCGCGATGATCGGCCTGGGTACCGCGCGTGGCTGTCCCACCGTGGCGCTGCTGACCGCAATGGACCGGCCGCTGGGCGTGGCATGTGGCAACGCGCTCGAAGTGGCGGAATCGATTGCCGGCTTGCGTGGCGACGGTCCCGACGATCTCATGGAAGTCACCTATGCGCTCGGCGCCGAAATGCTGCTCCTCGGCGGCATCGACTCGACGCGCGCAGCCGCGCGGCGGCGGCTGCAGTCCACGGTCGATTCGGGCGCCGCGCTCGCCATCTTCCGTCAGGTCGTTGCCGCACAGGGCGGCGATCCATCGACCATCGATCACCCGGAACGATTGCCGCGCGCCGCGGTGCAACGCGATGTCATGGCGCCGCGCGACGGTGTCGTCGGTCGCGTCGACCCCAGGGCGCTCGGTCGCGTGATCATCGAGCTCGGCGGCGGGCGTCGACAGGTCACGGACGTCGTTCGTCCCGATGTTGGGCTTGATGTGCCGGTCAAGCCAGGGCAGCGCGTCTCGCGCGGCGATCGCCTGGCGCTGGTACATGCGCACGACGACGCGTCAGCCGCGGCCGCGGTGCGCGCGTTGGAAGAGATTCTCATGGTGGGCGACGCGACGCCCGATCGGCTTCCCCTTGTTGCCTGGCGCGTCACGACGTCGGGCGCCGTGCCTTACGGAGATCCTTCATGACCGGTACCTGGATTGCTCTCGCGCTGATCGTCGCGCTGCTCATCTGGCTGATGGGAATCGGGCGGCGCGCACCGATCGCCCCCGACGATGATGTCGACTCGCCGATTGACCACGACGAACTCGCTGAAGCTGAGCGCGCGATTCGTGACGATCCGACGGCCAAGGCGGCCGCCGATGCGGTGGACGACGACGAAGATGACTGGGGGCCCGGGAGCGGCCACTCGCCGATGCCGGGGATTTTCTAGCGCGGATGGCAACGCCGCGAAGAGAGCTCAGCCAACCGGCCAGCTCTCTTCGCGCGGTGCGCTTCAGACGTCGAGCACGCTCACATACTTCGCGTTGGCTTCGATGAAGAGCCGGCGCGGTTCGACGTTATCACCCATCAGTTCATCGAAGAGCTTGGACGCTTCGACGGCGTCCTGCAGCGTGACGCGCAGGATGGTCCGCGTGGCGGGTTCCATCGTGGTCTTCCAGAGCTGCTCCGGGTTCATCTCGCCGAGACCCTTGTACCGCTGGATGCCGACGTTGCCCTTGCCGCCCTCAGAGAGTCGCTTGGTGAACTCGGTGCGCTCCTCTTCGGTGTAGGCGTAGTACTCCTCCTTGCCACGTGCCACGCGATAGAGCGGCGGCTGCGCGATGTAGATGTATCCCGCCTCGATCAGCTCGGGCATCTGCCGGAAGAAGAAGGTGAGCAACAGGGTCCGGATGTGGGCGCCATCCACATCGGCGTCGGTCATCAGGATGATCTTGTGGTACCGCGCGTCCTCGATCTTGAAATCTTCGCGTACACCGCAGCCGATCGCCGTGATCATCGCGCGGATTTCCTCATTCCCGAGGATCCGGTCAATGCGCGCCCGTTCAACGTTGAGGATCTTGCCGCGCAGCGGCAGGATCGCCTGGAATGAGCGATCGCGTCCCTGCTTCGCCGATCCGCCGGCCGAGTCGCCCTCGACGAGGTAGATCTCGCAGAGCGCCGGATCGTCCAGCGAACAGTCCGCCAGCTTCCCCGGCAGCACGGCGTTCTCGAGCCCGGTCTTCTTGCGCACGAGGTCGCGGGCCTTGCGGGCGGCCTCGCGGGCACGTGCCGCGCTGACGGCCTTCTCGATAATGGCACGGCCGACGGCGGGGTTTTCCTCGAGGAACTGGCCGAGGTGCTCGTTGACGATGGCGCGGACGATGCCTTCGACCTCGCCGTTGCCGAGCTTGGTCTTGGTCTGCCCTTCAAACTGCGGTTCGCGCACCTTGACGTGCAGCACGCAGGTCAGTCCTTCGCGCGCATCGTCGCCGCTCAGCGTGAAGCTTTCCTTCTTCATTGCGGCCGACTTCTTGGCGACCTCGTTGATGGTGCGCGTCAGCGCGGACCGGAAGCCGGTCAGGTGCGTGCCGCCCTCGTGGGTGTTGATGTTGTTGACGAAGGTGAAGGTGTTCTCGTTGTAGCCGTCTTCATACTGCAGCGCGCAGTCGACGTCGACGTCATCGCGCGTCGCAGAGAAATGGACCGGTTTGGGGTGCAACACCTTCTTGTTCCGGTTGAGCCATGTCACGAACTCGACCAGGCCACCCTTGTAGTAGAAATTCTCGCTCCTGGGCGTCTCTTCGCGCTCATCAGTCAGCGTGATGTTGATCCCGCCGTTGAGGAAGGCGAGCTGCCGCAACCGGTCCGCGAGCGTATTCCAGGAAAACTCGAGGACATTGAAGATCGTCGAATCGGGCTTGAAGGTGACCGTGGTGCCGGTGCCGGCTGCCATCCCGATCACCGTCAACTTCTGGGTGGTGTTGCCGCGCACGAACGCCATCTGGTGGCGGGCGCCGCCGCGATCGACGGTGACCGTCAGCTGTTCCGACAGGGCATTGACGACCGACACACCGACGCCGTGCAGACCGCCCGACACCTTGTAGGAGTTCTTGTCGAACTTGCCGCCCGCGTGCAGCACGGTCAGGGCAAGCTCGACGCCCGGCAATCCCTCGGTCGGGTGAATGTCCACCGGAATGCCGCGGCCGTCGTCGATCACCGTGATCGAGTTGTCGCGGTGAATCAGCACGTCGATGCGCGTCGCAAAGCCGGCCAGTGCCTCGTCGATCGAGTTGTCGACCACCTCGTACACCAGATGGTGCAGGCCGTTCTCGCCGGTCGACCCGATGTACATGCCGGGGCGCTTGCGCACCGCCTCAAGGCCCTTGAGGACGGTGATGCTGTTGGCGCCGTAGTCGTCGTTACCGGTCAGTTCCGGAGTGTTGTCTGCCATGCTGCCTCGCAATCAGGGCGTTCAGGGCTGGTCGAGCGGACCGACCTGCCAGCGAATATGAAGAATGCGTCCACGCTTGTTGCCGTTCAGCCGCGTCAGGATGCGTGGCGCCATCAGGCCAAGCTCGGACGCCCACGCATGCGTCAGCACGCGCACCATCAGCGTTCCGTCTGGAGTCACCGATAGCGCCCGGGTGACCGCTGCGATCTGCGGACCGACCGCTTCCTCCCACTGCTCGACTGCTGCCGCCAGGTCGAAACGGCGGGTCATGCCGTTCCGGGTCGCCCAGGCCTGCAGCGCGGATCCGAGGGCCACCGGTTCCTTGCGCGGCTTGTCGCTCATGCCGCCACCGCGCCATCGCGTACCAGCCAGCGTGGCAGGTCGAGCTCCGCCGGAATGTCCTCGCTCCGGGGGGCCGTCACCACGCGCTGGCCCGGACCCGCCAACAGCCGGATCGCCAGGCGCCGCTGGCGATCGTGATCGAGTTCGGCAAAGACATCGTCGACCAGCAGCGCCGGTCGCACGCCGCGATGACCTGCCAGCGTTTCCAGCTCGAGCAATCGCAAGGCGATCGCTGCCGAACGCTGTTGCCCGGTCGATCCGTAATCCCGCAATGCATGGCCACCCAGCGCAAGCACCAGGTCGTCGCGATGCGGTCCCACGTGCGTCTGGCCTCGCGCCAGGTCACGCGCGGCCGAAGCGCGCAGTCGATCGTCCCACGGCTCGATGTCCGTCAACAGGTCATCACCCTTGTAGCGCAGCAGCACCGGTGCGATCTCGCCAAGCGAGTCGAGTTCGGTGCGCCATCGTTCCGCGGCCTCGGCGACCCAGTGTCGTCGCAGCGTGACCAGCAACGCCCCTGCCTCGGCAAGCGCCGGATTGAATGCATCGGCAGCCTCGATCTGCTGCACGCGCAGCGCGGCGTTGCGCTGGGCAAGTGCGGCACGATAACGCAGCAACGCGGTGAGATAGCGCCGGTCGGACAACGACAGCATCCGGTCCATCCAGCGCCGTCGCTCGGCCGCACCGCCCTGCACCAATGCGAGGTCGGTGGGCAGAAACCCCACCGCGAGCCACTGCCCCATCGCCGCGGCGACCGTCGGTTGATCAACGTCGCCGACGCTGATCCGCTTGCGACGTTCGGCCGCGTAATACGTCGTGGCGATGCTGTCGCCGCCGGCGACCTGCACGGTCACATGAAACCCGGGGCCACCAAAGCCGACGACTTCGCGATCGGGCGATCCCCGCAACGAGCGAAAGAGCACCGGATACGCGAGTGCTTCGAGCAGGTTGGTCTTGCCGTGTCCGTTGGGCCCCACCAGCGCGACGCCGTCAGCCGGCAGCTCGAGGGTGGCTTCAGCCAGGTTGCGGAAGCTTCGGACGACCAGAGCTGCAGCCCGCATCGCCTTACTGGCCGCGGAACACCGGTGCGCGCTTGGCCAGAAACGCCTGGGTTCCTTCCGCCTTGTCGGCGCTGCCGCATGCTTCGCCAAAAAGAGTGGCTTCGAGCGACAACGCCTCATCGACCGGCAGGTCCAGCGTGCCATCGACCGCCTGCAAACAGAGCCTGACTGCCAACGGACCCTGGGCGAGAATCGTGGTCATCAGCGCGCGGCTCTGCTCCAGCAATGCTTCCGCTGGCACGACCCGATTAATGAGGCCGATTCGTGCCGCTTCCTCGGCATCGATCATGTTGCCGCTGATCAGCAGCTCAAGCGCGCGCCCGCGTCCGACCAGGCGGGGCAGCCGTACGGTGCCACCAAAGCCCGGAATCAGTCCCAGTTTGACCTCCGGCTGGGCAAACCTGGCATTGGGTGCGGCCAGGCGGATATGACACGCCATGGCGAGCTCGCAGCCGCCGCCCAGGGCGAAGCCATTGATGGCAGCGATCACCGGCTTGGGGAAGCGCTCCAGCGCCCGAAAGACCCGCGAACCGCGCTTGGCGACTTCGATACCGCGCTCCCGGTCCACCTCGGCCAGTTCGCCGATATCGGCGCCGGCGACGAACGCCTTCGGCCCAGCTCCAGTCAGGATCAGCCCGCGAACCGCAGAATTGTGCTCGGCGTCGTGTAGCAGGGCATCCAGCTCGCCCAGAACAGTCGAGTTGAGGGCGTTCAACTTGTCGGGCCGATTGAACGTCACCAGCCCGATGCCGGCAGCATCGATTTCGAAGAGGAGGGTCGAAAAAGTCATCCCCCAAGATAACCTTCATGGCATGCCGAACATCCTTGCCCTCGACCAGGGAACCACTGGTTCTACCGCCCTCGTTTTCGGCCCGGACGGCCGTGTGCTTGGTCGCGGCTATCGCGAGATTCCCCAGTATTTCCCGGCGCCCGGCGCTGTAGAGCACGATGCCGAGTCGCTGATGCAAACCACGGTCGCGGCCGGCCGTGATGCGTTGCGGTCGGCGGGTGTTCCGGTCGCAGCGATCGGCATCACCAATCAGCGCGAAACGGTGGTGCTCTGGGATCGCCAGACACTGGAACCGGTGGGCCGCGCCATCGTCTGGCAAGACCGGCGCACCGCCGATCGCTGCGCCGAACTGCGGGCCGCTGGGCACGAACCGTGGATCAGGGAACGGACTGGTCTCTTGCTCGATCCCTATTTCAGCGCCACCAAACTCGAGTGGTTGCTGCAGGCTCCCGCCGTGCAGGCGCGAGCGCGAGCAGGTACCCTCGCGGCGGGGACGGTCGACAGCTGGTTGATTGCCCGATTGACCAACGGCGCCGCGCATGTCACCGATCCCACCAACAGCTGCCGCACATTGCTTGCCGACCTGCGAACCGGCGATTGGGATGACGAGCTGCTGACACTGTTCGGCGTGCCGCGCGACCTGCTCCCACACGTCGTGCCGAGTGTCGGTCCGGTTGGCGAGGCCGCCGCCGAGTGGTTCGGTGTCCCGCTGCCGATCGCCGGGATCGCTGGCGATCAGCAGGCGGCACTCTTCGGCCACGGCTGCGTGCAGCCTGGTGCAGCCAAGATCACGTACGGTACCGGCGCGTTCTTGCTGCGATTCACCGGGGCGGACCGGCCGCCGAATCCCGCTTCGGGCATCCTCGCTACCATCGCTGCAGGCGGCGACGGGCAGGCGGGGTGGGCGGTCGAGGGGAGTGTCTTCGTTGCCGGCGCGGCGGTGCAGTGGCTTCGCGACGGGCTGGGGATCATCAGCGACGCCGCTGAAACGGCGGCTCTTGCCGCCAGCGTGCCCGACAGTGGTGGCATCATGATCGTGCCGGCCTTCACCGGGCTCGGGGCGCCGTATTGGAACGCCGAGGCCCGCGGTACGGTCACTGGGATCACGCGGGGAACGACTCGCGCGCATCTCGTCAGGGCTACACTCGAGGCGATTGCGCACGCCACCTGTGACCTGGTGGAATCGATGGGGCCCGTCACCGCGCTGCGGGTGGACGGCGGCGCGGCGCAGAATGACTGGTTGATGCAGGCGCAGGCAGACCTGCTTGGTGTCGAGGTGGAGCGACCCGCCGCGGTCGAGGTAACGGCCTACGGGGCCGCACGGCTGGCCGCGCTCGGTATTGATACGGAACTGCCGCCCGCCGTCGAGCTGGGCGGGCTGGTCCGCTTCGAACCGAGGCGCGACGACCGCTGGCGGGCTGATTCCCGCGGCGAATGGCGCCGTGCGGTGCGCGCCGCGCTGGCATGGGCCGAGAGCCCGTGAGCCGCCTGCTTATAATTGGCGCCATGCCCGCGGAACGGACCGGACGATGAAGCCAGGGATGAAGTTTGCAATCGGCGCGTTGGTGATTGTCGGCAGCGTGTCGTACATGATCGTGGATGCGGTGAAGACGACGGGGACGTATTTCGTCACCCCGACCGAGCTGATGGCTCGCGCCCGCCAGCAACCCGACGCCTATTACAACCAGAAGCTCAAGGTGAGCGCCAAGGTCGTGCCCGGTTCCGTGCGGCGCGACCCGGCGAGTCATCGGATCGATTTCGCCATTGAAGACAGCACCCAGTCGATTCAGGTCACTTACGTCGGCGGCCCGCTCGCTGACACGTTCACGGACGCCAATGACATTGATGTCGTGGTCGATGGCGAGCTTGGTCGGGATGGCCGTTTCCGGGCGACCGATGTGCTGGCCAAGTGCGGGTCGCGATACGATGCGGTGATGCAGCAGGCCAAGCAGCAAGCCCGGAAATCCTGACCTTCCGATGACGATCCTTGGAACCTTCGCACTCTGGGCAGCGCTGCTGCTCGGCTGCTGGACCGCGCTGGTCTCCTTTTCCGGTGCGTGGCGCGAGCGTCCCGAGTTGTCGCAGGCGGTGGTGCGCGGTGCGTATGCGACGTGTGTCGCCCTCCTGGTGGCGTCGGCGGCGTTGTGGAAAGGGATCTTCTCGCACGACTTCAATATCGAATACGTCGCGGCGTACACGTCGCGCAACCTGCCATCGTACTACCTCGTATCCGCGTTCTGGGCCGGTCAGCAGGGCTCGCTCCTCTTCTGGGCCGCAATCCTTTCCTGTTTCGGGGCAGCAGCACAGGCGCTGACATCGTCGCGCCATCGCGACCTGCTGCCATATGTCGCCGGCGTCACCAGCGTAGTCGTGGCGTTCTTCGTGGCGGTGATGCTCTTCGCGCACGCGTCGCCGTTCGAGCGGATGGCCTTCACACCGGCGGACGGCAAGGGGCTCAATCCGCAGCTGCAGAACCCCGGCATGGTGATGCATCCGCCGATGCTCTACCTCGGCTACATCAGTGTCACCATTCCATTCGCTTTTGCGATCGCCGCGTTGCTGGCCCGCAAGCTCGATTCGGGGTGGATCATCGCCATGCGCAAGTGGGCGTTGGCGTCGTGGCTCTTTCTGTCGATCGGCATCACGCTCGGCATGTGGTGGGCCTACGTCGAGCTTGGCTGGGGCGGCGTGTGGATGTGGGACGCGGTCGAGAACGCGCCATTGCTCGGCTGGTTGACGCTGACCGCGTTCCTGCACTCGGTGATGATCCAGGAAAAGCGCGGCATGCTGAAGCGCTGGAATCTCTCGTTGGTGATCGGCACCTTCCTGTTGTCGATCTTCGCGACCTTCATCACGCGCTCCGGCGCGATTGCGTCGGTGCACTCATTCACCCAATCAAGCATCGGCTATTTCTTCCTGGTGCTGCTTCTGGTCGCGGCCGTGCTGTCGTTCACACTGCTCTATACCCGCTGGCCGATGCTCGAGGCGGAGGTCGATCTCGAATCGCTGGTCAGCCGAGAATCAGCCTTTCTCTTCAACAACCTGGCGCTGGTTGCGATCGCATTTGCGGTGCTCTGGGGCACGGTCTTTCCGATGATTTCCGAGGCCCTCGGCCCCACCAAGATCACGCTCACCGCGCCGTTCTTCAACGCGGTCAACGTGCCGCTCGGCCTCTTCCTGCTGTTGTTGACCGGAATCGGCCCGCTGATCGCCTGGCGCAAGGCGTCGCTGGCCAACCTGCGCCGCCAGTTCATCGCGCCCTGCATTGGTGCAGCCGTCGCCTGCGCTGCCGTGCTGATTGGCGGACTGCGCTCCTTCTATCCGATCGTGTCGCTGACACTCTGTGGCTTTGTCCTGACGACCGTCGGGCAGGAGTTCCTGCGTGGCATCCGTGCGCGGATGACGCTGCATGGCGAGTCGGTGCCACTGGCCATCGTTCGGCTGGTGGAACGGAATCGCCGGCGGTATGGCGGCTACATCGTGCACGTCGGCATCGTGATCTATTTCGTCGGGTTTACCGGCCTGCCGTTTCAGGTCAAGCGGGAGTTCGACCTGCTGCCGGGCGCCAGCGACACGATCCGTTCGCCGTACGGCCACACCTACCGGCTGACCCACCTGAATGTCTCGCAGTACACCCGGGAAAATCGTCAGGTGTCGGCGGCGGTGGTGCGAGTCGAGCGCGACGGCAAGTATATCGGCACGTTGTCGTCGGAAAAGCGCCAGTACATCGATTCGTTCGGCAACCAGACCTTCGTACCATCGACTGAAGTCGGCATCCGGACCGGGCTGTTCGAAGACCTGTACCTGATCTACGCGGGATCGCCCGACGGTACCGAACGCGCCCGCTATACGGTGCAAGTCAACCCGTTGATCACCTTTTTCTGGATTGGCTGCGTCGTCCTGACGATTGGCGGCCTGATCACCATGTGGCCCGGTGGCCCGCAGATGAAGACGCGCCGCCAGCGGACCGTGTCGCAAGCCGGCTACGCAGTGCCGCTCGCGGGCGTGGCAGAGTGATGAATCGCCGCGCCTTTGTGCAGCGGGGTGGCGCTGCTGCGCTGCTGCCATTGCTGTGGCAGCAGCCTCAGCGGGCCGGGAGCGCCGCGCCATCCGCAGCAAGCCCTCAGGGCGGCACCTCCGCTGATACACTGGCGCTGGCCACCGTCGGCGGGCTGGTGGCAGGCGTCGGTCCGCTGGACAACGACGCCCGGGTCATCGGCATCGAGCGCCGACTGCACTGTACCTGTGGTTGTACGCTGGATGTCTACACCTGTCGCACGACCGACTTCACCTGCACCTATTCGCCGGCGATGCATCGCGATGTCGTGACCCAGGTGCAGGCGGGTGCGTCGGCGGAACAGGTCGTGCAGGCCTTTGTCACCCGCTATGGCAGCTCGGTGTTGATGGCGCCGCCGGTGCACGGATTTTCCTGGGCGAGCTTCCTGGTTCCCGCACTTGCGGTAGTCGCGGTCGCGCTTGGCCTGGTCGCGTGGCTGATGCGGCGGCGGGCGATCGTGATGGGGACGCCGGACGTTGAACCGGCGGCTGGACCGGACGAGGCGCAGCTTGAACGCCTTCGCCGGGCGCTCGACGAGGTCGACTCGTGATCCTGGTGCAATCGCTTGCCGCAGGCATCATTGCGGTCGCGCTGTTGTGGCTGGTGTTGCAACCAATCCTGGCGCCTGACCGCGCGGTGCATGTTGATTTTGATTTTCCCGATCCGGAGGAGACCCCCCGTGGGCGCGCGCTGCTCGCGCTCAAGGAGATCGAATTCGATCGCGCCACCGGCAAACTCTCCGACGACGACTATCTGGCACTGACGGCGAAGTACACCGCCGTTGCCATCGCGACCCTTGAGGCCGAAGCGCATGTTGCCGCGATGCCGCACTGTCGTCAGCACGGGATGCGGCCCGAAGCGGATGCCCTCTTTTGCGCCGTCTGCGGCGCCGGACTGATGAGCGACGACGAGAACTGCGTGGCCTGTGCCACGCCGGTTCCGGCCGCCGCGCATTTCTGTCCCGGCTGCGGCGTGGGGCTGGCCGGCTAACCAGCCCGCGCGCCGCACGGTCGTCACGGCATGTGCTGTACGGCGAACCAGCCGGTCGTTGTCGTGCCGTCCGACTTGAGCACCCAGTTGTATCCGCTCGGTGCATCGCCTGCCACCAATCCATCCACCCCGTTGCCGATGAAATCGTCGTTGGTGAGGATGATGTTGTGAATCGCGGTGAGCAGTGAGAAGATCGAGGGCGCGGCCCTGATGCCCCGCAGGATGGTTGGGTCGAGCTTCCCGCTGGTGACCTGCTTGTAAGCATTGTCCACTGCCGTCACCAGCGCGGAGACGCCATTGCCATCGGCGTGATCGACACACGCTTCGTCGTCATCTTCCCACGCCATGATCCGGATCGGCGCGCCGGGGTGCTTCGCCTGGTAGTCGGCGTACGCTGCGTCGCTGAACAGCAGCGCCGCGCCACTCCAATCGGGGTCGTTCTGGTCATAGTAGTAGCCGCCCTTGCCCGTTTCGCTGGTGCAGGCCAGCTGGACCGTGGCCCCGGAGTCACCCAGCCCGTAGACGTGATACTCGTATTCGGGGTCGCCCTTCAACCAGCTTTCATAGCTGCCGCTGATGTGGCTCTGGGTCAGGTACAACCCGGGCACCAACCCGCCGCTGGGCGGATTGACCAGGTTCCCTCCGCCGTAGCCGCCGCTCCCACCGCCACCGCCGTCGCTGTCGCCGCCGCACATGTCGACGCAGGCCATCATCTGATCAGGATGACCGCGCGTGAAATCGGTCTCCTGGGCGACCAGTGCCAGCACCGGCACCCGCGGTGGGGTGCGTGGATCGAGCAATAGCCGAGCGCCAGTGGGGTCGAAGCCGATGGGCTGGTCGCCATCGTGACCGACCGTGCCAACCAGATAGTTGGCGTCACCGGCCCACGCCGCGCGTTGCGCCGCGACCGGCAGGTAGAGCTCGAGATTGCGTGCCGCATCGAGGTCGGCAAGCAGTTCGGCCGGCGAGGTCGCGGCGCTGCGCGCGATGCTGGCAAGCAGGGTCCCCTGATTGGCATGCAGCAGCGCCTGGAACTGCAGCTTTCCTTCGGGAGCGTTGGACTGGTCGAGTCGATGCTTCACTGCGGCGCGCGTGGCCGGGTCAGCGAGCGCCCGTGCGAGGGCCTGCGCCAGGCGTTCGCGCGCGGCATCGCGCGAGGTGGACCGCACGGCCGATGCGGCCGGCGGCGGGGAAACCGGCGGCAGCGCATCGGAACACGCACCGGCGGCAAGAGTGACAGCGACGAGCAGGGCAAGGCGGCGACGCATCGAGCACCTCCAGAAAAGACCACGGCCGCGAGCCGGCGGAAGTGCCGGACCGCGGACGGATGGTCATCGTGGAGGGAGGTCACACAGGGGCCCCGACAATGCGCATCGGGACGGCTTCGCGCAGTACGGGTGCCCTCAGGCTTCGAGCGTGTCGAGTCGGCGGCGAGCGAGGATCATCGGAACCGTGCCGGCGATCAGGCAGAGCAGCAGCGCGCCGGCCAGCGCGGCCCATCCTTCCGGCGACACCGACAGCGCCGCGTCGCCGGCTTGCCTGGCGCGGGCGTCCTCGAGCACCGGAATCCATTCGAGCATCGTGACGCAACCGAGCAGCGCGATCGCCAGCAGCATGAAAACGAGCCCGCCGAACGACGTGGCGATCTGGGCGGCATTCTCCGTCTCGAACTGGGGAAAGAGCGCGCCCATGCCAAGCGCCATGCCGCCTACGGCCAGCGTGTACGCGATCACCACAATCATGCTGGTCGCGCGCATGAAGTCGGAGGCATGGAGCAGGTGATTCGTCGTAGCGGTCAGCGCGATGGCCAGCACCAGCAGCGGCAGGATGCCGATGAAGTACTTGCTTCGCAGCATGGCCCGTGATTCCAGCGGCGACGAACGGAGCAGCCACAACAACCGTCCCTCGAGCGACACGGCGGGAAAGATCAGGCGCTCTGCGGTTCCGGCAATCACGAATCCGCCCAGCCCCTGGGTGACGAAGAGCACCACCGTGATCAGCAGCACCGGCACTTTCTCGCCGCTATAGAGTGGCAGCATCTGCACGTTGAGGAGCATCACGGGAACCAGCACGCCAAGCAGGATCAACTGGCTCCACTGCGTCGAATCGCGGAAGAAGATGCGCAGGTCCTTGAGGATGAACTCGCGGCGCATCACCGGCATGCCGATCAGCAGGCGCCGCGCCACGCCGGTCCAGTGGGTCCCCCGTACGAACTGGTCGACCCCTTCCTGGGCCCGCGCAAATCCATGGATGTACCAGCGACGATGCAGCGACGCTGCCATCACGATGAACGCGCCCGCTGTCGTCCAGAGCAACGCGATCGGCAGCGGGTCTCCTACCCGAGTCAGCCAGTTCATGATCATCGCCCGTGCCCATTCGCTCGGCATCAGCGGATGGGTCGGTGCGCGCAGCACCGCGATGAAATCGAGCAGGTTCTGGAATCCCTCGGGGCGGGCGAGCTGCTCCGGGCCGGCGGCGCGAATCAGGAGCACGAGTCCCGCCGCCGCCACCGCCGTGGCGAGGCCGAGAATGTCGCGGGTACGCCGGGCCGGGAAGATGTTGACGAGAATGAAGGTGATCGTGGTGCCGATCACGCCCGGAATGATGAACAACGGTATCAGCGCGCCCGCCGCCACCAGTGGGAAGAGCCAGCCACCATGCCAGGCCACGCCGTAGGCAGTCAACAACGGCACCGCCAGCAGCCCGACCATCCACGACGAGTGCACCACCGTTTCGGCGAGCTTGGCGAGATAGAACTGGCCCCATTCGAGCGGAGCCGCGATCAGCATGTCGAGGTCACGCGCCAGGAAGAAGGTCGACAGCGCGCCGATCAGGTTGGAGAGCAGCAGGATCGCAGTGAAGGCCATCAACGCGAGGCTGAGCATCTTGCTCGCCAGCAAGTCACCGATTTCCGGCACCTGCTTGAAATAGCTGACGACCTTCCACGAGACGGCAAACGCAAAGAAGAAGAACACGCCACCGGCAAGTGCCAGCAGCACGGCGCGCCCGCGGAGTTGGCCGCGGCCGCCTCGACTCAACCGGTTCCAGACCGTCCGCCATTTCGGCGACGTGAGCTGGATCAGGGAAGGCTGGTCGGGTGCATTCGGGAGGTTAACCAAGAATGGCGTCCAGGTTGTGCTCGACATGCCCGCCGGTCAGCCGCAGGAAGAGCTCCTCGAGGCCCGCGTCCTGGTCGGCGGCTGCGTTGCGCAAGTCGGCCACCGTACCGCACGCCGCGAGTTCACCTTGCCGAATGATGCCGACCCGGTCGCACGTCTCCTCGACGATTTCCAGCGTATGCGTGCTCATCAACACGGTGCCGCCCCGGTCGACGAAGCTGCGGAAGATCTGCTTGAGCAACTTGGCCGCCTTCGGATCGAGTCCGACCATCGGTTCGTCGACCACGATCACCCGTGGACGGTGCACCAGCGCGCTGGCGATGATCAGCTTCTGGCGCATGCCGTGACTGAACGACTCGGTGAGTTCATCCTTCCAGCGGGCCAGTTCGAACAGCTCCAGCAATTCGTCGATGCGCCGCTCGACGTCGCGACCATCCTGTCCGTAGAGCGATGCGGTGAAGCGCAGGAACTCGGCGCCCGTCAGCTTGTCATACACAAAGGGTCGGTCAGGAATGAAGCCGAGGTTCGCTTTCGCGAGTACCGGCTTCCGCATCACATCGATGCCGGCGATCTCGATACGCCCCGACGTCGGTGCCAGGATGCCGGCAATCATTCGCATCGTGGTCGTCTTGCCGGCGCCGTTCGGCCCCAGCAGACCGAACAGCTCGCCGGCCTTGATCTCCAGGTCGATCCCCTTGACGGCCTCGAAGCGTCCGTACCGTTTGACTACCTGGTGCAACCGGATCATGGCACGACCTTTGGGGTGATGTCGACAAATCTGGCGTTGGCGACCTGCGCCAGCATCTCTTCGGGGTGACTCGACCCAGCAAACGCGAGGCGGATCAAGCCGGTGTTCGTGACCGCACGGCCACTGACCGGATCGACAGCGGCCCACCCATTGGCCGCCGGAATCCAGACCTCGACCCAGGCGTGCGTCCAGAGTGTATCACCCTGCGGATAGATCCCTGTCACATAGCGCGCCGAGACGTTGGAAGCGCGCAGGACCGCGACGAAGAGCCGGGCAATGCCGTCCGGCCGCGCCGGTGCATGCGTGGCCCCGAGTGCATCATCGGCTGCCGTCGCCGCGGTGTCGAGCTGGACCAGGGCGTGGAACGCAGCAACCAGCGTGGGCAGCGTTGCCGCAGTGACGGGCTCCTGCACCAGCCGCCGCTCAAGCGCCATGACCGGCAGCGGCTCAGTCTGGATGGTCGGATCAGGCAACGTGTCGGCGCTACTTTCGCCGGCGGTCATCGGTCCCATCGCCTTGACGGTGATGGTATCGCCGTGGACCGACTGACGGCCACCGGCGAACAAGGCGAGGAGCGCAGTATCCACCGGCGAACCGTCGCGGTGCTGCACCAGGAAGCGTCGCACATTGGTGGCAGTATCGGTGCCCGGCGCGGCGGCATAGGCAAGCAGGCGGGGCAGCGCCGCGCGAATGGCCGCCGTACGGGCCGGCAGCTCTTTCCGGAACGCCGTCTCACTCAGGTCAAAGTCGGTGCGCAGCCATTCCACGCCGAACGGCGTGCTGATCCGGGTCACCGTCCCATGCCGATCGACCCAGACGCGGCGCGGCCCGCCGGGCCCAGCCAGGGTCACCGGATATGAGCGCGCCGAGTCGGTGTGGACCGCGGTCCAGGTGGTGGTCGCCGGATCGTACCGCGAGCTGTCGGCGAAGCGGACCATCGTGTCAGTGCCGACTCGAAGTCGGCTGACCCCCGCGGCGATCGGCCACCCTTCCAGGAGGGTCAACGAGCGCTCGTGTCCCGGCACCAGACCGCCACCCAACGCCAGCCGGTACGGCATCACCCAGGCCGCAGTCGGAGCGGTGGCCAGCATGGCCATGCCTCGGCTGGCGTTCCTGGCGGCGGTATGGCGCGCTTGCAGTGTGTCGCCATGGACGGTGATGTCCCAATCGTCCTCGCGGCCATCACGGCTGAGCCGGGAATGGATCTTCTCGATATTGAGGGTCGAGCCAAGCCAGACCTCCGTCCGTCGGTTGACGCGGACGAGCCCCTCGGCCGACGGCGAGGCCAGCATCACGGCGGCATCGACCCGATAGCCAGGGGAGAGCGTGTCCAGCGTCACGGCGGCAGTGCCGACCTGTGTATCGCCCGCCTTCAGGGCATACCACACGGTTCCCGGCGCCAGCCGGAGGGTGGCCTCGTTGGAGAGCGTCGTGTCCTCGCTTTGGCCCAGGCGGCGGACGCCAAGCCAAGCCAGACTGCCTACCCAGGCGGTAAGCACGAAAATGGCCCCGGCGGCCCGGATTGAGGGACGATAAAGTTGCAGCATTCGGCCCCTCCTGTTGCAAGGCGTGGGCCGAAGGAACTGGCCGGGTGCGCCGGGGTGTTCAGGGGGGAAGCTGCATCGCGAGTCCCCTTACCTTGCAAGGCTATGCCCGAAGAGTTCCTGACCGTCCGCGGCGCCCGCGAGCACAACCTCAAGGGCGTCAATGTCCGCATGCCGCGCAACGCCCTGACCGTGATCACGGGGCTGTCGGGATCGGGCAAGTCGTCGCTGGCATTCGATACGATCTACGCCGAGGGGCAGCGGCGCTACGTCGAGTCGCTATCGGCCTACGCCCGCCAGTTCCTGGGGCTGATGGAGAAGCCCGATGTCGATGCCATCGAAGGGCTGTCGCCGGCCATTTCGATCCAGCAGAAGACCACGGCGCAGAATCCGCGCTCGACCGTCGGCACCGTCACCGAGATCTACGACTACATGCGGCTGCTCTGGGCTCGCGCGGGGATTCCGCTCTGTCCCAATGACGGCACTCCGATCACCCGGTCGAGCGCGGGCCAGATTGCCGATACGGTGTTGACCTGGCCTGACGGCACCCGGATCGAAGTGCTCGGCCCGATGATCCGTGGTCGCAAGGGCGAGTTCAAGGAACTGTTCGAAGACCTGCGCAAGCAGGGGTACGTCCGGGTACGCGTCGACGGCACCACGTACGATCTGGACAGCGTGCCGACGCTCAACCGTCGCCAGAACCACGACATCGCCGTCGTGGTCGACCGGCTGGTCGTCAACGGTGCCGATCGCGCCCGCCTTGCTGACTCGATGGAAACCGCGCTGCGTGTCGCTGACGGCGTCGTCGAAGTTGTCCGCTACGCCGGCAAGAGCACCACGCCGCATGACAGCCGGATCTTCTCGGAGCGCTTCGCCTGCGCCACCTGCGGATTGTCACTACCTGAGCTTGAGCCGCGGCAGTTCTCGTTCAACTCGCCCTTTGGTGCGTGCGTCGAATGTCACGGTGTCGGCACGGCGCGGATTCCCAATGCCGAGCTCGCGCTCGGCGATCCGTCGATTTCGATTCTTGAAGGTGTCGTGCTGCCGTGGGGCGAGCCGACCGGCTATCTGCGCAAGGTCGTGTTGCCGACGCTGGCGCGCAGCTTCAAGTTCGACCTGACCACGCCGTGGGGCGAACTCCCAGCAGCGACGCAGAAGCTGCTGCTGCACGGCGCGCCCGGGCGCAAGATCAAGTACGTGGCCGAAGGTGGGCGCGGCCGCGAAGTGGAAGCGGAGTGGGAAGGGATCCTCGCCAACCTGTCGACCCGGTATCGCGAGTCGAGCAGCGACGCGGTGCGCCGCGACCTTGACGAGTACATGGTCGAGCAGCCCTGTCCCGCCTGTGGCGGCAAGCGGCTCAAGCCTGAATCGCTCTCGGTCATGGTTGCGGGCCGCAGCATCGGCGAGGTGGTCGACCTCGCGATTGACGACGCGATCGCCTACTTCAGTGAGATTCCAGTGGGTCGCGGCATTGTCGGCGCGATTGACCCCGACATTGCCGGGCCGATCCTCAAGGAAGTGGTCGAGCGGCTCTCGTTCCTGCGTGATGTCGGTCTTGACTACCTGACCCTCGGCCGCTCGGCGGGAACGCTCTCGGGTGGCGAGGCGCAGCGGATCCGGCTGGCGACGCAGATTGGCTCGCGACTGGTCGGCGTGCTCTACATCCTGGACGAGCCGAGCATCGGTCTCCATCAGCGCGATAACGCCCTGTTACTGGAGACGCTGCACGGCCTGCGCGACCTGGGCAACACGGTGATCGTGGTAGAACACGACGAAGACACCATGCGCGCCGCCGACCATATCATCGACATGGGGCCGCGCGCTGGTCGCTTTGGTGGTGAGGTTGTGGTCGAAGGAACGATCGACGACGTGATGGCGCATCCCGATTCGCTGACTGCTCGTTACTTGCGCGGTGAGCTCCGCATCCCGGTGCCCCGCAAGCGTCGGCCGGCCGACCCGGCGCGCACGCTGACCATCGTGGGCGCCCGCGAGAACAACCTGCAGTCGCTCGATGTGGCAGTCCCGCTCGGCATGTTCGTGGCGGTGACCGGTGTGTCGGGGTCAGGGAAGTCGACGCTGGTGACCGACATTCTCTACCGCTCGCTGGCGCGGCATTTTTTCCGTGCCAAGGTGGTCCCGGGCGCGCACGACCGGATCGAGGGGCTCGACCTGCTCGACAAGGTGATCGACATCGATCAGTCACCGATCGGTCGGACGCCGCGCTCCAATCCGGCGACCTACACCGGCCTCTTCACGCCAATTCGCGAGCTCTTTACCCAGCTTCCCGAAGCGAAGATGCGCGGCTACGGTCCCGGACGCTTCTCGTTCAACGTCAAGGGTGGCCGCTGCGAAGCGTGCCAGGGCGATGGTCTCGTCAAGATCGAGATGCATTTTCTCCCCGACGTGTATGTGCCGTGCGATGTCTGCAAGGGGAAGCGCTACAATCGCGAAACGCTGGAGGTGCGCTACAAGGGACGCAGCATCGCCGATGTGCTGGAGCTCACGGTTGCCGACGCGCTCGACTTCTTCTCGGCGCAACGGCGGATCGCCGAGAAGCTTGAACTGCTCAACGATGTCGGTCTGGGCTACCTGCACCTGGGCCAGGCAGCGACGACGCTGTCGGGTGGCGAGGCGCAACGCGTCAAGCTGGCGGCTGAACTGGCCAAGCGTGATACCGGTCGCACGCTATACATCCTCGACGAGCCGACCACCGGATTGCATTTCGAGGATGTGCGCCTGCTGCTCGACGTGCTGCATCGGCTGGTCGACAAGGGGAACTCGGTGGTGGTGATCGAACACAATCTCGATGTCATCAAGACGGCGGATTGGGTCATTGACCTGGGGCCCGAGGGTGGCGTGCGCGGCGGTCAGGTGGTCGCGGCGGGCACGCCCGAGGCGGTAGCGAAGGTCAAGGCGTCGCACACCGGGAAGTTCCTGAAGCGGGTGGTGCGGTAGGGCTGCGGCGCATGTCAGTCCTGGCCGCGGTCGGTCGCCGGTACTGAATGCCGTTTCGCTGGTGAAACGGGCACGGTCGCGACCCACCTCTTCTACCAGACCGCCCAGATCCAATCCACCGCCTCATATCCCCGCCACCACCGCCCCGCGCGCCTTAGATTGCACCCAGGATGTCCACTGACACGATCATCGAGCTGCTGGGCTATGCCCAGGGACAGGAATGTCTGGTCCGGCTGGTGCTGATCGACGGCACCGAGGTGATCGGCGTGCCGAGTTCGGTGGACCTCCATCCGACGGCATATGAGGCGTTCATTCGCCCCGACGGTGACGACGATACTGAAATCGGCATTTCGCTAACCGCGATTGCATCCGCAGAAATGGTCTGAGAAATGGTCTCGCTACTCGACATCATTGGCCCGGTCATGGTTGGCCCCTCGTCGTCCCATACGGCGGGCGCCTGCCGGATCGGATTGATTGCGCGTGCGCTGGTCGGTGGCACGCCCGAGGTCGCCCGGGTCGAGTTGCACGGCTCCTTTGCGCGCACCGGCACCGGCCACGGCACCGATCGCGCCATCGCGGGCGGATTGCTTGGCTATCAGCCCGATGACGAACGACTGCGTGAGTCGTTGGAAGCCGCTGCCGCCGCGGGTATGCAGATCACCTTCGAGAACACCAAGCTGCGCGGCGACCATCACCCCAACACCACCCGCATCACCGTGTCGCGCGCCGGTCGCAGCGTGGCGATGATCGGCTCTTCCCTCGGCGCTGGGCGGATCCTGGTCACTGCAATCGACGGTTTTCCGGTCGATGTCACCGGTGCGTACACGACACTGGTGGTCGTGGCGCATGATGAACCTGGTATCGTCGCCGTGCTCGCAACCGCGCTCGCCGAAGAGAGCGTCAACCTCGCGACGATGCGCGTGTCGCGGCGGCAGAAGGGTGGCGACGCCATCCACATCTACGAACTCGATTCGCCGCCAGGGGCCGCGGCCGTCGAGCGGATCCGCGCACTGCGCGCCGTCAAGACCCTCCGCGTGATTGATCGGGTGAGCTGATGTACGAATCGTTGATCGAAGCGGTCGCTGCCGCCGAAGCGCAGCAACTCTCGCTCGGTGAACTCGCCCTGCGGGTCGAGGCCGAAGAGGGGCTGCGCAGTCGCGACGAAATCGAGAGCTCGCTGCAGCGCGCGCTCGACGTGATGCGCGGCGCAGTGGAGCGTGGACTGGTCGGTGACCTCTACAGCGTCTCCGGGCTGGTCGGTGGGGATGCCGCGCGAGTCTCGAAGTCCAAGGGGCCGATGGCGAATACGGTATTCACCGACGCCCTGGCCGCCGCACTCGCGGTGCAGGAGGTCAATGCCGCGATGGGCGTCATCGTCGCAGCACCAACAGCTGGCGGCGCCGGAGTGCTGCCCGGAGTGCTGTTGGCGATCGCCAAGCGCGAGCGGAAGAGCGACGAAGAGATGATCCGCGCGCTCGCGACCGCCGGCCTGATCGGGGCGGTCGTGGCCGTGCGCGCGTCACTCTCCGGCGCCGAAGGTGGCTGCCAGGCCGAGACCGGTGCAGCGGCCGGGATGGCGGCCGGGGCGGGTGTTGAACTCCTCGGCGGCACGCCGCGCCAGGCGATGCACGCCGTCGCCGTGACGATGCAGGGAACGCTGGGCCTGGTGTGCGACCCGCTCGGCGGGCTGGTCGAGGTCCCCTGCGTCTACCGCAACGCCACTGGCGCTGCGATGGCGCTCGCGGGCATCGAGATGGCGCTTGCCGGGGTGGAGTTTCCGATTCCCGTCGACGAAGTGGTCGACACCATGGGCCAGATCGGTCGGGAGATGGATGTGCGCTACCGCGAGACGGCGGGCGGCGGGCTGGCGGCGACACCGACTGGGCGTCGCCTGGCTCGCGAGCGGTTGGTTCAGCTCAAGCCGCGGAAGAAATAGAGTAGCTGTTCCGGCCTGAAACATCTAGATTCGATCCTGCGTAGGGTCATTCGCGGTTACTGCAACGACAGGGAGGGCTCGGATGGACGTTGAAGGGATTCTGGCGATCCTCCTGATCTTTGGCGGCTCGGCGCTGGTCGGCATCGCATACTCGCCAATCGGCCGCGCCATCGGTGAACGGATCCGTTTTGGCCGCCATCCACTCCCGGCCCCCGAGCTCGACCCGGCGGTGTACGAGGAGCTGGATCAGTTGCGCACTGACGTCGCCGAGCTGCAGGAGCGAGTCGACTTCGCCGAGCGTCTCCTGGCCAAGCCCGTTGACGTGAAACCGGAGGGAGAGGCATGAAACTGATGCCATTTTTCGTCCTCTGTCTCGTCTTCAGCATTCCGCTGCTGGCGATTCTCAGCAAGAGCGATATCGGTCAGGCGATCGCCGATGCGATTCGTCACAACAGCGGGGCCAACGAAGGTGCCGCTGTGCGTCAGGAGCTCGAACAGATGCGGGCTGACGTCGAGCAGTTGCGCAGCGAACTGGACGGCGTGCACGCTGAACTCGGTGAGGCACACGAACGGCTGGAGTTCGCCGAACGGTTGCTGGCGTCGCGGGGCACGGCGGAACTTCCACCGGTGGGCGGCCAGACATGAATCGCAACGGTTCGAAGCTGATCGGCGCGGTCCTGACGATGGGATTGACCGTCGCTGGACTCACTTTTCTGGTGGGCATGGTCGGCATGTCCAAGCAGATTGACTCGCCGATGCCATTGGTCGGGCTGGTGTTCGGTGGGCTGATGTTCGGGGCGCTCTGGTTTGGACCCGTCGGTCGGGCGCTGGGTCGTATGCTCGATACCAGGCCGATCGGCGACGAGCAGATGCAGTTGCAGATCGACCAGCTCGAATCGCGGGTGCTCGATGCCGGGGTCGACCAGCAACGCCTGGCCGAACTGGAAGAGCGGCTCGATTTTGCTGAACGTCTGCTGGCGCAGCGCAACGCGCCTGAACTGCAGCGCTACCGGACGCCGACGTGAGCACCACCGGATCAAAGGTCATTGGCATGGTGCTGACGCTCGGCCTGACCGGGATGGCTATCGGGTTCCTGATTGCCATGATGGAGGAAGCGCACGGGATGCACGACCCGACGCCGGTCTTCGGCATGGTCGCTGGAGCCGTCGTCTTTGGCATCCTGTTGCGCGGACCGGTGGGCAAGGCAATCGGCAAGATGCTGGATAGCGGCGATGCTGTTGACTCGCGACTGGCCGAGCGGGTCGAACAACTGGAAGCCCAGGTCTTCGATACCGCGTCCGAACAGCATCGTATCGCGGAGCTCGAGGAGCGCATCGATTTCGCCGAGCGGATGCTGGCGCAGCGCGATCCACAGGCGTTGCCTCGCGGGAGGGAGTGACCGATGGCCCGCGAGCGTGGCAAGGAATCGATCGGCACGGTGGCCTTTGGTGTCGGCCTCGGTCTGGCGGGGGTGTTCTTTTCGCTGGCCCTGGTCAGCAGGGTCCTGGGCGCTGCCTCGATCCCGATCTGGGTCGTCACGATCTTCGGCGCCACCGGGATGATGTACAGTCCGCTCGGCAAGGCAATCGCGGCGCGGGTCCACCAGAAGGACACGGCGCCAGAAACGTCGGAGCTTGCCGACCAGCTGTATACCGAGTTGGATGACATGCGCGCCCGCGTCGCCGAGCTGGAAGAGCGGGTCGATTTTTCGGAACGAGTGATGTCGGGCCGCGATGTTCCGGCACCATCGCACTTGCCGCCACAGTAGCTGTCGCACGCTGAACGCCATGCTTGTCCACGAACCATCGGAGATCGCGACATGACGACCCGTGAAGATGTCCGCGCCTTTCTCGACCGGCTCGAGTTGCCGGTGGAATCGATTGCGGAAGATATGTGGCTGGTGCGGACGCTTGAGGGCGCCGAACTGATCGTACATTACGCGCCGCCGGTGCTCGTCCTCCGGGTGCGCGTCATGCCACTGCCGTCGGATGCTACCAAGGAAAGCAGCTTGAGCCGTCTGTTGCTCGAGTTCAATGCCCGCGATCTGGTCCACGGCTCGTACGGCATCGAGGGCGATCACGTCGTCCTGACCGACGCGCTGGAACTGACCGACCTGGATTTCTCGGAGTTCGAGGCGAGTGTCGACTCGCTCTCACTCGCGCTCGCCTCGCATCTGAGCGCGCTTGCACCGTTCGGGGAGAAATAATCATGGGAATGTTCGATCGATTCGCCACCATGGTGCGCTCGAATCTCAATGACCTCATCTCCCGGGCCGAGAACCCCGAGAAGATGCTCAATCAGCTGATCACCGACATGCGCAGCCAGCTCGACAAGGCGCGGCAGCAGGTGGCGCAGTCGATCGCGGACGAGAAGAAGCTCGAGTCGGATGCCGCGGCCATGCAGAAGCAGGCCGAGGACTGGGAACGGCGCGCGATGCTTGCCGTGCAGGAAGGGCGCGACGACCTCGCCAAGCAGGCGCTGATGCGCTACAACGAGGCGTTGCAGGGCGCCCAGCAGCTGCATGACACATGGGTCAAGAGCAAGACCGAAACCGAGAGTCTCAAGGCATCGCTGCGCCAGCTTAACGACAAGATCGAGGAGGCGAAGCGCAAGAAGAACATCCTGATCGCCCGGGCGCGCCGCGCCGAGGCGCAGCAGCGGATCCAGGAGACGCTCTCGGGGATGGGCGACAAGAGCGCCTTCGAGTCGTTCGAGCGGATGCAGGAGAAGATCGAGGCCAACGAGCGCAAGGCGATCGCATCAGCCGAGCTCAACGAGGAGATGACCGGCGATTCACTCGCCAAGCAGTTCGAGCAACTCGAGTATCACGGGTCGTCCGATCAGCAGCTGCTGGAGCTCAAGGCGCGGATGGGTGCGCTGGCCGCTGGTGCGACCGAAACGAAGCAGATCGGTCAGGGGACCACCGTAACACCGCAAGCTGATGGCAATGCCACGCCGGACGCCAGCAAGTCGTGAGCGCACCGAAGTACCTGGTCCTGGCCGATCACGACTTCGGCATCATGACCTCGAAAACCGCCAATGCCGTCATCCGCTACCAGCCGTCGCGGGTGGTAGCGGTGCTCGATCGTCAGCTGGTGGGGAAGACGGCGCAAGAGGTGCTGGAGTTTGGCGGCGCAATCCCGGTTGTCGGCTCGGTCGCGGCAGGGCTCGCGCTCGGCGCCAACGCGGTCCTGATCGGCATCGCGCCAATGGGCGGCCAGCTCCCCGAGGAGTGGCGCGCCTGGTTGATGGAGGCACTGGAAGCCGGCTGCGATATCGTCAGCGGACTGCACACTTTTCTTGCTGATGATCCCGAGCTCGCCGGAGCAGCGCGCCGCCACCGGTGCACCATCACTGACGCCCGCCGCCCGCCCGATCATCTGGAAGTTGCCACTGGTCGGGCCCGCGACGTCGACGCGCTGGTCGTGCTTACCGTGGGGACCGATTGCAATGTCGGCAAGATGACCGCGCAGCTGCAGCTGGTCTCCGAACTCAATGGGCGCGGCGCGCGCACGCGATTTGTACCAACTGGTCAAACCGGCATCATGATTGAGGGATGGGGCATTGCTGTCGACGCAGTGGTTGCCGACTTCATTGCCGGTGCCACGGAGGAGCTGGTCCTGCGTGGGGCAGTTGACGCGGACATCGTGCTGGTCGAAGGGCAGGGAAGCATCAATCATCCCGGATACAGTGGTGTGACCCTCGGTCTGTTGCATGGGTCGTGTCCGGACGCGTTGATCCTCTGCCACCAGCCGTCACGTCGCACGCTGGGCGATTACCGGGCCGAGTCGTGGGTCAAGGTGCCACCGCTGTCGCAGTACATCGCCTGGTACGAGCAGATCGGCAGCGCGGTGCACCCGACTCGCGTGGTCGGTATCGCGCTCAACACTTTCGATCTCGATGATGATGCCGCGCGGGCCGCGTGCGCTGCGGCGGCAGCGGAGACCGGCCTCCCCGCTACTGATCCGGTGCGATTCAACGCGGCACCGTTGGTTGAGGCAATCCTCGCGGCCAGGGCCCGACACCACGCCTGACATCGGGAGGCGTCCGGCGCGCTAGATTGGGTCAACGCCGTTCTATCGTCACAGCTCCGAGTTGCGGATTCCTCCATCCCCTTGGCGGTTTCGATGCTGCTCTACCTGCTCGCCGCTCTGCAACAACCGGTCATCGTTGCCCAGAACTATCCGCCGATCGCCCGGATCGGCGAAGATCCCTATCTCGCGCGCGATATCCGTGCGCTCTGCGTCGACGAATCTGGCGCGTCGCCGGCCGCCATGCTTCACCGCGAGGAGATGGCGGGTCGGGCGGCGTCGTCGGCCGGGAAGAGTGCCGACGCCTGGCTTGAGCTCGGTTGCAGCCGGGCGCTTTTGCAGGTGGCTGGGGTTCGGTCGCGCGAGGGATTCGAGATGCCAGCGGGCGAATCCTGGGTCACGGCGTCACTTGCCGCGTTGCGACAGGCGTTGAAGTTTCGCCCCGGCGACGGGCGCGCGGCGGATGTCGTCGGCCTGCTCGCCATGGACGAGAATCAACCCGATCATCTGGCGGCGCTCGCCACCGCACTCGAGACGGCCGTGCGTGCCGGGGCCAGTGGAGCGCCGGCCCTGCGCGCTTGCGCGGCGCTCGCCATGCGAGTGCACGATGCGGCTGCTGCCCGTGACTGCGCCAATGCCGGCCTGGCCGCGGGGCACGATTCCACCGAACACCTGCTGACGCTGGCACGGCTTCGCTTTCAAGCGGCGGACACAGCTGGCGGTTGGAGCCTCTTCCTGCAATCGGCCGCGGCGATCAGTGATTCGCTGGCGCGCAACGACCTGACCTGGCACTTGCAGTGGTTGCTCTGGCCGGCGGAGCGCCAGAGCTGGGACAGCGTGCCTGCAGCCGGTCGCTCGGCATGGATCGCCAACATCCTGATGTCGCGTGACGTGCGAGATGCGCAGCCCGCGGGTGCTCGGCTCGCCGAGCATTTTTCGCGGCTGGAGCATGCCGACAGCGAGTTCCGGCTTCGGGTGCCTCGCGTCACGGCGAACGAGCTGCGGGACGGCATGGCCGCGCATGATACGGGGACGTTTTCCGTGGACTTCACCGCCGATCCGGACCGGATGTACGCGCGCTGGCAAACCGATTTCGACGATCGCGGTGTCGTCTGGATGCGATTTGGAAAGCCGCTGCAGCGCGCCTCGCACCTGGACACGGATGGCGTCCAAGGCCTCCCGGATGGAACCATCCGAAAAATGGACGATGGGGAGCGCGAAGCATGGTCCTACCTGCTCGATGGCGTGCCGCTCGTCCTGACCTTTGACGTCGAGGCGTCTTCTGGATCCGTTGCGCCATCGCGCCTGATCCCTGGCTACATCGGCACCGTCGACTGTCTCGGCGCGGACCAGTGGCGCTGCATTCTCGATCTTGCGCCCGACAGCGTGAAACGCGGGCACGCGTTGCAGCTCTATACCCAGGATCGCGAATACATCGCGGCGGCGACAACAACTGACGACAACTCGGTGCGCACTGCTCACCAGATCCGCACCGCTGCACGCTTGCACCGCCTCTGGGATCCCGTCACCGGCGAGTCGATTGCGCTGGTCACCTACGCCTTCCGGGCCGCAGACCTCGCCACAGAACACGTCGCTGGCGCGACAACATCTGATGTCACCATCGCGCTTCGGCGATGGAACGGACAACTCGGCGGGATGCGCGACACGACCTTCGCGCAGCAGTTCGCAATCCCGTCTGGGAGTCGCAAGCGAATCAACCTGACCGGCTTCTCGATCCTGCCGTCGTCACCCGGGATCGCCGGGTGGTCACTCGTCGCGACCCAGCCCGGCGATCGACGCGGCCGCGACTTCGACGTCACGGCGCCACCTGCTGCCGCCGATCCGGCATTGCAGCTGTCCGATCTGGTGCTGGGGCAGGCGGGCCAGGGCTTGCGCTGGTCGACGCCGAGCGGGAAGGTGTTGCTCGATCCGCTCAATGCTCTCAACCATCTGCAGCCGGTGTCGCTCTACTTCCAGGTGAAGAGCGCCACGGCGCGGCGCGACCTGCACCTCAACGTCAGCATGTACGACAACGCGGGCGGTCGTCGCGGAACGAAGCCGTTGATTCAGGTCACCACCACGCTGGCGCTGCACGCCGGTCTCAATGAGATCAACCGGACCGTTGACCTGCATCGCCCTGGGGCTGGGCGATTCCTGCTCGAAGTCCGGTTGCTCGACGACTCGGGTGCCGTGCTCGCGCGCCGCGTGGTGCAAGCCGGGGTGAACTGATGCAACGCCAGCCATGAGGGCGATAGATCTCATCTGGTCGGCCGTGCGCTGGCGCGGTGTGCTGGCCGTTGCGCTCATGGCCCTGGCAACAGCGGTGCTGCCGGCACAGGAACTCCGCGGCCGCCTGGTCGATGCGTCGTCCCGCCGGCCGGTGGTGACGGCGCTGGTCGAGCTGCGGAACGCCGCCGACGGCATTGTCTCGCAAGAGTTCACCACCGCATCAGGTGCCTTTGTGTTGCCGGCTCCCACGGCGACCGGTTTTCACATCATCATCGCCGCGATCGGTTATGCGCGGCATGCCCCGATTGGCGTGGCGCCCGGCGACAGCACCCTTGCCGATGTCCTGATGAAACCAGTTGCCTTTCAGCTCCCTGAACTGCAGGCGATGGCCGGCAAGCGCTCCTGCGGCGCCAGTGACACCACCAACGCACTGGGAGGATTGCTGGAAAGCGCGCAAGCGTCATTGCAGGTAATGGACGCGGCCTTGCACCTCGGGCAGATCGGTTTCCGGACCGAGACGATCTCCAGCAACATCGTTCGGCGCAGCCACGACAGTAATACCGTCACGGCCGATACGTCCGAAGCGATGTTGCATCGCTGGCCGGCAGTGACCGCTTCGCTCGACACGCTGCAGCGTGTCGGGTTTGGCGCACTGACGGTCAACCAGGCCGGCAGCGCATACATCTTCTGGGGTCCCGATCTCTCGGTGCTCTTCTCTGGCTGGTTTCTCGCGGCGCACTGTTACCGGGTTGATGGCAAGCACAGCACCGCCGATTCGGTGGTCGTGACGTTCGAACCGAATCACGGCTCCAGCCGCGTCGACGTGTCGGGCGAACTGGTGCTCGATCGTGCCACGCTGACGCTGCGTCGCCTGAGCTACGTCCACCGCAACTTGCCTGGCGGCCTGCCATCGGGGAGTGTTGGCGGCGAGATGCATTTCGGTGAACCAATTCCCGGCTACCTCATTCCGATGGACTGGTCGCTGCACTCGCCGATTACCCGGTTCACGCGGATGATCGATTTCCCCCGGATGGTCACTGTTCCGGGTCAGCGCGGTGCGCGCCCGGTATCGTCACCGATCTCAAGCGGGAGCGTGATGCCCAGGGTCATCGTCGAGGTGGTCGGGCGCCACGAAATCCACGGCCGGCTGACCCGGATCGTCCCGGTGACCGGGACCGGTCCATAAAGCGGTGTGCGGTACCGCGCTGCGTTGGGCCGATGGGTTGCCCTCCGGCGAAGCGATTCCATTGGGTGATGACTCGCCGCCTGCTGTTGCTGGACCTCGACCCATCGGCCGCTCCACTCCGGCCGCGGGCCGCTCCCTGGCTGGTACTGCCGCTTCCCGATCACCGCGCCGCAGTCGCGCTCGCCGACGAAACCGCCGAGGAGGTGCTGGCAGCACTGCTCGCGGATGGATTGGCGATTCGCGCCTCGCGCGTGGTGGAGTCGCCCCGCGGTTGATTCCGTGTGCCGGGCGGGGCAAGTTGGGGCATGCTGCTTCCTGACGTCGTGATGGCAGACCTCCGTTCGGTGCTCGACAGCCTGCTCGACGTGCTCGGGCTCGGCACCGAGGAGCACGCCCGCCGTGTCGGCGTACACATCGTCCTCATCTGGTTCATGGCGTGGATCGCCTGGCAGCTGGTCAAACGCCTTTCGGCGCGCATCGTCGCGACGGCGACGGCCCACCAGGACGCCCACGAAACATTGCGCGAGAAGCGCGCGCAAACGGCCGCCCAGCTGCTCCGATCAACCGGACTCGGCGTGGTTGTCGTGCTGGCGCTCGCCTTCACCGCCGACCAGCTCGGCGCCGATCTCGGCAAGATCTTCGGGCTCACGGCCGTCTTCGGCCTCGCCATCTCATTCGGTGCCCAATCGCTCGTCAAGGATTATTTCAACGGTTTCTTCATCCTGCTCGAGGGCCAGTTCGTGGTGGGCGATTCGATCGAAGCCGCCGGGAAGAGCGGCACGGTCGAGCGGCTGACGCTACGCACGGTGCGTCTCCGCGACCTCGAGGGGGTCGTGCACATCATCCCGAATGGCCAGATCGCGGTGCTCAGCAACAAGACCCGTGGCTGGTCGCGCGCCGTGGTCGACGTCGGCATCAGCTACGACAACGATATCGACGGGGTCATTGCCGTGCTCAAGGAAGAGTCAAAGAAGTTCGGTGACGATGCTGCGTGGGCCGGCAAGTTCGATGGCCAGCCTGACGTGCTCGGCGTCGAATCGTTTGGCGACACCGGCGTGACGATCCGTACCCTGCTGCGCACCAAGCCGGGCAAGCAAGGCGAGGTGGCACGCGAGTTCCGCCGGCGGGTGATGATCCGCCTCGAACGTGCCGGGATCAAGGGCGCCCGGTCGCAGCAGACGATCAACATCAACAATCCGCCGGCTGCTGCGACAGCTGCCGCGGCGCCGCCACCACCTGCTGTGCCCAACCCGATCATTCCGGGGTCGTCATGACGTTGCGCCTCTACAACACGATGACGCGCGCGGTCGAGCCGTTTGTACCGCTCGACGCGGGGCGGGTGTCGTTCTACACTTGCGGCCCGACCGTCTACAACTACGCGCACATCGGCAACTTCCGGACCTTTCTTTTCGAGGACGTACTGCGCCGCTGGCTCGAGGCGAGCGGCTATCAGGTACTGCATGTCATGAACCTGACCGATGTCGACGACAAGACGATCAAGGGTGCCGCTGCCGCAAACGCTCCGCTCTCACAGTATGTGGTGCCATTCATCCAGGCGTTTGAAGAGGATCGCCACTACTTGAGGATCCTCGACGCCGCGGCCTATCCGCGCGCCACGGAATACATCCCCGCTCAGATCGCGCTGGTGGCCGACCTGCTCGAGAAAGGGATTGCGTACATCGGCGACGACGGCTCGGTCTACTTCGCCATCGAACGCTTTCCAGCCTACGGCAAGCTCTCGCGGCTTGACACCCGCGAACTGCGCACCGGGGCCAGTGGCCGGGTCAGCGCCGACGAATACGCCAAGGAAGACGCCCGCGATTTTGTGCTCTGGAAGGCGGCGCGCGAACAGGACGAGGCGGTCGGCGCGGCGTGGGACGCCACGTTCAACGGACGGGTGATTCGCGGTCGCCCGGGATGGCATCTCGAATGCTCGGCGATGGCGCTCGATATCCTGCGCAAGGAGTTCGACCGCGACGTGCTCGATATTCACGCCGGCGGTGTCGACCTGATCTTTCCGCACCATGAAGACGAGATCGCCCAGAGCTGTGCGCATACCGGCGAGGCGGAGTTCGCCCGGGTCTGGATGCACGGCGAGTTCCTCACCATGGCCGGCACCAAGATGTCGAAGCGCTTCGGCAACATTCTCACGGCGCGCGACCTGAGAATGGACGGGGTCGACGCCGGCAGCGTGCGGCTCCTCTTTGCCACGACGCATTACCGCCAGAAGCTCGACTTCAATGACAGTGCGCTTGATGCGGCTCGCGAAGGCTCGCGTCGGCTGGGTGAGTTCGGTCGGCGGGTGCAGGGGCTTCCGCGAGTCGATGATGGCGAGTTCGACAAACTTGCGATGGTGCTGACCGATGAGTTCACTGCCGCAATGGACGACGACCTCAACACCCCGCGCGCACTGGCGGCGCTCTTTGACGCGGCGCGCAACGGCAACCGGTTGCTCGATCAGGATCATGCGATGACAACCGGATTCGTGAGCGCCTGGAACCGGGCGACTGATGTGTTGCAGGTGCTGCCTGGTACTGGGGCGAGGGCTTCGCTAACCTTGGGCGAGTTCAGTGTGCCAGCGACGGGCACGGTGACCTGGTCGGAGCAATACCCAGAAGAAGCTGGTTCACGCGAAGCCTGGGCGCAGCACTGGGGCCAGCAGCGTGCCCAGGCCAAGGGCCGGCAGGATTTCGCCGAAGCTGACCGGATCCGGGCCATGCTGGCTGAGCAGGGGTGGCAAATCCGGGATGGGCGGGACGGCACCACCACCGTCCAGCGGGCCTGATCGGCATCTGACCAGCGACGTTTCTGTTGGTAACGTCTGGAGTCAGACAGGGCGGCCGGGATCTCTTCCCGGCCGCCCTTTTCGCGCCCGCGACCCTCGTTCCGGACGGGCCAACGGCTAGTTGACGTGTTCTCGCTACACCCCTAGGTTGGGGGTCTGCCAGCGGATCGGCATTTTTGGCTGACGTAGCTCAATGGTAGAGCACCCGATTTGTAATCGGGCGGTTGCGGGTTCAAGTCCCACCGTCAGCTCCAGTGGAAGCGCCGAGGGGTCCGGATTGGGCGGGCTCGGTGGGGTGGCCGAGTGGCTAATGGCAGCAGACTGTAAATCTGCCGAGCTTCGCTCTACGTAGGTTCGAATCCTACCCCCACCATGGCTGAGAGAGATGCGGGTGTAGCTCAGTTGGTAGAGCATCAGCCTTCCAAGCTGAGGGTCGCGAGTTCGAGTCTCGTCGCCCGCTCTGTCCCTAGGCTGTGTGCCGAAGGACTTGCTCGCGTAGCTCAGTTGGTAGAGCACATCCTTGGTAAGGATGAGGTCATCGGTTCAATCCCGATCGCGAGCTCTGCAGTCGCGGGACACACGCCGGGCCACGGGGAACTTTTCCGAGCCCGGCGCGTTTGTCGGAGTTGGATGATGGCTGGGAACAGCGGCTGGTCGCTGATGGCTCATGGTTGATGGCTGCGCTGGCGGGAGACTCGGGGATCGGGACGACGCAGCCGTGAGCCATCAGCGCAATATCGATCGTTGTAGCACAGAGCACTGAACTCGAGCATCGACTGCTCGCACGACAAGGATCTGATCATGGCGAAAGCAAAATTCGAGCGGAACAAGCCCCACGTCAACGTCGGCACCATCGGCCACGTCGATCATGGCAAGACGACGCTGACGGCGGCGCTGACCAAGATTTCGGCCGACAAGGGCTTCGGCACCAAGTACGTGCCGTATGATGCCGTCGCCAAGGCGTCG
>DASYEH010000010.1:0-161065 GCA_036499125.1 Gemmatimonadales bacterium
AAATTGCAGTCTCGGTGAGGATTCCGAGTCCCCGCGACAGGACAAAAAGACCCCATGCACCTTTACTGTAGCTTGTCATTGGACGTTGCACTTCACTGTGTAGCATAGGTGGGACCCGCTTGATCCCTGGGCGCTAGCTCAGGGGGAGGGGCCAGTGAAATACCACCCTGTGTTGTGCGACGCCCTCACCACGGCGGGCAAACCCCGTCTGGGACCGTGGCAGGTGGGCAGTTTGACTGGGGCGGTCGCCTCCGAAAGAGTAACGGAGGCGCGCGAAGGTTGGCTCAGCGCGGACGGTACTCGCGCTTCCAGAGTGTAACAGCAGAAGCCAGCCTGACGGCGAGATCGACGGATCGAGCCGCCACGAAAGTGGGCTCTAGTGATCCGGTAGCCCCGTGTGGATGGGCTATCGCGCAACGGATAAAAGGTACGCTGGGGATAACAGGCTTATCGCGCCCGAGAGTTCACATCGACGGCGCGGTTTGGCACCTCGATGTCGGCTTGTCACATCCTGGGGCTGGAGAAGGTCCCAAGGGTCCGGCTGTTCGCCGGTTAAAGTGGCACATGAGCTGGGTTCAGAACGTCGTGAGACAGTTCGGTCTGTATCCGTCGTGGGCGTGGGAGTGTTGAGGGACGTCGTCCTTAGTACGAGAGGACCGGGACGAAGCGACCGCTCGTGTACGGGCTATCCCGCCAGGGGTATCGCCCGGTAGCGATGTCGCGCGCAGATAACCGCTGAAAGCATCTAAGTGGGAAACTGTTCCCAAGATGAACACTCCTGGATCTTAAGATCCCTCAAGGGCCCTGGGAGACTACCAGGTTGATAGGCAGCAGATGCAAGGCGTACAAGCGCTTCAGTCGAGCTGTACTAATCGCCCGTGAAGTTTGATCTCTCCCAATAGTTTTACTCGGTATTCTCGGTGCCTTCCCAGGCACAACATCCCTCCCTTCCGTTGTCGCCCGATATAATGGCTGGCGACCAGCGCGCGGGGGCCACACCCGTTCCCATTCCGAACACGGTAGTTAAGCCCCGTAGCGTCGATGGTACTACGATCGCGAGGTCGTGGGAGAGTAGACCGTCGTCAGCCTTCCCTTGAAACCCGTCCGGCACTCTGTGTCGGGCGGGTTTCTGGTTTCTTGCCGCCGCCGCCACGATGCCCGTCCCGCGCCATCTTCAGGTTATCTTCTCCCCATGCCTCGCTTCGGCCGCATCGCCATTGCTGGCCGGCCGAACGCCGGCAAATCATCGCTGCTCAACGCGATTCTCGGCACCCATCTTTCGATGGTGTCGCCCAAGGCCCAGGCGACCCGGTTGCCAGTCACCGGCCTCGTGACCGACGCCGACTCCCAGCTCGTCTTTGTCGACCTTCCTGGACTGCTGGAGCCCGAGTATCTGTTGCAGCGCAGCATGCGCCATCTCGCGATTGATGCCCTGCGCACCGTGGACCTGGTCCTCTTTCTCTGGCCCGCTCCCGATGCCCCCGCACCTGATTTTCGCTCCCTGGTTCCGGACGCTCCGCCGTTTCGAGCCGAAGTGCTGACCGTGTACACCAAGGCCGACTTGGTCACCAGCGCGGTACGGGCGTCACTTGCCGACAGTGCGCCGATCACGTCGGTGACCCACCGCCCGTCGATCGACCGCCTGCTCGGCCTGATCCGCACCAGGGTGCCCCCAGGCGAGTTCCAGTTTCCCGCCGATGATCTCGCCACCCAGCCGACCCGCTTCTTTGTCACCGAGTACCTGCGCGAGGCTGCCTTCGAAGCGCTGGAAGATGAACTGCCGTATGCGTTTGCCGCCGAGATCGACGAGTTCCGCGAAGCCCCGAAACCGTTGTACATTCGTGCCACGATTTACGTCGAGCGGGAATCTCAGAAGGGGATCGTGATCGGCCAGGGGGGCGCCACATTGCGCCGCATCGGTACCCATGCCCGCGAACGACTCGAAGCCCTGCTCGGCGAAAAGGTGTATCTGGAAACGTGGGTCAAGGTGCTGCCGCGCTGGCGTCGCAACGCGTCCGCACTGGCTCGCTTCGGCTTTCCAATTCCCCAGAACGAGGCGAGCTGATGCCACTGGCCGCAGAACTGCTGGACATCCTGGTCTGCCCCAAGTGCAAGGGCGATCTCGAGTATCGCACCAGTCCTGACGAAGCCCTCGTCTGCCACAGCTGCCGCCTTGTCTACCTCGTGGAAGACGACATCCCGATCATGCTGATCGATGAAGCCCGACCCCTGGATTGATGCAGCCATGACCACACTTGATACCCTTCGCCAGACCGCGACCGAACAGGGAACCGAGCTTGGCTCGACCTTTGTCGGCTCCGAGCATCTCTTTCTCGCCTGGTTGCTGGTGGCGAGCGGGCCAGCTCATGAAGCCGCCCTTGCCGCGGGGATCACGCCCGACACGTTCCGGGCACTGATCATCGCCAAGCAGCCACCCGCCCGTGCAGCTGGCAACGCTGAAGAGAGCGGGCTTTCGTCGCACGCCCAGCGGGTGATGACCCTTGCTGGCGAAATCGCCGCTGAGGACAGTCGCGACGTTGCCGGCGTCGATGACGTGTTGCTCGCGCTGATTCGCGAACCACGCGGCGCCGTGGCGCGCGCGCTCACCGAGGCCAAGCTCAAGCCCAGTCAGTTGCGCGCGATGGTGCGGCCTCGTTCGCCCAAGCGCCCATCGCGGGAAAAACCGGCCGCTCCGGCCGTTGCCGCCGCGCCAATCGCGCTTGATGAGCCACCGCCCGAGCGCCCGCGTCGCGAGCGGGCTCCGGCACCGCCGCTGCCGCCCAAGGAGAAGAAGGACCGCGCACGGCGCGATCCGGAGACCGACGACATCCCGTTGTCCCGCGCACCCGAACGACCGCGCTTGCCGCCGCCTGCCAAGCCGGCGCCGCTGTCGCCAGTAATTCCCGTCGAGGCGCCCACCCGTCAGTGGTCCTGGCTCTGGTTGCTGCTGATTGCAATCCCGGTGTCGATCTGGCTGCATCTCACCGGCGGTGATCCAACCTGGATCTTCGTCACCGCCTGCCTCGGCATCGTTCCGCTGGCATCGTTGATGGCCACGGCGACCGACCACGTCGCCGAGCGGAGCGGCGCGACCGTGGGCGCGCTCCTGAACGCCGGCTTCGGCAACGCGACCGAGTTGATCGTTGCGATCTTTGCGCTGCGTGCCGGGTACATCGACCTGGTCAAGGCGTCGCTGGTCGGGTCGATCCTCGGCAACCTGCTGCTGATCCTGGGGCTCTCCTTCTTTGTCGGTGGCTTGCGCAGCAAGACGCTCTACTTCGATCGCACCGCGGCTGGTGCCAGCGGAGTGATGCTTGCGCTGGCGGCAGCTGGGCTGGTGATTCCCTCGATGCTCGGGCCCACGCTGGCGCCTGCATCGCTGATCTCGTTGTCGCAGATCGTCGCGATCATCCTGGCGGCGACCTATCTCCTGTCGCTGGTGTTCTCGCTGCGAACCCATCGGGCGGTCTACTCCCATTCCAGCGGGGCCACCCAACGCTGGCCGCTGGCGGTCGCCCTCCTGGTCCTCGCCCTGACGACCGTCGTCGTGGCTGTGGAATCCGAGCTACTTGTCGACACTATTCCAGCGGTGACTCAGTCGCTGCACCTGTCACAGCTCTTCCTCGGCCTGATCATCATTCCGATCATCGGGAACGCGGCAGAGCACGCGACGGCGGTCGTCGCGGCGCGCCGCGGCAAGACCGAGCTGGCCGTCCAGATCGCCATCGGGTCGAGTACCCAGGTGGCACTGCTGGTGGCGCCGTTGCTGGTACTCGCGGCTGCGGTCGTGGGCCATCCGATGACGTTGCTCTTCCCGGCGTTTCAGGTCGTGGTCCTTGGGATCGGGGTCGCGGTATCGGCGCTCATCACCCTCGACGGCGAGTCACACTGGCTCGAAGGGATCCAGTTGCTGGCGTTGTACGGGATGATCGCTGCCGCGGCATGGTTCATTTGACCGTCGCCAGTCCGGCACCTACGTTGCCACGCGCAACCCATCGGCCGGAGCGCTGACGTGCCACACCAGCGGCGGGTGATCCTCTATTGCGGCGCATCCGATCGTCCGCCGCCGGAACTGGTCCTGCGCTGGGCCGCGTCGCGGCAACTCGCGGTTGAAGTGCACGCGGAACTGGCACATGTCGAAACGCTGGTCTTGCGGGGGCGTGGCGCGCTGGTGCTGATCGACGAGTTTTCGCGACACCGCGACGGGATCGGCACGGTGGGCCGACTGAAGACCGACCCGTCGACCGCGATCGTGCCGGTGACGGTGCTGTCGGATCATCACGATGCTGCGTCGATCGTGGCGTGGTACGAAGCGGGCGCCGACGAAGTATTGTCGCCGCTGCTCGATCCGTCGGAGCACCGGGCGCGACTCGATGCCTTGATGGTGCGCACCGAGCGCGACGTGGCGGTACATCCGTCGACCCGCTTGCCTGGCACGAACGAGATCGAGCGTGCCATTCGTCGCCGGCTCGATGGCAAGGGGCAGTTCGCCGTCTGTTACGCCGACCTCGACCATTTCAAGGAATTCAACGACCGCTATAGTTATTACGACGGAGACCGCGTCATCTATATCCTCTCCCGACTGCTGCACGATGTCGTGCGAGGATTGCTCGGACCGGAAGGATTCGTCGGGCACATTGGCGGCGATGATTTCATCTTCGTCACCCCGATCGTCGGATACAGCGAGGCGTGCACCGAGATCCTCGCAGTCTTTGACGAGCTGATCCCGTTGCAATACAGCGAGCAGGATCGGCGGGCAGGCTATTTTTTCGGCAAGGACCGTCGTGGCCAGCTGCACCGCGTGCCGTTGATGACGTTGTCGATCGGGGTAGTGACCAATCAGCATCACCGCTTTACGCACCCGGCGCAGGTGAGCGAGCTGGCTACGGAAATGAAGAGCTATGCGAAGACCTTGCCCGGGTCGGTCTTCGTCGTCGATCGCCGGCGCAGTGAAGCCGATCTGCGCAGCGGTCCCGGTGGGCGCGATGCCCGAACCGCGTGAGGAAGCCATGAACGTCAGCTGTCCGCAGTGTACCACCGTGTTTCGTGTTGATCCGGCCAAGGTGCCCGATCAGGGCGTCCGCGCCCGCTGTTCGGTCTGTGGCGGCCTGATTGCCGTTCGCCGGCCGCCGGTCGCCGCACCCGCGATTCCTCCGGAAACCAGGGCGACCCTCGTGCCGCCGGCTCCGGCCCTGGCACCAGCGACTCCGCCGCCGCCGGTAGCCTTCGAGGTCCGGAGTGAGCCTGAGGTCGTGCCGGTACACCAGCCGGCGCCAACACCACCTCCGCCACCCTATCAGGCCCCGGTTCCGCCAGCGCCAGTCTACCAGGCTCCGGCGCCCGTCGTTACTGAGCCAGCGCCTCAGCCGACGCCGGTGCCGATAGCGGCCCCGCCCGCACCGATGGCGGCAGCGCCGATCGCCGTCGAACCGCCAGCTGCCCCGCCCGAAGCACCGCCCGTCAGCCGTGGCACGACGCCGACGCGATTCAATAATCCGTTCCTGCAGCAGGATCCGTCTACCCGGGCACGGCGGTTGGCGCGAGCGCTGGTCTCCGACTTGGTGGTCTACTATCCCGAGAAGCGGCAGCGCGGCTTGGCCGAAGGGAATCTCAAGGATCTCTTTGCCGAGGAAATCCGGAAGAGCTGGGAGGAATACTCGGAGCAGGTGGGTGAAGAGGTTGCCCGCAACACGCCGTACTTCACCGAAGCGCTCAACGAAATTCTGGCCGAAGGACGGTCGGTCTTCGGCTGAACAGCGGTGACACCCTCTCGACTATCTTTGTCGGGAGTCCGGGCCGCCGGTCGCCGCCATTGGGCGTGCGGTCGGCGGCCCCATCTGTCCCGGCATTTTCCTGGAGTCGCACCATGGCTGACCTGTCCGATCGCGTCGTCGAACTGAAGCAGCGCGTCATCCAGCTACGAGACTTTCTTTGACCTGGATCACAAGATGGCGCGGTTGCAGGACCTTGAGGCGCGGCAGAGCGAACCCGCCTTCTGGGCCGACAGTGCTCGAGCCCGAGAGCAGGTCGGCGAGATTCGCACGCTCAAGGGATGGATCGGTCCGTACCAGCAGCTGGTGAACCGGCTCGAGGATGCTGATGGCCTGGTTGAACTGCTGGCGGTCGAGCCCGACGCATCACTCACCGCAGAGCTCGACCAGGAAGTGGCGCGCGTCGGTCGCGAGCTGCAGCAGTTCGAGCTGCAGACCATGCTGCAGGGTCCCGATGACGGTCGCGACGCATTGCTGACGATTCATCCCGGTGCCGGTGGGACTGAGTCGCAGGATTGGGCCGAAATGCTGATGCGGATGTACGTCCGCTGGGCCGAACGGAAGGGATTTTCGGTCTCCATTCTCGACTTGATGGCCGGCGAGGAAGCGGGCATCAAGTCAGTCACGATCGAGATCAAGGGGCAGTACGCCTATGGTTTCCTGAAGGCCGAGAAGGGCGTCCATCGCCTGGTGCGCATCTCGCCGTTCGACTCGCAGGCGCGGCGGCACACGTCCTTTGCGTCGGTGTTCGTCTATCCCGACATTGACGACACCATTGAGATCGACCTGCGCGAGGAAGACATCAAGATGGATGTCTTCCGGGCATCCGGCGCGGGCGGCCAGCATATCAACAAGACGTCGTCGGCCGTCCGGCTGACGCACATGCCCACCGGCACCGTCGTGTCGTGCCAGCAGGAACGCAGTCAGTTCAAGAATCGCGATGTCGCGATGAAGATGCTGCGCGCCGCGCTCTACCAGCTCAAGCTGGAAGAGCAGGAGGCCGCTCGGGCCCTGGTCGAGGCGACCAAGACCGATAACTCGTGGGGGAACCAGATTCGTTCCTACGTCTTCCAGCCGTATACGATGGTCAACGATCACCGCACGGAACTCAAGGTGTCTGACGTGCAGAGCGTCATGAATGGCGACCTCGATGAGTTTATCGAGGCGTACCTCAAGCGCTTTGGAGCCAAGGCCGCATGAGTGATGCCCTGGAGCGCAGCCACGTCGAGGCAGCCCGCCGCGAGAAGCGCGCTCGCCTCGAGGCCCTTGGCGTGCGGCCGTTCGCGTATCGCTACGCCCGCAGCCATCACTCGGCCGACGCACTCGCCCTCTGGCAGGACAGCATGGGCGACGAGGGCCCGACGGTGCGGGTGGCCGGCCGGATTGCGGCGCTGCGAGGGCAGGGAAAAACCGTCTTTGCCCATCTGGAAGATGCAGCCGGGCGCATCCAGGTCTACCTGCGTCGCGACGCACTCGAGTCGGCGTGGCCGCTGATCGAGCTCCTGGACCTCGATGATCACGTCGGAATCGAAGGACGCCTCTTCCGGACCAGGTCAGGTGAAGTGACGATCTGGGCCACGAGTATCGAACTGCTGGCGAAGTCACTGCGGCCGCTGCCGCGCGGCAAGGTCGAGCAACTCGCCGATGGTACCAGCGTGATGCACGGCGGCCTCACTGACCCGGAGGTGCGCTACCGTCAGCGGTATGCCGACTTCGCCGTGCATCCCGAACTCCGCGCAACCTTCCGCCTCCGGGCCGGTGCGATTGCCTTTGCGCGACGCTTTCTCGACGAGCGCGGCTACCTGGAAGTGGAAACGCCGATTCTGCAGCCACTGTATGGCGGGGCCGCAGCTCGGCCGTTCCTGACCCACCACAACGCGCTCGACATGCCGCTGTACCTCCGCATTGCCGACGAGCTCTATCTCAAGCGCCTGATCGTTGGTGGCTTCGAAAAGGTGTACGAAATCGGTCACGACTTTCGCAACGAGGGGATGGATCGCACCCACAATCCCGAGTTCACCATGCTGGAATGGTACGAGGCCTACGCCGACTATCAGGACATGATGGTGATGGTCGAGCAGCTGGTCAGCGGCGTGGTCGCGCACACGCTTGGCGGGATGCGTCACGAGCGGAAGGGTGTGGTGCTCGACTTTGCCGCGCCGTACCCGCGGATCTCGTTCGTCGACGGGATTCGTGAGGCGTGCGGGCTCGATGTCCTGACGACGCCCGAAGCCGAGCTCCGCGCCTTTGTGCAGCGTCAGGGTGAATCGGCGGACGTGGTGGCTGCGATGTCCGGTGGTCGCTTGCTGGACGAAGTGTTCAAGCATGCGCTTGAGCCGCGCCTGGTGCAGCCCACGTTTGTCGTCGACTATCCGGTGGCGCTCTCGCCGTTGGCGAAGCCGCATCGCACCAAGGCGGGCCTGACGGAGCGCTTCGAGCTCTTTGTCAACGGCACCGAGATCGCCAATGCGTTCAGCGAGCTGAACGATCCCGACGACCAGCGCAGCCGGTTCGAAGACCAGGGCCGCCAGCGCGATGCGGGCGACGACGAGGCACACCAGCTCGACGTCGACTACATCCGCGCGCTGGAGTACGGCATGCCGCCGACCGGCGGCGTCGGCATCGGGATGGACCGACTGGTGATGTTGTTGGCCGACGAGGCCTCGATCCGCGACGTGATCCTCTTTCCGGCGATGCGTCCCGAAGGTGACCACCGGCCGGCCGAGGCCGACTAGCCGTGCTTGCCTGGTGGCCGACGCGCCTCGAGCGTCAGATTGCGATGCGTTACCTGCGCGGACAACGGGGCACTCGCAGCGCGTCGTTGCAGACGCTGATCGCGATTGGCAGCATCTCCCTCGCTGTCTGTGCCATGATCGTCGTCCTTGGCGTGATGAACGGCCTTCGCAACGACCTGCGCGACCGGATTCTTGTGGCATCGCCGCATCTGCGCGTGCAGGCGTATGGAGCCAACCTCAAACTCGACCACTGGGCGGCGCTGATGGACACCGTCCGCCGCGACCCGGATGTTGTTGCGGTGGCACCGGAAGTCGTCACCCAGTCCCTGGTGATGAACACCGCCGGCTTTCCCGAGGCGGTCTATGTCGCTGGCGTCGAGCCGGGCGCCGGAACCAACGGCGTGATGCATCTGGACAGCGCCATGGTGTCGGGCGACCTGCACTTCAGGATCGCCGACAGCGCGGACGTCGATGGCGCCGTGGTCCTCGGCGCCAAGCTTGCTGATCATCTCGGTGTCCAACCGGGCGACATCATTTCGATGCTGCCGCCGACGGCCGCCACGATCAACCGCGCGACGGGTGCGCCGGACCTCAATCCGAAGCGCTGGGCGCTCCAGGTGACCGGCATTTTTCAGACCGGCATGTTCATCTATGACAACCAGTACGTGCTGATGGATCGGACCACCGCGCAACGGTTTGCCGGGCTCGACAGTGCGGTGTCCGATCTGGCAGTCCGGGTGCGTGATCCGTGGCACGTTGCCGCAGTCGCGGCGCGCCTGCAGCGCAGCCTTGGCGATCCGTACCTCACCCAGACCTGGCAGGAAGTGAACAGCTCGCTCTTTTCTGCCCTGCAGCTCGAGAAACTTGCGATGGGACTGGTCATCTTTTTCATCATGGTCGTTGCCGCGTTCAACATTGTCGGCACGCTGACGATGGTGGTGGCCTTCAAGACGCGCGAGATCGGCATCCTCGAAGCGATGGGGCTGCAGGCGCGCGGTGTGGGTCGCATCTTCCTGGCGCAGGGAACCATCGTCGGGTTGATCGGCACCGGTATCGGGCTGGTATTCGGCCTGGCCCTCGCCCTCTTGGTCAATCGGCGGATCCATATCGACCCGACCATCTACTTCATCGACCGCTTGCCGATCCATGTTGAACTGCTCGACGTGCTCGCGGTCGTTGCGGCGAGCCTGGCTGTCGCGGTGCTCGCCACGATCCCGTCGTCCCGTCATGCGTCACGGCTCGTTCCGGTCGACGCGATCCGGGCCGAATAGTGTCGATCCTCTCGGCCCGCGGACTGGTGCGTCGTTTTGTCGGCGGTGACGGCGCGGCGTTTACGGTCCTCGAGGGCGCCGACATCGATGTCGAGCGCGGCGAGTTCGTGGCGATCATCGGCACCAGCGGATCGGGAAAGAGCACGCTTCTGCACCTGCTTGGCGCGCTGGACCGCCCGGATGCCGGCGCCATCACACTTGAGGGGAGCCCGTTCAGCGCCCTCGACAGCGATGCACTGGCTGCGTTGCGCAATCGTCGCATCGGCTTTGTGTTCCAGTTCCACCACCTGCTGCGCGATTTCACGGCCCGTGAAAACGTGATGATGCCATGGCTGATCGCCGGCGAATCGCTGGCGGACGCCGGGGCCCGCGCCGACCGTGAACTGGATCGCGTCGGCCTGCGGCACCGCGCCCTGTCGCGAGTGACGTTGTTGTCCGGCGGCGAGCAGCAGCGGGTTGCGCTGGCCCGGGCCTTGGTGACCGCGCCAGCGATCGTCATGGCGGACGAACCGACGGGTAACCTTGATCCGCACACCGCAGCGAGCATGCATGATCTCCTGTCGAACCTGGCGCGTGAGCGGGGCACGGCCGTGCTTGCGGTCACGCATAACCGGACGCTCGCGCAACGGGCGGACCGGGTCCTCGCGCTCGACAACGGTGTCCTGCGGCCCGCCGAGGCCGCTGAGGCCGCACAATGAATCCGTGCCAGGCCTGCCACGAACGGGATGCCGTTGTCCGGCTGACCCAGATTGTCGGTGACGAGGTGACCACCCTGCACCTGTGCAGCAAGTGCGCTGCCGAGCGAGGGGTGGAGACTGACGCAGAGACCGCCTCGCCACTCGGCGCATTTCTGGCCGCGATGGACAAGGGTGGGGCTCCGCTGGCCGCTGCCGCGGCGACCGGCGAGGAATGCCGTCGCTGTCATGCGACGCTGGAGGACTTTCGTGCATCGGGGCGGTTGGGGTGCCCCGAATGCTGGCTCGCGTTTGAGCGCCCGCTGCGGGAGATGCTGCGACGCCTGCACGGTGCAACCCGGCACAGTGGCGAACAGTACATCGCCGCGGTGAACGATCAACTCTCGCCCGATGACCGTGTCATCCGGGATCGTTCTGAACTGCGCGAACAGCTGCGCCTCGCAATTGCCAGCGAGCAGTTCGAGCAAGCGGCGCAACTTCGCGACCAGTTACGCGTCATGGAAGAATCCTGATGAGCGATCCTGCCCGGATGCCCGATGACGACCTGCCTTGGCTTGACGCCAGCGGCCCTGACGCGGCCATGGTCGTGTCGACCCGGGTCCGCCTGGCTCGCAATCTCGCCGACCGACCCTTCTGGGGGCGGAACTCTGGCGAGGACCGTGAAGCCGTGGTGGCGGCCCTTGTCGATGCCTCCCGGACGATGCCGGCTTTGGCCGGCGCCACACTGGTCCGGCTTGACACCGTGGCGCCGTCGGTGCGCCGCTGGTTGACCGAGCGGCAACTGGTCTCGCGCGACCTGGCTGGCCCTGCCACCGGACGCGCGCGGAGCGGTGCTGCGGTGCTGCTGGGGCATTCCGTCAGCACGATGATCAACGAAGAGGATCATGTGCGGGTACAGGCGTTCCGATCTGGGTTCGCCCTGGCCCCGACGCATGCCGTTGTGCAGCAGGCGGAACACGAGCTTGGAGCCCGGGTTTCTTTCGCCTTCCACCCCGAGTTCGGCTATCTTACCGCCTGTCCGACGAACGTCGGAACCGGCCTCCGGGCCTCGGTTCTGATTCATCTGCCGGCGCTGGTCCTGAGCCGCGAAATCGCCAAGGTGCTGCAGAGCCTGGCCCAGGTCGGGCTGACGTCGCGGGGCCTGTTTGGCGAGGGGAGCGATGCCTTGGGGCATCTCTTCCAGCTCTCCAACCAGACGACCCTGGGCCGATCCGAGACGGACTTGCTCGAGCACCTCGAGCGCATGGTCCGGCAGGTGATGGCGTATGAGGAGCGGGCGCGCGACGTGCTGCACCGCGATGCCCGCCTCACGGTCGAGGATCGGGCGTGGCGCGCGTGGGCAGTGTTGCGTCATGCCCGGGCGTTGTCGTTCGAGGAGTTGGTGAATTTGCTGAGCAGCGTACGTCTGGGCGTGGCGTGGCGTGTCCTCCCTGACGTGCCGTTGCATATCCTGAACCGGCTGCTGGTCGTGGCGCAGGCTGCCCACGTGGCCCAGTGTGCTGGCGTCAGTCCGGATGCGGAGACCCTGCCCGAACACCGAGCAACATTGGTGCGCGGGATGCTCGAGGAGCGAGACCGATCATGAATGGTTACAACTTTACCGACCGTGTACGCAAAGTGCTGCAGATGGCGCGCGAAGAAGCGGCCCGCCTGCATCACGAGTACGTCGGGACGGAACACATCCTGCTGGGCCTGATCCGCGAAGGCGAAGGAGTCGCGGCCGCTGTGCTGACCAACCTCGGCGTGGAGCTCGAGGATATTCAGCAGAAGATCGAAGAAACCGTCAAGAAGGGTAAGGCCGCCGCGGCGGCCGGACCCGAGCTGCCGTATACGTCGCGCGCCAAGAAGGTGCTGGAGCTGGCGATGATGGAAGCGCGCGAGCTCAACCATTCCTACGTCGGCACCGAGCACCTGTTGCTCGGCTTGCTGCGTGAGGAAAAAGGGATCGCCGCCCAGGTCCTCACCGATGCCGGCGTGACGCTGGAGCAGGCCCGTGCGGAAACACTCCGGTTGCTGGGCAGCGATCTGCCGCAAGGTCAGCAGGGCGGGGCGCCTGCTGCACCGAGTCCGCAAGCGGTGCCGCCCAAGACGGAAAAGAAATCCAAGACGCCGGCGCTCGACCATTTCTGCCGTGACCTCACCGTGCTCGCGGCGGAGGGGGCGCTTGATCCGACCATCGGTCGCGCCAAGGAAATCGAACGGGTGATGGAGATCCTGGCCCGTCGCAAGAAGAACAATCCGGTCCTCATTGGTGAGCCCGGGGTGGGCAAGACGGCAATCGTCGAAGGACTTGCACTGCTGATCGCCAACGGCCAGTGCCCCGATGTGCTGCGCGATCACCGCGTGCTGTCACTCGACATGGCAGCGGTCATTGCCGGCACCAAGTATCGTGGTCAGTTCGAGGAACGGCTCAAGGCGGTGATGAACGAGATCGCCCAGAGCAAGAACATCATCCTCTTCATCGACGAGCTGCACACGCTGGTCGGGGCTGGCGCGGCCGAGGGCGCCATCGACGCCTCCAACATGCTCAAGCCCGCGCTCGCGCGCGGCGAGTTGCAGTGCGTCGGGGCATCAACCCTCAACGAGTATCGCAAGTACATCGAGAAGGATGGCGCGCTGGAACGGCGCTTCCAGACCGTCGTCGTTGAGCCGCCCAGCATTCCCGAGACGTTCGAGATTCTCAAGGGCCTCCGCAAGAAGTACGAGGATCACCATCGCGTGATCATTCCCGATGCCACGTTGCAGGCGGCGGCCGACCTGGCCGAACGTTATATCACCGATCGCTTCCTGCCGGACAAGGCGATCGATGTGATCGACGAGGCCGGCGCGCGCGCGCGACTGGCGTCACAGCATCCGCCGGTGGCGATTGGTGAGTTGAAGGGCCAGCTCGAAAAGGTCACCACCGAGAAGGAAGAAGCGGTGCGCGACCAGAACTTCGAGAAGGCTGCCGCGCTGCGCGACCGCGAACGTGAGCTCCAGGGCGAGATCCGCGACGTGCAGGTTGCCTGGGAAGCCGAGCGGCAGACCAAGCGCCCGGTCATCGACGAAGAAGCCATCGCGTTCATCGTCGGCCGCTGGACCGGCATCCCGGTCACTCGCATTCAGGAAGCCGAGGCGGCGCGCCTGCTGCGCATGGAAGACGAGCTGCACGCGTCGGTCATCGGCCAGGACGAGGCGATTCGCGCGGTGTCGCGCGCCATCCGTCGCTCGCGCGCCGGGCTCAAGGATCCCAACCGACCGATCGGGTCGTTCATCTTCTCCGGCCCTACGGGTGTCGGCAAGACCGAGCTGGCCCGTTCGCTCGCCAAGTTCTTGTTCAACGATCCATCGGCGCTGATTCGCGTCGACATGTCGGAATACATGGAGAAGTTCTCGGTATCGCGCCTGATCGGTGCGCCGCCGGGGTACGTTGGCTATGAAGACTCCGGCACGCTGACCAAGGCGGTCCGCCGGAAGCCGTATTCCGTGGTGCTGCTCGATGAAATCGAGAAGGCGCATCCCGATGTGTTCAACATCCTGCTGCAGGTGCTCGACGAAGGGCACCTGACCGACAACTATGGCCGGATCATCGACTTCAAGAACACCGTCGTCATCATGACCTCCAACGTCGGCGCGCGCGACATCATGAAGGGGGCGTCGCTCGGGTTCCATGCCAGTGGCGGCCAGCAGACGTTCGAGAAGATGACCGAGACCGTCAAGGAAGAGATCGCCAAGGTGTTCAACCCGGAGTTTCTGAACCGGCTCGACGATGTCATTGTCTTTCACCCGCTTGATCGCGAGCACATCGCCCATATCGTGCGGATCCTGCTCAAGGACGTCATGCGCCGAGTTGGCGATGACGTTCGCCTCACCGACGCGGCAATCGGATTCCTGGTGGAACACGGCTACGACCAGAACTATGGTGCCCGGCCGCTCCGGCGGGCCATCCAACGGTATGTCGAGGATCCCCTCAGCGAGAAGATTCTCAGCGGCGATTTCACCACCGGCGACGAAATCGAAGTCGACGTCGGTCCCGATCGCGACAAGCTCGTGTTCCGGGCGCTCACGGGGACTGGCGCCTGACCGCCGCACGTGGCTGGTGGCGGGGGCTGGTCGCAGCGGCAGCACTCGGACTCGGCGCGACGGGCGTGCCGGGGGCGTCCGCACAGCAGGCGGCCACGACCGCCCCACCGATCGACAGCATTGCCGTGGTCGGCAATGTCCGCAACCATACGGATCAGGTCATTCTGGCCTCGGGGCTGCTGCTGCACTCGGTCCCGACCTATCACGACGTCCAGCGGGTGATCACCAACCTGTTCAGCACCGGCCAGTTTGACGACGTTCGCGTCGACCAGGAGACGATCAACGGAAAGTATGTCCTGGCGATCATTGTGAAGGAGCGTCCGTTGCTGGTGGATTGGACCCTGGTCGGTACATCCAGGATGCCGCGCCACGATGTCCTGGAGCAGATCCAGCTGGCCAAGTCACGGCCGATCGACCGCAGCGCGGTGGCGCACGCGCAGTTTGCGATCGACTCGATGTATCACAAGGCTGGCTACCCCGCTGCGCACACGATGGTCTCGGAGACGCCGGCCACCGGCGGGATCGCCGTCACCTTCGATGTGTCCGAGGGACAGCGGGTGTTGATCTCGCGGGTCGAGCTCCAGGGCAACGCGGCGTTCGATGCGAGCCAGCTGGTCAAGGTGATGGACTCGAAGCCCGAAGGATTCTTCTGGTTCCGGTCCGGCGACTACGACGAACGCAAGATTGACCGCGACATGCGCGATCACCTGCCGACCTTCTACGGTCAGCACGGCATGATTGACATGCAGGTGCTCAAGGACACCCTCATCGCGGACGGTAACACCGGCAAGGCGATCCTGCGGATGTCGCTCGAAGAGGGCCAGACCTATCATGTGGGCACCGTCAGCATCCTCGGCAATCGTCGCTTTTCATCGGCGGAGCTTGGTGCCCAGATTCCGTTCGTTCCGCCGGCCGACCTTGGCAGCGGCCAGACGATCGGCGGTGTCTTCGACCGGACCGCGTGGGAAGCCGCGACGAACAAGGTCCTGGAGATGTACCAGAACAACGGCTACATCTATGCGACGGTCAACGCTGAGCAGTCACGGCGCACGCTCGCCGATGGCACCCCGGTGCTCGACCTCCGCCTCCGCATCAACGAAGGCCAGCCCGCGACGGTGCACAAGATCCTGATCGTGGGCAACGAAGTGACGCATGAGCGTGTCATTCGCGAAGCGATCGTGATGTTGCCCGGTGAGCTGTTCAATCGCGAGCGACTCGTCCGCTCGTACCAGAACATCGCCAACCTCGGCTTTTTCCAGCAGCCGATGCCGAACCCTGACATGGCGACATCAGACAACGGCATCGATATCGACGTCACCTTCCGCGTCGAGGAGAAGCACACCGGCAACATCAACTTCGGCGCCAGTATCGGGCAGGGTACCGGTCTCGGAGGGTTCCTGGGGCTCGAGGAGCCGAATCTCTTCGGGCGCGGCAAGCGCGGACGGCTGCAGTGGCAGTTCGGGCAGAACATCACCGATTTCCAGCTCAGCTATACCGACCCGTCGATCTTTGAGAGTCGGATTTCCGGCACCGCAACGCTCTATGACTCGCGCCTTCGCTACGTGGTCGGCGATCTTGGCCAGCAGCAATCAGCGGGCGGATCGGTGCAGATCGGTTTGCCGTTCCTCGGGTCGCGGTACTCGCGGGTGTTTGCCAGCTACGGCCTGCAGAACGTCAGCTACTCGGGCGGGTCGACGGACCTGCAGTCGGCCTATCAGTGCTCACCGTGCACGCGGTCGACGCTGGGACTGGGCTTCCTGCGCGACACCCGCATCGGTCTGCCGTTTCCGATCGCCGGCAACATGATCAACGTCAACGTGGAGCAGAACGGTGGCCCGCTTGGTGGCGACGCGGACTACCAGAAGCTCAATATCGATACCCGTTGGTTCACCCCGCTCGGGTCATCGGGTGGCAAGCGTGGAGCGATCGCCGGTGGTATCCAGTACACGCTCGGGTTTACGGCCAAGTCGGGCTTCATCTTTGGCAACACGGGTTCCTTCTTCACCGAGCTCTATAGCATGGGCGGCGTCCAGTACGGCATACCGCTCCGCGGCTATGATGAGTTCTCGATTACGCCCAATGGCTACAATCCATCGTCATCGTCGACCAGCGCGTCTCCGGCGTCGTTCGGCAACGCCTACGCGGCGTTTACCACGGAGCTGGGCGCCCGGTTCTCGCAGTCGATCTACTTCAACATCTTCGCTGACGCCGGCAACGTGTACCGCACGGCTCGGCAGTACGATCCGACCCGTCTCTATCGCGGTATCGGTATCGGCGCCGCGGTGATTTCGCCGCTCGGGCCGATCGGTGTGGATCTTGGGTACGGTCTCGACCGTACTGATCTCAATGGTCTTCCCGCCCCGGGATGGAAGGTTCATTTCCGTCTGGGCAACTTCAACTGACCGGCCGATGGGCCGCCACGCTTCACCACACAAGGAACGGATGACGATGCGTCGAGATGTCATGCAGGTGACCAGCTTGCTCTGTACTGCCGCCCTGTTGCCGGCCGCGCTGATCGCGCAGTCGCCGTGCGCGACCAGCCATGTCGCCTTTGTTTCGAGCGGCCAGATTCTCGCAAGCATGAAGAGCTATGTGGTGGCCGATTCCCAGCTCAATGCACAGCAGCTTTCCTACAAGGCCGAGGTCGACAAGCAGTCGGGGGTGCTCGACTCGATGTACAACGCGCTCAATGAGAAGGCGACGTTGATGACGCCGAGCCAGAAGCAGGCCGAGGGGAAGAAGTTGCAGGACATGCAGGCCGCGCTGCAGCAGCGGGTCAAGGACCTGACGAAGCAGAGCACCGACGATCGGACCCGCCTGCTTGGCCCGATGGAGCAGCAGGTGCAGGACGTGATCGACGGCGTCCGGGCCGAGCTCAACTGCGCGATGATCTTCGACGTCAGTTCGCAGACCGGGATTGCCTCGGCAGACAAGTCGCTCGATCTGACGCAGCGCATCATCGATCGACTCGCTGAAGCGAATAAGCCGGTTGCAGCGCCATCGAAGCCCGCGCCTACCGGCATCCGGCCGCCAGCGGCTTCGACGCCGCACAAGCCCTGAGCTCGAGTACGACAGAACCCTGGACAGCACAGGCGGTCGCCGACCTCGTCGGCGGCCGCTTGTCGGGTCCGGGAGAAGTGACACTGACCCAGGTGCGCTCGCTCGAGCTGGCGGACGAACACTCGCTGTCGCTCTGCACCGGAGTGCGGTACGCGGCTGCGCTCACCGAGACCCGAGCGGGCGCCGTACTGGTTCCCGACACGATGGTGGATGTGATCGGCCCGGCCACCCGGATTGCGGTGCGCGATGTCGGCCGGGCAATGCTGATGGCCACGCAGGCGCTGCACCCCGAGTTGGTGGCCGCTCCGGTTGTGGCGGAGACGGCGCGCCTCGGCGCCAATGTGCAGCTTGGCGCCGGATGTTCGATCGGCGAGTACGCGGTCATTGGTGAGGGCGCACGCCTCGGTGCACGGGTCCAGCTCGGCGCCCATGTGGTGATCGGCGCGGGCGTGGTGCTCGGCGACGACGTGCGGCTCGATGCCGGGGTGGTCGTCTACTCGGGTTCGCGCCTGGGTCAGCGGGTCCGGTGCAAGGCTGGTGCGGTGATCGGCGGGCCAGGGTTCGGATACGTCGCGGGCCCCGCCGGGCACGTACGGATTCCACATGTCGGCGCCTGCATTCTCGAAGACGATGTCGATGTCGGGTCGAATACGACGATTGACCGCGGCTCGCTCGACGACACCCGGATTGGTCGCGGGACCCGGATCGACAATCAGGTGCAGATCGCCCACAACGTGCGGATCGGCCAGGACTGCCTGATCATGGCCTGCGTCGGCATCGCCGGCAGCACCCGACTCGGCGATCGGGTGATGCTCGCGGGCCAGTCAGGGTGCGTCGATCACATCGTCCTCGGCGACGACGTCAAGGTGGGTGCCAAGTCCGCTGTCATGGCCGACGTGCCGGCAGGAGTGACCGTCACCGGATATCCGGCCCGCCCGCACCGCGAGTTTCTTCGGGCGGCCGCAACGATGTACCGACTGGGACCGTACGGGCACGTGCTCGAATCACTCGCCAGGGAGCACAAGCATGACTAGGCGCACGTTGGCATCGGCGACCTCCCTCAGTGGCACCGGCCTGCATACCGGCGCGCAGACGCGTGTGCGGCTGGCACCAGCCGACGCCGGGACGGGAATCACCTTTCGCCGCACCGATCTGCCTGATTCGCCGGATATTCCGGCGCGGCTTGGTCAGGTCGAAGCGACCGAGCGGCGCACCAGGATCGCCAATGGCAAGGCTTCCGTCGACACCGTAGAGCATCTGCTCGCAGCCGCGCACGCCTGGCAACTGGATGACCTTGTCGTCGAACTCGATGGCCCCGAGCCACCGATTCTGGACGGCTCGTTCCTGCCATGGTTCGACGCGATCGAGCGCGCGGGCATCACCACCGCGCCCGGCGAACCGGGGGCGATTACCATCACCAGCCCATTCACCGTGCAGGAAGGCGATGCGAGTTACGTCGTGGCGCCGGGCAAGGGCCTGCAGATCACCGCGACGATCGAGTGGGCGCACCCGGTGATCGGGCGGCAGTCGTTCTCCCTCGACGCCAGCGCCGATGCGTTCCGTCGCGACATTGCCGAGGCCCGGACGTTCGGGTTCGTGCATGAAGTGGAAGGACTGCAGGAGCGCGGCCTTCTCAAGGGCGCGTCGGCCGCGATGGCGGTCGTCCTGTCGGATACTGCGATCGCGTCGGGGACGCTGCGCTGGCCCGATGAGTTTGTGCGCCACAAGATCGGCGATATCGTCGGCGACCTGGCGCTGTTGGGAGCGCGGATCGATGGCCGCATCGTCGCCGAGCGGCCGAGTCATCAGGGCAACATTGCGCTGGGTCGCGCGATTGCGCGTCGCGCGCCGCGGGTCGATCCCTCCCGCCTGGACGTGAATGACGTCATGCGTGTGCTACCGCATCGATTCCCATTCCTGCTGGTGGACCGGATCGTTGAAGTCGAAGCGGGCGTGCGCATCGTGGGGATCAAGAACGTCACGATCAATGAGCCATTCTTCCGGGGCCATTTCCCGGGGCATCCCATCATGCCCGGCGTCCTGATCGTCGAGGCGATGGCCCAGGTTGGTGGCATGCTGCTGATGGGGAACTTTGAAAACCCCGAGAGCAAGGTCGTCTATTTTACCGGGATTGACGGCGTGCGATTCCGCAAGCCGGTGCTGCCGGGCGATCAGCTCCGGTTTGAAGTGGAAGTCGTGCAGGTGCGCGGATTGATCTGCCGCACCCACGGCAAGGCCTATGTCGATGGGCAGCTGGTATGTGAGGCAGAGATGACCGCAACTGTGAGGGACCGGTGACGCAGCGCATTCACCCGACCGCCGTGATCGATCCCACGGCGCAGCTTGGCACCGACATCGAGATCGGCCCCTTTGCGATCATCGGTCCGGATGTCACCATCGGCGACGGCTGCCGCATCGCGGCGCGCGCAACGTTGGAGCGCAATGTTCGCCTGGCATCCCGCGTCTTTGTCGGGTCCGGCGCGCTGCTCGGCGGCCCGCCGCAGGATCTCAAGTATGCCAACGAGGAAACCTGGGTCGAGATTGGCGAGGGGACCCAGATCCGCGAGTACACGACCATCAACCGTGGCACCTCTGCGACGGGCCGCACCACGGTGGGGCGCGACTGTTTCATCATGACGTACGTGCACCTGGCCCATGACTGTCATGTCGGTGACGGTGTCATCATGGCCAACGGCACCCAACTCGCCGGTCATGTCACCATTGAAGATTATGTCGTGGTGTCGGGTCTCGTCGCCGTGCATCAATTCGCCCGCATTGGCGAGTACGCCTTCATCGGGGGGATGACGCGCGTCAGCCAGGATATCCCACCATTCGTCAAGGCCGTCGGGAATCCGGTCGAGTTGTACGGGCTCAACACGATCGGCCTGCAACGACACCACTTTCCGGCGGCCACGATTGCCACGCTGAAGCGGGCGTACCGCCTCTGTTTCAACTCCGACCTGAACCTGAGCCAGGCGCTCGAGCGGGTTCGCAGCGACCTGCCGCCGCTGCCGGAAGTCGACCGCTTCCTGGAGTTTGTCTCTTCGTCCCAGCGCGGTGTCCCGGCGTGAGCGCGCCGCTGCGCGTCGGCGTCATCGGGATCGGGGCACTCGGACACCATCACGTCCGCCATCTGGCGGCGATGTACAGCGTCGAACTGGTCGGCGTGCACGACACCGACACACCGCGCGCAGCGGCGGCGGCCGCGGAGTTCGGCTGCCGTGCGTTCGCGACCTGCGACGAACTGCTCGATCACGTCGACGCGGTCACCGTGGCGGTGCCGACGCCGTTTCATCATGTGGTCGGCCGCCAGTGCCTTGACCGCGGCATTGCCGTGCTGATGGAAAAGCCGCTCGCCGTGACGCTCCCGGAAGCGGACGACCTGGTCGCCACCGCCGCGCGGCAGGGTGTCGTCCTGGCGGTAGGACATATCGAGCGATTCAATCGGGCCGTCCGTGCAGCGCGCAGCGTGCTGCACCGGCCAGCATTCATCGAGGGGATCCGGCTGGCGCCGTTTCAACCGCGCGGCACCGACGTTGCCGTCGTCCTTGACTTGATGATTCACGACCTGGACCTGGCGATTCACCTGGTTGGCGGTGCTCCGGCGACGGAGGTCCGGGCCAGCGGCGTGTCGATCGTTTCGTCACATCTCGACATCGTCAACGCGCGGGTGGAGTTCGGCGGCGGCACCGTGGCATCGATGACCAGTTCCCGGGTCGCCCGCGAACGCGTCCGCCGCCTGCGTGTCTTTCAGCCGACCGGCTACATCTCGCTTGACCTGGCAACCGGTGAAGCGTCGTTCATGCGGCTACGCGAAGGATGGCGACCTGGCAGCGGCGCGAGCCTCGAAGAGATTGTCGAGGTCGTGGCGTTGAAGGCGCCAGAAGCGGACGCGCTCGGTCTCGAGCTCGCCGCGTTTGTCGCGGCGGTGCGCGGCGACCCGGGCGAGATCATCTCTGCGGCCGAGGGGCGCGCGGCCCTCGCACTCGCCCTGGACGTCACGGATGCGGTGCAGCGCTCGCCCGTGCCGGCGCTCGGTCGCTGATGCGGTTGCTGGTCGCGGCTGGTGAACCGTCGGGTGACCTGCACGGCGCTCGGGTCGTGGCGGAGCTGCGACGACGATTCCCTACGGCCGAGATCGAGGCAATCGGTGGTCCCAAGATGGCGGCGGCCGGCGCGTCACTTCGCGGTTCGATCGAACAATTATCGGCGATCGGATTGGTCGAGATCATTGCCAAGATCCCCGCGCACTGGCGCATCGAACGAACCCTGGTCCGTGACTTCCGCGCCCATCGCTACGACCTCGTCGTGCTGATCGATTATCCCGGTTTCCACGCTCACGTTGCCCGGCGCGCCCGCGCCTTCGGCATTCCGGTGCTCTGGTACATCGCGCCGCAATACTGGGGGTGGTGGCCGGCCCGCGCACGACGATTCCGTGGCCTGGTCGATCACCTCGCGGTGATCCTGCCGTTCGAGGCCGAGTTCTTTCGCCGCGCGGGCGTCCCCGACACCACATTTGTCGGGCATCCGCTGCTCGACGCCGAAGCTCCGCCAACGCGCGAGGAGGCCCGCGCAGCATTGGGGGTACCGACCGAGGCTCGCGTGTTAGCCGTGTTCCCCGGTTCGCGGCGGGGGGAAGTCGCTGCACTCTGGCCGCGGATGCGCGCGGCGGCGCAGCGTCTGCTGGATGAAGGCGCTTGCGATGCCGTGATGGTCGCCGCCACTGCGTGGGGCGCATACCCCGACGCCGACCGGCTCCAGGTCGTGCGGGACGATCCGGCGCGCGTCCTCGCGGCCGCCGACGCGGTGATCGCCAAGTCGGGGACAACCACCCTGCAGGCAGCCATCGCCGGAGTACCGATGGTGGTCGCCTACATGATCAACGCGCTCACAGCGCGACTGGTGCGGCCAATGGTGACATCACGCTGGTTTGCGTTGCCGAACCTCGTCGCCGAGCGCGAAATCGTACCGGAACTGTTGCAAGGGCAGCTCACGGTTGATGCGCTCGTCGCTGCCGTTCGCCCGTTGCTCGATCATCAGTCGGCGGCCGCCGTTGCGCAACGGGCTGGCCTGCTCGAAGTCTGTCGACGATTGGGCGGGCCCGGTGCCAGCGCGCGCGTTGCCGCACTCGCCGGCGAGATCCTCACCGCATGAAGCTCTGCCTGCCGCCCGCCGTCGTTCGCTTGGCGACGCCGCTCTTTCTCGATCCACTCGCCATGTCCTGGCGTTTCCGCATCCGGCATGCCGAGCGCTGGCAACGCCTCGTTGACCGTCGCAGGCCATTCATCTTCCTGCTCTGGCATGAGGCGCTGCTGCCATTGCTGTGGCGTCACCGGCGACAGCAGGTGGCCATCGTAGTAAGTGAGGCGCGGGAAGGGCGCTACCTCGGCGACTACGCCCAGCGTCATGGGTATCACCTGGTGCCCGGCTCGTCGACCCGCGGCGGAACGCGCGCGCTGCTGGGTGCGATCCGCGCGCTCGACGACGGCTGCACGATTGCGATCACCCCCGACGGACCGCGCGGTCCCCGTCGAGATCTCAAGCCCGGCGTGGTGCGCGCAGCACAGCGGGCCGGTGCGCTGATCCTGCCATTGCACGCCACGACGCAATCCGCCTGGCACCTTGGGTCGTGGGACCGGATGTTGGTCCCCAAACCCTTCGCCGAGATCGAGTTGGCGTACGGCGAGCCCTTTGCAGTGGGTAACGAATCTGACTCTCTGGAAACCGGCCTGGCGCAGTGCGCCCTGGCGCTGGAGCGCATCGAACATGAGATGCAGGCGTGACCGTCCGCCGCCGCGGGGACGGGCACCGGATGATTCGCTGGCTCTGGACCAGCCGGTCACCAGGAGCCCGGGTCGTCCGCGCCAGCCTGTTGCCGGCATCAGCACTCTGGTACGGGGTAATGGCTGCGCGGCGGACCGCCTACCGGCGCGGTTGGCTGGCCCAGCGGTCGCTCGCGCTGCCAAGCGTATCGATCGGCAACCTCACGGTCGGCGGCTCAGGCAAGACGCCGATTGCCGGTTGGGTCGCTGCGCACTACGCGACGCGCGGCAGCCGCCCGGCAATTGTGCTTCGTGGCGTCGGCAATGATGAGACCGCAGTTCACCGCTCTGCGGTACCTGCGGCGATCGTGGTCGCCGATCCTGACCGGGTCGCTGGTACCGTGCGAGCGCTGGCCGAAGGTGCCGAGGTGGTCGTCCTCGATGACGCCTACCAGCGTCTCGACGTCCGGCGTGATCTCAATATCTGCCTCGTCAGTGCCGAATCATCCCAGGCGGTCCGTTGGCCGATCCCGGCAGGGACCTGGCGGGAAGGGCTGCCGGCCCTCGACCGCGCCGACTGGATCGTTGTGACGCGCAAGCGGGCCGACGCCCGGACCGCCCGTCATTTTGCGACGTTGTTACATGACCGGACCGGCCTGCCGGTCGCCATCGTCCATCTCGAGTTATCGGTACTGCGCGGGCTGGTCAGCGGCCGCGAACAGCCGGTCGATAATCTGCGGGGTCGACGGGTGGTGGCTGCCAGTGCCATTGCCGATCCCGCGGCCTTTGTCGCCCAGGTCAAGCGGACCGGCGCCCAGGTGCAGGTCGCGACCTGGAAGGATCACCACCAGTTTCGTGACGAGGATCTGGCCTGGCTGGCTCACGCCGCGGTGCGGGCCGACGCGGTGGTGGTCACCGACAAGGACGCCGTCAAGCTGCGTGGCCGGTGGCCCGCGAGCGTTCCAGAGCCCCTCGTGGCGATACTTCAGGTGCAGTTTGAGGCAGGCGAAGCGGAGTTGCGGGACGCGCTCGACCGTGTGGTCGAGCGCCGCGTGTAGTTTCACCAGAACCCTTGGACGCGATCGCGGTCCGGAGATCCTCACAATGGCAACATCGAAGGCACGGAAAACCACCCCGCTCATCAAACCGGATCGCGACCGCCGCTTTGCGTCGGAAGAGAATCCGTTCGAAGCCATGATGTCGCGATTCGACGACGCGGCCACTCGCCTGAAGCTCGAACCTGGACTCTACAAGGTCCTGCGGGCACCCGAGAAGCAGATCATCGTGTCCGTTCCTGTCGCGCGCGACAACGGCGAGATCGAGGTGTTTACCGGCATTCGCGTCCTGCACAACACGTCGCGCGGGCCGGCCAAGGGCGGCATTCGCTTCGATCTCAAGGTGTCACTCGACGAGGTCAAGGCACTCGCGGCATGGATGACCTGGAAGTGCGCGGTCGTCAACCTGCCGTTCGGCGGCGCCAAGGGCGGCATCATCTGTGACCCATCGACGATGTCCGATCGCGAAATGGAAAAGATGACTCGCCGCTACACCTCCGCGATCATCGATACGCTCGGCCCCGAGTCCGATGTTCCTGCACCGGACGTCAACACCAATGAACGGGTGATGGCGTGGATCATGGACACCTACTCCATGCACAAGCGTCACACGGTGACCGGCGTCGTGACGGGCAAGCCGATTGCCATGGGCGGATCACTTGGCCGCAAGGATGCGACTGGTCGCGGCTGTCTTGTGGTCACCCTCGCGGCGCTGGCCAGGAAGAAGATGAAGGCGCGCGGTGCCACGGTGGCGGTGCAGGGCTTTGGCAACGTCGGGTCAACGGCGGCGCGCCTGATGTCGGACGCCGGCATGACGGTGATCGCGGTGAGTGACAAGAGTGGTGGCGTGTACAACCCGAAAGGGCTCGACGTCGCGGACTGTCTCAAGTGGGTTGGCGAAAAGCGGTTGCTCGATGCCTACCCCAAGGGGAAGCACATCACCAATGAGGAGCTGCTTGAGCTGAAGTGCGATGTGCTCGTGCCTGCCGCGCTGGAGAACGTGATCACCAGCAAGAACGCCGACAAGATCCAGGCCCGCATCATCTGCGAAGGCGCCAACGGACCGACCACGGCGCAGGCCGATGCGATTCTTGATCGCAAGGGGATTTACGTGGTGCCCGATATTCTGGCCAACGCCGGCGGGGTGACTGTGTCCTACTTCGAATGGGTCCAGGATCGTGGCGGCTACTTCTGGGACGAAAAGACCGTCAACGAACGGCTCGAGAAGATCATGACGGAATCGTTCGCAGAAGTCTCCGCGATGTCCGACGAGCACAAGGTCAGCATGCGGATCGGCGCCTACATGCTCGCGATCTCGCGCGTGGCCGCGATGCATCGCATGCGCGGCTTGTATGCCTGATGGCCTGGTCGCTCGTCGCGGTGGGCAAGCTTCGCCCAGCATTGCGAGAGGTCTGTGACGAGTACCTGAAGCGGCTCGCGCGCTGGGTACCGGTGGTCGAACGCGAAGTCCGCGAAGCGGGCCGCGCCGGATCTCCCGCGCTCCAGCGGGCCGCCGAGGGGCGCCACCTGCTCGCGGCTGTTGCCCCAGGCTCTCAGGTGGTGCTGCTCGACCTCGGCGGACAGCAATGGAGTAGCGAAGCACTGGCTGTGCAGATCGACCAGTGGCGGATCGATAGCCGTCCGCGCACCGTGATCATCGGCGGTGCGGCCGGCGTATCAGCGGACGTGCGCGATGCGGCGCATCTCACCTGGAGCCTGGGACCGTTGACGCTGCCACACGAACTTGCGCGGGTCATCGTGGCCGAACAGTTGTACCGCGCGAGCACCATCCTGAAGGGCGAGCCGTACCACAAGGGAGATCGCTGACATGTTGCGGATTCTGTCCCATCCGCTCGGCCCGCTGCCGTCGGTGGCGCGGCGCACCGACGGCTGGTCATCGACGCTGGATGCCGCGCTCGTTGCGGCGCCTGGAGCGGACGAGCTCGCCGCGCGCCTGCGTCAGCCTGGCGCGATGGTGGTGACGACCGGACAGCAGCCCGGCCTCTTCACCGGCCCGCTCTACACGGTCTACAAGGCCCTCGGCGCCGCGGCAATCGCTCGGGAACTCGAAGCCCGGTGGCAGGTACCGGTGCTCCCGCTCTTCTGGGTTGCGGGCGATGACCACGATTTTGCCGAGGCCAGTGTTGCCCACTGGCCGGCGACCAGCGGCGGCACCGCAACGTGGGCACTGCCACCCCGCGACCCGGCGGCACCTCAGCTGCCGATGACCGCCGAGCTGCTGCCCACGTCAATCCGCGAAGGGATCGCAGAACTCGCCGCAACATTGCCGGCCGGGGAATCGCAAGCGCACACCATCGCGTGGCTGACTCGGCACTATGTGCCTGGCGCAACCCTGCACACGGCCTACGCTGGCGCGGTGGCCGAACTCCTCGCGCCACTCGGTATCCTGACATTTGATCCGACTCACGCGGCGGTCAAGCGCGCCCAAGTCCCGGTGCTGCAGCAGGCCCTGGATCAAGCAGCGTCGCTGGACCAGATGCTGGCCGCGCTGCCTGACCCACGTACCGGCATTGCCGCCGGCGAAGGGGCGACACTGGTCTTTGTAGAGACCGCCGCTGGCCGCGAACGACTGATGATTGACGGCGATGGCTTTCGGACCCGGCGCTCCGGCGACCGTTTCTCCCGCACCGACATTGCCGCACTCCTTCAGGGCTCGCCCGAACGCTTCTCTGCCAATGTCCTGCTGCGCCCGGTGGTCGAATCACGCCTCCTGCCAACGGTCGCCTACGTGGCGGGCCCTGGCGAACTCAAGTACCTGCGGCGTCAGGCGTTCGCGCTCTACCCCGCCTTCGACGCCACGGTGCAGACGCCACTGCCGCGCTGGTCCGGCACCGTGGTCAGCAAGACCACCGAGCGGCTCCTCGGCCGGTTGCACACGACCGACGAAGCGGTACTGCTGGATGATGGTCGGCTTGGGCGCGCCATTCTGGAGCGCGCCTTTCCGGGGGATGCCCGTCAGGCAATCGACGCGCTGCGCCAGCAGGTCAAGCGCAGTGGCAGCGTGCTTATCGCGGCCGGGAAGCGGACGGATCCGGTGCTCGACCGCGCGATGAAAGGACGCGTCCAGCGTCTCGAGCAGTTGACCACTGACGTTGAGCAACTGCTGCTGCGCCACCTGCGCAAGCGCGATGATACCCAGTACGCGCAATACCAACGAGTGCGGGATGCGTTACTGCCAACTGGTAAGCTGCAGGAACGGGTGCTGGTATCGCCGGCCTATCTCGGACGCTTCGGGTCGAGCTGGCTCGACGCCGTGGTGCAAGCCATGCAACCGTGGGCGGCCAGCTTGCCCACCGGAAGCGCGTGAGCCGCCGAGGGTCGTTCTTCGTCGCTGCCGGGATCCTGCTGAGTCGCATCTTTGGCCTGGTGCGGCAGCGGGTGATCGCGCACTTCCTGGGACAAGGGGTGTCGTCCGACATCCTCACCGCGGCATTCCGGATTCCCAACTTCCTCCAGAACCTGTTCGGCGAAGGCGCCCTCTCGGCCTCGTTCATTCCCAGCTATTCCAAGCTGCTCGGCGCTGGCAACGACGAGGATGCCCGCCAGCTTGCCAATGCAGTGCTCTCGCTGCTGATCTGTACCGTCACGGCGATCGTGCTGATCGGCGAGCTGGCAGCCCCAATCCTCGTCCACCTGTTGGTCCCCGACTGGACCGGTGCGCAACGCGAGATCACCGAAAAGCTGGTGCGGATTCTCTTTCCCGCGGCCGGCATGCTGGTCATCTCGGCCTGGTGCCTCGGGGTGCTCAACTCACACCGCAAGTTCCTGCTCTCCTACGCGACGCCAGTGGTGTGGAACACCGCCATCATCGTGTCGGTGCTCGCCTTCGGCCGCGGCGACAACGGGCGCTTCATCCTGATGGCGTGCTGCGGTGCCGTGGTCGGCAGTGCCTTGCAGATCGGGGTGCAATGGCCCGTCGTCCGTCGCGTCAGCGGCCAGATCCAGCTGCGCAGCTGGCGTGGCGTCGCCGGCGTTCGCACGGTGGTGGCGGCATTTTTCCCGAACATGATCTCTCGCGGCGCCAATCAGATCTCGGCGTTCATCGACCTGTCGATCGCGAGCTACCTGCCGCACGGTGCGGTGTTCGCCATCGCCAACGCGCAGGTGCTCTACACGTTGCCAGTGTCGCTGTTCGGCATGGCGGTGTCGGCAGCCGAGTTGCCGGAAATGGCGCGCGAACGGGGCGATCCCGAAACCGTGGCCAAGGCGCTGCGCATTCGACTCTCGGGCGCGACGCAGCGCCTCGCCTTCTATATCGTGCCATCTGCCATGGGATTTCTGACGCTCGGCGGTGTCATCGCCGGGGCCGTCTTCCAGACCGGCGCGTTCAAGCAACAGGACAGCCGCTATGTGTGGATCGTGCTGGCGGGAAGCGCGACCGGCCTGCTGGCCTCGACGCTCGGGCGCCTCTATGCGTCGACCTTCTACGCCCTGCATGACACGAAGACGCCACTGCGGTGCGGCATTGTCCGGGTGATCCTCACTGGCATCCTCGGCATCCTCGCCGCCGTCGTACTTCCGCGCTCACTGGGCATCGACCCGAAGTGGGGCGCGGCCGGACTGACGGCATCCGCCGGCGTCGCTGGATGGATCGAGTTCGCGCTCCTTCGCCGGGGCCTGTGCCGACGGCTGGGTAACTTCGATCTCCCGACCAGCGAGCTCGTCAGGCTCTGGATCGCAGCGCTCGTCGCGGGTGTGGTCGGCACAGCCGTCCGCCTTGCCGGCGAGCATCATATGGGGCCAATTCCAATGGCGCTGCTCGCAGTGCCTGCCAATGCAGTCGTCTATCTCGTGGTGACATCGTGGTGGGATATTCCTGAGGCGGCGGTATTGACCGGTCGCATTCGACATGCGCTCAAGGAGGGATGGCAGTCGGTATGAACGAAGTGCTGCAGCGCAAGCTCGATACGCTGCCTGACGGACCTGGCGTGTATTTATGGAAGGATGCGGCCGGTGCGGTGCTGTACGTCGGCAAGGCGGCCAACCTGCGTACCCGCGTCCGTTCCTACTTTGCCAGTGACGCGCCGCTGCTCCCCACCACCCGGTTGCTGCTGCCGCGGATCGCCGACGTCGAAACCATCGTCGTCCCGAACGAGACCCAGTCGCTGCTCCTCGAAAACAACCTGATCAAGGAATACCAGCCGCGGTTCAACGTGCGGCTCAAGGATGACAAGAGTTATCCGTCCATTGCCGTGACCGTTGGCGAACCCTTTCCGCGCGTGCTCGTCACGCGTCGGCGCGACATCGCCGGGGCGCGCTATTTCGGCCCGTACACCGATGTCGGTGAAATGCGGCGCACCTTGAACCTCATTCGGCGGATGTTCACGGTACGCTCGTGTGCCGACGACTTGCCGACCACGCATCGCGATCGCCCCTGTCTCGACTTTCACATCGGGCGCTGCAAGGCCCCCTGCGTCTCGTGGCAGGACGAGCCCGACTATCGCGGCATGATCGCCGAGGTGCTCGCGTTTCTCGAAGGGCGCACCGTCGACCTCAAGGCGCGCATTCGGGCGATGATGCTTGCGGCGAGTACGCGACAGGACTTCGAGCGCGCCCGCGACTTCCGGGACGCACTCAAGTGGCTGGATCAGGTCGAAGGCCCGATGGCGGTCGAGGTGATCGGCACCGGCGACGCCGACGCGATCGGCTATGCCCGCGACGGTGATGACGCCGTCGCCGTGGTCTTTCGCATTCGCCAAGGACGGGTGATTGGCCGGGAACATCAGTTCCTCGAGAATGTGGCCGACGCTGCTGACGAAGAGGTGCTGAGTGCGTTCATGGTGCGCTGGTACCTGCCGGCCGCCGACCAGGCACGTCGCGTCGTCCTGCCGTTCGCGCCGGCGGGTTTTGATGCGCTCGCTGAGCTGTTCACTGGCCGCCATCTCACCGTTCCGCAGCGCGGCGTCGGCGCCAAATGGCTGGCGCTTGCGGAGCAGAACGCGCGGCACCTGCTGGAAAGTCTGCGTCTCGAAGCGTTCGAGTCGGACGAGCGGGCTGAAGACCCCGTGTATTCGCTCGGCCGCGAACTCGGCCTGACCGTCGTGCCACGCGTGTTCATCTGTGTGGACATCTCGACCAACCAGGGGCGCGATACGGTCGGGTCGCTGGTGACGTTTGACGGCGGTCGCCCCCGCAAGAGCGAGTACCGGAAGTTCAAGATCAAGGGCGTTGCGCAGCAGGACGATTACGCCGCGATTCACGAAGTCATCACCCGCTACTTCACCCGCCGTCTCGCCGAGGAGAAGGCGCTGCCTGACCTGGTCGTGATCGATGGCGGCAAGGGACAGCTCAGCTTCGCGCTCGATGCCATGACCCAGCTCGGCGTCCAGCACGTTCCACTCATCTCGCTCGCCAAGCGGGATGAAGAGATCTACTTTCCGCATGAGTCGGCGCCGTTGCGCTTGCCGCGGCGCAGCCCGGCACTTCGCTTGTTGCAACGCGCCCGCGACGAAGCACACCGGTTTGGCGTGGCCTACAATCGGAAGCGGCGCACCGAGCGCACCATCACCTCGGCGCTCCTCGATATTCCGGGGGTCGGCCCCAACCGTCGGCGCACGTTGCTGACGACCTTCGGATCGCTGGCCGGCGTCCGAGCCGCCACAGTTCCTGATGTGGCCGCGTTGCCCGGATTCTCGATCGCACTGGCGACCCGTATCCTCGATCATCTCAAGGTGAACTGAATGGACTGGCATCTCGAATGTTCCGATTGCGGTAACACCGCGCCGCCTGATGGCCTGCCGACGGTCTGCAATCTCTGCGGCCGTCCTTGGCTGGTGCGCTATCCGAACCGGACCCACGCCATCACCGAGCGCGCCGAGGCGCGACGGCGGCGCGGGATGTGGCGGTTCCGCTCCTTCCTGCCGCTCGAGCCCGAGGAAGAACCTGTCACCCTCGGTGAAGGCGACACACCACTCCTCGCGGTGCCTCGACTGGCTGCGTCACTCGGATTAGGGGACGTCTGGGTCAAGGATGAGGGCTGCAACCCGACTGGCTCCTTCAAGGCGCGGGGACTCAGCGCGGCGATCACCCGGGCGGTGGCCGCCGGTGCCCGGCAGTTCGTGGTCCCCACCGCCGGTAACGCTGGGGTTGCCAGCGCCGCCTATGCGGCTCGTGCGGGGGCGAGTGTGCGCGTATACGCCCCGCGCACGACGCCCCGCACCATTCTGTCGCAGATCGTGGCCTTTGGCGGTGATCTGGTGCTCATTGATGGGCACATTGGCGATTGTGGCAAGGCAGCCCGCGCCTGGTCGGCAGAAACCGGTGCCATGGACCTCAGCACCCTGAAGGAGCCCTACCGGATCGAGGGGAAGAAGACCCTGGGCCTGGAACTCGCCATGCAGATGAACTGGGTCCTTCCGGATGCCATCATCTACCCCACTGGCGGCGGCACCGGCCTCATCGGCATGTGGAAGGCCTTTGTCGAGTTGCGGGCTGCTGGGTGGGTCACCAGCGAGCTGCCACGGATGTACACCGTACAAAGCACCGGCTGCGCCCCGATCGTCCGTGCATTCGAGGCGGGAGCGGCAGACGCTGTCCCCTGGACGGAGCCGTGGACCATTGCGAGCGGCCTGAGAGTGCCGGGCCCCCTCGGCGACCGCCTGATGCTGCGGATCCTCCGGGAAACCGGTGGGGGTGCCGTCGCTGTTACAGATGAAACGATGATGGAGCTTGCCACGTTGGCGACACGGGACGAGGGAATCGACGTCGGGCCCGAAGGTGGCGCGGCGTTCGCCGGGTTGGTCCAGCTGCAGGGTTCCGGGGCGATCAGGCCGACGGACCGGGTGATCGTCTTCAACACCGGTGCCGGCTGGCTCTACCGCGATGCCTCGGCACTCGTTGCCGGGTGATCTGGTAACGTTGCCGCAGTGGCCGCGGCGTAGGATATTGTACCGCGTCCAGCCGGCACCGGCACAACGGTGGGTCCCGGCAAGGCGTACTGTAGCGGGCGCGACCGGATGGCCGCCCATGACCGACCTCGAGGAGCAATGATGAAGATCGCAACGATACTGGCCGCAGGCAGCCTCGCGATGCTCGCGGCACCGCTCGCCGGCCAGACCATCTACAACACCCGTGTGGCCCAGGCGATGAAGCCGCATGGCCGATACCAGGCGCCGATCTGCCCGCTCAAGGGTGACTTCCGGTCGAACAGCGCCGCGCTCGATCTCAAGACCGCCACCGAGGGATTTACGGACCAGTCCGGCGGCCGTACCGTGATGGACTCCAAGAAGTACACTGACGGTGTCATCAAGGCCGTGAAGGCTGCCAGCGACGCTATTGCTGCGACGCCCCAAAATGCGGCGGCCTGGTACTATCTCGGCCGCGCCGACCTGCAGCTCGGTGACCTCAAGGGGGCCGACTCCGCCTTGACCAAGGCCGAGGCGCTGGCGCCAGATTGCGCCGAAGACATCAAGGGATTCCGGCAGACGGCCTGGTTGCCGCTGGTCACCCCAAGCGCCGAGTTCATGCGGCTCAAGCAGAACGACTCGGCCCTCGCCGTGTTGCGCGATGCACTGACGATCGCCCGGTACTATCCGCAGGGGTTCTACAACCTCGGCGGCACGTTCATGAACATGAACCAGCTCGATAGCGCCGCCTATTATTTCAAGATCGCCCAGGACAAGGCCGGCACCGATCCGCAGTTTGCCGGCACGCAGAAGGGCGCGACGTACAACCTTGCGTACATCTATCAGGACAAGGGCGACAACGCCAACGCCATCATCGAGTATCGCAAGTATCTCGCGATCGACTCGACCGATGTCGATATCAAGCGTGCCCTCGCCGGGGCACTCCGGGCGACCGGCGACGCCGCCGGCGCCGACAAGATTCAGGGCGAGATGGCCGCGAGTGGAACGCTCAATACCACCGAGCTGAACGAAATCGCGATCCGCGCATTCACGGCCAAGGATTACAACGGGGCGGCTGAGGGCTTTCTCAAGGTCCTGGCAGTCGATCCATGGAATCACGATGCCCAGTACAACCTGGCCAACTCCTATCTGGGGTTGAAGGACGGTAAGAAGCTGGTCGTTGCGTCGCAGCGGTTGCTCGAAATCGCGCCGCTGGGGATGACCAACGCGCAACTTCTGGTCAACGGCTATCGTCTCCAGGCAGACACCACGAAGTGGATTGATGCCGTCGGCAAGCTGCAGGCGATGCCGATCGGCGTCACGATCAAGGGATTTGCCGTGACCAAGGACGGCGCCAAGGTGACGGGAGTGGCCACTGGCAATGATGCGACCACCCCGGCCGGCAAGGCGATCGTCCCGGCCCCGGTGACTCTGGTCTTTGATTTCCTCGACGCCAAGGGTGCCGTGGTCACGAGCCAGGAAGTTGCGATTCCAGCGCTGCAGAAGGACGCGACCCAGGACATCACGGTCACCGCCGCCGGCGCGGGAATCAGCGACTGGCGCTACCATGTGAAGTAGGGCGGTGCGAGCTCAGGCTGCCGCGCGTCGGCAGCCTGGCTCTTGGCGGGGCAGGGAGCAAGGCTAGCTTGTACGGCACATCGCGGGTGTAGCTCAGTTGGTAGAGCATCAGCTTCCCAAGCTGAGGGTCGCGGGTTCGAACCCCGTCGCCCGCTTGAATGAAATCTCCGCGCTAGTGACGGGGTGAGCGCGTTCAGCTCCACCCCGTCGCCCGCTTGAATGAAATCTCCGCGTGAGTGACGGGGTGAGCGCGTTCAGCTCCACCCCGTCGCCCGCTTGAAATGATTGATTGTCCACAAACGGCCACCGCACCAGGTGGCCGTTTTGCGTCTCCAGTCCTCCCGCTGTACAATCTGGAAATCGCTTGAAGTCGATGGTGTAACCCTTGCTGCTATTAGGACATAGCGCCATATTGCAGCATGGACTTCTCAGCAGTCTCCGCTAGCCTTGGCTTACGGTGAGCAAACCGACCGTGGCCATCGTCGGCCGCCCCAACGTCGGGAAATCGACGCTCTTCAACCGTCTGGTCGGCGGCCGCGAGGCCATTGTCTCCGATCTGGCTGGCACCACGCGTGACCGGCATTTCGGCGATGCAACGTGGAATGGCCGCGACTTCTGGGTGGTCGACACCGGCGGCCTGGTCCCCGAGTCCGACGAACTGATGGACAAGGCCATCCGGCTTCAGGTCCAGCATGCGGTCGACGAAGCTGATGTGGTGCTGCTGCTCACTGACGGCGCCGAGGGGATCAACCCGGTCGATGAGGACATCGCCCGCCGGCTCCGGAGCTCGGGGCGCCACGTGATGCTGGCCGTGAACAAGCTCGACAACCTCGGCACCCACGATCAGCGTTACCCCTTCTACTCCCTCGGCCTGGGCGAACCGTGGCCGGTGTCGGCTGCCGTCGGGCAGGGAAGCGGTGACCTCCTCGATGCGATCGTCGAAGCGTTGCCGGCCTCCGAAGCTCAGGAAACGGGCGACCAGATCCATGTCGCCATTCTTGGCCGCCCCAACGTCGGCAAGTCGTCGCTCGCCAACAAGCTGCTCGGCGAAGAGCGCCATGTCGTGACGGCCGTCGCCGGCACTACCCGCGACGCGATCGACTCGACCGTCTCCTATCATGGCAAGAGCCTGACCTTCATTGACACCGCCGGTCTGCGCCGTCATGCCAAGGTCCAGGACAACGTCGAGTTCTATTCCAATATGCGCACCGAGCGCGCGCTCGGCCGCGCCGACGTCTGCCTCCTTGTCGTCGATGCCAAGCTTGGCCTGCACAATCAGGACCTGCGCATCGCCAACAACGCCTGGGACCGCGGCTGCGGCCTGGTGGTCGTGGTGAACAAGTGGGACCTGATCGAAGAGAAGGACGCCAATACCGCCGAGCGTGGCCGCGCGACCCTGATCGAAAAGGCGCCGTTCCTGGAGAATGTGCCGTTTGTATATGTGTCGGCCGTCACTGGGCAACGGGTGCGCAAGTTGCTCGACATGGTGATCGAGGTCGCTGACGCGCGCACGAAGCGCGTGCCGACCGCCGAAGTGAATCGCGTGCTGCAGGAGCTGCTGGCACGGGCTGCGCCGCCGCAGAAGGAAGGCGAAGAGGTCAAGCTGCTCTATGCGACGCAGATCGGTACGTCGCCGCCGGCGTTCGTGATCATCTGCAACCGGCCCGATGCAGTGCCGGAATCGTACCAACGGTATCTGTTGCGTGGCTTTCGTGACGTATGGGGTTTCATGGGCGCGCCTGTCAAGCTGAAGATCAACCGACGCGGTAGTCAGGCATGACCCTCGCCGTCGTAGCAGCTGCCGTCGCGTCCTACCTGCTTGGCGCCATCCCCACGTCGTTCATCGTGGTGCGCATGGTCAAGCACGTCGATCTGCGGACGGTGGGAAGCGGCAACCTCGGCGCCACGAATCTCTTCCGGGTGCTCGGCTGGAAATATGCCGTGCCGGTCGCGATGTTCGACGCCCTCAAGGGCGCTACGCCAGTGGCATTGCTCGGTCCGTGGGTGGGGCTCGACACGACCGGATCGCTGCTGCTCGGCGCGGCAGCTGTATTCGGGCACGTCTTCTCGGTGTTCGTCAACTTCAAGGGTGGCAAGGGCGTCGCAACGACCGCTGGCGTGGTGCTGGGGCTGGCGCCTGGTGCATTCGGCGTGACGCTGGCGATCTGGGGGATCATCCTCACGGCATCGGGCTATGTCTCGCTCGCCAGTATCGTCGCCGCCATGGCGCTGCCGTTCGCCATTCTGGTGGTGCAACCGTCACGGCGTAACACCGTGCTCTGGTTTGCCGCGCTCGCGCTGGTGGTGATCTGGATGCATCGTGCCAATATCCGCCGCCTCCTCAACGGCACCGAACACCGCTTCCGGCGACCGATCGCGGCGGGCCCCGACGCATGACGACTGATGTCGCCGTTATCGGCGCCGGCAGCTGGGGGACCGTGCTCGCCGACCTGCTCGCCCGCAAGGGGCTCAACGTCTCGATCTGGGCATACGAAGCAGAAGTCGCTGATGCCATCGCCACGTACCACACCAATCCGCTCTACCTCCCACATGCATCGTTGGCACCGTCACTGCGGGCAAGCCACGATCTGCTCGACGTGGTGTCAGGTGCATCGCTGATCTGTTCCGTGGTGCCAAGCCACATTTCCCGGCAGGTGTTCACTACCATTGCACCGCATGTCGCACCGGGAACGGTGCTGGTCTGCGCCACCAAGGGGATCGACACCGTCACGTTGCAACTGATGGGCGACGTCGCGCGAGATACGATTCCGCACGCGACCTTCGTGGCATTGTCCGGGCCGAGCTTCGCGGAGGAAGTGCTGGCGGGCCAGCCCACGGCGATCGTAGCGGCCTCGAACGATGCCGCCGCCGCAGTGCAGGTGCAGCGACTCTTCTCGACGCCGACGTTTCGCGTCTATTCGAATGACGATGTCTGCGGCGTCACCCTCGGCGGGTCGATCAAGAACACGATCGCCATCGCAGCGGGCATTGTGGAAGGCCTGCAACTCGGCAACAACCCGCGAGCGGCGTTACTGACCCGCGGGCTCGCCGAACTGGCACGACTCGGCGAGGCGATGGGCGGCCGTACCGAGACGTTTGCCGGCCTGGCCGGCATGGGCGACCTGATCCTGACGTGTACTGGCGCGTTGTCGCGAAATCGTCAACTTGGCGTGGCGCTCGCACACGGCACAACACTCGACGAATATCACCATGCGCATCGCACGGTGGTGGAAGGGGTCAACACCGCCAAGGCAGCCGTGCGCCTGGCGGAACGGCACAACGTGGACATGCCAATCACTCGGCAGGTGGCGGCGGTGTTATTTGACAACGTCTCACCGCGCGAGTCGATTCAACTCTTGATGGATCGAACCCTCAAGGCGGAGCGCTGGACATGACTTTACCGCCACCCGGCCAGCAGTTTTTCTCGATCGGTGACGTGTGTGCGCTGACCGAACTCAAGCCACATGTGCTTCGGTACTGGGAAGGGCAGTTTCGCTTCCTCAGCCCGGCCAAGAATCGCTCCGGCAACCGGGTCTACAAGGCACGGGAAGTCGAGCTGATCATGCTGGTCAAGCACCTGCTCTATACCGAGAAGTTCACCATCGAAGGAGCGCGACAGCGGCTCGATCACTATCGCAAGAATGGCGAGCTGAAAGCAGCGGCCCGCGACGCCATGCGCGACGAAACGGTGCAGGATATTCGTGAGCGGCTCGAAGACGTGCTGGCAGTACTCGACGGCAGGAAGGTCGCGCCGCGCGCGCTGCCGGCAGAGGCGGCCTCCGTACCGGTGACGCGCGCGCATCGATCATCCAAGGTCGCAACCGCTGCAACCGTACCGACGCCGCCGCCGACTGTTTCTGCGCCGGCTCCTCGCGCCACCGCGGCGCCAACACGCACTCCGCTGGCGGAGCACGGCGAAGACCAGCTCGCGCTCGGTTAGCTCAAGGCTGAGCGGCGCGCCGCTTCGGGTCGCCGAGCAGCAGCAGCACAGAGAGCCCGATGGCAGTCCAGGCAAACTCGCGCAGGCGGCTCAACAGCGCGGCCGACGTTCCCAACGTGGGTGACAGCCCGAGCAATACGAAGACCAGCGACGCTCCGCCCTCCTTCGATCCCAGCTCGAACGGCATGAAGAAGAGCAGGTTGGTGATCAGCGACGACATGTTCGCCACGACGTACGCGCGCGGAATGTCGATACCAAGCCCGAGCGCGTAGAAGATCACGGCGTACTCGAGCGTACAGAGAACGCGTCCGGTCATCTCCGTCGCGAGTGCCCACTTGAAATGACCCGGTGCCGCGTGAATGGCGGTCAACTCGCGATCGAGCTCCTGGAGCCGGCCACGATTGCTCGCCAGCCGGGTCGCCAGCGGGCGCAGCAACCGGATCCGCGCCAGGAAATCGACACCGCGCTCGAAGAAGCCATCGCGCTGCTGCGACAGGAGAAATGCCGCGGCCAGTGAGAGCACCGTCGTGCCCACGAAGAGCAATGCGTACACCGGTACTGTGTGCGGTAGCAGGATCGCCGCGGGAATCACTGCCGTGAGGAAGACCATGACGTGCGATATCGCGTGCAGAAAGCGGAAACCGACGACCGACCCGACCGCCCGGTCGGTGCCGAGGATGGGCGCGGCACCAGCGACCTTGAGCGGCTCGCCACCAAGCGAAAAAATCGGCGTCGCGTAGTTCATCGCGAAGGAGCTGATGGACAGCAGGTAGGCACGCCAGAAGGTGAACTCGGGCGGGCGATCCGGGATGAGGAGCTGCCAGGCTCGGGCATTGCACGCATAGACCACACCCCAGAGCAGCACCAACGGACCAACGACCCACGCCGAACTGCGGAGTGAATGCCAGAGGACGAGAGGGCCGGCATTCCAGATCAGGGCGGCGAAGAGGCCGACGCCAATCACGAACCCACCGATCCGCAGATAGCGGTTCATGCCAGGCTGATCCGGCGGCCCTCTTCAGCAGAACGGTACGCCGCGCCCAGGATCGTTGCGACCTGGGTGATTTCGCGCAGCGATTCAGGCGATGACCCGTTATCCATGGCGTCGCTGAATCGTCCGAGGACCCGACTCATCCATCCGGCATACTCCCGCTTGTCGAGTTGCGCGCTGAAATCGGTCGATTCGGTCTGGCCGTCACGCCGCACCAGCCGAAGCGTTCCGCCGACCCATTCTGCCATGCCGGCGCTGCCAATGAACCGAATACGGTTCTCGCGTTCCTGGCCGGCCCATGTCAGGGTAATCGTGGCGGCGCGTCGAGGAAAGTCCAGCACGACGTGAGCGGTGTCCTCGACGTCGTAACTGCCGTGCCCCAGCGTCGCCAGATGCGCCTGCACGGCGAGCGGCATGCCGCCGACATCCAGCAGCAGATACAGCAGGTGGGTGCCATGGTCCAGCAGCACGCCGCCGAGGCTATCGGCCCGCTGGCCGCGCCAGGGGACTGCCGCAGAACTGATCGTGCCTCGATCGGCTTCCGCGCGATAGACGTGGAACTCGGCCAGGTGCCACGCGCCGATCGCGCCGTCCGCGATCCAGCGCGCCAGCTGCCGCCAAGCCGGGTTCTCGCGATACTGATGGCAGGGAAAGAGGACGCGTCCAGCTGCCCGCGCCGCGTCGGCAAGTGAGGCGGCCTCTGCCAGGTCGATCGCAACCGGCTTTTCGCAAAAGACATGGAGGCCCGATTCCAGCGCCTGCAACGTCAATGCCTGATGCGAAGCCGTCGGTGTACAGATGTCGACAAAGTCCACTCGCTGCGCCGCAATTGCGGCGGCAATGGTTGGGTACACCGGCAATCCACCGAGGTCGGGAGCCGGGACTCGCGAATCGACCACGCCCGTGATGGCCACGCGCGAAGCGAGCGCCGGGTCATGCAGGTAAGCCGGATAGTGGGCCAGCCGGGCCACACCGCCGGCACCGACAATGAGCCCTTCGTGCCGCGTCATGATTCGGCAGTAACGAGGCGGGGCGCTTCGTCGTCGTGCAGCATCGCCGCGGCTCGGCGTTCGTGGAGTGTTACCAGCGCGAGGGCGATCACCGTCATCGGCCCGATCGTCACCCAGAGGTAGGTATTCACGTAACCGGGAACGACCAATAGTGCGAGCAGGAGAAAGCGGATGTTCTGTGCCACCCACGCGCATTGCTGCACGATCCCTTGCTCTCGAGCGGCCCATTCTGCGGCCAGCAATTCACGCTCGTCCGTCGCCCGCAACCGACGAACGACCGCAACCGACGACGCGAAGGTCCGTGCCTGCCGCGCGACGTACCCGGCATAGATGCGAACCTGTAGTCGATGCCACCCGGTGGCGGTGGCCGCGATCCGGGCCACGTCCTCGGGCAGGTCGAGCTCGCCGTCGCCGCCCCGGGCGATGTACATGTAGAGTTGCTTGATGTAATCGACCCAGCTGCTCTGCATCGAATGCAGCAGCCCGCCGGCGGCACCCAGGGTAATCGCGAACCAGGCCGGTTCCGACGCGACGAGCAGCCGGGCAATCAGCGTGGCGTACAGGTTCGCAAAGCGCAGTGTGTCGGAGAGGCCATCGAGCATGCGACCAAAGCGCGTGGACGTTTGCCGCATGCGCGCCAGCTGGCCATCCGCGCTGTCGAAAAAGTCCGACACGAGGAACATGGCGACACCGGCCGCGTTCAGGGCGACGCTGTGATAAAAGAGCAAGTGCCCGGCGGCTAGCCCGGTCAACAGCGCGATCAGGGTGATCTGATCCGGTGTCACCCGGGTCGGAAAGGCCAACCGGGCGATGCGCAGCCCTACGGGACGAAAGAAATGGGCGTCAGCCCATTCCTCCACCACCGCGCCCTTGTCAAACGAGGCGTTCGCTGGCATCCCGAAGGACTCCCTCCACGATCGACAGTGCCTCGAGCGCGTCGGCTTCTTCGATCACCAGCGGCGGATTGATGCGCACTTCGGCGCTGTAGAACATCGACAACACGCCGCGCGCCAGCAGTGCGTCGAAGATCTCCCGCGTGACGGTACGATCCAGCAGCTTGCCGGTGCGTGGATGCACCAGGTCGAGCCCGATCATCAGACCGCGACCACGCACATCGCGGACGATTGGAATGTCGCCTTCCCAATCACGCATCACGGCGAGCATCGCCTCGCCCGTACGCCGAGCCCGGCCCGGCAGGTCTTCATCGAGCGTGATGCTGATTGCGGCGAGTGCAGCGGCCGCCGCAAGCGGGTTGCCGCCATAGCTCGACGAGCTGCCGCTCGGATTGGCCCATGGCATGGAGAAGGCCACCTTCTCCGAGGCGATCACGCCACTCATCGGGAAGCCACCGCCAAACGCCTTACCGACCGTCATGATGTCAGGCACGACGCCGTCGTGATTGACGCCAAAGAGCTCTCCGGTGCGTCCAAAGCCGGTGATCATTTCGTCGGCGATCAGCACGGCGCCGAGTTCATCGGCCAGGGTGCGCAAGGCGCGCAGGAAGCCGGGCACTGGGACGATGTTGCCGGCGGTGCCTTGCACCGGTTCCACGATGATTGCAGCGATGTTGTTGGTGGTCTCCAGCTGGATCTTGCGGCGCAGGAACGCCGTCGCACGCTGCAGCAGCTCCTCAGGTGTCGAGGCGTTGAACTCGTTGCGTGACATGCTGGCGTAGGGCGAGAGATAACACCCGGGCATCAACGGACCGAGGTCGTGCTTGAACGTCCCGCCGAGCAGCGGTAAGACGCCGCCAGTCTTGCCGTGGTAGCCGCCCCAGAATGCCAGCACTTCCGACTTCTTGGTATACGACTTGGCCAGCCGCAGGGCCGCCTCGACCGCCTCGGCGCCACTTGAATAGAACTGGGTGCGGTTGCAGTCCCCCGGCGTGATACTGGCGATCAGCTTGACCAGTTCGGCTCGATGTGCGGTGGCAAAGCTGCCGACATGCAGCCGCGCGACCTGATCCTGCAGCGCCTTGACGTACTTCGGATGACCGTAGCCAAGGGACGCCACGCAGATACCGGCCATCAAGTCGATGTAACGGTTACCGTCGCGATCCCAGAGAATGGCGCCTTCGCCGCGGTCGAGCGCGAGACGACTGAACAGCGCGACGCCTTGCGTGCCGGGCGCAGCATACGCCGATTCCGCCGCAAAGGTCGCCAGCGATTCGGGGCCAGGCACAGTCATCATCGGGGGACTGATGGTGGTCATCGATAACTCCGTTGAGCAATGGAAGATTCGGCCAGGGCTGCAATCGCCTGTGCGGCCATGTCGCGGACTGGTGCAAAGCTCGGCCAGTCATTGAGGTCCACCAGCGTCGGACGGCTGCGGGCCGGGACGACGGCGTCGCCGCCGAACACGTGCAGGCCGACGGCACGGGCCGCAGCGAATGCCAGCTCGCGTAACACCGGGATATCGACGGTGTCGCCGTCCACGGGCCGCCCGTCTTCGCGGAAGGCGTGGAACAACGATCCGTCGCCGACGCCGTAGAACTTGAGCACCGGGCCGTCGACATGCGCTTGCACCGCAACCTGATTGACGCCGCGGAGTCGGAACTGTTCGAGCGCGTCTGCGAGCCTGGCCACCGGCGTACGCACGACGTCGGCCGCTTCCTGCGCGTGTACGTCACCGCGCTTGACCCACACATCGGCGGCGCCAAACTCGTCGGTCGACCAGCGCGCACCGCTCGTCGCGAGCAGCGCCGTCGCCGGGAACGACAGCTCCGATGCCGCCAGCAGCGGCACGAGCCGGTGCCGATGACACCCGAGCACCGCCGACGGTCGGTTGAGGATCAGGGCGCCCTCGCGTTCGAGATCGAGCAGTCGTGCCGAGGCGCTGGCACCCTGGCACATGTTCAGGTAGAGGTCGCCGTCGGGGATGATCCCCGCTTCCACGTCACCCTCGCCGAGCCGCTCGACTGACCAGCCGTTCTCCGCGAGCAACGCCGTCGTGGCGTCCATGATCGCCGCATCGTTGCTACGATGCCGGCCCGGTGAATAGGTGGCGCTGCGATAGATCGCAACCAGTTGCATCGTCACGCGTGCTCTCCATGGACAAGTAGAAGGGCATCCTCCAGATCGGCTGCCGTGTCGATGTCGACAATCTTCGGCACCTCGACCACCATCACCCGAGCGCCGCTGCTCACCAAGCGCGCCAGATATCCCCGCAGCCGCATCACGCCGTCCGCCGTCGCGCGCGCCGACTCGGCTCGCGCCTCGGCGCCCAACCAGTACACGCCGCCGGTCACCAGGTCGCGCGTACCGCGCCGTCCGAACGCCAGTACGCGACCTGCTGCGTCGGCGTCGACCCAGAGCGGCACATCGTCGGCGACATAGGGCGTCACGACGACTGCGGCGGCGGCGGACTGCAATGCACGGGCACCTTGTGCATGGGCCCGATCCCAATCAGCGTCAGGCATGACCGTGTCGACGAGCGTGCAAACCACTGGACCATCAGCCACAGCTTCGAGGCCGGCTTGCAGGGTGTGCAGCGAACTCGGCGTGCGAACGCTGATCACCTGGACTGTCGGATCGTCGAGCAGGTGAACCGCCTCGGCCGCAAGGTCGGCGCGCACCGCGCAGGTGACCGTCGCACAGCCAACCCGCCGGCATGCTGCGACCATACGCCGCAGCTGCGGTTCTCCGGCGACCGTCACGAACGCCTTGGGATCGCTGATGCCGCTGGCGAGCAACCGCGATCCATCGCCACCGGCCAGCACCAGTCCGTGCATCAGGTCACCACCTTCGACACGTCGCTGAATCGAGCAACGCGCGCCGTGGGCGCGATCCCGGGAAGGGGCCGAGCGGCTGGCGCGACCCAGCACGTATCCATGCCGATCGCAGCGGCAGCGGCGATGTCGTTAGGTGGGCTATCCCCGATCATCCAGCAGCTGGCGGCGTCACAGCCCAGCTGGTCGAGCGTCTCATCGAAGATCCGCCGGTCCGGTTTGCGGGCGCCAACCACTTCGGAATCGCTCACCACGTCGAATACGTCGGCAAGGCCAAGCTCATCCAGGCACGGCGCCAGGTTCCCCTGAAAGTTCGAGACGACTGCAAGCAGATAGGTCCCGGCGAGGTCATCGAGCGCCTTCCGATTGCGTCCGGCTACGTTTGCAGCGGCAGCGCAGAACGCATCCTGAAGCGCGGCATCCTCGAGCAGGCCGCCGTCCGGCAACAGCTTGGCAAGCAGGGATGACTGGGCCGCGACCGTGCTCGAATAGTCGAAGGTTGCCACGCCGGTGAGTGCCGCCAGCTGGGTATCGCTTGCGGCGAACGCATGCCCGAACTGGTCGCGCGCCACGGCTCCGCCGGCGGCCCGATAGGCAGCAAAAAACCGGTCGCTCCACGGTTCACCATCGGCATCCAGCGTGCCACCAAAATCGATGAGCAATCCGGTCGCGGCCACGGCTCTCCATCCAGTTCGGGGACTATCTTCCGAGCATGCACATCCTAGTTGCAAATGATGACGGGATTCTGTCACCCGGCATTCAGGTCCTGGCCGAGGCGTGTGGCGAGGTGGCTACCGTCACCATTGTCGCCCCTGACCGGGAACAAAGCGCCCAGTCCCATGCCCTGACGCTGAGCCGCCCGCTGCGGCCGATGCAGCGCCCTGATGGCTCGTGGCAGGTCGATGGGACCCCGACGGATTGCGTCCTTCTGGCTCTGGAGGCCTTGCTGCCGGCACCGCCGGACTGGGTCTTCAGCGGCATCAACCTCGGCCCCAACCTGGGCGAGGACGTCCTCTATTCAGGGACCGTGTCAGCGGCGATGGAAGCGGTCTTTCTGGGGATACCCGGAGTCGCCATCTCGTTCGCGGGCCGGGGTGAAGAGCTGCTCGATGGGTACCGGCCACTGGTCGCCCGCCTGGTCAAACGGATCTGTTCGCTTCCGGCGATTCCACGGCACACGCTCCTCAACATCAACTTTCCGGCCATTCCGGCCAGCGAGGTTCGTGGGATCCGGGTCGCGCCGCTAGGGTCACGGTATTTCTCCGAATCGGTTGCGCGCCAAAAGGACCCGTGGGGTCGTGAGGTGCTCTGGATCGGCGGCGGCCGGATTACCTGGACTGGCGGCGATGATACTGACCACGCGGCGATTGCGGCCGGGTACGTCAGCATCACGCCGCTGCGGCTGGACCTTACCAACCACGAGTTGCTGGAAACTGTTCGAGGCTGGCACCTGGAAGACTCCGCGTGACCGACGGGTACGTCGGCTATCGGTCGCAGTTGGTCGAGACACTGCAGGGGAAGGGGATCCGCGACATGGCCGTGCTGCGCGCCATTGCCACGGTCCCTCGCCACCTCTTTGTGCCGGAATCGCTGCGCCACCGCGCTTACGAGGATGTTGCCCTGCCGATCGGCCTCGGCCAGACGATCTCGCAGCCGTATGTCCAGGCCCGCAGCTGTGAGCTGCTGGCACTCACAGGGCGCGAGCGGGTGCTCGAAATAGGGGCCGGATCGGGATATCAGACGGCGCTGCTCGCCATGCTCGCGGAGAGCGTCTTCGCGATCGAGCGAATCGCAGAACTGGCGCGCGGCGGGCACGAAGCCCTTCGACAGGCCGGATTGGGGAGCAATGTGTCGATCATGCACGGTGATGGTTCACTGGGCTGGCGACCCAACGCTCCCTATGAGGCGATCGTGGTGGCGGCGGCCAGCCCTGCTATTCCACAGCCCTTGGTGGACCAGCTCAGTCCGGGCGGCCGTTTGGTCATTCCGGTCGGCGATCAGGCTAATCAGGTGCTCACCCTCGTGACGCGCCACGCCGAAGGAGCCGGGTTTGACCTGGATCCCATTCACGATGTCCGCTTTGTTCCCTTGCTCGGCCAATTTGGCTTCGACGGAGCTGTTGAATGAGCGCAGTGCACCTGTTCATCGATTTCGTCCTCCATCTCGACCGACACCTGGGCGGCATCATCCAGGACTATGGCGTCTGGACCTATGCGATCCTCTGCCTGATCATCTTTTGTGAGACCGGCCTGGTCTTCCTGCCGCTGCTGCCCGGTGACTCACTGCTCTTCGCTGCGGGCAGTTTTGCAGCCCTGGGGTCGCTCAATCCAGTCCTCCTTTTCGCGCTGCTGGCGGCGGCTGCGATTGTCGGCGACAACGTCAACTACTGGGTCGGACGCACGATCGGTCCGCGGGCCTTTTCCGGTCAGCTCAGCTTCCTCAAGCAGCGGCATCTGGACCGGACTCGGGCCTTTTTTGCCCGGCACGGTGCCCGGACCATCGTGCTGGCCCGCTTCGTCCCGATCGTCCGGACCTTCACGCCGTTTGTGGCCGGGGTAGGGGCGATGAAGTATCCCCGCTTCCTGAGCTATGATGTTGGCGGCGGAGTGCTATGGGTCGGCCTCTTTACCGCCGCGGGATACTTCTTTGGCAACTTGCCCAGCGTCCGACACAACTTTTCGTTGGTGATCCTGGCAATCATCCTGATCTCGGTGATCCCGATGGCAGCAGAGATGTGGCGGCAGCGGTCAGCGCCGACCAAAGAAAATGGATGAAGTCGTTCTCATTTGGTGCAAAGAGTTGCTGGGTAATACTTTGAGGCAGAAGAGATCAAGTGATATGACAATGTTTAGAACGCATGGAATGAAGGCCTTCTCAACCGCCGCCGGTGCCAGGACCGGCACAATTTGCCGCGTTGGCACGTTCGCAAATCGAGGCCCTGTACCGCATTATTGACGACCACGCCAAACGCCTCCGTAGCTCAATTGGATAGAGCAATGGCATCCTAAGCCGGAGGTTGCAGGTTCAAGTCCTGCCGGGGGCATGGCGCGGGTGGTGCCAGAAGAGTCGGAGCTTGAGGCGTCGCGCTCTGGCGTTCAACGCCTCACTCTACCATTTTCAAGGGCTGGTCATCACGAACACTCTTTCGAGCGGATTGCATGGCAATGGCTGCTGAAGCTCCACACCCCGAGTCCGCAGCACCATCGCCCATCGCGGGCTGGGCGTTCCTGACGCCCCAGCGGATCCGGATCGGTGGTATCGTCGGTGGCATACTGCTGCTTGCTGGCCTGGCAATCTGGTTCACGATCACGGCTGGCCGCCGCAAGGAAACCTATGCGGCATCGGCGCTGGATCAGGCGCGAGAGGCCGCGGCCCAGGGGAATATGGGCGTCGCCGTTGAGGGCTTTACCAGGGTCGCCAGCGCCTACGCCGGCAGCTCGGCCGCCTACGAGGCGACCCTCGGTATCGCACAAGCCAGGCTGGTCTCCGACCAGAATGAACTGGCCATCGCGACGTTGGGCGATTTCCTGAAGACCAATCCGCCAGCCGAGTACGCGTCGCCAGCCAACGCGCTCCTAGGTACGGCATACGAGAATACCGGCAAGTTTCCGGAAGCCGACGCGGCTTACCGCAAGGCCGCTGACCTCGCCGTGCTCGACTACCTGAAGGCCACCAATCTCCTGGACGCGGCCCGCGCCGCGCGACTCGCCGGCAAGCCCGACGAGGCAAAGGAGATCTACAGCACGATCATTACCAAGTACGGCAAGACCGGCTCGAAGACAGAGGCACAGGTCCGCTTGGCCGAGATGACCGGCGGCGGCGGACCAAGCTGACCGTAAGGCTCGAGGCGTGAAGTCTGGATGGACCGATCCCCACTGGGGGTCGGTCCATTGTTCGTTCCGGAAGGCTCCTGAAAGGAAGGCCCGACCGGCGCCCGCGTTGCGCTGAAGGATGTAGTGGCCCGGTGAACGTGGAGGCGGAGAAACTCGCCCAGCGGGATAACACCAGCGGACTGTCAAGCAGCACTCGGCTCGGTGGTTCACGGTCTCGGAGGTGGTCGTTTGGCTTGCTGACGGCGGTATGCGGGCGGGCTTTTTGTGGGGCTTCTTGAGCTCTTTTTATGATGTATAATGTATATTATGTTAAGTACGCCGGTGGAAAAGTGTGGGAAAGAGCCAGTTATCCACCCCGATGGCGCTTTCCCACGTCGAATGACTGCCCTGAAGCGTCAGTCCGGACCGCCATCCCAATTTCATTCACCAGGTAACCGACCACACCGCGCAGCGCCGTCAACCCAACCAGATCCCTCGGGCCACGAGTCGCGCCTCACCACAGAGCCAGACCGCGGTGGCCCGATTGGCGGTAACCTGGGCGCTCACGGACAAGACCTTGCCGCTGGCCGACTCGACTGCCAACGGCAGTTCAGCCAGCCCGACGCTCCCAAGCGCCACGGCCGCCGCCACCGTGCCGGTGCCGCACGCCAGCGTCTCGTCCTCGACACCGCGTTCGTAGGTCCGGATCTTCCACGCCGGAGCCTGCGCGTCCGCCGGCGCCACCCGTCCGATAAAGTTGATGTTGGCGCCGCCCGGAGCGAAGGCCGGATCAAATCGGAGCGCCCGCCCCCGAGCGACCACATCGACCTGATCAACATCGCGGACCAGAACGACCACGTGCGGCACCCCCACGGTGCCAAGGCGGATCCACTCTTCCCCCGGTGCAGTAACCAGGGCGACCGGAACCGGGACGTCGACGTCAGGCAGGTTGAGCTCTGCCATCGCGCCGGGACCGACGCAGCGGGTGGCAAAAGTGGCCGCGTCCGTGACCAGCGTCATGCCGTCGGGACTGGCCATCTCCAGGCGAGCGGCGAGCCGGGTCGAGCAGAGCGCCGCATTGCCGCACATCGGGGCTGGTGACCCATCGCTGTTGAAGTAGGTCATTCGCACCTGATCCGGCCCGACTGGCGTCACGAAGACGAGCCCATCGCCCCCGATGCCGTTCCGCCGGTCGCAGATCGCTGCGATCATCGACGTAGTCCACTCCGAGGCCGCCGAGGTGCGACCGTCGATCATCACGAAATCGTTGCCCGATCCGCTCATCTTGTGGAACACCACCGTCACGACAGCCTCCCGAGCAACCCCTGCACCCGCAGCCACCAGACCATCCAGATCGCTTCGCGCACGATCCGGCCATTCATCTTGCTCTTCCCTTCCATCCGGTCGGTAAAGATGATCGAGAGCTCCTTGAGGCGCAGTCGCTTGCGCCACACCCGGTAGCTCATCTCGACCTGGAAGGCGTAGCCATTCGATCGCACCTGGTCGAGCGGGATCGCCGCGAGCGTCGCTCGGCGGAAGCACTTGAAGCCGCCGGTGGCGTCGGTCAGCGGCAGGTTGGTGACCCAGCGGACGTACTTGTTGGCAAACCACGACAGCAGCAGCCGGCTCATCGGCCAGTTGATGACGTTGACGCCGCTGGCATAGCGCGACCCGACCAGCAGGTCGGCGTCACCCATGGCGTCAAGAAAGCGCGGCAGGTTCTTGGGGTCGTGCGAGAAATCGGCGTCCATCTCGAACACGAAGGCGTAGTCGTGCTCCAACGCCCAGCGAAAACCGGCAAGGTAGGCTCGGCCGAGCCCCTGCTTGGCGGTGCGGTGCAGCACGTGCACCCGCGAGTCGGCAGCTGCGAAATCGTCGGCAAGCTGACCGGTCCCGTCGGGCGATCCGTCGTCAACCACCAGGATTTCGAGGCGAGGATCCTGCGACAGGATCGCGGGTACGATCTGCGGCAGGTTTTCGCACTCATTGTAGGTCGGTACCACCACCAGCGCCCGCTCAGGCATCGGCCGTCCGGTTGCGGAGGCGTGGTGCCACCAGCATGAGCAATGTCAGCGCCAGGGCGAAGATGCTGACCGCCTTCCCCTGGTGATACGCGGCGATATCGAAGAGCATCTTGACGTCCTTGGCACCCGGGGCAATCGGAATGGTGAGCAGCGCCCCGTCGCCGCGATATACGGGCACCGTCTTGCCGTCAACTTGCACATGCCAGTCCGGATACCAGTTCTCGGCGACGACCAGCCACGTCGGTCGTGGATCCGTTCCGTCAAGCGCAACGTGCATCGCGCCCGGTTCCCAGGAGAGGAGCTTGGCCTTGACGGGCGTCGGCTTGGGCAACGTATCTGTCACCTTCTCGGTCGTCACGGTGGACGAATCCGGGAAGAGCACATAACTGTTGACCGGGAAGCGCGGGTCGGCAATTGTCGGCGGAATCTGTTCCTCGGCGACCTTGACCGCCGTTGGCACCACGCGCACCCACTGAATTGCGGAGTCGCGTTCCATCACCACGGCCTGGGTTGCATAGGAGCCCAGCAACGCGCGGTTGTCCGTGAGCTCGACCGGGCCCATCTCCTTGTGGAAGCGAGCCAAGCCGGTGGGCTCGGTGGTCTGAATCACGTACTTGACGCCGTACAGGTCCCACATGTTCTGGGCGTATTGATATTGCCAGATGTTCTTGGTGCCCAAGAGCGCGTCGAAGTAGCGGCTTTCCATGCCGTGATAGCCGAGCAGTGACGGAATATCGCGCGCCATGAGGCTCGACGCCGAATAGACTGTCAGCGCATCGATCTGTGCATTGCCCGCGTCAGGTGCGCTTGGGGTGTATGCACGGAACGGAAGCGGGCTCTGCTTCTTCATCATCGACGTCAGGTTGTCATCCGCAAAGGTCACCGACGCGGGCGGCAGCCATTGCGGAAAGAGACGCAGGATCGACCAGTTATCGAGTCCGACAATCACGACAAGTGCTGCAACACCCTGCCACGCTACCAGCTTGCCGCGCTGGATCAGCCACAGCATGGCCCCACCAGCGAGAACGACCACCAGCATACGCAGACCACCGGACTGCAGTTCGGGCTGGTTGGCAATGACATATTGTTCCCGACCCGGGATGGCCAGACCTTCGGCCAATCCCTGCAGCAGGCCAGCACCAGCAAAGAGCGCGATCACGCCGAGCACCGACAAGGCGCCGATCAGCATTCGTCGCGAGCTGAGGCCAGCGAGCAAGTCGTCTGCGCCAAGCCCGGCGAGCACGCATACGACGAGCGCGGTGATATAGAAGGCCAGCCCCGGTGCCCGGAACTGTTCCATGCGCGGGAGCAGGATCCAGAGATGATAGAAGTCGCTGTAGCCGCCCCACGCTGCCATCATGAAGAGGACGCCGATCACCGCGAGCGGCAGCAGTACCTTGCGGCGCCGTGCCGCCGGAATGCCGAGCAGCGCGAGAATCGCGACAATGACTCCCACATACTCGGTGTGGTTCTTCATCGGGTTGCGACCCCAGTAGTGGGCGAGCACGCCGTTGAACTGTGGCAGGATCGTCGTCGCCAGCTCTTCGGGTGCCATCCCCCATGTGCTGGCGTAGTCGTATCCGACGCTGTTCCCGCCGGCCGCGCGTGGCGTGAGTGCCACAGAGTGCTGGACGGGGAGCAGTTCGACCGCGGCAATGCCAAATCCAACTGCCACCGCAACAGCCGTCATGACCAGCGGCGTGACCGGTGAACGACCGACCGGACGCTCGGGATCGAGAAAGACGAGCCAGAGCGTGAAGAGCGCCAACGCAATCAGCAGATAGTATGCAGCCAGGTAGTGCGGCGTGAGCAACACCAGGCCGATCACGAGTGCAAGCCAGCCATAGGCGCTCTGCTGCTGCCACCGGACCGCCCGGATCAACGCGACAAACGCAAACGGCGCCAGGGCCGCCGCGTACAACTTGCCGTCGTGGCCGGGGCTGACTTGCGAGGCAAGGATGCCAGAGAACTCGTACGCCAGGCCACCAACCATCGCCGCGGCCCACCCCGTACGCAGCGTGCGCAGCAGCATGTACATGGCAATGCCGGCCACGACGAAGTGGATGAAGAAGCTCCAGTCGAGCACCGTGTCGGCGTTCAGGATCCAGCGCAGCCAGGCCGTCGGGTAGAACACGTCGAAGTGGCCGGGCACGGCCCAGAGTGGCATGCCGCCGAGGATGAATGGATTCCATTGCGGGATGCCGTGACCGGCACGCATGCTCGCGGTCGCAAGCGCCCGGAACGCATAGCCGGCACTGACCTGATCTTCGCCGGCCAGGAACTGGCCCTGGAGAATGGGCCAGAGCAGCGACAGTGCCGCCGCAATGAATACTGCGACCGCAATCAGCAGCGGATAGCGCGGCTCCGGGCGTGAATCAGCTGGCGTTGATGAGGACACGGGGCTTGCTCCGGGAAAGGAGAAATGGCGCGGCGGCGCCGATGTCGTTGATGGTCAGCGCGATCCGTGACACCACCGCAAGGGCCGTGGCCGTGTGCAGTTCGACGCCTGACGCCGTGAGCAGCGTGATCAACATGGTTTCCCTCACAAGGAGGCCACCCGGTAGCAGGATCGCGAGATATCCGACGATATACGACGCGGCGAACGCGCCAGTTGCAACGGTCCAGCTCACCTGGACGTCTCGCATCGTTCCCAGCGCCAGCAGCTGGAACGCTACGCCATACCCGGCCCATGCCACCAGGTTGGCGAAGAGCGCGCCAGCGAGTGCACTCGGGTCGACCGGGCGCACGGTGTCAGGCCGCCGCAGCAGAAATCCGACCCGGCGGGTGAGTGATGGCGACGTCAAGGCGACGGCGGAAAGAATCGCAACTGCCGCGAGCGCCATCGCGCCGATCGAGCCCCAGCCGCCGGCCAGCCGGTCGAGCAGGTCGGTGCCCGACAAGGCCAGCGCCAGCATCGCGCCGGTCGCAAGCGAAATCAGTTGCATCACGATCGCCGAACCGGTAGCCGCCGATCCCGACACGCCGTAGCGCTGCGACATCATCGCCATCCCGGCAATCGACCAGATCTTCCCCGGGATGTACTTCCCCAGGCTGGAGATGGTCCAGACCCGGGCTGCGTCAACGATGCGCATCTGCTCTCGCCATCCGGCGAGGACAGCGCGCCATCCCCAGATCAGGACGCCATACATCGCCCAGGTAATCACCAGCGACGCCCCGATGTATTCCCAGTGGATTTGCCACTGCACCGGTTGATCCTCGACCGTGTGCCAGTTCGCGACGAAGCTCCGGATCAGCACCACCACGATCACGAGGCCTGCCAGCGCCTGCGCTACTCGCCAACTCGTCTTACGCATGCAACGCTCGCTCGTACCAGGTGAGACAGCGGGTAGCGACAAAATCGGGTGACAACTGCGCTCGCCAATGCAGGCCGTGCCGTCGAGCTGCAGCAGCAGCTCCAGGATCGGCAGCGAGCGCGGCGAGCGCCCCGGCGATCGCCGCGACGTCAGGAGACACCAGGCGCCCTGCCCCGGGATCGGCGACAATGTCGGTCAATCCGCCGCCGTCACTGCAGGCAATCACCGGAACTCCTTGCATCAGGGCTTCGGCCGCCGCGAGGCCAAAGCCTTCACCGCGCGCCGGCATCAGACAGCACGATGCCGTTGCCAACAGGCGGGGCACCGCTCGAGGTGCAACTTCGCCGAGAAAGTCGACCGCGCCTGTGAGGCCAAGTTGCTGGACCTGACGCTCCAGCGCTTTGCGCGTCGGCCCGTCGCCGACGATCCTCAGTTGACGGCCGAAGCCGCGCTCACGGGCCGCCGCAAAGCCGGCAATCGCCAGGTCCACCCGCTTCTGCATCGTAAGCCGGCCGATCACGATGACCGGGCCGCTGCCATCTGACCACGGCCGCTCAAGATCGGCCACTGGCATCGGTTGAATCGCGTCGTCGGCGACCATGACGCCGCACCGGCGATCGATGATCGCGGCCAACGCACGTGACACGGTGGTGACCACCGCCGCCCGCCTGAAGACGCGTCGAGCGACCGGGGCGACCATGGAAAACCGATCAAGCAATCGCACATCTGTCCCGTGGGACGTCAACACCAGCGGCACGTTCGTCGGCGATGCCAGCCCGGCCGGAATCCACCAATGCGCGTGGAGCAATCGGACGCCATCCGGACCGAGCTCCTGCTCCGCGGCATCGTGTAGCGCCCGACGCAGCCGGAGAAAGGTGATCCAGCCCTGCGGAGACCGGACCACGTCTGCCATCGTGCCGCGGTAGGCATATCGCTCATCTCGCGGCGCTGCATAGCGCACCCGGTGGATTGGCACACCGTCCATCTCGTCGCGACCGCTGCGGCCAGCATCACTGGGAGCGACCACGCGCAGGTCGACACCGCGCTGCCGAATGGCGACCGCCAACGGATGCAGGAAGGCGCCGGCGACATCACCTCGATGGCGCGGATAGTTGTGCGTGATCCAGACGACCCGCATCTGTCAATCGCGCCGCATGGCGTGCAGACGGCGGAGCAACTCGCGTTGATCCTCCCGGATTCCAGCGAGCATCTCCCCGATGAAGCCGAATCCGATCAGCACAAAGCCGCTGATCACCATCATCTCGACCAGGTTGAGCAATGGCCGGAAGCCGGTATCGAGCGACGGGAACCCGAGCAGGTAGCCAAAGCGCAACACCAGTGCAGCAATACCAGCAATCATGCCGATCAGGAAAAGCATGGCGCCAGCAAAACCGAAGAAGATCATTGGCTTGCGGCCAAAGCGCAGCTGGAACCAGACCGACAACAGGTCGAGCACGCCGATTGGAATCCGCCGCCAGGTGAACTTCGAGACACCCGCCGTGCGCGGATAGAGCGGCACTGGTGTCGAGGTCAACCGAAAGCCCTCGGCCGCCGCGATGACGACCATGTAGCGATGAAAGTCCGGGCGAAGCGGCTGGATCTCGAGCACTTCGCGGCGAAATGCCTTGACCGAGTTGAGGTCAGTCACGCGAACGCCGAACAGCCAGCGGCAGAGCGTGTTGTAGACGGTCGACACGAACGCCTTCTCGTACTTGCCCTGCTTGGTACCCGTGACGATATCGGCGGTGTCCGCGAGTATCGGCGCGACCAGGCGCGGGATATCCTCGGGCCGGTATTGGAGGTCCGCCGGATAAAATACGAAGACGTCGCCGGTCGCGAGATCGGCGGCGCTCCGCAGCGCATCGGCAATGCCGCGCTGGCGCAAATGGGTCGCGACGCGCAGGAAGGGATACTCTCCTTGGAGCCGTCGGAGTACCGCCGGTGAATCGTCGCGCGAGCCGTCGTCGGTCACGACAACTTCAAAGCCGACTCCAAGCGCCGGAAGCGCCTCGGCGCACTGCCGCAGGAACTCCGGCAGGTTCTCCGCTTCGTCCTTGGCTGGTACCAGCAGGGAGACACGAATCGGCCCCGTCATACGCGCTTCCGCATCCGGGCCGGCAGTATGCCGAGCTGGTCGCGATACTTGGCAACGGTGCGCCGGGCGATCTGGATCCCCTGCTCTTCAAAGAGGTGGACGATCTGCTGGTCAGTGAGCGGCTTGGCCGCCTGCTCCTCGCCGACCATCTTCTCCAGTTTGGCGCGAATCGACCGCGCCGACGCGTCCTCGCCCGAGGCGGTCGACAGCGCGCTCGAGAAGAAGAACTTCAGCGGCAGCACGCCTCGCGGGGTCTGCACGAACTTCTCGTTGGTCACCCGGCTGACGGTCGACTCGTGCATCGAGATCACTTCGGCGACCTCCCGCAATGTCAGCGGCCGGAGGTATTCGATCCCCTTCTCGAAGAAGTCGCGCTGCCGGTCGACGATGAAGTTCATCACCTTGAGCATCGTCTGCCGGCGCTGTTCAATGGCCTGGATCATCCACGTGGCGCTGTTCATCCGCGATGCGATGAAATCCCGGCTTTCGGCGGTCATCTTGGCGCGGTCGCGGGCGATTTCCTTGTAGGCACGGGAGAGCCGCAAGCGCGGCACACCGGTGTCGTTCAGGAAGACGTGGTAGCGGTCCTCGATCTTCTCGACAATCAGGTCGGGCGTGATATAGGAATCGCCTTCGGCGGAGTACTTGAGCCCAGGCTTGGGGTCGAAACGCGACAGCGCATCGACCGCAGCCTGTGCGTCGCGAGGCTCGACGCCGAACCGCCGGGCAAGATCGTTCCAGCGATGGGCAATCAGGTCGGCAAAAGCTTCGTCCACCAACCGGTAGGTCAGCGAGCTTGCTTCGCCAGCGTCACGCAACTGCAGCAGGAGGCACTCGCGCAGATCGCGCGCTGCCACCCCGGCCGGATCCAGGCCTTGCACCGTCAGCAGCGCCAGCTCGAACTCGCCCGCGGTAAAGAGGGTGACACCGGGTGGCAGTGCGTGGCCGTTGGTCAGCGGCCGCTCGGGTTCATCCTCCTCGATGTCAAACGGGTCGTGTTCGCCCTCGTCGGCCTGACGGTTCCCCGGACTGTTGGCGATCAGCCAGCGGTTCACCGACTCCAGGATATCGTCGCAGACCGCGGTCAGGCGCCCTTCTTCGTTGATGTTGCCGATGATCTCCTCGCAGAGCACAGTCTGGCGTGGCGAGATATCAAGCATCTGCAACTGATCGCGCAAGTGATCCGAGAGGTCACGCGATTCCACCGACACCGGCTCGATGTATTGCAACGATTCGAACTGCTCGCGCTGGCCACCGACGTCAAATCCATTGATCAGGATCTCTTCCCAATCCATCTCATCGTCTTTCTTGACCTCTTCCTGCTCCTGCTCGATCGTCTTCTCCGGCGCCGCCTCTTCTTCCGCCTCTTCGAGCTCGAGGAACGGGTTGCTCAGCAGCTCCTGCTGCAGGTGCTGCTGCAGGTCCAGCATCGGCATGTACAGCATGTCCATCGCCTGATAGAGGCGTGGGTTGATCCGCAGCTCCTGCCGCATGCCGGTATGCTGCTGCATTCCGGTCTTCATGCGGGCTGCCCCGTCCGGCTGCGCAAGCGCACCGTGAGGGTCGGCCCGAGATAGAGCTCGGCGACCCGGTCGTTCCAGACCAGTTCCTGCACTGAGCCGGCGGCCTGCACGGTCCCCTCGTGCATGATGTAGGCGCGGTCGACGATCTCGAGTGTCTGCTCGACATTGTGATCGGTGATCAGCACGCCGATGCCACGATCGCGGAGGGAGGCCACAATGGTCTGGATATCGTGCACGGCGATCGGATCGACGCCGGCAAACGGTTCATCAAGCAGGATGAACTTCGGATTGGTCGCGAGCGCGCGAGTGATCTCCAGCCGCCGTCGCTCGCCGCCGCTCAACGTATATGCTGGCGCGTGCCGTAGCGGAGTCAGGCCCAGCTCCGCGAGCATCGTGTCGAGCCGTTGCAACCGCTCGCGACGGGTGAGGTCGAGCACTTCAAGAATCGCAAGGACATTCTGCTCCACAGTCATGCGACGAAAAATGGACGGCTCCTGCGGCAGGTACCCGAGCCCGCGACGGGCCCGTTTGTACATGGGCAGGCTGGTGATGTCATCGTCGTCCAGAAAGATGGCACCCCGATCCGGGCGAATCAGCCCCGTGATCAGGTAGAACGTGGTTGTCTTTCCTGCGCCATTCGGCCCGAGCAACCCGACGATCTCGCCTTGCGACAGTTGCACGGCCACATCGTTGACCACCGCTCGGCGCTGGTAACTCTTGCGCAACCCCTCCGCCCGGAGTGTGCTCACGGCTTGGTGCCCGCGGGCTGGGCCGTCGAGTCGGACTTGGTCTTGCGCACGAACGCCGCCTCGTTGCTGTCCACCTGTACGCCGTTGACGTGCCCGCGGGCATTGACCAACTGCACCCCGATCGAATCGCCATCCGAGCGCATCACGATCGTAATCGTGTCCGCGCGCGTGTAGTTCACCGACTGCGTCTGCTGGCCGTTCTTCAACCCCCAACGCGTGAACAGCGAACTCGCCTTGCCGACCGACCGAAGTCCGGTAAGACGAGTCAGCGCGACGCCTGCCGAGTCGACCTGGGCGAACGTCGCGGTCATCCGATCGCCCCAGAGGCTGTTGCGCGGCGGCGCGGCAGCGGTGCTGTCCGCCTTGGTCGTAGCGGTACGAATGGCGGCGGGATGTACCGGGATCGAGTCACCCGCCGAGTGGACTTGGTGGCTGCTATCCGGCGGGCTCTGAATAATACCCTGACGGTAGACCCGAATCTCGCGCAGCTGCTCAGCGGGGGTGTCGACGGCCAGGGAATCGCCCCGGATGTCATACCCGACGCTACGAAGGGAAGCGAGGCCGGTCCGTGACCAGGACTGCGTCAGTACCAGTTTGTCGAGGGCAAACTCAAGGCGGACCGTGTCTCCCCGCACATCCGATCCGCGCCGCTCGACTCGTGCCGAATCATAGGCGAGCAGTTGCTGAATACGGTCCTTGGCGAGATCGACCCGAATCTTGTGTCCCAGCACCAACAGCGAATCGGCGCCGAGGCGTCGCAAACGTGCCGGCTTCCCGAACAGGTATGCGACACTCGCGGCTCCCCGCAGGAACGTGAGCGAGTCCCCATCACCGTGGAGCGAGTCGCGATCAATCGTGACATCCTCGTTGGCATAGAGTTGTGATTGGCCGAAGCCGCGCAAGGTCTTGCCGGTCAGGACATAGGGGCGCTGGTGTACGGTATCCAACGGGATCGAGCTGGTGAAGTAGCGGACGGTCGGATGCTCGAGCGCCACCACCCGGGCGCTGTCGTTGATCCCCTTGACCTGTCGGTAATAGTCGACGTACGGACCGACCATGGTCGAGCCGCTCGTCTTGTCGAAGGCATGCACGTGGCCACGGGCCTGGAGCAGCTCGGTCCGGACGATATAGATCATGGTGTCGGCCGTGATCCGGTACGCCGTATCCCGATAGATCGCGTGGCCAAAGAGGTGGACATAGTCTCCGCTCAGCACGCTGATCGAGTCGGTATTGATGAACACTTGCTGCTTCTTGCACTGGAGACGCACGTTACCGGCCGCATCCCAGCTGCTGTTGTTGCCGAACATCGGCGTCGTGGTACCGTACCGATCGACATTGAGCACATTGATGAGGCACGGCCGTGCGGGAGCCGAACCAAGGCGCCAGCCAGCAATCACCAGCGCAATGAGGGCCAACGGCGCCTTCACTTGGGCCTCCGTTGTCCTGGCAGCGGGAAGCCCTTGCTCTTCTGGCCACCCTTTGGCTGCAACACACGAACGTTCTTGAATGCCGGGTCAGAAGTGAAATTCGTGCCAGTCAGGTTGGCGTCCGGACCGGTGGACGTGAAGGCGCTATCCGACGTGATCTCGTTCCGCTGCTGGCTGTAGACCAGGTGCGGCGTCTTGAGCACCCGGCCACGGGACGTCGTGGCGATCACGTTGCCGCGAGCATCGAGACTCTGCTCGCGAATGTTGTAGTTGCCCTTGTCGGCGGTGATCACCGCGGTTGACGCGCCGCTGGAATCGTACATCGTCATGGTCATGTGCTTGAGATCGACGACCTGCCGAGCCTGATAGATCCAGGCGGAGTCGGCAATGACGTGCGACAGTCGCAAGCCGACCTTGGTGATGTTGGTCGCAAAGCCCGCCATCACCTGATCGGCGCTATCGGCTGCCATGGTCCGTCCCGGCCGGACTCCCTTGTCGACGCAGGCCGCAGCAACCGTGGCGACCAGCGCCACTGCGATCAGTCGCTTCACGCCGCCCCCGAGCGGAGCAGGTCGTGCAAATGGACGACGCCAGCAATCGCGCCACCCTGATCAAGCACCGGCGCCGCCATGATCCCGGCACGCTCGAGTTCGCCAAGGGCGGCGGTGGCCAGGTCGTCGGCGCGCACGATGCGCGGCGTGCGAGTCATGATGTCATGCGCCGGTCGGTCGAGATACGGGGCCGACCCGCCAGCGATCCGGGTCAGGTCGCCGGCGGTGATCACGCCAACGAGATCCCCACCGTCCGCGAGCATCACGAGACCGCGACCGTGCGCGAGCGCTACGATTACTTCCTGCATCGACGCAATTGGCGGGAGGGTCGCCGTCGAAGCGACCATCACGTCGCGCACCCGAAGAAAGAGGCGGCGCCCAATCCGGCCGCCCGGATGCAGCGCACCAAAGTCGGCGCGGCTGAAGCCCTTGCGATCGAGAAGTGCCATGGCGAGCGCATCGCCCCAGGCCAACGCCACCGCAGTGCTGGTGGTGGGGGCGAGGTCGTGCGGACAAGCCTCCTCTGCCACCGACGCATCAAGAACGAAACGCGCCGCACGTCCCAACGTGGACTCACGGGCGCCGGTAATCGCGATGACCGGAACAGCGAGGCGGACGAGCGCGCCAAGGAGGCCGAAGAGTTCCTCGGTTTCGCCACTCTTGCTGAGCAGGATGGCCACCGAATGGCGGTCGACCAGGCCAAGATCACCGTGCAGCGACTCGATCGGATGCACGTATGAGGCGGCGGTGCCGGTTGAGGTGAGCGTGGCCGCAATCTTCTGGGCGATGACCCCCGACTTGCCGATGCCACTCACGATCACCCGGCCGGTGGAGTCGGCCAGCAACTCGACTGCTCCGCTCAGCGCGCCGTCGACGCGATCTGCCGCGGCCAGGATGGCTTCGCCCTCAAGGCGCAGCGTGTGGCGAGCCACAGCAAGAGCATCGATCATGGTCGCGATGCGCCGTCGGCAAAGAACCGTGCCACCGCGCGGTCGAACTCGCCGCGTGCCTTGAGCAGTCCGTCAATCACTTCGCGCACGGCCCCGTATCCGCCAGCGGCCGTCGTGACATGTGAGGCGACCGCCTTGATCTCGTCGCGGGCATTCGCGACAGCGATGGCCAAGCCCACACGCTGTAACACTGGCAGGTCGGCCAGGTCGTCTCCCACAAATGCCATCTGGTCCCAGGTGAGGCCCCGCTCAGCGAGCAGCTTGTCGATGGCAGGCACTTTGGCCGCAGGATCCACGGTGATCACCGTGAGCACCTTGAGCTCGGCAGCGCGAATCAGTGTTGATGGCGACGTCCGTCCGGTCACCCACGCCACGTCGATGCCCGATCCGCCCAGCAGCCGGAAGCCGAGTCCATCCTGGATATCAAAGCGCTTGAGCTCCACCGGCGTGCCGCCGACTTCGCCGATCCAGGTGTCGTTGGCGGTCAACACACCGTCGACATCCAGCCCGAGCAGCCGGATGCGCGAGGCAATCGCGGGGTCAAACACCGGTCCGCCCCGCGGCCGCACGCCAGATGTCGAGCGTCCGATCGATCAGGCCATCGAGTTCAGCGAGCGGCCACTGCGTTGCCGCGTCCGACAACGCGTGCGCGGGATCGGGATGTGTCTCGATAAAGAAACCGTCCGCGCCCGCAGCCGCGGCGGCAGCGAGCAAGGCTGGGATGTGTTCTCGCTGACCGCCGCTCGCACCACCGGCGGCGCGCCCCGGCTGCTGGACGCTGTGGGTCGCATCGTAGAGCGCCGGCGCCCCGGTGGCTTCCCGCATCAAGGCAAAGTTCCGATAGTCCACCACCAGGTCGCCGTATCCGAAGAAAGTGCCTCGTTCGGTCACGGCGATCTCGCTGCTCCCGCCGGCGCGCACCTTGTCCACGGCGCCGCGCATCGCCTCCGCCTGCATCCACTGACCCTTCTTGATGTTCACCGGCTTTCCTGATCGACCGGCTGCCACCAGCAGATCGGTCTGGCGCGAGAGAAATGCCGGGATCTGCAACACGTCCACAACGGCGGCAACGTCGGCTACCTGCGACGATTCGTGAATGTCGGTCAGCACCGGCAGGCCGGTCGCTTCGCGCACCCGCACCAACGCGTCCAGGCCGGCCGACATGCCCGGCCCTCGCGGTGAATCACCCCTGGCCCGGTTTGCCTTGTCAAACGACGCCTTGAAGCAGACCGGGATACGATGGCGATGGGCAATCGCCGCAAGCCGCTCGGCGATGAGCATCATCGTCCGATCGTCCTCCACGACGCACGGGCCGGCGATCAGTAACGGCGTGTCAACAAAGCGCCAGGCGATCACGCGGTCTCGCCCGCCACGCGCTGATGGTGGACCGCCGCTGCACCAATGAACGCGGCAAAGAGCGGGTGCGGGCGCGTCGGCCGCGACTTGAGTTCTGGATGGAACTGGCAGCCGAGGAACCATGGATGATTCGGCAGTTCGATCATTTCAACCAGTCCGCCGTCCGGCGACTGACCCGAGAGCTTCATCCCGTGCTCGGCCAGGACGTCGCGATAGGCGTTGTTGACCTCCCAGCGATGCCGGTGCCGCTCGGAGATCTCGTTGGTGCCGTATGCGTCCGCAGCCCGGCTCCCGGCACGCAAGCGCGCCGTATAGGCGCCGAGCCGCATGGTACCGCCGAGATCCTTGACGTCGCGCTGCGACGCCATCAACGCGATCACCGGATCAGGGCAATCCGGCGCGAACTCTGTCGACGACGTATCGGTCATGCCACAGACGTTGCGCGCAAATTCGATGATCGCCACCTGCAGCCCGAGACAGATACCGAAGAACGGCAACCGATGCTCGCGCGCCCAGGTGATCGCGCGGATCATCCCCTCGATTCCCCGCTCGCCAAAGCCGCCTGGCACCAGCAGCCCATCAAAACCGTCGAGCAGTTCGGCCGGATCGCCTTCGTCAAAGAGATCGCTCGACATCCAGGTGATGTCCACCCCGGTGTCGTGCGGGATGCCGCCATGCAGCAATGCCTCCCCGACCGACTTGTACGCGTCGGACAGATCCGTGTATTTGCCGACGACCGCAATCCGCACCCGGCTGTGAGGCCGGAGAATCCGCTCAACCATCGCGGCCCAGCTTGTCAAGTCAGGTTCGCGGGTGTCCAGGTGCAAGCGGGAGCAGACCTCGGCATCGAACCCCTGTTCGAAAAAGCGGAGCGGGAGCTCGTAGATGCTGCGCACGTCCGCGCTCTCAATCACTGCGGCAAAATCGACATTGCAGAAGAGCGCGATCTTCCGCTTGATGTCGGCCCCGAGCGCCATCTCGCTCCGACAGATCAGCATGTCCGGCTGGATGCCGACCTGCATCAGGTCGCGCACCGAATGCTGGGTCGGCTTGGTCTTGAGTTCGCCAGCGGCCGCAATCCACGGCACCAGTGTGAGGTGGACGAACATCGCGTTCTCGCGCCCAACGTCCTGCCGGAACTGACGAATCGCCTCGAGAAAGGGCAGCGATTCGATGTCGCCGACCGTGCCGCCGATTTCGACCAGCACCACATCGTGCCCAGTGGCCGCGCGACGCAATGCGGCCTTGATCTCGTCGGTAATGTGCGGGATCACCTGCACCGTCCCGCCGAGATACTCGCCGCGGCGTTCCTTACTGATCACTGTCTGGTAGACGCGACCGGTGGTAACGTTGTTCTGTTGCGCGAGCGAGCGATCGATGAAGCGCTCGTAGTGCCCGAGATCGAGATCCGTCTCGGCGCCATCGTCTGTCACGAAGACCTCGCCGTGCTGGAACGGCGACATCGTGCCCGGATCGACATTGATGTACGGATCGAACTTCATCATTGTCACGGATAGTCCGCGCTCAACCAGCAATCGTCCGAGCGATGCTGCCGCAATGCCCTTGCCGAGCGACGACACGACGCCGCCGGTAACAAAAATGAACTTGGTATTGCGGGTCACTGTGGTCATGTCGCTCGTCCGGTAAGGTCGCGCCACCGGATCTCGGCAGCAGCAAGGTCGGCTGGCGTGTCGATACCCGACGGCGCCGGCTCGGCAAGGAAGGTCACTCCAATGGTCACGCCCGCGGCAAGCGCTCGCAGCTGCTCCAGCCGCTCGCTCTGTTCCAGGCGGCCGAGCGGCAAAGCGGTGATCACGGGCAGCACCGCGCGCTGATACGCGTACACGCCCAGATGCTGCCACCACCGGGCAGCAGAGAGGTCGGCATCGTCACGAACATGCGGAATGGCTGCGCGCGAGAAATAGAGCGCTCGCCCGTCATCGCGGCAGACCACCTTCACGCGCGCCGGATCGTGGCGCAGTTCGGCGTCGAGTGGTGCCGCCGCGGTACCAATGGCATCGCCGCGGAGCACCCGCGCGATCGCCCCGGACACTGCCTCCACCGGCATGAACGGCTCATCGCCCTGAAGGTTGACCACAATGTCGTACTCGGCGAACTCCGGCCGAGCCGAGACTTCGGCGACCCGATCAGTTCCGCTCTCGTGGGCAGCGGAGGTAAGTACCGTTTCAACGTGCCAGGGAGCAACAGCTGCAACGATGGCCGGCGAATCCGTTGCGAGGACGAGTCGATCAATGCCGGGCACGCCGCGGGCGCATTCAATCACGCGGGCCACCAGGGGCGCCCCACCCAGCAGTTGGAGGGGCTTGGTCGGAAGTCGCGTGGAACCGACGCGGGCGGGGACCACCAGCAGAACGGGCACGTACCAAAGTACCGGATTGGGTCGCGCGTGTCAAAATGCGTGCCGGGCGTACAAGCCAGCAGCTAAACCATTGACAAACAACCGATTAGCGCGCAGCCATGGCCAGGCCAAGAAAGTTCTGCAGGAGCTGCTTCCCTGCCGCTGTACCGACGGATTCCGGGTGGAACTGCACCCCCCAGACTGGCAGCGAAACGTGCTCAACCGCCATGATCTCTGCACCGGCCGGGCGGTCGGCTGACCAGGCCGTCAAGCGGAGTTCGGGCGGCAGGGTGGCTGGGTCGATCACCAACGAGTGATAGCGCATGACCGGGAGGGGCGCTTCCACCCCAGCGAAAAGGCCTTCGCCATTGTGGTTCACGGCCGTCACCTTGCCGTGCATCTGCCGGTCGGCCCGGACCACGGTGGCACCAAACGCCTCGCCGATCGCCTGGTGCCCTAGACAGACCCCCAGGACGGGAATCCCAAGGGCGCCAGCGGCGGCAATCAGCGGCACCGAGATTCCCGCGGCGGCCGGCGTACCTGGGCCGGGGGAAATGACGATCGCCTCGGGTGCCTGCGCGAGGACATCAGGGATGGCGATCTGGTCATTGCGGACGACCTTCGGGTCGGCCCCAAGTTCCCCCAGGTATTGCACCAGGTTGAAGGTGAACGAGTCGTAATTGTCGAGCACGAAGATCATGCGATCACCCCCGCGGGTGGAACTTGTGGTGGACGGTTCGAAGGTAGTCGCGATCGACGTGCGTGTAGATCTGGGTGGTCGACAGATCAGCGTGGCCGAGCATTTCCTGGACAGCGCGCAGGTCGGCCCCCCCTTCAAGCAGGTGCGTCGCGAACGAATGCCGGAGGGTATGCGGCGTGACGATCTTGTCGATCCCCGCCCGCTTGGCGTGCTTCTTGACGATCCCCCAGGCGCCCACCCGCGACAGCGGCGCACCACGCGCGTTGAGCAGGACGCGGCCCTGCCCGGCGCCTCGATCGAGCACTGGACGAATGGTATGGAGGTAGACCGCCAGCGATGACACGACCGTGCGCCCAATCGGAACCATCCGCTCCTTGCTTCCCTTTCCGAACGCGCGGACCAGGCCGTCGGCGACGAAGAGATCCGTCAACCTCAAGCCGCAGAGTTCCGACACACGCAACCCCGCGCCATAACCAAGTTCCAGCAACGCCCGATCACGCCAGGCCAGCGGTTCCTCGACCCGCGGCGCCTCGAGCAATCGCTCGATCTCCGTCACCGATAGCACAGCTGGCAGCGTCCGCCACCGCTTGGGAGTCTCCAGGCGGTCGCTCGGGTCGCGCACGACCAGCCCCTCGGCCGCGAGAAAGGCAAACCAGGTGCGGACTGCCGAAATATTCCGGCGGATCGTCGCGCCGCTGAGTCCAAGATCCTTGAGCAGGAAAATGAATTCGCGGAGCAGCGGCGTCGAAAGATCCGCTGGGTTGGCGATCCCCTTGCTGGTGGCAAACTCCGCGAGGCGAGTCAGGTCGCGCTGGTAGGCATCGATGGTGTGAGGGCTGTTGCCGGCTTCAAGCGACAGGTGATCGCGAAAGGCGATGAGGTGAAACGCCGCCGCGCGCTCGGCCGTGATCACAGCGCGATGAGCGTCGCCACGGCAAGCACAGCCACGCCCTCACCGCGGCCGATAAACCCCATCTTCTCGTTGGTCTTGGCCTTGATCGACACGCATTCGCGGGCGCACCCGATGACCTCAGCTAGGCGGGACTCCATCGCGGGCACATGCGGTGCCAGCTTCGGCGCTTCGGCGATGACGGTCACGTCGGCTTGCTGCAGCACGAACCCGGCGGCCGACACGCGGGTGCAGACGGTGGCAAGGAGCTGCATCGAGTCGACGCCGTGGTAGGCGGGATCAGTGTCGGGAAAGAGTCGCCCGATATCGCCCAGCGCCACCGCGCCGAGCATGGCGTCACATATGGCGTGGGCAATGGCGTCGGCATCGGAATGGCCGGCCAGCCCTACCGGATGCGGAATGACGATGCCGCCCAGCACCAGCGCGCGGCCGCCCTCGAACCGATGCGAGTCGTAGCCGATCCCGACACGAATCACGCGACGGCCGACAGCGGTTCGGGAATGAGCGAATAGTCCTGGCGGCGGCGGCGCGCGGCAAAGCCGGCGTCATGGATCGCGCGCTCCATTTCGGCAATGGTAGCGCGGTACGTCGTGCCGGCGGACGACACCACATTCTCTTCCATCATCAGCGACCCGAAATCATTGGCACCGAACCGCAGCGCCACCTGTCCGATCTTGAGTCCCATCGTGACCCAGCTCGACTGCAGGTTCGGCACGTTGTCGCAGATGATGCGCGCCATGGCGAGGGTCCGGAGGTAGGTCACCGAATCAGTCTTGACCCGGTCACTCATGCCGGTGCCATCGGGTTGCAGCGGCCAGCAGATGAACGCCGTGAAGCCGCCGGTGCGCGACTGCAACTCGCGCACGCGCAGCAGGTGTTCGATCCGATCCGCCGCAGATTCGCCAAGCCCGTACATCATCGTCACCGACGTCGTCATGCCTTGTCGGTGCGCTTCTTCCTGCACGCCAAGCCACTCCTCGGTCTGCGCCTTCTTGCGAGCGACGCGTTCGCGCACCGCATCGACCAGGATTTCGCCACCGCCGCCGGGAATCGAGTTGAGGCCCGCTTCGCGCAGCAACCGGACAACCTCGGCCACCGGCATCGCAAACCGCTCTGCAAAGAAGACAATCTCTGACGGCGAGAATCCGTGGATGTGGATCGGGTGATGCCGCTTGATGTACTGCATCAGTTCGAGATACCACTCGAACGGAATGTAGGGATTGTGGCCGCCCTGGAGCAGGATCTGGACGCCACCGATCGCCTTGCACTCATCAATCTTCGCGCCGATCTGCTCGAACGACAGCACGTACCCCGAGGGCTCGCCTGGGCGGCGCGCAAAGGCACAGAAGGCGCAATCCGCCACGCAGACGTTGGTGTAGTTGATGTTGCGATCAATGATGTACGTGACCACCTCATCCGGATGATGCCGGTACCGCTCGCGTTCCGCCAAGGCACCAAGCTCGAGCAAGGGCGCTTCTTCGTAGAGCGCGAGATAGTCGCGGAAGGTCGAACTGCTGCGATCAATGATGCTCATCAGGCGGCCGTCAGGAAGGAGAGTGAGCCATCAGGCACCAGGCCATCGTTCGCCAGCCGGCCGAAGAAGTCCGTCAGGCCGGCCAGGTGACGATATGACAGCTGATGATCGAGATCGTCGAGATAGGCGCGACAGGTGGCGCGCGGAATGCCACTGCGAGCAGCAGCTTCATCGGCGATCAGGTCGAGGTGCTGGACGCCCCAGTCGCGGGAGGCGAGCAGGTCACGATGCACCGCGAGGACGTCGTCACGGTCAGCGTCACGTCGCGCGGCCCATACAGCAAACACGAATGGCAGTCCCGTCCACCGTTTCCAGGCGAGTCCGAGATCCTCGAAGACCGGATAGATCCCGCTCGCTCGCAGGTGCAGCGCTGCGTCACCGATCACCAGCACCGCGTCGTGCGGCAGCGCCGCCAGATTGCCAAGGTCGTTCGCCTCGGCGCGCGCCGTGACAAAGTTGGGCGCCACATGCCAGACGTGCCGGCAGATCAGTTCGAGCAGCAAGAGTGACGTGCGCGATGAGGCGGTCCGAAGCACGGTTGCCCCGTCGAGCTCGCTGACCGGCTTGCGGCTGAACAGCGCAACGCTGTGCACCGGACCATCGCACGAAATCGCCAGATCGGGCAGCAGGTGGTAGCGTTGCGCGTCCCGGGCGTATTCGACGGCGGAGATGACGCTCAGGTCGAGCTCACCCGCGGCGAGCAGGTCGTTGAGTTCCGCGGCGGTAGCCGACACCACGGTGCGCGGCGACGGTACCAGGCCACGATCCATCGCGGCATAGACCGGCGCCGCGTTGATCCAGGGAATCCGGCCAAGCCTCATGCAGCCTGCACCGCAGCACTCGTGGCGCGGAGGTCGCCGCCATGGGGGATCACCAGGTCGCTGAAGTCCGTGCGAACCGCCTCGTACAGCGAGTTGCGTTCCACCGGTGTGCGACCCGCATCGCGGATCATCGCCACCAGTCCTTCGTACGGCATGTGCATCTGGGTGCGAGCGCCGGCCTCGTGGTACACTCGCTCGTATACGACGGTCCCTTCGACATCATCGCAGCCAAAGGAGAGCGCGACCTGCGACATGAACGGCGTCACCATCGGCCAATGGGTCTTCATATGCGGGATGGAGTCCAGGAAGAGCCTGCCGACCGCGATGTTCTTGAGGTCTTCGTATCCAGTCGTCGCCGTGCCGACGCGACCAAGTTGCTCGCCGAGTTCATTGTGCTCGGTGTGATAGGCGAGTGGGATGAAGGTCAGGAAGCCGCCCGTCTCATCCTGCAGGTCCCGGAGCATCTGCAGATGTTCGATCCGGTCGTCGGCCGTCTCGACGTGACCGTAGAGCATCGTACAGTTGGTCGGGATCCCCAGCTGATGCGCCTCGCGGTGGACCGCAATCCATTCCGTCCCGGTCAGCTTGCGTTCCGCGATCGTGGCGCGCACGGCCGTGGAAAACACCTCAGCACCGCCGCCCGGAAGCGACGTGAGGCCTGCTTCCTTCAGCGCGATCAGCGTTTCGCGCACACTGATCTTCTCGATTCGCGCCAGGTGCGCAATCTCGACCGCGGTGAGTGCCTTGACGTGCACGGTCGGGTGCCGCTCCTTCAGCCCGCGAATCATGTCGGTGTAATAGCTCAGGCGGAGCTTCGGGTGCAGGCCACCAACGATGTGAAATTCTCGCGTCGGCGCGCCGTTGGCCTGCGCCGCCTCGTGATAGACCTCTTCGAGCGACCGGGTGTAGTGGCCGTCTTCCTTCGGCATCCGCGCGAACGAGCAGAAAGTGCACGTGTTGCGAAGAATGCAGACGTTGGTCGGATTGAGGTGCTGATTGGCCGAGAAGTAGACCCGATTACCGTTGGCGCGACGATTGGCGAAGTCCGCCAGGGTCCCCAGCCCGATCAGGTCCGTGGAGGCATAGAGCACCCGCGCATCAGCGGCGTCGAGGCGGAGTCCTGCCTCCACGCGTGTTGCCACTGGCCGGAGCGCCTGGTCGCGAATCCTGGAGAAATCGAGAGCGGGTGTCGTCACGGCTCCCGAAAGAGAGTCAGTCGCCATGCCGGAATCTACCGACGACCCGGGGCCGGGGGTACACCTGCCGCGTCGCCCGGCGCCCTGCCTCGGCCGGATGGGCTTCGCGACTGGATTCCCGCGTGGCCGACCTCTATAATCCGCCGACCGCTGCGTCCTGCGGCGGGCGCTCCTGAGGGTCTCCTTCCAGGCTGGTGCCGTGTCCGAACCCGCGCTCGTTTCGCGCACACCGGGCGAATCTCCCATCCCGCTGCACGACGGCGAACGGCATCTCGTCGGCGCGGGTCAGGATGCTCATGTCCGCGTTGCCGCCACCGGTATTGCACCGATTGCGGCACTGGAACGGCGCGACAGCGCCTGGTGGCTGGTCCCATTGGCCGACAAACCGCTGCTCAACGGTGTCACAGTCGCCGAGCCGGCCCGGCTTCGAGATGGTGATCAACTCGAGTTCTCGGCTGGGACGCAGTTCGAATTTGTCAGTGGCGAGCGGCGGACACGACGCATGGCGTCGGCAGCCGACATGCGCGCGCGGCCTCGCCCCGGCCATGGCCCCCTCCCCCGCCCACCGCGGCAACGTTCAAGTGCGGCCATGGTGACGGTCGCCGCGGCTGTGCTGCTGCTCGCCGGGGCCGGGGGCGTCCTCTGGTATGCCGTTTTTCGTGCAGCACATACGATCGACGTTCTCAGCGACCGGCAAGCGACCGAACTTGATTCCCTGCTGATCGTGGCCGACGATCATGTCGAGCGCGGCGGCACGTTGCTCGAGCTGGGCCTGGCGGACGGCGCCTCGCAGGAGTTCGCCCGCGCAGTCAACACCCTGGCGCTGAGCGACCTCCGGAACCGGCCAGAAGTCGCACCGCGAATTGCGTCACTGGCCGCGTCGGTTGCGCAGGTATACCGGGAACGGAGTCTCGCGGTCCCCGACAACTACGCCCGTGCCACCGCGCCGTTGAGCCCGGAGCAGTTGCGAACCGCATCGTTGTCGGTGGACGAGTTTGCCGGCAGCTTCGCATTGCTGGCCGCCACATTCGAAGCGCACTTCGGGCACGCGATCGTCGTATCGGGACGCGACCACCCCGAGCATGTGGCGCTGTACGGCAAGGGCGGTGCGATGGACCTCAGCATCAAGACGATGACACCAGCCGAGGTCAGCTTTGTGATCGACCAGGCGCACCAGCATCACATCCGGATCAAGGATTTCTCCCGTGATTCGGTGCTCCGGCGCGAAGTTCAGGCGGCGGTGAGCGCAGGATTGCTGTTCGAGGCCGGCACGGGACTGCACCTGCACATTGATCGCTTTGCCAACCGGCGCGACAAGTGGACCACGCTGGCGCCGTTCCGACGTCGCGACGACGGGGTCACATCAGCAGGAACTTGACCCGCGCCATGCCGGCCAGCGAGAACTCGGCGCCATCCACCAACTCGCGATGTTCGCCTCGATCCAGCAGGTCCTCGTCGATGTAGGTCCCGTTGAGCGACGAATCGATCAGGTAGAACCGCCCGTCGCGACGGACAATCGCGCAATGGAAGCGGGAGATGAAGGCGTCACCATCACTCAGGATCAGGTCGTTCTTTTCGTCGGGACGATCAGACGCAGCCGATCCGATACGGAAGATCGGGCCGTCGATGGTATACATCTTTCCCCGTCCAATGCCGTCAATAATCTCGAGGACGGCCTGCTGCTGACTGGCGCTGGCTGCCCGTGCGGCAACCTGGGTAGCGTGCCGCCGGCTCAGCATCCGCGACCCGGCGAGCAGCAGTACCGCGCAGACCAGCACCGCTGCGGCCATGCGAAAGAGATCGGTCCGGATCGTTGCCGCTCGCTGGAGCGCCGCGACCCGATCGCGGAGCGCCAGCGCGCGCTCGTTGTCGGGTTGCACCGCAAGCACCAGGCCTACGTCGCGCGCGGCACCGGCATAGTCGTTGACCTGCACCAGGCGCAGCGCCGCGGCAAGCCGGCCGTCGATCGCGTCGACCGCTCGGCGCACCGAATCGGACACCATCGCCGTGTCATAGTCAGCCACCGCAGCTTCGTAGCGTTCATTGACTGCAGAATCGGCCACGCCTTGCAGCTGCAATCGCTTCCAGCAATCGGTCCGATCCCGGATCGTCTGCAGCGTCCGGGTGGACGACGAGTCCAGATGCTGGCAGTAGCGCAACAATGTGGCGCTGGCCTGCTTGTCGTCGGCGCCGTTCTGGCCAGCGAGTGGACGGACCACAGCGGCGATAGCGACCACGCACAGGGCCAACCTCGTCAACAACTGCATCGCAACCTCGGAGTCATCTGCCGAATCATCGACGCAGCGCCGTGCGTCGAGCGGTCTGCCTGGTAATATCCTCGGGACCCCTGGGCGCAGCCGGCCCGGCGCTGGTCCCACCACGGGTGCTTGAATCATCCGGTGGCAACGCGTTGAGTGGCTCGCCGCCCCAGCCGCGCGGAACGACAACCCACATCGCGAGCAGGACCAACGCGGCGATCACCGCGACCGCCGGACGATTGCCCCCGCCAACAGTGCCGCTGCCAAGTGCCTCACCGATATCGGCGCGGATTTCCTGTCGACCGACGGTGCCTTGAAAGTTCGGCATCGCGATGAGTGGCGGGCTCCAGACCATGCGTTGGTACGACGAGTCCGCCCGGCCGCGCCACGCGACCCAGCCCGACGATGGCAGGCGACCCAGCTGCGACAACGATGCAACTGCGATCGCGAATACCCGCGGGCTTCGCAGCGCTTCAGTCGTGGTGGAAACGTCCTGCAGCGTTGTCCGTGCGAAACGTCCGGAGATTGTGCGCCCCGGATCGGCAGGAATACGCAGTTCGGTGCAAATGGCTTCGCCCGGAGTGACGCAGCGGAGAAGCTGAATCCGGGCCGGCTCCTGTCCCACCGCCGATGACGGACCGATCGCGAGGAGGCAACCGAGCGCGAAGATCTGCTTCATCGCGGTGGCATTCCCGGGTCGACCTCGTAGCGGGTCCCACCAGCCGCGATAATCGATCGGCGGGTGATCCACTCGGGATGGTTGCGCAAATGCCCGCTGATGGTCACTCCGCCCGCCGGCGGATAGATCGCCAGTCGGCCGCTGATAACCACCATGGTCACCGGCCCGACAACAAGGAGATCGCCGTCCGCGAGCAGCACTTCATGGAGCGTAGCAACTCCCGCCCGCTCGCCCCGATGGGGAAGCTGGCGTACGGCGGCACGCGCGATGGCAACGTCCGGCAGCACGCAGCTGACGGCGACGCAGATGCCTACCCAGATCGCGGCAAATGCCTGCCACAGATCGGCCACGCCGGGAAATGAAAGGATCGCTCCGGCGGCGACCCCACCGAGCAGCGCCAGCCCAACTGCAGACATCGGTGCACGAGACGGTCGCCAGCCCGCGTGCCAGTTGAGCGCCAGCGATGCTCCACCAGCCGTCAAGGCCCAGCAGAGGGCTCGCTGCACGACAAATCCACCCGAGGAGACAGCAGAGCCCCAGATCGCCAGCACTGACGCGCCAGCGAGCGCTCCGGCGCCGCCAAGGACCAATCCGACCGCAGCCTCGGCCGGTATGGCAGAACGACGCCACCTGGCCCGGGCGCCCAGGGTTGCAGCGCCAACCGCTGCCCCGAGGATCAGCGCCGTGAGCTGGTCGAGCCGTAGCGCCGTCCGGCCATCCTGGCCGACCAGCGCAAAGCAGCCCCACGCGATTGCGCCGGCGGTCCCCCCCACCACGGCTGCAGCAGCTGGAACGTGCGAACGGATCACGGCGGACTCAGTGCTCGCACTCGAGCTGCGGCGTCGGCGTTGCCTCGGTCAGCTGACTTCCGATACCAGTCGAGCGCACGGTTCTTGTCTTTGGTCAGGCCGAGATGCCCCTTCTCATATGCCTGGCCGAGCGTCCAGGCGGACTTCGCGTCGCCGGCCTGCGCGGCCCGGGTGTACCAATCCACCGCGGCTGCCGGATTCCTGGCGGTGCCGCGGCCATGCTCGGCGGCATCGCCTAGCTGATACATCGCCACCGGGTCGTTCGCCGACGCGGCGCGGGCAAACCACCGGGCCGCGCTGTCGTCGTTGCGAGCGACTCCGTGACCGCCGGTGAAGAGCATTCCAAGGGCGGTCTCAGCTTCCACGTTGCGCGCATCAGCGGCGCGCCGACATGCACCTGCCGCCTGATCCCAGTTCTGGTCAGCGCTGGCCCGGCGGCAAGTGACCATGTCCGAGTTGTTCTTGCTCGATGCAATCACTGGCGGTGGGACGATGGGAGCCGGTACGGTGGCGGCACGGTGCGGCACCACCATCGCCACCAGGGTCGGGTGCCAGCGCAGCGTGTCGCCGGAGGTGATCCGAATCGTGTCGGTGAGTGGCACAAACCCGGCTGCGGTCGCAACGACGATATGCCGGCCTGGCGAGAGGTGCTGAACTCGGCGTGTGACACGATGTCGATCAATCTGAAGTGTGGTCCCGGCCGGCAGTCCACTGGCCTCAAATACCGCAACCGGGTGCACAACTTCCGCAGCGGGTGGCGGCGGCAACGGTACTGGAGCTGGCGGTGGCAGTGGCAGTGGCGCAGGGGCCGGAGTCGATGGGGGAGCAGCGCCAGATTGTGCCATCTCTGGGTGAACCGGGGATGGCAACGGGGCGCCAATGTCGCTGCCCGGTATAGCCAACAAGGCAATCGCCAACGCCACCGCGGCCACGCACGCGGCGACAGTGTGCCAGCTTGGACGAAGCGGTTCTCGGGTAGCGACCGGCGGTTCGCCCGGTGGTGGTGGAATGTCCAGAAGGCCTCCCACTGCACAGACAATCTCAGGGATCGCCACAGCACGGACCCGGGTCGGTCGGGTCCTAGAGTGCGCGTACCGCCAGTGACGCGTTGTGACCGCCGAAGCCGAACGAGTTCGACATCGCGATGTTGACGGTGCGTTCACGCATCACGTTCGGCACGCAGTCCAGGTCACATTCGGGATCGGGATCGTCGTTGTTGATCGTGGGCGGCACCAGCCCGCGCGACGCCACCAGCAACGAGACAATCGCCTCGATCGCCCCAGCCGCGCCCAGCGCGTGGCCTGTCATCGACTTGGTCGACGCAAACATCAGTTCGTGCGCATGCTGTCCGAACACGGACTTGACCGCATTCGTCTCGGCGATGTCGCCCTGCGGCGTCGAGGTGCCATGCGCGTTGACATAATCGACATCGGCCAGGTTGATGCCGCCACTCTCAAGACACATCCGCATCGCGTGAATCGCGCCGTGGCCATCCTGCGGCGGTGAGGTGATGTGAAAGGCGTCGCCGCTCGCGCCGTACCCGATGACTTCGCCAAGGATCACCGCGCCGCGCGCCCGTGCATGCTCGTACTCTTCGAGCACCAGCATCCCGGCACCATCGGCAAGCACGAAACCGTCGCGCCCGCGGTCGAACGGCCGCGACGCCGCGGGCGGATCGTCATTGCGCGTCGAGAGCGCTTTCATGTTGGCAAAGGCCGCAACACTCAGTCCGGTGATCGCTGCTTCGCAGCCACCAGTGAGCATCACGTCGGCAATGCCCCCCCGGATCAGTTGCCAGGAGGTACCAATGGCATGCGCGCCCGAGGCACAGGCCGACACCGTGGCAAAGTTGGGCCCCTGCAAATTGTAACGGATCGACACAATGCCGGCGGCGATGTCGGGAATGAACATCGGCACAAAGAACGGCGACACCCGATCAGGGCCCTTCTGCAGGAACGCTTCACAGTTTTCCTGGAAGGTCATCATGCCGCCGATGCCCGACCCGAGAATCGCCCCGCAGCGCTGCGGATCGGTTACCCCACCGTCGAGACCGGCTTGCACCATCGCCTGATGCGCCGCTGCGACCCCGTACTGCGCAAAGAGGTCATAGCGGCGCGCTTCCTTCTTGTCCATGTATGGCAGCGGATCGAATCCCTTGATCTCGCAGCCGAACCGGACCGCCCATCCGGTCGGATCGTACTTGGTGATCGGCGCCGCGCCGGACTTGCCAGCGAGCAGGTTGTGCCAGGTTTCGTCCACGGACAACCCCACCGGGGTCACCAGGCCGAGCCCTGTCACGACGACACGACGCATCCGCTTACTTCCCGAGCTTGCCGTGGAGGTAGCTGAGCGCGTCACCGACCGTGCGGAGCTTCTCGGCTTCCTCATCGGGAATGTCGATGTCGAATTCCTTCTCGAACGCCATCACCAGTTCGACGGTGTCGAGCGAATCGGCTCCAAGATCTTCCATGAACGACGCTTCCGGCGTGAGCTTTTCGCGCTCGACACCCAGTTCGTCAACGATGATGTCCTTGACCTTCTCATCCACGTCACTCATTGTCGCCTCGATTGCAGTGTTGAAAGGTGGTGCGTGATCAGCCGATCATGCCGCCGTCAATGATCAATGTCTGACCGGTAACATAGGTGGCCAGGTCAGAGGCCAGAAACAGGACTGCCGCCGCTACCTCGGCCGGGGTGCCAAGGCGACCCAGCGGAATCGACTCCAATAACGCCGTACGTGTTGCGTCCGGCAAGGCGGCGGTCATGTCGGTATCGATGAACCCCGGCGCAACGCAGTTGACCAGCACGCCGCGGCCGGCATACTCCTTGGCCACGGACTTGGTCAGGCCGATCAGCCCGGCCTTGCTCGCCGCGTAGTTCGCCTGCCCCTTGTTGCCGGTCACCCCTACCACACTGGTCAAATTGATGATCCGGCCGTAGCGGCGTTTCATCATCCCCTTGATGACAGCCTGGGTCGAAATGAAGGCCGCCGTGAGGTTGGCACCCAGCACGTCGGCCCATTCCTGGTCGGTCATCCGGACCAGCAGGTTATCGCGGGTCACGCCGGCGTTGTTGACCAGGATGTCGATTGGTCCGAGCTGCGCTTCGCAACTGGCCAGCGCGGCACGCAGCGCGACCGGATCAGTGATGTCACAGGCAAAAGGCGCTGCCCGGTCACCAAGCGCGGCAGCGACGGCAGTCGCCTGGTCGAGTCCGCGTCCGACGATTGCGACCCGTGCACCAGCGGCATGCAGTGTCTCGGCGATGCTACGGCCAATGCCGCGCGTGCTGCCGGTGACAAACGCCGTCCGGCCGGTCAGGTCGATGGCGATGGTCACGAAGCCATCCAGGCGTCAACCTGTGCTGCGGTGCCGAGCGCGGTGCACTGCGCCTCGGGCACGATTCGCTTGAGCAATCCAGTGAGCACGTTGCCCGGCCCGAGTTCGAGCCAGCGCGCGTCAGGGTAGCGGCCCGCAATCAGGCGCATGGATTCGACCCAGCGCACTGGCGCCGTCAGCTGCGCGGCCAGCAGTGCGATGGCTTCATTGCGCTCCTGCACGAGATCGGCAACGGCGTTGGCAACCACTGGAAACGCGGCCTCGCCAAACGGCACGGCGTTGAGGGCATCGCGCAGGCCCGGGACAGCAGGTTCCATCAGCGGTGAATGGAACGCCCCGCTCACCTTGAGGGCGATCACCCGCTTGGCGCCGGCCGCCTGACAGAGTTCACCGGCGCAGCTGACCCCGGCCGGGTCGCCAGAAATCACGGTCTGATCGGGTGCGTTCAGGTTCGCTGCGACCACCACAGCCTCACTCTCGAGCTGGGCCTGTGCGCAGGCAACTTCGACATCGGTGGTCGCGAGCCCGAGCACCGCCGCCATCGCACCGGCGCGCTGCTGCCCAGCCGCAAACATCAGTTCACCGCGACGGCGCACCAGCTGGGCTGCCGCTGTCGCTGTCAGCGCGCCGGCCGCAATCCAGGCGGCGTATTCGCCGAGCGAGTGGCCAGCCGCGACGCCGACCGGTCCCACGCGCTCGCGCACGACGGCAAGCACTGCAGCAGAGTGAGCCAGAATCGCAGGCTGGGTGTTATGAGTCTTGGTGAGTTCCTCGTCCGGCCCGTTCCACATCACCTGGCTGAGCGGGACACCGAGCGCGTCGTCAATTGCGGCAAAGGTCTCGCGAGCGGCCGGGTACGCGTCGGCCAGGTCTTTTCCCATGCCGATCTTTTGCGCACCCTGTCCGGGGAACAGGAGCACCGTTACCATCGGACCACCACGCTCGCCCAGGTCAGGCCGGCGCCGAACGACACCAGCATCGCCACCATCCCGGGACGCAGACGGCCCTCGGCCTGCGCCTGTTCCAGTGCGATCGGAATGCTCGCCGAACTGGTGTTGCCGAACTGGTCGAGGTTGACCATCACCTTGTCCATCGAAATGCCGGCGTGCTTGGCCGTCGCCTCGATGATGCGCAGGTTGGCCTGATGCGGAATGAGGATGTCGATCGCCGATGCCGGCATTCCTGCGCGGGTGATGGCGGCGTCGGTTGAGCGGCTCATGGCCAGCACAGCTGCCTTGAAGATCTCGCGACCCTGCATCTTGACCAGGTGCCGGCGCTCGCGCAGCACTGCCTCGCTCAGCGGATCAGCCGCCCCGCCGCCGGGAATGTGCAGCAGCGGCGCAAGCGTGCCATCGGAACCGAGATAGGTCGACAGGATCCCGCGACCGTCGCCGGCACTGCGCTTCAGTACGGCCGCACCAGCGCCATCACCGAAGAGGATTGCCGTGGCGCGGTCCTCGAAATCCACCACCGACGACAGCTTTTCCGCACCGACAACCAGGATCGTCTCGCCGAGTCCGGAACGCATCATGCCATCGGCGACGCTCAGGCCGAAGAGCCATCCTGGACACGCCGCGACGACGTCGAAGGCCCACGCCTTGTCGGCGCCGATTGCCGCCTGCAGGTCGCACGCAGCGGACGGCAGTCGATGATCCGGCGTCACCGTCGCGAAGATGATCCCGTCGAGGTCGCTGGCCGACACCCCGGCGCGCTCCATCGCTTGCTGAGCCGCAACGGTGGTGTAGCTGATCAGGGTTTCGTCGGGACGCGCGATGTGGCGTTGCCGGATGCCGGTCCGCTCGACAATCCACTGGTCGGAGGTATCGAGGGTGCGTTCGAGATCGGCGTTGGTCAGCAGTCCGTCAGGAGCGGCGGCACCGATCCCGGCAATGACTGCGACGGGCCACGATGTCACGGCGCGACAGCCGCTTCGAACACCGCCATCTCCGCGGCGATGTGGGCTCCGAGTTCACCGCGCACCGAATGCACGGCGCGCTTGATGGCGTTCTTGATCGCGCTGGGCGTCGACGCGCCGTGCGCAATGATCGACACCCCGCGGACACCGAGCAGCGGGGCGCCGCCGTACTGGGCGTAATCGAGGAATTGCATCAGCGGCTTGAGTTCGGTCGACCCGAGCAGCGACGGGCTGTCGCGGGTGACCAGCGTCGTCACCAGTGCGCCGACCGATTCGTAGAACTTGAGCACCGCGTTGCCGACGAAACCATCACAGACGACGACGTCGACCTGCCCGAAGCGCGGATGCGGCACCACGATGTCGCGCCCTTCGATATTACCGACGTAGGTGATGCGGGCTTGCTGCTTGAGCAGTCCGTGGGTTTCGCGCACGACCGCGCCGCCCTTGTCATCTTCCTCGCCAATGTTCAGCAGGCCGACCTTCGGTTCCGGAATGCCCATGACGTCGCGCATGTAGATGGTGCCGAGGCGCGCGAAGTTGACCAGCTCACGCGCGGTGCAATCGACGTTGGCTCCGGCATCGACGACCAGCACGGAGCCATCGGGAATCGGAAAGGGAGAGGCGACGGTGGCACGCGGCACGCCATCGTGGAGGCCGAGAATGATGGTCGACGCCGCCAGGGTGGCGCCGGTATTGCCGGCCGAGATGAACGCGTCAACTTCGCCGGCCTTGTGCAGGTTGAGGCCGACGACCAGCGAGGAGTTGGGCTTCTTGCGCACCGCGGCGAGCGGCTTTTCATCCATGCCGATCGCATCGGGCGCGTGAACCACGCGCAACCGGGACGCGTCAAGGTCAGGGTGCCGCGCCAGATGGGCGCGCAGGTCCTGCTCGCGTCCCACCAGGGTGACCTGCACATCGTCGGCAAACTCGCGCAACGCCATGGCGGCGCCGTCGACTTCCGCGACCGGCGCACCATCGCCGCCCATCGCGTCGAGCGCGACGCGGATCACGGCCTAGTTGTCCTCGACCTCGAGCCGCTTCTTGCCTGCGTAATAGCCGCAGGAGCCGCACACGCGGTGCGGGAGGCGCGGCGCATTGCAGCGCGGGCACGCCTGGGTCGGGATCCCCTGAGCCGTGTGGTGTCCACGGCGGAGGCGCTTGCGCGACTTGGAGGTCTTGCGCTTCGGTACAGCCATCAGTCCCTCAGTTGGTCATGCCGGGCGCCGTGCATGCGCACGGACCGGCGTTCAGATCAGCGCCACAGCTGGCGCACAGCCCCTTGCAATCAACCCGGCACAAGGGAAAACCGGTGACCCGCAACGCCAGCTCTTCACGCACCGCCGGACGCAGGTCCACGCTGTCGGCCTGCGGATCGAGCGGGTACACGCTCGGATCTTCCGCCAGCTCCGGATCGGCCGAGAAAAGGACGTCGACATCGTCGTCGAGCGCAACCTTCACGTCCGCCAGGCAGCGTGCGCACTCAGCCTCAAGCTCGGCGTGCAGCTGGCCACGCCAGAGGTAGGCCCCGTCCGTCGTTTCCTGCAACGTCCCGTCGACCTGGACTGGCCCGGCGAGCCGCAAATCCAGCCCCGCAAGCAGCGGGTCGTCCGCCGCAATCTTCCCGGTCGTGGCGACTGGCCCGCCCTCAAGGTCCCGCATCTTCACATACAGCATAGCCATCAAAAATAGCCGCAGGGCCCCTTTGCGGTCAACCGAGCGACCTCAGCCGAGCAGCGCTAACTCCCGCTCCGGAAAGAAGAAAGCGATCTCGCGGGCCGCGTTCTCGTCGCTATCTGAGCCGTGAACCGCGTTACGCCCCTTGGACTCCGCGAAGAGCTTGCGCACGGTCCCCTCGGCCGCCTCGGCCGGGTCGGTTGCGCCAATCGAAAGCCGCCAGGCCGCCACGGCGTCCGGCTTCTCGAGCGCCATCACGATGGTACGACCCGAGCTCATGAACCCAACCAGCTCTTCATAGAACGGTCGGCCCCGATGGACCTCGTAGAACGCCTCAGCCTCGGTGCGCGACAACCGCACCAGGCGCAGCGCCTTGATCGCATAGCCGGACTGCTCGATATGTGCGAGGATCCGGCCAGCCTTGCCGGCTTCCATCGCGTCGGGCTTGATCATTGCAAAAGTCTTCTGTCCGGCCATGTCCTGATTTCCTGTTCTCATTCAGTGGGTTACTTGAGACGCGCCTTCAGCAAACCAACGACGTCGACTGGCCGCCGCATGATCCCCATGCCAGCGTCCTCGAACGCCGCAAACTTCTCTTCGGCCGTTCCAGCAGAGCCCGAGATAATCGCCCCGGCGTGCCCCATCCGCCGCCCCTTGGGCGCGGTCTGGCCGGCGACGAACCCCATGACCGGCTTCTTGACGAATCGCTTGATGTACTCGGCCGCTTCCTGCTCGGCCGTGCCGCCGATTTCGCCGATCATCACGATCGCTTCAGTCCGGGGGTCCGCGTTGAAGGCTGCGAGGACGTCGATGAAGTTGGTCCCGACAATCGGATCGCCACCGATGCCAACGCAGGTGCTCTGACCCAGTCCGGCGCCGGTCAGGTGGTGGACAACCTCATACGTCAGGGTGCCGGAGCGGGAGACCAGGCCGATTGGCCCCGGGGTGCAGATCGACCCGGGAATGATGCCGACCTTCGCTTCGCCCGGGGTGATCATGCCGGGACAGTTCGGACCGATGAGGCGAACGTTCCGTTCGTTGAGAAACGGCATCACCACCGTCATGTCGAGTACCGGTACGCCCTCGGTGATGCAGATCACCAATGGGATTCCCGAGTCCGCTGCTTCCTCGATCGCGCCGGCGGCCATCGCCGGCGGCACGTAGATGATGGCGCAGTTGGCGTCGGTGGCAGCGACTGCGTCGCGCACGGTGTTGAACACCGGCACCTTGCCCTCGAACTGCTGGCCGCCCTTGCCCGGGGTCACACCTGCCACAACGTTGGTCCCGTACTCGATCATCTGCCGGGCATGGAACGATCCCTCGCGCCCAGTGATGCCCTGGATCACGAGACGGGTCCCCTTGTCAATCCAGATACTCATGCGGCCTCCTTGGCGAGCGCCACGGCTTTCGACACGGCAGCATCCATGTCGTTCATCGCATTCATGCCGACGCTTTCCAGAATCCGGAACGCTTCCTTCTCGTTGGTTCCAGTGAGGCGAATGACGATCGGTACGTTGACCTTGAACTGCTTGGTGGCAGTGACAATGCCGTTTGCCACATCATCGGTGCGAGTGATCCCGCCAAAAATATTGAAGAGGATCACCTTCACATTGGGATCGGCAGTAATGATCTTGAGCGCGTTGACAACCTTCTCGGGGTTGGACGACCCGCCAATGTCCAGGAAGTTTGCCGGTTCGCCACCGTAGTACTTGACGAGGTCCATCGTGGCCATCGCCAGGCCGGCGCCGTTCACCACGCAGCCGACACTTCCGTCGAGCTTGATGAACGTGAGGTTGGCGCGTCGCGCCTGCACCTCGCTCGGTTCTTCGGCGCTCTCGTCGCGGAGAATGGCCAGATCGGGGCGGCGATCGAGTTCGTTGTCGTCGATGGAAATCTTGGCGTCGAGGGCAAGGACCTTGCCGTCGGGCGTCGTGACCAGCGGATTGATTTCGGCGAGCGAGCAGCCGTTCGCCATGAAGACCCGGTAGAGCTGCTGCATGATCCTGATTGCGGCTTTTGCCTGATCCCAGTTCGAATAGAGCGCCAGCGCCAGTTGCAGCGCCTGATGCGGCAACAGCCCATAGCGCGGATCGATCGCAATCCTGGTGATCTTTTCGGGGGTCTTGGCCGCGACTTCCTCGATGTCGACGCCGCCGGCGGCGGACACCATGAACACCGGCTTCTGACTGGCCCGATCCAGGATCAGCCCGACGTAGCTCTCGGTGGCGATGTCCGCGGCGGGAACGACCAGCACCTTGTTGACGACGAGACCCTTGATCGTCATGCCGAGAATCTGCGAGGCATAATCGGCCGCCTCGGCCGGATTGCGGGCCAGCTTCACGCCACCCGCCTTGCCGCGGCCGCCCGCATGCACCTGGGCCTTGACCACGACGGTACCGCCGATCCGGCGGGCGATTGCCTCCACCTCGCTTGGGGTGGCCGCGACGTCACCGTCCGGGAACGAAACACCGGCGGCCTTGAGCAGGTCGCGGGCCTGGTATTCATGCAGATTCACGGCTACCTCGCCAGAAAGTTCAGGACGGCACAAACTAGTGCCGCGCCTGATCTTATGCCACTAACGCGGAGTCCGTTGCAGGGTGCTGCGGAGCGCCTCGAAGGCGCGGCCGAAGGCAGTCAGGTCACCCCTCCGGAGAGCGGAATCGGCACGCTCAACCCACTGCCGCGCTTCATTGATGACGGTACCCGCATCGGGGCCACGGGCGCCTGATCCTGGGCCTGGTTGACTGGCTGCCCGCCACGCATCGACGGGCGTGTCACCGGTGCCAGTGACATCGCCGACCACCGTTTCCACCTGCAGGAGCACCGGGGCACTGTGGCGTGGCAGTGCGAAGATTGGCTGCCAACCCGCCAGCGCGTCGTGACCGACATACCAGCGAGTGGCACGATAGGCGACCGAGTCGCCCGCGGCGATGACCGAATCACGTACGTGGGTGGCGGCCGGCAGATGCGCCCACACTTGCCGGATATCGCTGCCGAGGGTCGCGCCGGCTTCTTGCCGATCGAGGCGAAGTTGCGGATAGCCGCCCGACCGGAACCCGGTCGCAATTGTGGTCGGCGCAGCAGCCGTCGGGTCACCCAATACGATCTGGCTCCCGGGGAGCAAGGCATTGACCCAGACCGGAGCGGCTGCAGCGTCGCCGTCGCGGGCCGGTATGTCGTGCCCACCGCTCCAGGCCGGCGTGCGCAGCACGGTTGCCTGCGCCGCCAGCCATTCCGCCGGGTAAGTCAGCGCACTCCGCTCGGCCGGGCTGAGCGTGGTTGCCGGTTCGACCAGTGGCCCAATCGCCCGGGCCCAGGCCTTGGCGAGCGAATCGGCCCCAGGGTCAAGGTGGAATCGCGTCGCGCCCGTCGCGACGTCGATCACGGCGATCACAGCCGGGACCAGACCAGCGATCTGCGAGCCATTCCAGCGCGCGCGCGGCGTCAGCGGGAACTGATCGATCGGCAACATGCCCTGCACCAGCCAGCGCGGTGCGCCATCGATGATTGCCAGATCGCTGTGAACCCAGGTAAACATCGGCAGGAGTGCATCGGCGCGATCCAGCGGATCGAGATGCCAGTCCACGGCGCGGCCGGGCGAATCGGAGAAGATGCCAGGCGCCTGGCGGGCCCAGGCCAGCAGCAGGCGCCGGAGAATGCCGCTGCGGTTGACTCCGGCCGACACTGAGCGCCACGCCGGCGCATCGGGCCGCACCCGGGGATCGGTCAGCACTCGCCAGAGCGGGCGGCCACCATTCGCCAATGGGCTCGGCGCCAGGAATAACGCGCCGCCGCCATTCCCGACGACGCCGTCAGCCACCGCCAACAGGTCGAGTTGCAGCGAATCGGCGACCGCCGGTGTGGCAACAAGCCAGGCCGGCGTCGCACGTCCATCGGCGATGACGGCGGTTGGCGTTGCGCCAACCAGCAGCCCGCCGGTCCGCGCCATCAACTGGGCGAGCAGCGGTTCGTCCCACAGCGCCGTCACTGGCGGCACGGAATCCGGCGCGTTGATCAACGGTAGGTCGTGAAGGCCCCAGGCAAGTGCGTCGAGCTGGTGAATCGTGGCCAACCGTGTCGACACAGGTCGGATATCCTCGGTCATCGCCGGAACGGCGATATGCTCGCCAACGACAGCGAGCCCGAGCACCAACCACCCGGCGACGAGCGTGCTGTCACTGCCGCGTAGTGCCCACAGCAGGCTCCCGGCCACGGCCACCAGGGAAATCCCAGCCATCAAGTTGTCGGCACGCGCCCGGAAGGATGCCGCGCTCGCCGGCATATCAAGCATCTGGGATGCCGCGAGATGATGGGGCGCCAACAGATAGCCCAGAGTGATTGTCGCTGCGGCACAGGCGAGCAGTATGCCCAGATGTCGGCGGGCGTCGGCGTGGATTGACACCCGGCGACGCTCGAAGCGGATCGCGCCGATACCGCCATACAGCGTCAGGCAGAACGCGGACCCAAGGAGGACCAGCAGGACGGCGAACGAATGCAGGAGGTCCCACACCGGCAGCTGGGCGACCAGGACACCGATGTCTTCGTGCAGCAGCGGATCGGCGACACCGTAGTGCACCCCCTGCCACGCCAGCATGACCGGATCTCGCCATTCGTGCGCGCCCGCGCCGGCTACGAGGCCCAGCAGCACGCCCGAGATCACGGCACCCCAGAGCAGCAGCCTGGTCGGCACCGCCTCGCGCAACTGCAAGTCGCCGACGCGCCGGAGTACCTGCACGGAGGCGATCGCGCGCGCCACGAGGAGCGCGTGCAACGCGAACCACGCCGATGCGGTGACAATTGCTGCCGCATCAAGCGCGAGCCCGAGCAGTGCGTAGATAGTAAGGAACGCCGCGCCGCCCGGCGCAACCGACGCGGCCCACCACCGCTCGGCAATGAACTCCGTCGTCCAGCGCCCCACAAAGAGCAACGCCGCAGCCACGACCAGCGCCTCGGCGATTCGTCGGTTGCGTGGTGTCACGCGATCAGCTCCGCACACCTCGCGCGGCGAGCCAGGTCAACAGTTCGTCGCGGTGTTCGTCGCGACCTTCCGGCGACGTCGCCTCGAAGCGCAAGACCAGCACCGGCTGCGTATTCGACGCCCGCAGCAGGCCCCAGCCATCGGGATAGGTAATCCGCACGCCGTCAATGGTGACCACCGGATATCGGCCACCGAAGTAGGCAACGGCTTCGTCGACGATGGCGAACTTGCGCGCGTCATCGCAGGTCACCCGCATTTCGGGCGTCGCGTAGGTTGTCGGCAGGTCGGCGAGCAACGGGGCGAGGCCATGCGGTGCAGCGGCAACGATCTCCAGCAGACGCGCCGCAGCAAAGAGCGCGTCGTCAAAGCCGTACCAGTCGCCACCAAAAAAGATGTGACCACTCATCTCGCCGGCGAGCGGCGCATCCTCCTCCTTCATCTTCGCTTCGATCAGCGAGTGCCCAGTCTTCCAGATCACCGGGCGCGCACCGGCCTTGGCGAGTGCCTGCGGCAGCACGTCGCTGCACTTGACGTCGAAGATGACCGGCGTGCCGGCGCCGAAACGCCGCACGGCGTCGCGACCGAACAGCACCAGCAGCTGATCGCCCCAGATTGCCCGGCCATTCTCGTCCACCGCCCCGATGCGGTCGCCATCACCGTCGAACGCGATTCCCAGTTCGGCGCCGTGCTCGAGCACCGCGCGCTGCAGGTCGACCAGATTTTTTTCCACTGTTGGATCGGGGTGGTGATTCGGAAAGGTCCCGTCGCTGATGTCGAACAACGGGATCACCTCGGCGCCGAGGGCGCGCAGCGTCTCAACGGCGATCAATGCCGTGACTCCGTTGCCGCAGTCGACAGCGACCTTGACCGGGCGCGCCAGCCTGGTGTGGGCGATGACCGCCTGACTGTACGCGGACAGCACCGTGGTATCGGTTGTCGTCTTGCCAGTACCCGTCCGGAAGTCTTCCGCTTCCATGCGCGTACCGAGTGCGGTGATCGCCCGGCCGTGCAATGATTCCCCGCCGAGGCCGAACTTGAATCCGTTGAACTCCGGCGGATTGTGCGACCCGGTGACCTGCACGCCACCGTCAACATTCAGCGTGTGCACGGCGAAATAGAGCGCTGGGGTCGGCAACGTCCCAACGTCAACGACATCCACACCGGTTGACAGCAACCCGCGCACCAGCGCCGCGGCAAAGCCGTCACTGGACGGACGATTGTCACGCCCCACCGCGATGCGCGGTCGTGGCCCGACCTGTTCGACTGCGACCGATCCGAAAGCCTGGCCGAGTCCTTCGGCAAACTCCTCGGTCAACTCGGAGCCAATCACGCCGCGTACATCGTATTCGCGGAAGACGTCCCTGGGAATTTTCATGGCCATGCCTCGAGAATCAGCGAAACCCTACCGGCAGGCTCGACTGGCGAAGCTGCACTGCCTTTTGCGTGGCAAAGTTCAGCACCGTATTCGGCCAGAAGCCCAGCAGGATGATCGCAAAGACGCAGATCGCCACTGCCACGCGGGCAGGGCGCGGGAAACGAATGGTCTGATGAGCCTGGCGGGTGCGCGTCGGCTTCAGCGTCATCGCCAGAACCACCGGCAAGTAGTAGCCAATCGAGATCGCGCTGCCGATCATTGCCACCACGGGCAGGACCACTTCACCCTGCTTGAGTGCGGCAGATAACAGATACCACTTGCCGATGAAACCGAACGTTCCGGGAAAGCCGAGCAGCGACAGCATGCAGACCGCCATGGCGATCGACGCAAATGGCCGCACGGAAAAGAGCCCTTCCAGGTCGGTCAGCAACACGGTGCGCGCGCCAGCGCGCTCAATCGACGCCAGAATGCCGAAGGCGGCGATGGTCGGGATGCTGTAGGAGAGCAGGTACACCAGGACCGCTGCGGTGCCGTCATCCGAATGCGCCCACAGCGCGATCAGCAGGTAGCCCGCGTGGGCGATTGCGCTGTACGCCAGCATCCGCTTCATCGAGGTCTGCGACAGGGCCGTCAGGTTGCCAACGAAGATCGTCACCAGCGCGAGGCCGAATACGATCGGACGCCAGAGCGTGACCATGTCCGGAAAGACTTCGGCCAGGACCCGGGTGAACGCCAGGAACGCCGCCGCCTTGACGCCCGTGGCCATGAAGGCGGTAATCGGCGTCGGCGCACCTTCATACACATCTGGCGCCCAGGCGTGGAATGGCACCGCCGCGACCTTGAAGCCAAATCCGACCAGCAGGAGTCCCATGCCGAGCTTGGCCATCAGTGACGGCGGAGTCGCCGCGAACTGGGCGCCGATCAACGCGAAGTTGAACTGGCCGGTAGCCCCGTACACCAGCGCGATGCCGTAGAGCAGGAAGCCCGACGCGAAGGCGCCGATCAGGAAATACTTGAGGGCCGCCTCTGCCGAAGCCCGACGACTGCGGTCAAAACCCGCCAGCACGTAGACCGAGATCGACATGACTTCCAGCCCGAGAAAGAGCGTGATCAGGTCAGCGGCACCAGCCAGCAGCATCATCCCGACGGTCGCAAACATCAGCATCGGGTAATACTCGGGTGCCAGGATGCCCTGACGAATCAGCCAGCGCACGGAGAGCAGGGTGACCGCACCCGCAATCCAGAGCAGTAACGCGTCGCTGGCGAATCGAAAGCCATCCAGCGCGATCATGAACGGGATACCGTCGGCGTGTGCACCGCGCAGCGCGAGCCAGCCAGTAGCCAGCACCGCGCTGATGTAGCCCAGCAACGAAATCGCGCCAGCGTTGCGCATATGGACGCCGGTCTGATGGTGCCAGGCCACATAGAGCAGGACGATCAACGCCCATGCGGTGAGCAGGATCTCGGGGAGCAGCGCCAGCGTGACGCCGGCTGGTGAGGAGAGATCGACTGGCATCAGTGCGTGTCTCCCGGAGTCGCCAGCACGGCGGGTGGCAGTGCCGGCTGGACCGCCTCGATGTAGGACCGCGCAGCCCCTTCGGTACGCCGCAGCAACGGCCCGGGATAGAGGCCGATCCAGATCATCGCCAGGATCAGCGGCACCACAACGGCAAGTTCGCGCAGGTTCAGGTCGGCGATCCCCTCGTTCAGCGGGTTCGTCAGCCGGTTGAAGAAGACGCGCTGCGTCGACCAGAGCATGTACGCCGCGGAGAAGATCACCACCGTGGCCGCGAAGGCGACCAGCCACGGATAGCGGCCGAACGAACCAAGCAGCACCAGGAACTCACCAACAAAGCCGTTCAGACCCGGCAGCCCGATCGACGAGAAACTGGTGATCACAAACGCGGTGGCCAGCATCGGCGTCACGCGGGCGAGGCCACCGTAATCGGAAATCTTCCGGGTGTGACGCCGTTCGTACAACATGCCGATCATGAAGAAGAGCGCTCCGGTCGAAAGCCCGTGGGACACCATGACGAGAATGGCACCCTGCACGCTTTCCACCGTGCTTCCCCAGATGCCAAGCATGACAAATCCGAGGTGGCTCACTGACGAATAGGCGATCAGGCGCTTGAGGTCCGGTTGCACCATTGCCACCAGCGCCGCATAGACGATGCCGATCACGGCCAGCACCGCCATCACGATGCCCACCGTGCGCGACAGTGCGAAGAACGGGAAGAATGGGATCGCAAACCGCAGGAATCCGTAGGTACCCATCTTGAGCAGGATCACGGCCAGGTCGACGGAACCCGCGGTAGGCGCTTCGGTGTGCGCGTCGGGCAGCCAGGTGTGGAACGGAAAGAGCGGCACCTTGACGGCAAAGGCCAGCGCGAAGGCCGTAAAGAGCCACGGCGCCGCGGGTCGCAGCAGGCTGGCATGGGTCAGCAGGTTGGCGTACGCGAACGAATACACGCCCGTTGCGTTGCCCACGACGGCGACCATGTAGATCATCGCCACCAGCATCATGAACGACCCGACGAAGGTGTAGATCACGAACTTGGTGGCGGCATAGATCCGGTTGCCGCTCCCCCAGACGCCGATCATGAAATACATCGGGATCAGCAGGATTTCCCAGAACAGGTAGAACAGGAACAGGTCCGTCGAAACGAACACCCCGATCATCGCCGTGTTGAGCGCCATCAACAGCGCATAGAAGCCGCGCTGCTTCTGGGTCACGCCACGCCAGCTGCTCCAGACCACCAGCGGCAGCATGATCACCGACAGCAGCACCATGAGGACCGAGAGGCCGTCGATGCCGACCCGGTACCCGACGCCGAGGCTGCCGATCCACGGAATGTCGGTCGCGAACTGCATCCCCGAGCGGGTTGGATCGAAGGCCCACCAGAGTCCGAGGCCGAGAATCATCTCGGTCACTGCCACGGCAAAGGCGATGTACCGCGCCGAGCGTACCGGTGCAAAGAGGATCACCGGCATCGCGAGCACTGGCAGCGCCAGCAGGACGTGAATGATCCAGTGGCCGTACCCGATAGATGCCAGGAACTCGCTCATCCTACCTCACCAGTGTGCGAAGGATGACCACGGCGCCTGCGGCAAACATTACGACGTAAAATGCGACCTGGCCGTTCTGCAGGCGGGATCCCAGCCATCCGAGCGTCGTGGCGGCCCGCGCGGTGCCACCAACACCCAATCGATCAATCAGGAAGGCGTCGATGGTCTGCCAGAGCACTCGCCGCGATAGCCACACCAGCGGCGTGATGATCAACCGCTGGTAGATCGCGTCAACATAGAACTTCTGATAAATCACCTTCCAGAGCCCGGTGTCGGCGGCTGCAACATCGGCGGGCACCAGCCTGCTGCGCGACGTTGACAACCAGCCCCAGACGAGCCCGAGCACTGCGGCAGAGATTGCCACCGCGATCAGCAACGTGCCGGTCGGTCCGGCCGCCTCTGCGGTCACCGGCAAGGCGCGACGCGCGATCTCGGTGACCGGATCGAGCCAATGCTCCAGCCAAAGCGAGCCCCCAAAGGCTGTCGGCAGATTGGCGAGTCCCCCCACGACGGTCAGCACACCCAGGACCACGAGCGGACCCGTCATGATCCAGCCGGCCTCATGCAGGTGTGCCTCGGCCGGCGCGCCGCCGCGGAAGGTGCCCAAGAACGTCATCGCCATCAACCGCGCCATGTAGAACGCCGTCATGATGGCGGCCAGCAGGCCAAGCGCCCAGCAGAGGTAGTAGATCGGATCGCCAGCCCCCCGCGCGAAGGCCGCTCCGAGAATCGCATCCTTGGAGAAGAATCCGGCAAACGGCGGTACGCCGGCAATCGCCAGCGTGGCGATGAGCATCATGGCAAAGGTCCATGGCATCGCGCGCCGCAGGCCGCCCATGTTGCGCATGTCCTGCGCGTCGGCATGCGAGTGGCCATGATGCAGCGCGTGGTGCATCGCGTGAATCACGCTGCCAGCACCGAGGAAGAGCAATGCCTTGAAGAAGGCGTGCGTCAACAGGTGAAAGATGCCGGTCGAGAACGCGCCGGTGCCAACACCAACGAACATGTATCCCAACTGGGAGACCGTCGAGTAGGCCAGCACCTTCTTGATGTCGTACTGTCGCAAGCCGATCACCGCGGCAAAGAACGCCGTCAGCGCGCCAATCACCGCCACCACTTCGAGCGCAATCGGCGCCAGCGTAAAGATGCTGGCCGTGCGAACCACCAGGAAGACGCCGGCCGTCACCATCGTCGCAGCGTGGATGAGCGCGGACACCGGCGTCGGGCCAGCCATCGCGTCGGGGAGCCAGACATACAGCGGGATCTGGGCCGACTTGCCCGCGCAGCCCAGGAAGATCGAGAGCGCAATCAGCGTGACAATGCTGCCGCCAACCGGGAAGATCGCCGGAGCGCGCACGGCAATGGCGCCGAAGTCCAGGGTGCCGAGGTACCACCAGAGCAGGAACATCGCGATGAGCACGCCGAAGTCACCGACACGATTGGCCAGGAACGCCTTCTTGCCGGCATCGGAGTTGGCATCGACTTCAAACCAGAAGCCGATCAAGAGGTAGGAACAGAGCCCCACCCCTTCCCAGCCGATGAAGGTCACCGGCAGCGAGGCACCGAGCACCAGCACCAGCATGAAGGCGACGAAGAGATTGAGATAGGCGAAGTACCGGGCATAGCCGGCATCGCTGCGCATGTAGCCAGCGGAATAGAGGTGAATCAGCCCGCCCACGCCGGTGATGATCAGCATCATCAGGGCCGACAGGTGATCGACCAGGAAGCTCAGGTCAATCGAGAGGCGCAGTGACACCGGCATCCAGTGCCAGAGCAGTACCGTGTACGACGGCACCGGCGCGCGCTGCAATTCCGCGAACGTCGCGACCGCAACTGCGAACGCGGCGACCATGACGCCGACGCCGACGAGCGATACCAGCATCTTCGCCTGCGGTCGCCGGAACGCGAGCGCACCGTTGATGATGGCGCCGAGCAATGGCAGGGCAACCGCGATCCAGACCAGGTGAATCACGCGTCAGCCCTTGAGAAGATTGATCGTGGCAAGGTCAACCGACTGGGTATGCCGGAAGATTGCAAGAATGATCGCCAACCCGACGGACGCTTCGGCTGCGGCCACGGTCATCACGAAAAAGACCATGACCTGGCCGTTGACCCCGTGCAACTGCGCCAGCGCGACAAAGCTCAGGTTGACGGCGTTGAGCATCAGTTCGACGCACATGAAGACAACGATCGCGTTGCGGCGGATCAGCACGCCTGCCACACCGAGCGCGAAGAGGATGGCCGACAGGGCCAGCGACGGGCCAAGGAGCATCAGAGCTTCTTCTTTGCGAGGACGACGGCGCCGACGGCAGCCGCCAGCAGGAGCACGGACGTGATCTCGAACGGCACCAGATAGCCCTGGAACAACGGTTGCGCGACGGCGCCAATGGCGCCATTCGTGGCCGATGATGCCACGAACGCCTGACCCTCGGGGAAGACGTACGCCGGGTTGACCGTCCCCGGCATCGTCGAGAGCTCCCGCGCCAGTCGCGCCGGCTGATAGGCGTACAGCGACACCAGCGTCGCACCGAGCACGGCAGCCAGCCCGGAACCGATCAACCACCCAGGCCACCGTTTCCACTCGCGCGGCAGCATGTCGAGGTTGAGCAGCATGATGACAAAGAGAAAGAGCACCATCACCGCGCCAGCGTACACCAGCACCTGGATCACCGCGATGAACTCGGCCTGGAGCAGGACAAAGATCGCGGCGAGAGCGAACATCGTTGACACCAGCCAGAGCGCCGACGCCAGCGGATTGCTGCGCGTGATGCACATCAGCGCCGACAGAATGGCCCAGATCGCAAAAACGTCGAACACCACCCTCAGCACAGTCACGTCACTGCCCCCGCGGGTCGGCCGGGTCCCACAACGTCGAGACCGGATGGGACTGGGCACTGAGCCGTTCCAGATCGTAGACAAAGCGATCGCGCGAGTACTCCGCGTTCTCGTAGTGCACGCCAACGTGAATCGCTTCTTCCGGGCAGACTTCCTGGCAGTAGCCACAGAAGACGCAACGGAACTCGTCGATTTCGTAGATCAGCGGGTAGCGATTCCCGAGTTCATCTTCCCCCGGCACCAGCTTGATGCAGTTGGCCGGACAGATCTGGGGACAGAGCCCGCATGCCACGCACTTCGAGCGCCCCTGTTCGTCGGTCATCATCCGGTGGGTGCCACGCCACCGCGTCGCGATCCGCCAATCATCAGTGCTCTTGACCTCGGGATACTGCATCGTCACCCGCGGCTGCAGCATGTGCCGGAACGTGAGCGCCATCCCCTTGAGCGTGGCCCGGATGTAGGACACTTCGTCTTCCGGGCGCTTCATCACCTTGACACCGATTGCCATCAGACCCCCGGCCGCACAGGAATGACCGCGCGGGCGCGAGGGGCGACACCGCGCACCACCCGGCCACGATCGAGCAGGAAGAACAGCAACCAGCCGAGCAACAGGTTGATCCCGAAGAGCACCAGGTCGCGGCCCAGTGCACTGGTCCAGCCGAAGCCGCGCTCGACCACCTGCACCGTGATTGCGACAACCATGATATACGCCAGCGCGAGCGGCAGGAGGATCTTCCACCCCAGCGCCATCAACTGGTCGTAGCGGAAGCGTGGCAACGTCCACCGGATCCACATCACGAAGAAGATCCAGAACAAGGTCTTGAACGAGAAGAAGAGGAAGGTCACCACCGTCGCGAGGACCGTTCCCTGTTCATCCCAGTGGGTGAACGGAATGTCCCAGCCGCCAAAGAAGAGCGTCGCCACCATCGCGGCAATGGTCGCGACGTGTGCGAACTCCGCCAGCATGAAGAGCGAGAACTTCATGGCGCTGTATTCGGCATGGTAACCCGCCACAAGCTCCGATTCCGCTTCCGGCAGGTCGAATGGCAGGCGATTGGTTTCAGCGAACCCGGAAATCAGGAAGACGAAAAACGACAGGAAGAGCGGCATGATGAACCAGAGCCCACTCTGCTGCCGCGTCACGATCTGGCTGAACGAGGCGTTGCCCGACAACAGCAGCACCGGAATCAGCGACAGCCCCATCGACACTTCGTAGGAGATCAGCTGCGCCGCCGCGCGCATGCCGCCGAGCAGCGAGTATTTGCTGTTGGACGCCCAGCCCGCGATGGCAATACCGTAGACACCGAGCGACGAGAACGCCAGCACGAACACAAAGCCGACCGGGAGCTCGGCGACCGACATCGGCATCAGGCCGTGATGCGCGATTTCACCAATCAGCGGCAGGGTGATATCAAAGTTGACTGGCAGCGGGGCAGCGAACGGAATCACGGCAATGAGCATGACCGCTGGGACGAATGATAGCGCCGGCGCGAGGAGGAAAAGGAGGTGGTCTGCCGAGCGCGGCCGAGTCTCTTCCTTGATGAAATTCTTGATCCCATCGGCCACGGGCTGCAGAATGCCGAACGGGCCAACCCGGTTCGGGCCGGGACGGTTCTGCATCCAGCCGGCGACCTTCCGCTCCATCAGCGTCATCAGTGCGACGCCGACCATGATCATTGTAAAGACCACCAGCATCTTGATGACGGCCAGCAGAATGAAGCCCTTCATCTCCGGCGTCACCGCGACGCCTCGACGGTGGCGACCGCCCGGCCGGTCAAGCCGAGATCACGATACGTCAGCCCTGCGAAGGGCCGCAACGCTCCGAAGGCCTCCGACGCCGTCGCCGGCGCACGTCGTTCAGCGGGCGCACTTCGCTGCCACGCCTGCGAGGCGACCCACCAGGCTGGCCGCGCCATCCCCGGTGCCGGACGCGCCGGCAGGTAGCGCTGGGCGCGGTGGTCACGATTGACAAAGACACCCTGCTCTTCAGCCATCGTGGCGACCGGCAGGACCAGGTCCGCATGGCTGTGGGCGCTCTCGCTCAGCGATGCGAGGTGTACCACATGCCGGGCACCGCGAACCGCGTTCGCCTCGTCATCAGTCAGTGTGGCGTCGAGCACGATCACCAGCGTCGCGGTGCGGGCTGCCTCGATTGCGGCCGACCAGTCAGACCCGACTCCCAGGAGCGCTGCTCCAGCGACGTTGGCGGCGCGCTCAGCGCGCAGGGCAAGCGAGGGAATCTTCCCGATCGGCGCTTCCTGGCCGATCGGCACTCGCATCGCGGCAGCGCGCGGTGTCTCACCGACCAGCCGGAGCGTCCATCCGAGCGCCTCACACGAAGCCCGGCCACCGGCGAGCACAACGGTCGCGCCACCAGCCTCGCTCGCGAGCGCAGCGAACCGATCGAGCGCGATATCCCAGTCACACGCCTGCAAGCGATCACCGATCCGCTGGAGCGGCGCTTCCACGCGATCGCCGCGATTCATCCAGCGATAATCAGCGCGCCCGGTGTCACAGATGAAATGCCGGTTGACTTCCATGTTCGGCCGCGGCCGCAAACGGACCACCGTGCTGTCACGGGTGTCGATGGTCATGTTGCAGCCCTGGGTGCACCCTGGACAGATCGACGCCGTCTTGTCGAGATCCCACGCGCGCGCCTTGTGCAGAAAATCACGAGAGAGGAGCGAGCCCACCGGGCAGAGATCCACCACGTTGCCAGCCCAGGGGTGGTCGAGCTGGTCGGCGGTGTCGATACCGATGAAGGCGCGATCGCCGCGCTCGTACACCTCGAGCACATTGTCGCCTGCCACATCATTCATGAACCGTACGCAGCGAGTACAGAGGATGCAGCGATTCGGCACATACAGCACATCCGGGCCAAACTCTTCGACCGGAGCGTAACGCTTGGGATAGTCGCCATAGCGTGATCCCGAGCGCCCTTCCTGGAAGACAAAGTCCTGTAACTCGCACTCCCCGGACTGGTCGCAGATCGGGCAATCGAGCGGATGATTGATCAGCAGGAACTCCAGCACGCCCTGCCGTGCCTGGCGCGCCACCGGCGAGCTGACATGGACGACCTGACCCTCGGACACCGCCGTCACGCAGGCAGGCGCCAGCTTGGGTGCCTTCTCCACCTCGACCAGGCACATCCGGCAGACGGCAGGCGACGGCAACGACGGGTGATAGCAGTAGTGCGGGATGAGCACGCCGGCCTGCTTGGCCGCCTCGATGATCATCGTCCCCTTGGGTACCTGCACGGCAATGCCGTCGACGGTGACCGACACCAGTTCCTGGGTCACGACACCTCCACCACGTCGAGGCTGCGCGCGCCGCTGATGTAGGCGTCGAACTCGCTGCGGAACTTGCCGATGCCGCTGACCACGGGCGTGGCGCACGAATCGCTCAGCACGCAGATCGTCTTGCCCGTCATGTTGTCGGCGAGACTCATCAGCAGGTCAATATCCGATTCCTTCCCCTTCCCCGCCAGCATCCGCTCGAGCACGCGCGTAGTCCACGCCGTTCCTTCGCGGCAATTGGTGCACTGGGCACAACTCTCGTGGGCGTAGAAGCGCGCCAACCGCATCACCTGGTACACAATGTCGGTCGTGTCGTCCATGACGATCATCCCGCCGGAGCCCAGCATTGAGCCGCGCGATACGATCCCTTCATAGTCCGTTGGGCAGCCGTCCACTTCGGCCGGAGTCATGATCGGGACCGACGATCCGCCGGGAATGACCGCCTTCAGCGTTCGGCCAGGGCGCATGCCACCGGCCAGGTCGTAGATCAGCTCCTGCATCGGCAGGCCCAGGGTGATCTCGTACACACCCGGCCGCTGCACATGGCCGCAGACCGAGATCAGCTTGGTCCCCAGGCTCTTCGGGCTCGACAGCGTCAGCGATGCATACCACGCCGCGCCGCGATTGATGATGTGCGGCACGGCCGCAAGCGTCTCGACATTGTTGATCGTGGTCGGCTTGGCGAAGACGCCTGACACCGCCGGGAACGGCGGCTTGATCCGCGGATTACCGCGACGCCCCTCGAGCGAGTTCATCAACGCGGTCTCTTCCCCGCAGATGTACGCGCCGGCGCCGCGATGAATCACGATGTCAATCCGCTTCCCCGAACCCATCGCGTCCGCGCCAAGGATCCCGGCGGCATACGCCTCAGCCACGGCAGCAGTGAGGACGTGAAATGGCTCGGTGAACTCGCCACGAATGTAGATGTAGGTCGTCTCGGCCCGGATCGCGAGCTGGCCGATCGCACATCCCTCGATCAACGCATGCGGCGTCCAGCGCAGGATCTCGCGATCCTTGAAGGTGCCTGGCTCGGATTCATCGGCATTGCAGCAGAGGTAATGCGGCTTGCCATCGTCCTTCGGCATGAACGACCACTTGAGTCCGGTCGGAAAGCCGGCGCCACCGCGACCGCGAAGCCCCGACGCCTTGACCTCATCGACAATCTGTTCGGGCGTCATCGCCAACGCCTTCTGCAGCGCCTGATAGCCACCACGCGCCTTCCACCCGGCGACTGTCCGCGCCTCGGCGTCGCCAAAGTAGGTCGAGAGGACCGGTGTTTCCTTCGGATGGATCGGATGCGGGTAGCCCATCAGGGATACCGTGCCAGTACTGAGGCCACTGTATCGACGCTCACCGATTCGATGAAGTCATCGTTGATCAGCAGCGGCGTGGCAAAGCCGCAGGCACCGAGGCATTCCACCTCGACGACGGTAAAGCGGCCATCGGGGCTCGTCGCGCCGAGATCGCGGCAGCCAGTCTGCACCAGCAGCTCGCGGGCAACATCCTCAGCGCCGCAAATACCACATGGCGACGTCGTGCAGACCTGGATGAAGTGGCGTCCGACCGGATGCAGATGATACATCGTGTAGAACGTGGCCACGCCGGCGACATAGGCGGCGGTGAGTTCGAGCTGTTGCGCCACTTCGTGCATCGCCTCCGGTGGCACCCAGCCGCGCGCTTCCTGCACCAGCCAGAGCGCCGGCAGCAGCAGTGCCCGCTTTTCCGGGTACTTCGGATAGAGCGCTTCGAGCTTGGCCAGCGTCTCGCCCACAAAGACGGGCTGGTACGGCACGGTGTCGTGTCCACTCAACGGTCAATCTCTCCCATCACAATATCGATGCTGGCATTGATGGCGATCACGTCGGACAGCAGCGCGCCTTCGCAGAGCTTCGGCAGCGCGGCGAGGTTGAGAAACGAGGGCGGCCGGATCCGCCAGCGCACCGGCTTCGAGGTCCCGTCGGACACCAGGTAGTAGCCGAGTTCCCCCTTGGGATTCTCGACGCCCATGTAGACCTCGCCGACCGGTGGCTTGACCCCTTCCATCACCTGCTTGAAATGATAGATCATCGCTTCCATGTCGCTCATCGCCTTGGACTTTGGCGGCAGGGTAATGCGCGGGTCGGCGACATCCACCGGGCCCGGCTTGAGGCGATCCAGGGCCTGGTCCAGAATGCGCACCGACTGGAACATCTCCTCCAATCGCACGCGGTAGCGATCGTAGACATCACCATGTTCACCGATCGGTACGTCGAAATCGAACTCATCGTAGCCGAGGTACGGGCGATCCTTGCGGACGTCGTAGTCGACGCCGCTGGCGCGCAGCATCGGGCCTGACAGCGAGTAGTTGATCGCGTCAGCCGAGCTCATCGCGCCGACACCTTGCGTCCGGCCGCACCAGATCGCGTTGCGCGTGAACATCGAATCCACTTCGCGCAGGACCTTGGGGAAGGTCTTCACGAACGTGCGCAGGCCATCTTCCCAGCCCTCGGGCACATCGCACATCATGCCACCAACGCGGGCCACCGATGTGGTCAGGCGCGCACCAGTCCACGACTCCTGCAGATTGTAGATCCGCTCGCGTTCCTCGAACATCCAGAGGAACGGCGTGAACGCGCCAAGATCGATCCCGGTAGTGCCGGCCCAGACGAGGTGCGAGATGATCCGGCTCATCTCGCAGGCAATCACCCGGAGCAACCGGCAGCGCTCGGTGATCTCGATCCCCATCAACGCCTCGACTGCCAGCGCAAAGGCAACGTTGTTGGCCATCGGCGCCAGATAGTCGGTACGATCGGTGAGCGGGATGATCTGGTTGTAGAAGCGGTATTCGCCGAGCTTCTCGAATCCCGAGTGCAGGTAACCGATGTGCGGAATCACCCGCTTGACCGCTTCGCCCTCGAGCTCGACGACCAGCCGCAGCACGCCGTGCGTCGCCGGGTGCTGCGGGCCGATGTTCACCAGCATATGCTCGGCGCCGAAGTCCTCGGTCATCTGCTCGCTGGGACGCCGAGCGACACCGAGTGGCACATTGCGCACCTGACCCTCAGGACCCATCGTCGGCGTGGAAAGCTGCATTTCGATGGTGCGAGTTGTCATGGCAGCACCCGTCCCGACGCCGCCAGGCGATCCTTGACGTCTTGCGGCAGCTCGTGATAGGCATCGGCGATCGACAGCTCCTCGAGCGAGTAGTACGCTTCCGGATTCGACTGCAACGCCTGCCGCGTCTGCTCGGCGCGCGACCAGTGGCCGCGCAGCGGAAACGCCTTCCGCAGCGGATATCCCTCGGCGTACCCTTCCCACATCAGGATGCGGCGCAGGTCGGGGTGCCCCTTGAACACCACGCCGAACATGTCGTACGCTTCGCGCTCCAGCCAGTCGGCACCAGCCCAGAGGTCGATCACCGAGGCCACTTCGAGACGTGCGTCGGGATCGAGCTGCAACTTGACGCGCAGGTCCGCGCGCCGACCCAGCGAGCGAAGCTGATAGACGACTTCCAGCGGCAACTCGGCGTCACGGTACTCGACGCAAGTGATGTCGGTCAGGTAGTCGAAGCGTTGTAGTGGGCCGGTTTGCAACCAATCGAGCACCGCGTGCGATTGCGCCGCGTGGATGTACACCACCGTCTGGCCCGAGACCACCAGCGAGCGGATCACTGCCGTGGGAAAGCGCGCCCGAAGAGCAGCCACCGTGCTCGGCGCAGTCACGTCGTCGAGCGCAACCGTCGCGGCAGGCGAACGGCCATCAACCACCGGATCGATCGGCGACGCCGATCCGTCGATCACGACGACCTCGTCTGATGGACCGAGTTGCCGAATGGCTCCGAGATTTCGTCGATCGTTGCCGGGCGGCGAAAGAGGCCATCGGGTCCGACCAGCTCTTCGACCCGCAGCGACGGATCAATCATCGTCTCGCCGCGGATCTTCTTCTGCAGCATCATGATGCCGTAGAGCAGACCTTCGGGGCGCGGCGGACAGCCGGGGACGTAGACATCGACCGGAATGATGGTATCGATCCCCTGCACCATGGCGTAGTTATCGAAGATCCCGCCGGTGGACGCGCAGGCGCCCATCGAGATCGACCACTTCGGCTGCGGCATCTGGTCCCAGATCCGGCGGATCACCGGCGCCAGCTTGAACGGCAAGCGACCGGCGCAGATCAGGACGTCGGCCTGGCGCGGCGAAAAGCTCATCCGCTCCATCCCGAAGCGGGCGATGTCAAAACGGGATGCGGCAGTCGCCATGAACTCGATCGCGCAGCATGCGGTGCCGAACGGCATCGGCCAGAGCGAATTGGAGCGCCCCCAGTTGGCCAGGAAATCAAGTCGCGTGGTGATCCAGTTGGGCGACATCTCCTCGTGCGTCGACGGCGCCGCCTCGTGCAGTGGACTCAGTCCCATTGCAAACCTCCCCGCTTCCATATGTACACGTAGCCGACGCCGAGGATCAGCACGAAGGTCAGCATTTCGAGCAGCAGGACGCCGCCGAAAGCCTTCATCTGCTGAAAGGCGACCGCCCACGGAATCATGTAGACTGTTTCGATATCAAAGACGATGAACAACATCGCGACCAGGTAGAACTTGACCGAAAAGCGCTCCCGCGCGTCGCCGATGACCGGCATGCCGGACTCATAGGCGGCCTGCTTGATGGCGGTGGGGCGGTAACTGGACAGGAAGGTGGAGGCGCCAATAATCACGACGGCGTTGACCACGACGAAGACGAGCAGGATGAGGATCGGAATGTAGGGCTGCAGCATGGTCGGCCCTCGTGAAATATTTCACAACCCTCCAGAAACATACCGGAGGACGGCACCGATATCAACGCGCCGGGGCCGCTGTCGGAGGGTTCCCGCCGAGCCCCTATATTCCTCCCCCATGTCCATCAAATCCGACCGCTGGATCCGCCGCATGGCGACAGAACACGCCATGATCGAGCCCTTTACCGACGGCCAGGTCCGGGCCGGCGGCATCTCCTATGGCGTCTCCTCCTATGGCTATGACATGCGGGTGGCCGACGAGTTCCGGATCTTCACCAACGTCCTCTCGGCCGTGGTCGATCCCAAGAACTTCGACGCCAACTCCTTTGTCGAGTTCAAGGGCGACGTCTGCGTCGTGCCGCCCAACTCGTTCGCGCTGGCCCGGTCGGTGGAGTACTTCCGGATCCCACGCAATGTCCTGACGATCTGCGTCGGCAAGTCGACCTACGCCCGGTGCGGCATCATCACCAACGTCACGCCGTTCGAGCCGGAGTGGGAAGGCCATGTGACGCTCGAAATCAGCAACACGACGCCCCTCCCCGCTCGCATCTACGCCAACGAGGGGATCTGCCAGGTCCTCTTCTTCGAGGCCGACGACGACGATATCTGCGAGACCAGCTACGCCGACAAGAAGGGTAAGTACCAGGCGCAGCGCGGCGTGACGCTACCGCGCCTGTAGCGCCATTCTCGCGGCATCCACCTGAGCCGCGGCGGCCCGCACGCGGGTGGCCAGATCGCGGGTTTCGCGCCGTGCCCGATCGGCGTCATTGTCCTTGACTGCCTCGGCAATGCTCGGCAACGCGATGTTGGCGTAGCCGTTGTCGCGATCCGACGCGAAGATCAGGTTCTTCATCAACGGGCGGCCGACCAGCCCTTGCGGCCGGGTGAGTTTCTGCTCAACCTGGCGCAGGTCGGCATTGGTACGTGCCAACAGAGCCGATGAGAGCGGCGCGTGCTGCAACGCCGAGTCGCGGGCGGCATTGAAGCGCTGCCCGGCCTGTTGCAGCTGGTTCGCGGCGGCAACCAGGTCGGCCAGTTCTGCCGTCGGCGTGGCCGGGCCAGCAGCGCGCCCAGTGCTGCTGCGCTGCGCCAGTTGGGCGAGATAGCTGCCGAGCGCCGCATAGTCATACGGTTCCACATCGGCATTCGCCAGCCGTGACACGATCACGGCGTCCAGCCGCCCCTCGGCGGCGTGGCTGAGATAGCCCGGGTCGCCGAACTTCTCCATCGCAGTGTAGGTATCGTAGGCCGAGTGGTACCAGCCGGCGCGGCCGCCAAAACCGGTTTCAAGCGACGGAATGCCGAGTCCGTTGTAGAACGCCCCGAAGTCGGAGCCGCCGCCAAGGTCACCCATTCGCGGCTCGGCGCCGGCCGGCTGCTGGCCGCGACCACCGCGGCCGCCGCCGCTGGCCCACTTGGAATAAATCGACATCGTGTCGCCCGGCATCTGCACGGTGCGCGTTGCGTTGCGCACCAGCCCTTGCAACGACGCGGTGCCGCTGGCCCCAAAACTCCGCCCGGACGCCGATTCATCCTGATTGAGGTAGGCGACCGCGTTGGCCTTGAGCGAGTCCTCCATCAGCTCGGCCCACTCGGTAGATCCCACCAGGCCCCATTCTTCGGCATCCCAGGTAGCAAACACAAGGGTGCGACGCGGCCGCATCCCGTCGCGGGCGGCGGTAGCCGCCGCGCGTGCAGCTTCCATCACACTCACGGTCCCCGACACGTTGTCATCGGCGCCCGGACCCCAGGCGTCACGGTGCCCGCCGATGATCACCATTTCGTTCGGAAACTCGCTGCCGCGCAGCCGGCCGAAGGTGTCGTAGATCATCTTGTAGGCGCGCTCGCCGCGCTGCGGCCATACCGCCACGCGAGTCAGCACCGTGCTGTCGCCACCGACGTGATACTCGAACTTCATGCCACCCTGCCACCGCGGCGGCACTGCTGGCCCCTTCATTTCCTTCATCAGCAGCTCGGCGTTGCCGTAGCCGATCGGCAGCACCGGGATGTGCGAAATATCGAGCGAGTCCTCGCGCACCCGGCGGGCGTCAAGCGTCGACGGCCACCCCGGCGTAGTCGGGTCGCCATCGCCGTTGTAGATCGAGCCGCGCTGCACTTCGTTCGGGTTGCGCATCGGTCCGTCGGGGTAGGCCGGAGCGTTCGCGGTCGGTCCGTCATCCTTCGGATCCGAATAGATCAGCAGCGCCGCCGCACCGTGCGATTCCGCCTCGCGCGCCTTGATGCCGCGGAAGGAGCCGCCGTACTTCACGATCGCGATCTTCCCCTTGATCGAAATGCCCATCGAATCAAGCGCGGCATAGTCAGCCGCAAATCCCTGGTTGACGTACACCAGGGGCGCGGTGACGTCGCCCTTGCCGGTGGTGCCGTTCATGGCGGGAAAGGGCTTCAGGATCGTCGTCGGGTCGCCCGGGACAGGAGGTTCATCGAGGACCAGGCGAATGCGCGTCGGCTTGATCCGCTCAACGAGGCTCGAATCGTTGTAAGGGATGTAGACCTTGAAGGCGACCCGTTGGGTGTCGAGCCCCCAGGATGCCATCTGCCGGAGGACGTAGTCGGCCGTCTCCTTCTGGGCTGGCGTCCCCGCAACGTGCGGCTTCGCGGCGAGCGCGCGGGTCCAGGTTTGCGCCGACACCGTGTCGGGAACCGCTTGGAGACGCTTTTCGAGCTGAACCTCACGGGCTGCCGCTGGGGCAGAAAAACCTGTCAAGGCCTGGGCCGCTGCGGGCGAAGCCGCGAATGGCAGGAGCAGGGCGAGGGGCAGCAAGCGAAAGCGCACGGGCGACTCGGGTGAGGGACGCGTTAACTTAATCTAGCGGGCGTCGCACCGGGCCCCGCCGCTAGTTCGGCACCAACGACGTGATGTCAAAAATGTCCATCTGCTGCTGCCCCGGATCGCGGGCGGCAAAGACATATGTCCGGCCATTGATCACCGCAACTTCACCAGTATGTTCGCCTACCGGAACGATATAGGAGTCGAGAAGTCGGGGCTTGAGCGGATTGGCCCGATCGTAGACATAGAGGCCATTGCCGGGCCCGCCCTCTGCTGTTGCGACCAGCAGCTTGCCGTCGGGCGTGACAGCCACGTCACTCACGGTGCCGATATTCGGAATGATGATCGAGTCCGCCAGCGTCGGCAGCCCGGCGCCATCCAGCGCCCAGATCTTGATGGCGTTCCCAGGCGCACCGCGCGTGCCCCATGTGCCACTGTACGCGTAGTTGCCGACCACCCATTGGTCTGAACCGTATCGCTCAGGGACATTGTTGCCGCCCCCCTTCACTGCGAGCGTTGCCGGGTCGAGCGCCCAGAAGCCGCTCACCATGTCGGTGGCGTAGAGCGTGCCGTTCGAGAGCATCACTCCCCAGACATAGGTGTGGCCAACGCCGCCCGGCATGACCTGCGCCACGATCCTGCTCGACATGTCGCCAGCCAGCGTTCCCGATACATCGATCTTGACGACGCCGGCGTTGTAGTACGCTGCATACAGCGTCTGGCTCGCCTCATCCATCCAGAAGTTGTGCGTGCCCGCGCCAGGAATGTGAATGAAGCCGACCTCTACCGGATGGGTGAGATCGGAGACGTCAACAATGTGGATGTCGCCACTCGACGACGATCCGACCGAGCCCGGACCTTCCTGCCCGATGAACAGGTACTTGTTCTGGCCAGTGACCGGGTTGTGAAACCACCAACCGTTGTGCACATCGGGGCTCGACACACCATCAAGATTGGTGATCAGCGAGGACACCAGCACCGGATTGGCGGGCGAGCCGCCCTTCATCCCGTTGCCGACGTCATAGATCCGTACGCCCGAGTTCCACATGAAGGCAAACGCGAGACCGTCGCGCACGTAGGTGTCGTGGTCGTATGTGGATCCGACCGGAGCGGGTACCGATGTCAGGAGTTGAATGCCGACTTGCGGCGCGGTCGCGGTTTCGGTGAACATCGCTGGTGTGGCGCTGCCGCTGATCGTTGCCGAAACAGTATTGGTGCCAATCGCACTGCCGAGGGTGAGTGTTGCCGCAGCCTTGCCGGCCGTATCGGTGGTCGAGGTAGCTGGGGCGATCGAACCACCACCCTGTACAACCTGCCAACTGACAATGACGCCTTCAACCGGTTTGCCGGCGCTGTCGCTCACCCGCGCAACCAGCGGCAGCAGCAGCGTGGCACCGGTTTCAGAGGACTGGCCTGAGCCGCTGAATGCAAATACGCCAGCGGCGGTCGGCGATCCGGTGCCACTAGTCGAGCTGCAGGCGGCGAGGCCCGCAATAGCCACCGTAAAGATGATTCTCGACAATCGCATCACGACCATCCCGGAGCAGACAGTAAACCGACTTGGACAATAACGCTCTCCCGGGGCGATCCGTTCCGGCGCTGTCAGCGTTCCGTTCGATATCGCCGCCGCCTGCAACGTGGGTCACATCGTCATCCCCGCCATGTCCCCAGCCAGCACTCCATAACGCCCCATCCGATGTCCCCGCATCCCGACGGAGGCCGTGACCCCGACGCTAAGGGTATGGACGCCGGTTCCCCCATAAAATGCCACAGGATCGAAGACACCACCGCCGACTCCGTGCACCGACCCCAGGGTCACCTCACCGAACGGTGCGAGCAGCAGCCCACGAATCGGCTGACGGAGGTCAACGGCCACATGCAGCGTGTGCAAGGTCCAGCGGCTCACACCCAGCAGCCCAAGATCAGGGTCCGGCCGCAGCGCCCGGAACGGATCGAGCAGCCGCTGCTCTTCGGGCCGTTCCGTTCGCTCGAAACGGTACGAGACGCGCACACCGCGGTGTGCCATCATCGCTTCGCCGAGCACAGTGTGAAAGACAAAGAACCCGCCGGCTTCAGAGGTCCGCGCCCACTCCAGCAACGCGTACCGTTCGGTGGTGCCGTTGACACGATCGAAGCGCGCCGACAGCGATTGCTTGTTGTCATCCGGGCCCGCGCCGGTACGACTCTCCGGCGAGTGGACGTGTGCGAGTGACCCTTGCACCTCCAGTCCGGCTATTGGCCGAACGGTCAGGCGCGCCGAGTGCGAATCACCGAAACGCCACCCTTCGCCGCTGGCATACAGCAGCGGCCAGTCGGAGGCCTTGGTCGGTTCATCGCCGTTGAAGAGCGAGCCTTCCAGCGTCACCGGCCCGAGGTCGTATTGCACGATCCCGACGGCGCGTTCGAGCAGCTGTGAAAGGTGATGATTGACCGGATAGCGGAGGAATGGTCGCGACATCGGATCGTCGCTGCCAAAGGGCACGAAGCCCTTGCCGAGTACCAGGCCGAGGCGCCCGGCGCCGTCGAGCTTTCCAAGCGGATCAACCCACGCGGCAATCAGCTCGTGAGCGTAGGTATGCGGATGCCGCCGATCGACGAACCCTTCGCCCCAGTCGCCGGGCGCGAGCTCGCCGCCCGGCATGGTAAGCCCTTCAAGATCAAGCGTTGCCGTCAGCAGTACGTGATGGTTCCAGCCGTTGGCGAGGCCCATCAGCACCGGTTGGACTACGCGCGCTTCCGTGAGCGAGCCGCCACCTGGCGTGGGGTCGACGTGGTCGATCGCGCCAATCGCCTGCCCCATCAGCGTCCCGTGCCACGAGGCTTGTGCGCTCAGCGTCGCGGTGCGCGCCAGCGCCAGGAGCAGCGCTCCCGCTAGCGCACTGCCGCGACCAGTCACCCCACGCCGGCTTCGCTCGCCGCGAGCCCGCGGTTGTGCAGCGTGGCCCGGATCAGCTCGCCGTTCATGCGCGCGATGTTCTGGATCGAAATCGACTTCGGGCAGACCGCTTCGCATTCGCCGAAGAAGGTGCAGCCACCAAAATCCTCAGCATCCATCTGCCGTACCATCGCCAGCGCGCGCCGATCGCGTTCAGGTTGACCCTGTGGCAATAGCGCCAGGTGTGACACCTTGGCCGCCGTGAAGAGCATCGCCGAACCATTCGGGCACGCCGCAACGCAGGCGCCACAACCGATGCATGCCGCGGCGTCCATTGCCAGATCGGAATCCTGCTTCGGAATCAGGATACCGTTGGCATCCTGCGCCGAGCCGGTGGGCGCGGTAATGAAGCCGCCAGCGGCGATGATCCGGTCGAACGCCGAGCGATCAACTACGAGATCTCGAATCACCGGGAAGGCGTGCGCGCGCCACGGTTCGATCACCACCGTGTCGCCATCCGCGAACGACCGCATGTGCAGCTGGCACACCGTGGTGGCGGGGCGCGGTCCATGCGCGGTGCCGTTGATCACCATCGAGCACATGCCGCAGATTCCCTCGCGGCAGTCATGATCGAAGGCGATTGGCTCCTGCCCCAGCTCGAGCAGCTCTTCGTTGACTACGTCGAGCATTTCGAGAAACGACATGTGCTCGCTGACGTTGTTCGCCTGATAGGTCAGGAACGATCCAGCGACATCAGGACCGGACTGGCGCCAGATCTTGAGGGTGAGCTTCATGGCGTGCCGCCCGCGTAACCCGGGTGACTGCTGGCGCGAACGAAGCATTTCATTTGTAACTCCTCGTCGCCAGGTGCACGAACTCGAAGTCGAGCGGTTCCTTGTGCATCACCGCTGGCTTCCCCTCGCCAGCCGATTCCCAGACCGACACATGCGCGAACTCGGCGTCATTGCGCTCGGCCTCGCCGTCCGGCGTCTGGTATTCGGTGCGGAAATGCCCGCCGCACGACTCTTCGCGGACCAGTGCATCACGACAGAGCAACTCGCCGAACTCCAGGAAGTCCGCCACCCGGCCAGCCTTCTCCAACGACTGATTCAATGTTGCTGCGGCACCTGGCACCTTGACGTTCTCCCAGAACTCGGCGCGCAACTCGGGAATCCGTTGCAATGCGCGCTCCAGGCCGGCGCGATCGCGCGCCATCCCGCAATCTTCCCACATGATGTGGCCGAGTTCCTTGTGAAAGGAATCGACCGATCGGGTACCGTTGATCGCAAGCAGGCGGGTAAGCTGCGCGGTGGCACGTTCCTCGGCTTCGCGAAACGCCGGGTGGCTGGTGTCGACCGCCGGCAGCTTGTCACCGCCGAGGTAGTTGCCGATGGTGTACGGCAGGATGAAATAGCCGTCCGCCAAGCCTTGCATCAACGCTGACGCACCGAGCCGATTGGCGCCGTGATCCGAGAAGTTCGCCTCGCCAATCACGTGCAGGCCCGGGAGGTTGCTCATCAGGTTGTAGTCGACCCAGAGACCACCCATCGTGTAGTGCACGGCCGGATAGATCCGCATCGGCCGGCGGTAGGGATTCTCGTCGGTGATCCGCTCATACATCTCGAACAGGTTGCCATACCGCTCGCGAATCGTCGGCTCGCCCAGCCGGGCGATCGCGCTGGCAAAATCGAGATAGACACCGCGGCCGCCAGGGCCGACACCGCGGCCGTCGTCGCAAGCTTCCTTGGCCGCGCGTGACGCGATGTCGCGCGGTGAGAGGTTGCCGAACGCCGGATACTTGCGTTCGAGGTAGTAGTCGCGCTCGGAATCGGGAATGTCGCCCGGCGCCCGCTGATCGCCCTGGGCCTTGGGCACCCACACCCGGCCATCATTGCGGAGCGATTCCGACATCAGGGTGAGCTTGGACTGGTAGTCGCCGCTGACCGGAATGCAGGTCGGGTGGATCTGCGTGAAGCAGGGATTCGCAAAGCCGGCGCCCTTCTTGAAGGCGCGGTACGCAGCGGTGACGTTGCACCCCTTGGCGTTGGTCGACAGGAAGAAGACGTTGCCGTATCCGCCGGTCGCCAGCACGACCGCGTCACCCGCGAACGATTCCATCTGGCCAGTGATCAGGTCGCGTGCTACGATGCCGCGCGCACGTCCGTCAACCGTGACCAGCTCAAGCATCTCGTGACGGGTATACATCTTGACGGCACCGGTGCCGATCACGCGCTCGAGCGCCTGGTAGGCGCCAATCAACAACTGCTGTCCGGTCTGGCCTCGTGCATAGAACGTGCGCGAGACCTGTGCCCCACCGAACGACCGGTTCGCCAGCATGCCGCCGTACTCGCGGGCAAACGGAACGCCCTGGGCCACACACTGATCGATGATGTTGGCAGAGACCTGTGCGAGCCGATAGGTGTTGCCCTCGCGCGAGCGGAAGTCGCCGCCCTTGATCGTGTCGTAGAAAAGCCGCCAGACCGAATCGCCATCGTTGGGGTAGTTCTTGGCGGCGTTGATACCACCCTGGGCCGCAATTGAATGGGCGCGCCGTGGCGAATCCTGGAAGCAGAAGCACGACACCTGATAGCCGAGCTCGGCCATCGATGCTGCCGCCGACGCGCCGGCCAGGCCGGAGCCGACCACGATGACATGGAATTTCCGCTTGTTGGCGGGCGACACCAGCTTGAGGTCGGCCTTGTGGCGATCCCATTTCTCCTCGAGCGGACCGCCGGGCATCTTGGCATCGAGCTTCATGAATGGCTGCTCATTTCAGGAGTCCCAGCATCGCCGCAATCGGGATCGTCGCCAATCCGCCTGCGATCACGATCGCCAGCGTCCAGGCGATGCCGCGTCGCAGGCCGCGATAGGCCGGGTGATTGATGCCGAGTGTCTGGAACGCGGCCCAGACGCCGTGACTCAGGTGCAGACCCAACGCCAGCATGGCGATGACGTAGAAGATCGCAACTGGCGTACTTGAAAAGCCGAGCATCACATTGGCGCCGACCTTCCCTTCCTGCCAGCCGGGAAGAAAAGTCCCGGTCGTGAAATGCAGGATGTGGAAGACGATGAACACCGCCAGAAGTACGCCACCCCAGCGCATGGTACGCGCCGCATAGGTCGCGACACGATACTCGCGCTTGTCGTAGGTCGCGGGGCGGGCGTTCCGGGCCCGGATGGTGAGTTGCGAGGCGGCCACGATGTGCACCACCACCGTGATCAGCAACCCGGCGCGCGCGATCCAGAGGAGCGGCCCAAAGGAGCGGAGCCAGGCGCCGTAGCTATCGAGGTGATGGGGATTGACGAAGATCAGGTCGTTGGAAATGGTGTGTGAGATCAGGAAGAGGATCATGATGACGCCGGTGAGCGCCATTGCCACCTTCTTGCCGATCGTCGACTGCCACAACGCCGCGACTTGATTCATTGGCCGCTCAAACGATGGCCTGCACCGACCGCACTGCTTCGGCGGACTGGTGCAGCGCCGTGCGCTCACTGTCACTGAGGGGAATGTCGATGATCCGCTCAAGCCCCTTGCGGCCGAGCAGGCATGGGACGCCGCAGTACACATCCGTCAGCCCGAACTCTCCCTGCAGCCAGGCTGAACACGGCAGCACCCGCTTCTTGTCGAGCACGATCGCTTCGGCCATCTGCACTGCCGCAGCACTCGGTGCGTAGAACGCCGAGCCGGTCTTGAGGTGTGCCACGATCTCGGCGCCACCGTTGCGGGCCCGCACGACGATCGCGTCGAGCACATCCTGCTTGATGAACTGGCCAATCGGAATGCCAGACACGGTCGTGCACGAGACCAGCGGCACCATCGTGTCGCCGTGGCCACCAAGGACCATCGCCTGGATGTCCTCGACCGACACGCCCGCCGCCTCGGAGAGAAACATCCGGTAGCGCGCCGTGTCGAGCACACCCGCCATGCCAATGACCCGCTCGCGCGGAAAGCCGGTGGCCTGGCGCATCACATAACACATCACGTCGAGCGGGTTGGAAACCACGATCACGATCGCGTTGGGAGCGGCCTGCTTGATCTGCTCCCCCACCGACTTGATGATCCCGGCGTTGGTCTTGACCAGGTCGTCGCGGCTCATGCCGGGCTTGCGTGGAATCCCGGCGGTGACGATGAAGAGGTCGGAACCGGCGGCGAGCGCGTAATCGTTGGTGCCGACAACTTTCGCGTCGAATCCCTCGATCGGACCCGACTGCCATTGGTCGAGCGCCTTCCCCTGCGGAACGCCCTCGGCAATGTCCACCAGCACGACCGTGCGGGCGAGATTCTTTTCCGCCACCCGTTGCGCCGCGGTGGCGCCGACATTGCCCGCTCCGACTACCGTGATCTTCTCGAACATGGCCGTCCCGATGGTTGCGAAGTCGTGGTAAACCAGCGTTTCCCGGAAAGTAATCAGGCCGCTTGGAGCACCCAAGCGGCCCGATCCGTCAGCGGCGCCGACGCTTTGCCGGTGGCTCCGGCGTCCCACCGCCGCCCCGCTGCGACGCGAACTTGAGCGTCAGTTCCACAGCGCTTGCCGGGTCGTCCTGCTTGCGCTTGGCCGCTCGGGGCAGCCCGAAGACCCGGTCTGGGTACTTCTCGCAGATCTTGTCGGGAAGGCCCAGTTCCTCAGACCCGAAGACCAGCACGCTGTTCGGCTTGAACGGCGCGTCAACGGGATCGCGCTCCGACGTGGCCGAGAAGTAGAGACAGCGCTCGCGGCTCATCGCGTCCCGGAAATCACGCCAGCCGGGGTGAATCCACCAGTCGAGCGCTTCCCAATCGGCGGGACCGGCGGCCAGGAATTCGGCGTCGTCGGCCTCAAACGCTGGCGCAACCAGGTGGAGCGAGGCATCGACCGCCGCGCAACGCCGGGCGATATCCCCGTTGAGCGCAGCCGACCGGGGTTCAAGCAAGGCAACGTGCAGAGGCATGAAGAGTTCGGCGAGAGGGAATGGAAACGCGTGCACCGGCGAGCGCCGGTGCACGCGGAGTAATCAGGAAGTTACTGCTTGCAGCTGGCGAATGGCGAATCAGGCGCCTTGCCCGGATCGACGATCAGCCGGTGATCGAGGTCCGCCACCTTGACCGCAATGTCGAAGATCAGCTGGTCGACATGCGCCATGTGTGCGTAGCGGATGTACTGCGGTTCGTCGGTCACCTGATGGTAGTCTGCATGACCACCGGTCGTGAAGAAGATCACCGGAATGCCGTAGCGCGCGTAGTTGGCGTGATCGCTGCGGCAATAGATGTTCTGCGGGTGGCCGTTGGCGTCCATGCTGTAGTCAAACGTGAGCGGCGTCTTCTCGGTCTTGTTCACCGACTCGGCGATGTCACCGAACTCGTTCGACAGGCGGCGCGCGCCGACCAGCTGGACGTAATCTGCTGAGCCGTGCAACACCTCGCCGGCCTTGTTCTCGCCAGTCACGTCGGTTGCTTCGCCGCGGCCAACCATGTCGATGTTGAGGTCGCCGACGATCGAGTCGCGCGGCAGAGTCGGGTAGTTCGTGAAGTACTGCGAACCCCACAGTCCCTTCTCCTCACCCATCTGCCAGATGAAGATGATCGAGCGCTTCGGCTTGACTGTGCCCTTGGCAAAGGCCTGGGCGATCTCAAGGACCGAGACCGAGCCGCTGCCGTCGTCGTCAGCACCATTGTTGATCGAGTCCATTCGCGCCGGGTAGATCTTGCGCAGCGAGTCCTTGATCGAGTTGATCCGGGCCCACTGCTCCGCGTTCGGCACGATCCGGCCGGTCCGTTCCTGGCCTTCGGTCTGAGCGATCTCGTTATACGCCTTGAGCGAGTCATGCTCCGCCGTGGCGCGTGTGCCCGTGCCGATATGGTCGGAGTGACCGCCGATGATCACATATTCCTTGCTGAGCTTCGGATCGCTTCCCGGCATGACCGCGATCACGTCGCGAGTCGGCGACGGGACGGTGCGCATGTGGGCACTGATGGCCACATCCTTCCCCATGTCGCCCTTGGCTGCCGACATCGCGTCCTTCCCCAGCAAAGCGCTCGCAACGGCCGGGGTAATGGTTGCGTTGAACGCACCACCGGCACCGCCGAACCCACCACGACCGCCACCACGACCGCCACGGCCGCGGGCAGTGGTGTCCGGATGCGCGGCGAGATAGGCTGCCCTGCCTTCATCATTCACCGTATCGTGCAGCGTATAACTCGGCTTGGTCGGCACCAACGACGTCTCGATCGTCAGCACCGCCGCCGCACCCGCGAGCGGGTTCGCCGGAGCACCAGCGGCTCCGCCGCGACCACCACGACCGCCACCGGCGAAGCCACCAAAGCCGCCGCGACCGGCACCGCCGGCACGCGGCAGCAGCACGACGACCTTCCCCTTGACCTGGTCAGCGGTCAGTGCATCGACCGTATCGCCCTGGGTACCGCCAAAAATGGCCTGGCCATGGACATCACCGTTGCCGTTGAAGGTGAAGTCCTTGAAGGCATGAAAGGTCTGCGAACCAACCACCATCGTCGAGGCGCTGTCGCCAAAGGTCGCGGTGACCGGCATGTATTCGTAGAAGGTGCCGTTGGTGCCGCCCGGCTTGAGCCCCATCCCGCGGACCTGCTCCTCGATGTACTTGGTCGCGCGCTGCGCATCGGGCGAGCCTGCCTCGCGGCCCCGCATCGAGTCGTCAGCGTAGATGTAGAGTCGCGTCATCAGGTCACAAGGCGTGATCGCGGCAACCGTGGGTCCGCCCTTGTACTTGAGCGGCATCGTGGCGCCCGTCGTAGCCGGGCACGACTGTTGGGCCGAGAGCGCGACGGCTCCGGCAACCAGTGCGGCGGCCGAAGCGACGGCGCCGCGCAGAATGGAACGTGTAGTCACGGGCAATCCAGGAAAAGGGCGGACGGAACGGGGGAAATGAGCGTGCGCTGGTGGTACGCGACGGCCGCAGCCAAGGTTGCAACTTGCTGCCCCGAAATGTCAGCCGCCAGAACCTGACCGGGGCGGCGTCTCACTGCTGGCAGACGCCGTGCGGATCAGGCTTCGGGTGATCAACAACGACCCGGTGCGCCAGGTTCGCGACCTTCAGCGCCACGTCGAACACCAGTTGATCGACAGTGGCCATGTGGCTGTAATCGATGTACTGGGCCTCGTCGGTAACCTGATGATAATCCTCGTGGCCGCCAGTCGTGAAAAACGCGATCGGAATACCGTAGCGGGCATACTCGGCGTGATCACTTCGGCAATAGATATCCTCCGGGTGGCCGTCGGCGTCGAGCGCATAGTCAAAGGTGATACCCAGGCCGGCCTCGCGATTCACCGACTCGACCAGGTCGCCAAGCTCGGTCGAAAGGCGCCGGCTACCAATGATCTGGAGATAGTTCGAGCTGCCGTGAATGATCTGGCCATCCTTGGTCGTGCCGGTCACGTCCGCCGGTTGGCCGCGCCCTACCATGTCCATGTTGAGCTCGGCGACAATCGAATCGCGAGGCACGGTGGGATGATCGGTGAAATACTCGGAGCCCCAGAGCCCTTTCTCCTCGCCCGCATGCCAGATGAAGAGGATCGATCGCTTCGGCTTGAGCGGACCGAGCGCAAAAGCCTGGGCGATCTCAAGCACCGACACCGATCCGCTGCCGTCGTCATCGGCACCGTTGAGGATCGAGTCGCGCCGCGCGCCGCCGTGCAGCTTGTGCAGTGAGTCGAGCGCCAGGTGGAGCTGCGCCCACTGCGGTACGGTCAGCGGCTTTGACGCCCCACCGTCTGCGCCCTCTGGCCGTGCGATGGCGTTGTAGAGGCGCAAGGAATCATGATCCACAGCCGAGTCGGCAATGCCCAGGTGATCATTGTGCGCGCCGATTGCGACGTACTCGTTGCGCAGCAGCGGATCGCTTCCCGGCAGGATCGCCACGACATTGCGGCCTGGCCGCGGCTCGTCGTGAAAGCGGACGTCGGATGTCACCGTCTTGCCGAGTGCACCTTTGATGGCGCTGCCGAGCGGCGTGCCGAGCATCGCTTCGGCAAGTCGCACTGTCGTCACCAGCTCTACCGGTTGCTCGTCACCAGTAAATGACAGCGAACCTTCCGTCATCGACGCCTTGAGAATGCCGTCGGGAAGCTGGTATCCAGCGATGATCACGCGCCCGGCGCCGCTCTGGTACATCAGGTACCAGCGCTGAAAGGCGGCCGTGGCTTCGATCGCATCGGCGTCGACACCCTGATCGGGCGGCAGGAAGATCAACACCTTGCCGCGCGCCTGGTCGACCGGCACGATTGCCGTGGTGTCGAGCAGCTTGCCGACGAAGATGGTTGGCGTGTTGGCGAACTGATGTTGGGCGCCAGGGGTCTGCGCCACAAAATCGTCAGTGTGCCAGGTCGTGCCTGCGACGGTCACTGTGGATGCCGTGTCGAAGGTGCGCATCACGACGGGAATGTTCTGGAAGTAGGTCCCGCTGTCGCCTGCCGGTTTGAGGCCGAGCTGGCGGGCCTGTCGCTCGATCCACGCCGTGGCGCGGAGATGCCCTTCGGTGCCAACCTCGCGACCCTGCATCGAATCGTCCGAGAACTGATAGAGGCGAGTCATCAGGTCGCACGGAGTGATCGCTGCAACAGTCGGTGCGCCGGAATATTTCAGCGGTAGCGGTGCATGATCGGCAACGGGGCACCGCTGCTGCGCAGACAACGGAGCGATCGAAAGCGCAGCGAACAGCAACGGACCAGCGACGATAAATCGAGTCAACGCGGTTTCCTGACGAAATGGTCGGGGGCGAGCACTGCTACGAACACCGCTCGAGGGCTGGCAGTTGCAGCGCCAACCCAGGAGCGGCAATCTCGACTACTGGCGGCAGGCCCCGTTCGGGTCAGCCATCTTCTTGCCGTCGACAACTGGCGCATGATCGAGGTTTGCAACCGCTTCCGCTACGTCAAAGATCAACGAATCGACGCGCGCCATGTGACCATACTGAATGTATTGTGGTTCGTCAGTCACCTGATGGTAATCCGCGTGGCCGCCGGTCGTGAAGAACACTACCGGAATGTTCCACTTGGCATACGACCAGTGATCGCTGCGGCAGTAGATATCCTGCGGGTGACCATCGGCATCTTCGGAGTAATCGAAGGTGATGTTGTGATGATTCCGGGTATTGACCGATTCGACCAGATCGCCCAGCTCGGTCGACAGGCGGCGCGAGCCAACCAGCTGCAAATAGCCCGGCGAGCCGTGGAGCACAGTGCCGTCCTTCGCCACGCCGGTCTCGTCGCTTGCTTCGCCACGGCCGACCATGTCGATGTTGAGCTGGGCGACAATCGAATCGCGCGGAATGGTCGGGTTCGCCGTAAAGTATCCCGAGCCCCACATGCCGCGCTCCTCGCCGGCGTGCCAGACGAAGATGATCGAGCGCTTTGGCTTGACGGTGCCCTTGGCAAACGCTTCGGCGATCTCGAGCACCGAGACCGTGCCGGATCCGTCATCGTCGGCGCCATTGGAGATTGAATCGAGCCGCGCGGGATAGACTTTCCGCATTGCCGCGATGTCGGCGTTGATCTTCGTCCATTCGTCGGCACTGATCGGATTCTTTTGCAAGTTGCGGCCGCCTTCTTGCCCGGCGGGCCTGCCAAACTCATTGTATACCTTGAGGGAATCATGCTCGCGCGGCGGATTCTGGATCGCGATATGATCGCTGTGCGCGCCGATTGCAACGTACTCACCAGCGAGCTTCGGATCCGTCCCGGGAAGGATCGCGATCACATTGCGTCCAGGGACACCGACCGTCTCGGTCTTGGTGACGTTGGCCGACACCGGCTGACCTGCAGTACCACGAGTCGCGCTCGCTGCCGGTGCGCCGAGGACCAGGTTGGCCGTTGCCTCCGAGATAATCAGCGACACCTTCCCCATCGAGGCGCCTGCCGCCGCTGACGTGAGGCTTTCCTGTTCCTGGCCGTAGAAGTTGCGATACATCGGGTACAGGTTGTCCGGGAGAATGAGCAGCGTTCCGGCTGCACCCGCCAGTGCATGGCGATACGCCAGGTAGGCGGCGCTCTTCTGGACGGCTGCGGCCCGATCGGGCTGCATGTTGATCAACGGCCGCACGATCAGCAGCTTGCCTGCCGCCATCGCGGAATCGACGGCGACCGTTGTATCGGCGAGATCGCCGACGTACAGCGTGGGTAGATTGGCGACGGACGCTGCATTCTGCGCAATGAACCCTTCACCAAACTTGACCGTGGCGCCGCTGACGGTCATTACCGATGCCGGGTCAATCACTTCGTGATAGATCGGGAAGTCCTGATAGTAGGAGCCGTTCGTACCGCCCGGCTTGAGGCCGAGCCGACGCACCTCGCGCTCGACGTACGCAACCGCCTTGAGATGCTCGGCCGTGCCGACCGGGCGGCCGCCCATCGAGTCATCGGCGTATTTGTAGAGGCGGGTCATCAGATCGCCGGCGGTGATTGCCGGCACAGTGGCGGGGCCCACGTACTTGAGCGGCAGCGGCTTGGCCTGCGCGGCGAGGGCGGTAGTGGTACCCGCGATGCACAGCACGGCACCCAGCCCGCGGACAACAACGTTCCGGACAGTCAGCGACAAAATCTGCTCCTTGGGTCAAGAGTCGAACGCCGCCGCAACGGGCAGCGCTTGGCGATCAGGCAACGGACGAAATTGCGCCGCTCGGGGTTTCGCCTCTGCATGCCCTTACCCTCCTCGTACATGCATCTCCCGACGTGGATCGGCCCGCAGACCCGTGAGCGGCACCAGGACGCCACGGTCGGCGACCCCGCGGCGAACCTCCGCGCCGCGGTCGGAGCGCTGCTGCCATGCCGAGCGCACCAGCTGCGCAAGGTCGGCGTCGGTGGCACCGGCGCGCAGCGGGGTCCTGAGGTCGAGTCCCGAATCCGCATAGAGGCAGAGCAGCAGTGAGCCATCGGCCGTCAGGCGCGCGCGATCGCAATCGCGACAGAATGGCGCCGTGGTCGAGGCGATGATCCCCACGACGGCGCCATCGGCAAAGCGAATCCGTTCCGCAGGGGCGTGGGGATCGTCGTCGCGGGCGACCGGGGTTGCGGCACCGTGCCGCGCGACCAGCGCAGCAATGATTTCATCACGCGAGACGACTTGCTGCATCGACCAGCGCGTTGCGCCACCAACATCCATGTATTCGATAAAGCGTGGCTCGATGCCGCGGGCCAGCGCGAAATCCGTCAACGTGACGATCTCGTCGTCATTGTAGCCCCGAACGATGACGCTGTTGAGCTTGACACGACCGGCACCTGACGCGAGCGCGGCCGCGATCCCGGCCAACACATCGGCGTGCCGGTTGCTGCGGGCAAACGTCGCCATCCGTTCGGCGCGGAGGGTGTCCAGCGAAATTGTGAACCGCGTGACGCCGGCCTGGTGCAGCATGGCTGCGACTGGCGCCAGCAGGAGGGCGTTGGTGGTCAGGGCGATTTCGCGAACGCCGGCCACGCCGTGCAGCAAGGTGACGAGTTGCTCAAGATTGCGTCGCAGCAGCGGCTCGCCGCCAGTGAGCCGGATCTTGTCGGCGCCCAACTGGGCAAAGATGGCGGTCAGGCGGGTGATTTCCTCAAAGGTGAGGAGTGACTCTCGCGGCAGCCATTGGTACTCCGCTTCGGGCATGCAATAGTTGCAACGCAGGTTGCAACGGTCGGTCACCGAGATGCGCACCGACCCGAATGGCCGCTGCCATTGATCCTTGACAGCTATCATGCCGGTGTTTCAGCGGAAAACGATGTCGGATCAACCCACGCCTCCTGGCCGTCAGCGTACCGTTCTCGCTTCCAGATCGGCACTCGCGCCTTGATTGCATCGACAAGCCATTCGCACGCGGCAAACGCTGCGCCGCGATGCTCGGCGGATACCGCCACGACAATCGCAACGTCACCCACCGCCAGCGCGCCAACTCGATGTTCCACCGCGACCAGCGCCGGCCATTGAGAACATGCGTCGCGGACGATATGCGCTGCGACAAGTTCCGCCATCGGCTCATACGCCGAGTAGGTCAGGCCGCGGACCGCGCGACCGTTATGTCGATCGCGCACGGTACCGACAAAGAGCACGACAGCACCGTGGTCGGCACCGCCGACGCGAGCGGCAACCGCTTGCGGGTCAATCGTTTGGCCGCTCAGAAATGAAGTCATGTCAACCACCAGCCATCGGTGGCAACAGGGCGATCTCGTCGGCGGGTGTGATGACGGTCTGCTCGGTGGCTTGGCGCAGATTGACGGCGACCAGCAGCGTGGTGGGGAGCGCGCTGCCACCCGGCCGGGCCCGCAGCGCGGAAATCATTGCGCCCACAGTAGTTGGCGCGGGCAGCTCAACATCAAGTTGATCAGTGGCGAAGAGTTCGGCGTACCGGGCAAAGAGCCGAACTGAAAAGCGGTTCACTCGTCCTCGTCGTCCAGGTCGTTGTCGTCGCCCGGGATGTATTCCTCGTGCGCCACCAGCGCCCGTAACTCCTTACTGGGCTTGAAGACAGGCACTGGACGTGCAGCCACTTCCACCGGGTCGCCGGTGCGCGGATTGCGCGCCATGCGCGTCTTGCGGCGGCGAATCTTGAAGGTGCCGAAACCGCGCACTTCGATGTTGTGCTGGTCGTGCATCGCGAGCTTGACCGCGTCGAGAAAGGCGTCCACCACGCGGGCGCAATCCTTCTTCGAGATCATCGGCCCGGAGGTCCGGGCGATCGCTGCGGTTACCTGTTCCACAAGATCAGCTTTGGTCATCGCTCCCTCGGCGACAGGCTATCGGGGCGAGTCGCCAACCCCTCTTCACGGCCGATATGTACGATGCTTAAGCGTTGCCTGTCAAGAGGTTGCAGCGTTTTGGCCCAGCCGGGCCCGGACGGCGGAGAGGAACTCGTCGAAGTGGGGATAGCCATCGTGGGGCCCGGGGGCCGCTTCAGGATGGTACTGCACGGCAAAGATCGGCAGGGTCCGGTGGCGGAGCCCTTCGACCGAGCCATCGTTCAGGTTGAGGTGGGTGACCTCGAGGTCAGGGGCCCCGGTAACACCATCAACCCCGCCCTGGACCGCGAATCCATGGTTCTGGGTCGTGATCAGCACCTTGCCGGTCGAGAGGTCCTTGACCGGATGATTTCCGCCCCGATGGCCGTAGCGCATTTTGGCGGTCGACCCGCCATAGGCCAACCCCAGGAGCTGGTGGCCGAGGCAGATGCCGAAGGTCGGCAGCCCGGTGTCGGCCAGGGTGCGGACCGTTTTGCGGGCGTAATCGATCGCGGCAGGATCACCGGGGCCATTGGAGAGAAAGAGCCCGTCGGGGTGCCGGTCGAGTATGGCCTCTGCCGTGGTGGTGGCGGGCACCACGTCGACCCGAAAGCCGGTTGCCTCGAGCATCCGGACAATGTTCCGCTTGAGTCCGTAATCGATCGCCACGACCAATGGCCCGTTGCCCTGGCTGTAGACCTCAGGCGTTGTCGCCTGGGACGCCAGGTCCAGTCCGTCCATCGACGGCGAAGCGCGGAGTTCTGCCAGTTGCGCGTCGGTCGGGACGGTGCCTTCGACGATCATGCCGCGCATTGCCCCGCATTCGCGCAGGTGACGCGTCAGACGGCGAGTGTCTACCCCGGTGAGGACCGGCACCCGCGATGCCTCGAGCCAGTCACCCAGGGAGCGTTGCGCCTGCCAGTTGGAATAGTGGGCGGAGAGCTCACGCACCACGACGCCACGCACCTGCGGGTGCGCTGATTCGTCGTCGGTGAGGGTGATGCCGTAGTTGCCGATCATCGGGGCGGTCATCACGACGATCTGGCCGAGATAGCTGGGGTCGGTGAACGTTTCCTGGTAACCGGTCAGGCTGGTGGTAAACACCACTTCGCCCAGCGTCTGGCGAGTGGATCCGTGCAACACACCGCCAAACCAGCTGCCATCTTCCAGCAAAACAAAGGCGGGACGAGTTGTCCCGCCTGCGTTCTGCTCCGTCAAGGCTTGGTTCCGCCTGAGGCCGCGGGAGGCGGCGTGGTGGCGGGTGCTGCCCCGGCCGGTGCCGGCGGCGGAGAGGTCAACCCGGGAATCGACGCCGGGGCGCTCGGTTGCGCGGCCGCCGGTGCCGACTGCCGCAGCTTCTTCTGGACTTCGGAAGCTCCCGCCGTGCCCCGGGCCGATCCGAATACCGAGAGAAGGAGCGAGAGCCCCATGAAGATCCCGCCGGTCCACCAGGTCGCCTTGGTCAGGAGATTGGTAGCCTGACGTCCACCCAGCACCTGCGACGTGGTGCCGCCGCCCAGCGAGGCGAGTCCGCCGCCCGAACCGGCCTGCATCAGCACCACCGCTGAAAGAATCAGCCCATCGACGATCAGGAATACGAGCGCAAACGTGTACATCCGGTGTCCCTTGGAGTTAGCCGGGCTAAACTAACGGAGCCGGGCTGCGGGCTCAATGCCTAGCCCATGGCGCAGATCGTGGCCCAGACCTCAGGGTCGAGGGAGGCGCCGCCAACCAGCAGGCCGTCGATCTCGATCTCCGAGAGGAGCGCCGCGGCATTGCCGGCCTTGACCGAACCGCCATAGAGCACGCGGGTGTCACGGGAGAAGCCGAGGTCCACGAGCACGGACCGGATTGCAACGTGGACCAACGCAGCATCGGAGGGGGTGGCGTTGCGCCCGGTGCCAATCGCCCAGACCGGCTCATAGGCGACCACGAGATCGGCTGTACGCGGGATCCCGGCCAGGGCGGCGCGAAGCTGCCGGGTGACAACGGCCACGGTTTCGTCGCGTTCTCGCTCCAGGATCATCTCGCCAACGCAGAGCACCGCCAGCAGACCGCCTGCGACGACCGCAGCCATCTTGAGGTTGGTTTCGGCGTCGGTCTCGCCAAAGAGGTGGCGGCATTCACTGTGGCCGACGAGCGCAGCCGACGCCCCCGCCGCCCGGGCAAGCGGCACCGACACCTGTCCGGTAAACGCCCCGCTCGGCTCCCAGTAGACGTCCTGCACACCAGTCAGCAGATGGGGATGGCCGTGCAGCGCCTGCGCCGTCGCATCGATCGAGACCGCCGGTGGGAAAAAGGCCACGGTACGACCGGCTCGCGGCGTGTCAAGCGAGAGAAAGCGATCGATGAAGAGGCGCGCCTCGCCCGGCGCGATGTGCATCTTCCAGTTCGCGGCAAACAGGAGCGGTCGTGTCATCGGACGTCATCCAGTGCGGCGACGCCGGGCAATGACTTCCCTTCCAGAAACTCAAGCGTCGCACCACCACCAGTCGAGACATGCGTCACGTCGTGGTCCAGCCCGGCTGCGGTGACGGCCGCTGCCGAGTCACCGCCGCCGACAATCGTGATTGCGCCCGCACGGGTAGCGGCTGCCAGCGCCCGCGCGACCCCCACCGTGCCATAATCAAATGGCGGCGTCTCGAATACCCCCATCGGTCCGTTCCAGATCACTGTTTTCGCCGCGGCAATCTCGTTGGTGAACGCCTGCACCGTCGCGCTGTCGATGTCGAACACCGACCATCCGGTCGGTATCTGGTCGCGAGCAACTTCGCGCGTGCCGGCACCTGTTTCCAGCCGTTGCGCAATCACGGCGCCAGTCGGGAGCATCAACTTGTCGCCCGCCTTGGCAAGGAGCGCCTTGGCCATCTCGACGCGGTCGGCTTCGACCAGGGAGTTGCCCGTCTCGTATCCCATGGCCTTGAAGAAGGTGCACGCCATCGCGCCGCCAATCAGAATCCGATCGACCTTGGGGAGCAACGCTTCGACCAGGTCAATCTTGCCGGAGATCTTTGCGCCACCGAGAATCGCGACGAACGGCCGCGCGGCGTGTTCGACCGCGTCACCGAGGAACTTGAGTTCGCATTCCATCAGGAAGCCGGCGACCGCTGGCTTGAGCAAGTGGGCAATGGCCTCCGTACTGGCGTGAGCGCGGTGCGCCGAACCAAAGGCATCGTTGACATAGATGTCACCAAGTGCCGCGAATCGCTCCGCCAGGCCAGGATCGTTGGTCTCTTCACCAGGATAGAAGCGGGTGTTTTCACCAACGGCCACCCCGCCCCGCGGCATGTGGCGCACCTGCGCGACTGCGTCGGCGCTGGCCGGGTCGGTCAGAAAGGTGATCGGAAATCCAAGCAACGCCTCGAGCGCCCGCGCGACGGGCTTGAGCGAGTACCCGGGATCGGGGGCGCCTTTCGGGCGGCCCAGGTGCGACAGCACGATGACCCGGGCACCCTTGTCATGCAGATACTGGATCGTCGGCAGCGACGCGCGCAAGCGCGTGTCGTCCGTGATCGCACCGTCGGTCATCGGCACATTGAGGTCAGCTCGCACCACGACACGCTGGCCGGCCAGGTGGGCCGGATCGAGATCACCCAGCGTCCGCTTGGTCACAGCTGTGCGCCGATATGGCGGAGCATGTCGACGCAGCGCGACGAGTAGCCCATCTCGTTGTCATACCACGACGAGACGTGCACCAGCACGCCGTCGATCACGCTGGTCGACAGGGAGTCCACCGTGCTTGATGCCTGGTTGCCGATGTAGTCGGCGGACACCAGCGGTTCGTCGTTGACAAAGAGGACATTGGCGAGCGCGCCGGCCGCCGCCTTCCGGAACGCATCATTGACGGCCTCGGCCGTGGTGGCACGTTCGACTGTGCAAGTGAGGTCGACGATCGACACGTCAGCCGTCGGCACCCGCAACGACACACCATCGAGCTTCCCCTTCACCTGCGGCAGCACCAGGGCGGTCGCTTTTGCGGCACCAGTCGACGTCGGAATGATTGACAGCGCGGCCGCACGAGCCCGGCGCAAGTCCTTGTGTGGCAGGTCGAGAATCTGCTGGTCGTTGGTGTAGCTGTGGACCGTCGTCATGTAGCCGCGCACGAAGCCGAACGATTCCAGCAACACCTTGACGACCGGCACCAGGCAATTGGTGGTGCACGACGCGTTGGAGATCACGTGATGCTTCGCCGGGTCATACTCGAGGTGATTGACGCCGTAGACGAACGTCTTGTCCTCGTTCTTGCCTGGCGCCGACACCAGCACCTTGCGGGCTCCCGCTGTGAGGTGCTTGGCCGCGCCGTCGCGATCGGTAAAATGACCGGTCGATTCGACCACGATGTCCACCCCGATATCGCCCCACGGCAACTTGGCCGGGTCGCGCTCGGAGTACACCTTGACGTCGTGCTCATTGATCCGGAAGCCGTCGTCCGTCACCGCGACGTCGCCGGCAAAGCGCCCGTGTACCGAATCGTATTTGAGCAGGTGGGCCAGCGTGGCCTTGTCCGTGAGGTCGTTGACGGCAACGAAGTCGATGTCGTTGCGTCCCTGCGCCTGGGCGGCGCGCACAATGTTGCGACCGATGCGGCCGAAGCCGTTGATGCCAACGCGAATGGTCATTGCTGCTCTCCAAGTCCGTGGAATTGCCTGTTCACCGAAGCACCAGCTCCAGCCCGACTGCCCGCGCAAAGGTCACGGCACCAACCTGCGCGGCGCCGCCGTCGAGCAGGACGCCTGCCGCCGAAAGTAATGTGGCACCGGTGGTGAACACATCGTCGACGAGGAGGGCCGGCCGGCTGCCCGCCTGTGCGGCAAAAGCGTCGGCCAGATTGGCGCGCCGACTCTCGGGTGTCAATCGCGTTTGGGTCAGGGTTTCGCGCAACCGGTGCAGCCGGTGAGGAGCCAACGGCAGGCCGGTGAGGCGGCGCAACGCACTGGCGAGTTCCTCGGCCTGATTGTAGCCACGCACCCGGCGCCGGCCGGGAGCGAGCGGAACCGGCACGAGGTCGACATCGCCGAAGGGCTCGACCAACGGCAGCATGCGCATCGCAAGGAGCTCGGCAAGGCGCCGCCATCCCTGGTACTTGAACTGATGGACGACCGGGCGCGCCGCCGCATCGAGACGAACAGCGCTCCGCACCGGCCCGAAGTCGGGCGGCCAGTCGGCACAGACGCGGCAGGCGATTCGCAACGGTGTGGGCTCGCCGCAGCGATCACAGCAAGGATGCGGTAACGGGCGCCACCGCGCTCGGCACACACCGCAGACCAGCGCGTCATCGCCGCTGACCGGGGCGTGACAGGTCAGGCAGGCCGGCGGCAGTAGCCACTGCTCGACGCGAGCAATGTTGTCAGCCCAGCGAACCATTGATCGCCGCCCGCATGATGTCGACTGGAGCCAAGCGCTTCGGAAACCAGATCGGCCAGCTGGCGACCCCCTGCGCAAGCAGCACTTCCCGGCCGTCGATCGCGTGCCGTCCGGTTGTCCGCGCGGCCGCAACCCAACGGGTTTCCTCGCGGCGGAGGTAAACGAGATCGAGCAGCCGCGTCTCAGGTGGCAGACCGGCCAAGTCGAGCGGCAACGGATCCGAAGGCACCAGTCCGAGTGGCGTGGCGTTGATGACGAGTCCGCATTCGTCGGCCGCCGCGGCAGGTACGCCGCGCTCAGCGGCCCACGCCGCAAACTCGGCAGCGCGATCGGGCGATCGCGAGACAATCGACACGCGTGCGCCGCGCTCGAAGGCGGCCCCGACCACCGACCGCGCGCTGCCACCGGTGCCGACGACCCGCCAGCAACGCGTCACATCACCGAGCTGATCGACCGCGCCGAGAATGCCATGCACGTCGGTGTTCGCAACCTGCATTCCATCGGCGGACGCGGCAAAGACGTTGGCGCTTCCGAGTCGCTCAACCCGTGCATCACGCTGGACATCAGCGAGCTCAGCGGCATGCAGCTTGAATGGAATCGTCACGTTACCACCGCCGCCGCCGCTCACCAGCACGCGCATCGTCGCCGCGACGCTATCGGCGGTCACCCGCAACGGCACGTAGACAGCATCGATACCTTCGGCCAGGAAACCGGCGTTGTGCATCGCGGGTGAAAGCGAATGCGCGACTGGATCGCCAAGAATCGCGAAGACGCGAGTCCGGCCGCCGATCTTCATGCCCGGTTGCCGCGATTGAGGCGGCGGACGACCGCCGTCAGCAACTCATCGAGCACCATGCCAGTCTCCCGATATCCGGCGACATCGCCACCCATCGGATCGTGTACATCGCGATCGTTCTCGGGACGACCGGCGTATGCGCCAAGCGAAAAGGTCTTCCCGGCGCCGCCCAGCTGTTCGACACGACGCGCGTGGGCTTCGCTCATAGTGAGAATCAGGTCGGCATCAGCAACGATCTCCGCCGTGAGCATCCGGGCGCGATGCCCGGACAGGTCCAGGCCGCGTTCGAGGGCGATCAGGTAGGCACCTTCCGACGCCGGCGCGCGCTCCCACGCCGAGGTGCCAGCAGACGCGACCTTGACGGTGACGAGATCGGGCGCTTCTGACAGCTTGACGGCCAGCATCGCCGCGCCGAGGGGGGATCGGCAAGTGTTGCCCGAGCAGACGAGAAGAATCTTCACGGCGCCATCGAGCCCGCGCGTCGCCGCAACTCTGCGCGGGGAATCGCTCCTTCACGGATCAGGCGCGGCACCGGTCCGGTACAGTCCACCAGCGTTGACGGCGGCACATTGCCGAGTACGCCGCCATCGAGGATCAGCAGCGATCCGTCGGCCACTGGCCCAGCAAATGACTGTGCAATGCCATCGGCCCCCGGGGCCGTCGGTTCGCCCGGTCGATTGGCGGATGTCGAGGTCAGTGGATGGCCGAGTCGCTGCAGCATGCGGGCCACGCCGACGTGAGAAGTCCAGCGCACGGCAATGCCGCCCTCGCTGCCACGGAGGCGATCGGGAAGGCGCCCTTCGCCGCCGCGCAACACCAGCGTCAACGGTCCCGGCCAGAACTCTCTCGCCAGCACGCGAGCGCTGGGCGACAGCGCCAGGCCGACGGCTTCAAGCATTTCGATGTTGCTGACCAGCAGGAGAAACGGCTTGCCCGCTGGCCGACCCTTCAGTCGCGCCAATGCGTCGAGCGATGCATCGGTCGCAAGCGATCCGAGCCCATACACTGTCTCGGTGGGATAGGCCAACAATCCCTCGCCATCCAGATGCGTCCGCACCGGCGCTACCGCCGCATCGACGTCGGACATGGTACGAAATGGCACTATCACGGATGCTCCAGATACCACTCGGCCAGCACCAGGTCGTGCGGCGTCGTGATCTTGAGATTGCGCGGGCTCCCCGGAATGAGATCGATCGGTTCGCCGAGACGTTCGACCAGCGCTGCGTCATCGGTGGCAATCGGGCCGTCACCGGCCGCGGCAGCGTGTGCGCGTTCCAGCAGGGCGCGGGGAAAGGCCTGCGGTGTTTGCACCGTCCAGAGCCCGTGGCGATCGACGGTGGACAAGACGCGGCCAAACTCGTCCGCGCGCTTGATGGTATCGCAGATTGGCAACGCCGGAATTGCGCCGTGCCCATGGCGAGCCGCCGCGATCCCGGCATCGATCATCGCCGCCGCCGGAAAGGGTCGGGCACCGTCGTGAATCAGCACGATGCTGCAGTCGATCGGCAGGGCGACAAACCCAGCCCGTACCGAGTCGTGCCGTTCGGCGCCGCCGGCGACGATACGCATCCGGCCATCGTCCAACGACGCCAGCCACTCGGGCGGTGCCGCCGCGTCGTCGGCCGACAGCACCACGACGATGTGCGCGATAGCGGGATGAGATGCAAACGGGCGGATGGCGTGGAGCAACACCGGCGCGTGGCCGAGCGATTGAAACTGTTTCGGGCGCTCGGTGCCGAACCGCCGCCCGTGCCCGGCGGCAACGATCACGACGCCGACGTCACGCTGCGAGGGCACGAACCAGTTCCTCGACGTGTTCGAGGCCGCGGTGACGCATGCCAGCTACTCGTGCCGTGGCGCGGGACGATCCGAACGCCTCGGTAAAACCAAGACGCGCCGCTTCGCCGAGCCGGCGCTCGAGGCCACCAATCGGCCGGACCTCGCCACCCAGTCCGAGTTCGCCGATGAAGAGGGCGTTGGCCGGGGTCGCGCGATCATGCATCGATGACAGCAGCGCTGCAGCAACAGCGAGGTCTGCGCCGGGCTCGTTGAGACGCACACCAGCGGTGACCTGGACGAAGACATCGCGGGTCGCAAATGATGCACCGGCACGCCGCTCGAGCACCGCCAGGATCACCGCGAGGCGCTTCGGATCGAGACCGGTGGCGACCCGCTGTGGCGTGCCGTACCCCGACGGCGCAGCGAGGGCCTGTACCTCCACGAGCACCGGCCGGGTTCCCTCCATCAAGGCGGTCACCGCACTGCCGGCGGTCCCTTCGGCACGAGCCGCAAGAAAGACCGCGGATGGATTGTCCACCGCAATGAGACCGGCCTCGGTCATCTGAAAGACGCCGAGTTCGTCGACCGATCCAAAGCGGTTCTTGGTGGCGCGCAGCAGGCGATAGTCGAGTGCCGATTCGCCCTCGAAGTAGAGGACCGTGTCGACGATATGCTCGAGCGTCTTGGGGCCCGCGATGCTGCCGCCCTTGGTCACGTGACCAACGACGATCACCGCGACCCCGCTCTCCTTGGCGAAGCGCATCAGCAACCCGGCGCATTCCCGCACCTGCCCGACGTTGCCCGGGGCACTCTCCAGCGCGTCGGTGTACACGGTCTGAATCGAGTCGAGTACGAGGACCGACGCATCCATTGCACCGGCAGCGTGGAGCACCGCCTCGAGGCGTGTCTCGCCGAGCACGCGTACCTCGCCGGCAACATTGCCGAGACGATCGGCCCGTAACCGGAGTTGCTCTGCCGATTCCTCGCCGCTGGCATAGAGCACCGCCCGTCCCGACGCTTCGAGACGTGCGGCCGCCTGCAGCAGCAGTGTCGATTTGCCAATTCCCGGTTCGCCACCGATCAGCGTCATCGAACCAGGCACGATCCCGCCGCCGAGAACGAAATCAAGCTCGGGCATGCCGGTACTCCAGCGTTCCAGCCGGCTGGCCGTGACGTCGCGCAGGCGCACGATTGGTGCGGCGCCCGCGACCGGCGCCGACACGCGAGCCGGCTTGGCCGCCAACGGCTCCTCGGCTACGCTGTTCCATTCGCCGCAGGCCTCGCACCGACCGACCCATTTGGGATGATCGTGACCGCACTCGATGCACCGCCACACCGACTTGGCGCGGGCCACCTAGTTCTCCCGCTCCGAGCGATTGTCGAACCGGGTGTACTGCTTGTGAAAATGGAGGTCGATCGATCCGGTCGGCCCGTTGCGATGCTTCGCGATGCTGATGTCGGCGCGACCATCGAGGGACTCGCCCTTCTCCTCAGCCTTGTCCCGGAGGTCCTTGTACATCTCGGGACGGCTGATGAAGATCACGATGTCGGCGTCCTGTTCGATGGCACCCGAATCGCGCAAATCGGACAGCACCGGTGTCCGCTCGCCGCCCCGCTGCTCGGAGGCGCGCGAAAGCTGCGACAGAGCGATCACCGGCACTTCGAGCTCACGCGCGAGCTGCTTGAGCGATCGCGAGATGTCGGAGATCTCCTGGACCCGGTTGTCGGAATATTCTGGGCTGCGCATCAACTGGAGATAGTCGACGATCACCAGCCGGACGTCATTCTCTGCGCGCAGGCGACGCGCTTTTGAACGCATCTCGAGCAAGGTCAACGCCGGCGTATCATCGATCCAGACCGGGCAGTTCTGCAGGATCCCGGCGGCCCGCGCCAGCTTGGTAAAGTCGGTGTCGCGCAACGAGCCGCGCCGGACCATCTGGGAATCGACCCGGGCCTCGGCGCAGAGCATCCGTTGCACCAGGGCGTCCTTCGACATTTCCAGTGAAAAGATCGCGACGCCGTTGCCTTGTTCGGCCGCATTGGTCGCGATATTGAGACAGAACGCCGTCTTCCCCATCGAAGGGCGCGCCGCGACAATCACCAGTTCGGATGGCTGGAAGCCAGTGGTCATCTCGTCGAGGTCGATGAACCCGCTCGGCACACCGGTAAGCGAGCTGCCGGTCCCTTGCAGCGCCTCGATCCGCTCCATCGTCGGCCAGAGCATCTCCTTGAGGCGCGAGAAGCCTGCTTCACGACGCTGCTGGCCGATCTTGAAGATCTTCCCTTCAGCGGTATCGAGCAGCTCAGTCGCGGTGGACTTGCCGTCATACGTCGCCGTGATGATCTGGGTCGCGGCCTCGATCAGGTGGCGCTGGATCGCCTTGTCGCGCAGGATCCGCGCGTGGAACTCGAGATTGGCCGCGGTCGGCACCGAGTTGACCAGCTCGTCGAGGTAGGCGACGCCGCCGGACGCTTCCAGATCACCGCGGCGCAGGAGCTCGTCGCGCAGGGTGACGTAGTCGATCACCATCCGCTGTTCGACCAGGGCACGCAGCGCCCGGAAGAGGCGTCGATGGCCCTCGCGGTAGAACATGGTGTCATCGAGCAGCTCGCTGGCGCGCAACGCGGCGTCGCCATCGATGATCATGGCGCCGAGCACGGCCTGCTCTGCTTCCTGGCTCCAAGGGACACCGCGCCCCTGGAACGGATCAGGCGTGGTCGAGGAGCTGTCGGGCGATTCGGACGTCATCCCAGGCGGGTCGCTTCCAGTTCGGGTTACGCAGCAGTGCAGCGGGATGATACGTCACGATAAGAGGAATGTCGCCCCAGCGGTGGACCCTGAGACGCAGGTCGCCGAGTGGCTTGCGGACCCCCAACAGTGCTTCCGCCGCGGTGCCGCCCAGCGCGAGGATCACCGCCGGCGCGACCAGCTCGATCTGCCGGCGCAGGTACGGCAGGCAGGCTTCCCGCTCGTCGGGTAGTGGTACCCGGTTTTGCGGCGGCCGGCACTTCACCACATTGGCGATGAAGACATCGGCCCGCGGCACCTCAATGGCGAGCAACATCTTGTCCAGCAGTTCGCCGGCCCGGCCAACGAACGGGCGTCCCGTCTTGTCCTCGGTGTCGCCCGGACCCTCACCAATGACCATCAAGCGCGCACGGGGATTGCCCTCGCCCGGCACAGCGTTGGTCCGCGTGGTACAGAGTGGGCACCGGGTACAGGCGCGCACCAGCTCGGCGATTTCCTCAAGCGATTGCCAGGCGCCGCCAGCGGGTGGCTGCAGGTCCAGGCCCCGGCCCGGGATTGGCGGCAGATTCTTTCGCCAGGACGTGTCGCCAACCGGCTCCCCGGCAGTCATCTGGTCAGCCTTGGCTGCCGCCACCACTGCCGGCGCAGGAGCGGACGCGCGTCCCGGCGGCGTATCGCGCGGTGCGCTGACGGCGGACGGCGAGCTCGCCGCCGGCGCGACCGCTGATGGCGTGAACACACCAGCCACGTCGACCGGCTGATCGAAGATTACCTCGTCGCCACCGAGGTCGCGCTGCAACGCCAGCCACGCCCGCCGCGGATCAACCACGGTACCGTTCGATCGCATCGAGAATTGCGCTGGCGACCGCCGCCTTGCTGCGCAACGAGACGCGGTCCGATCCGCCGTGCTGATCGAGAATCGTCACGGCGTTCGTATCGACGTCGAAGCCCGCGCCCGGTTCCAGTACGTCGTTGATCACGATCATGTCGAGCTGCTTGCGCTGCAACTTTGCCATTCCCTTTTCCACTGCGTTGCCGGCTTCGAGGGCGAACCCGACCGACGTAAGATCCGACGGCCGATCGAGCAGCGTCGTGAGCAGGATGTCGTCGGTGGGCACCAGATCGAGCGCGAAGCCACCCTCGCTGCGTGGCAGCTTGCCATCGCGTGAGACGGCGGGCCGGAAGTCCGCCGGCGCGGCTGCCATGATCAGTACGTCGCCGGTTGGCAGGGTGGCACGCAGCGCGGCGACCATATCGGCGACTGATTCCACGCGCACCAAGGTTGCATCGGCCGGCGCCGATTCGCCGGAGGGGCCGCTGATGAGCGTGACGCGAGCACCCCGATCGAGCGCCGCTTCGGCAAGGCGATAGCCCATCTTGCCGCTTGAGCGGTTGCTCAGCACTCGCACGGCGTCAATCGATTCGCGCGTCGGTCCCGCTGTCACGATGACATGCCGACCGGTCAGCGTAGTCGGCCCACGCAGCACCCGGCCAGCATGCGCCATGATCTCGGCCGGTTCGACCATGCGGCCTGGACTGTCGGACGGACCCTCGGCCAGCGGGCCGACAGCGGGGCCGACCATGACCCAGCCGCGATCACTCAGCAACTGGACGTTGGCGCGGGTGGCGGGATGGCGGTACATCGCGTCGTTCATCGCCGGCGCGGCAACAATCGGCGCGGTCGCCGCGAGCAGTGTTGCGGTCAACAGATCGTCGGCGATACCGGCGGCGGCACGGGCAACGAGTTGGGCCGTGGCGGGCGCAATGATCACGAGGTCGGCGTGCTGGCCAATGGTGATGTGGTCGAGCGCGGCGCCGCGTTCCCAGAGGGACGAGCGCACGGCGCGTCGAGTGACGGCCTCAAATGTCACGGCGCCCACGAACTCCTGAGCGCCGCGAGAGAGAATCACGTCCACCAGCGCGCCGGCCTGGGTCAGGTCGCGGGCCAGCTGGACGCTCTTGTAGGCCGCGATCCCCCCGGTCACGCCGAGGACGACCCGCCGGCCCTCCCACACGTCAGGCTTCAGTACGGCGACGGCGCAGCTCGCGGAACGTGAGCTCACCACTGGTCAGCTTCTGCAACGCGAGCGTCGTCAGCTTCTTGACCCCTTCGGCCTGCTGCCATCCCGCCACTGCATCGCTGGGGAACTCATTGAGGTAGCGCGCGAAATGCGCGGCCACGAGGACACCCCGATACTTCGAATCGGTCTTGAGTGCGATTTCCTGCGGCGTAAAGATTTCCATGACTGCTCCTTGAGTTTACCGTGCCTCGGCGGCGCGGAGCACTTCCGCGGCGACCTCGGTACGCAACCGGTCCAGCACTACTGCCACATCACGTTGACGCGTCGTCCGGCAGGATTCAGCGTCGAGAATGGCACCCACTGCCTGCACTGCCTGCTCCAGCTCGTCATTCACGACGATGTAGTCGTAGGCGGCTGCCGCGCCGAGTTCGTCGATCGCCTGTTGCAACCGGCCGGTGACGACCGCGGGGCGTTCCGTCCCGCGAGCTTTCAGCCGACGAGCCAGCTCGGCTCCACTGGGCGGCACGATGAAGACCAGCACCGCCTCGGGAAACCGGGCCCGCACCTGACGGGCACCGTGCACCTCGATATCGAGGATCGCATGCCGACCACCGTGCAGCACGCGCACGAGTTCGGACGAAAGCGTGCCGTACTGATGACCGTTGTAGACCGCGTGCTCAGCGAAATCGCCGACGCGCACACGCTCATCGAACTCCGCCTCGGTGAGGAAATGATACGCCTCCCCAGCCACTTCCCCGGGCCGTGGGTTGCGGGTCGTCGCCGACACGGAATATCCGCAATCGGCGCGTTCGACCACCAGCCGGGCGGCAATCGTCGACTTGCCGCCTCCAGATGGCGACGACAACACCAGGATCATTGGCGTCATTCGAGATTCTCCAGCTGTTCTCGAATCTTCTCGAGCTCACCTTTCATCGCGACCACATCGTGCGCGATGGCAGCGTCGTTCGCCTTGGATCCCATCGTGTTGACTTCGCGCCCCATTTCCTGCGCCAGAAAACCCAACTGCTTGCCGACCGGCTGCCGTCCAGCGAGCGCCGCTCGCGCCGCCGCGACGTGCGCCCGGAAACGGACGACTTCTTCGGTCACGTCGAGGCGTTCGGCGAGTACCGCGATCTCCTGGGCGACACGCTGTTCATCGGCCGCTACCCCATCGAGCAGTTGCCGTACGGCAACGCGCAGGCGATCCCGCTCGCGCACGGCTCGTGCCGGCGCGGCCCGCTCGATTCGCTCGGCTGAGAGCTCCAACGCGTCAAGCCGGCCCGTCAGTTCGGCCGTCAACACGTCGCCCTCGCGCTGCCGGGCCGCGCGGCACTCCGTCACCGCGAGCGCAACCACAGGTGCCAGATCGCTCCAGGTCACTTGCGCCGGTGGGCGCCGCGCGCCGTAGACCTCCGGCTGCCGGATCACCAGGTCGACACTCACATCCCCCGCCAGCGCAAAGCGGTCGCGCAACTCGCGCAGTGAGGCGACAACCACTGCCGCGCGTTCGAGGTCGATCACCGGATGATCGTGCCCTTCCTCACCAGCCCAGCTGACGTGGACGCTCACGTGCCCGCGGTCGAACTCCTTGCGGGTGGCCTCTCGCATCTCCCCCTCGACCGCAGCGAGGTCTCCCGGAAGACGCACCGTCAGGTTGAACCAGCGATGGTTGACCGTCCGGACCTCGACCCGGGCGCGCCGGTCACCAACGGCCCCCTCGGAGGCCCCAAAGCCCGTCATGCTCAACGCCAAGGGCTTTTCCCGGTCTGGATCATAGCCCTCAAAGATAGCCCGTCCGTCGTCAGTTCGAGAACTCCCAACGTACGCCATACGTGCTGCCCAGCGGCTGAATCGGGTAGCCCGGAATGAATCCGGTCCGGGTCGCCTGCCAGTTGACCCGGTCGTAGTATGCGATAAACGGTCCGATCTGGAACTGGATCAGGCTGCGGAAAAAGGTCACACCGGGGAGCGGGATCGCTGCGCCAACTGAGTCTCGGCCGCCGATCCCGGGGCTCCACGTCTCCAGGATCCCCTGCAGCTTGAGCTGGAAAATCCCGCTCCGGAAGTTCCGGAAGAAATGCGACCGGAGCGTCACGGTCGACAGGGCATGCTCCGGCGGGCTGCCGTCCGGAAGGGCGCCATGCTGGGGGTGCTGGTATACCGTCTCGAAGGTCAGGAAGCCGAGGGGCGCGTAACGGGCGTGGACGGTCAGCCAGTCGGTGCGGGCCAGCGGCGCGAGCGAATGGATCGCTACGTACTCCGAGAAGGCCTGCGGCTGCCAGCCAGCGTCGGAGAGGTAGGAGACATCCAGGGTCAACGGTCGCGAATGGAAGCCTGCCGTCACGGAGGCATCGGCAAAGTGCTGCGCGGTATCCGTTGCGATCGTTGGCGCTTGCACTCGGTTGCCGCTGCTGAAGCTTCCCTCCACGTGAAATCCGAGGGGAAGCTGCGCGCCAATCCGTCCAGTCGCCCATTGGCTGAAGCGATCGCCACGATGGGCCTGGCCGACCAGCTGCACGGCTGCCGACACGAGGTCCCGGGGCGCCCACCCAAGATCCAATCGGGCGTCGAGCGGCGTCCAGCGGGTGTAATGCCAGGCCGACAGTTGCGCCGACGTAGTTGGCGTGCGCCAGCTGCCTACCGCTCCGTACTCGCCGACACTGAAATGCCGATCAAAGGAATCGACGACCGTCGTGCTGGGCAGGCCGGTCATTGAGTCGATTGGAATCGAGTCCGCTGACGCATACCCGCGTGTCGTCGCTGCAAAGAGGTCGAGCGCGGCGCCGAGGCCGTCGGTGCGCTGGCGCCAAAGTGCCCGCAGCTGAATATCCATCCGGCTGGTATTTGTCGCTCGCAGCAGCGTGTCGGGAATCGCGGCGTTGTCGAGTAGCAACTGCCGGGACGGCGCGACGGTGAGCAGCTGCGCCTGTACTCCGAAGCGGGGGTTGGGCAGATAGCTCAGCTGCGCCCAGCCGCTAGGAATCTGGACGCCGCCGGAGCCGTTCGATGCGTGACCGAGGTTGAAGTAATCTGCGCCGAGCGACAGCCCGATCCCGCTGGCGTAGCGGCGCTCGAAAGAACCGAAATAGCGTGCCAGTGCCCGGTCACCCTGCGCCACACCGACCTTGGTGCGCGGCGCCTGACGGTCGTGCGCGCGCGTGAACATCAGCACGCGGATGGTGCCGGGAGAGATCTCGACATCGATGCGGTCCAGAAAACCAAGCGGGATCGCCGACGGATCGAAGGCGACCGAATCACTCCCCATCGGCAACTGCGGGACACAATCAAGTTCGTATTCAACCGACGCGGCACCACGACCAAAGTAGGTCGGCAGTTCCGGCGTACCGATCCAGTCCGGACGATTGATGAAGACGCCAGGCACGGTCGCGAGAAGGTCGCTGACATTTTCTGCGGTCACCCAATCGATTGAGTCACGGTCGAAGTGCTTGACGGTACCGCCCGGGTACAGCGGGGCCACGCCGCACCGCGGCGCCGGACTCAAGTGCACCTGCTGATCCCGTTCACCCTGCAGCAAGCGGTCCGTGGTCGAGATCGTATCGGCCAGGCGGCGCAGCGAATCGGTGCGAGCGCTATCTGCGGCGGTCGTATCGCGGGCGGGTGGCAGCGGCGCCGTCGGCAGCTGCGCCACGAGCGGAGCGCCGCCAGCAAGCAGCAACACGGCCAACAGGCGGCACGTCAGCGGCCAGCGCACGCGAGTGTTCAGGGCCGCGCGAGCAGGAGTTCAGTGAACAGCCGTACCATGACGCCGGTCGGTCCGCGCACCTGGGTCGCCGATTCACGATCGGTGTACGCGGTGGCGGCAATGTCGACGTGCACCCACGGATACCCTTCGGCGAACTCGCGCAGGAACCACCCCGCCGTGATGCTGCCGCCGGGGCGGCCGCCGGAGTTCTTCATGTCGGCGATGTCGGACTTGATCAGCTCGCGGTACTCATCCCACAACGGCAGCTCCCATACCCGCTCATCAGCGACTTCACCAGCAGCCTGCACGGCCGCGAGCAGCGGCGCATCGGTTCCCATCATTCCGGACGCCGCGTGCCCGAGCGCAATCACGATCGCGCCCGTGAGGGTGGCGCAATCGACGACGGCGGCCGGCTTGTACTGGCGCGCCCAGGAAAGTGCGTCCGCGAGAATCAAGCGACCCTCGGCATCGGTGTTGACGACTTCGATGGTCTTGCCAAGGTGCGAACTGACAACGTCACCCGGTTTGTAGGCGGTGCCGGACGGCATGTTTTCAGCCAGCGGTACCAGCCCGATCACATGCTGCGCCGGCTTGAGCCGGCCCAGCGTTTCAAAGGTGCCGAGCACCGCCGCGCCACCCGACATGTCGTACTTCATCTCTTCCATCCGATCGGCGGGCTTGATCGAGATACCGCCGGTATCGAACGTGACGCCCTTGCCGACGAGCACGACCGGCGCCGCGGAGCTGCCGCGATACTCGATCGCAACAAAACGCGGCTCCAGCGCACTGCCCTGGGCGACCGCGATCAGCGCATGCATCCCGGCGGCTTGAATGGCGGCTCGATCGAGCACCGTGATGGTAAAGCCGTGCCGTGTGGCAAGTTCACGCGCCCGTTCCGCCACGAATTCCGGCGTACAGGTGTTGCCCGGCAACACCTGCAGGCCGCGAGTGAACTCCTGGCCTGCAGCAATGGCGTTGCCACGTTCGACACCGGTGGCGAAGTCCTGACTGGCCATTGTCGTGAGCAGGTCACAGCGCACGAATACCGGTCGCGGTGATTCCGGCGGTCGCTTGAGATCGGGATAATGCCACGCGCCGAATGGCACCCCTTCGGCCAGCGACTGACCGGCGCGATCGGCACCGATTGCTGGCGTCGCGTCCGGCAGCCAGAGCAGGCAGGCGTCGACCACGCCAAGGGTCCGGGCTCGCTTGCCCGCAACCATCGCAGCGCGACGCAGAATCGCGGGCGTGACGTCAGCAGCTGTCCCCATGCCGATCAGCAGGATGCGGTCGACACCGCCATTGGCGTAGACCAGCGTCGTCTCATCGCGCTTGCCAGTGAAATCGCCGGTGGCATAGCAGCGAGCGAGGGCGCCACCGCACCGGTCATCGATCGCCGCAACGGCGGACGGCAAGGCCCCCGCAGGCACTGGCACGATGAGCAACGAAGTCTGCAGCGACGCCAGATCGCCAGGACGATGGGCAACGACGATGGACATGGGACTCCCGATCGGTGGTGAGCCAACGCCCGCGACTGCAGGAGCGCAGCGCGGGCGTCAAAAGATAAGGATGCTGAAACGACGATGCCCAAGAAGAGACTCGAACTCTTAATCCCTTGCGGGAAGCGGATTTTGAGTCCGCCGCGTATACCATTCCGCCACTTGGGCCCGCGCAGAAGAACGCCGGGCCCCGGCCCCCCGTCAAGGTTCCTGTACGGCTCCGGCCTTGAGACCGCCAGGACGCTGCTGTTGCAGGTCCCCAACCCGCGCCAGCAACCGATCACGCGAGAGCTGAAAAAGGCCCCGCTGGACCGGCGTGAGCACTGGGGTCAGGTCACGCATTTCATCACGGAAGGTCTCCGCGTAGGCAATGCGATTGACGTTGATGGCATCGATCAGGTGCGATACGCTGTCAGGATCGGCCGCAACCCCGGGGCGAAGTTCCCCGTTCAGCGCCTGGCGCAGCTTGCGTTCCTCGGCCTCAAGGCCGCCGCGCTTCTGCGCCCAGAGCGCCACGACACGCTGGAACCGCGGCGCCTGGTCCTCCGTCAGCGCCATTTCGCGAGAGACCTGCGTCAAAAAGGCCTGCTCGACGTCGCGCACCAGCACGGCGCGCTGCTGCCTCGGCACGGCCTGCGCCGCGACTGGCACCGCCGACGCGATCGCCCCGACCAGCACCAACCCCATTCCCCGCTTGCAGTTCATTCACCCCCCTCGGAACGGAGCAACTGTTCCAGTTCAGTATCCGTCAAGTCATCCAGATGCGGGACCGCGCTGGTCACCGTGTCAGTGTTCCCCGAGGGCAACGTCTGCATGACTGCCTGCAACTCACTCTGATTCAATCCCTGCAACTCAGGCAGCACACCCAGCGCCGCTGTGTCCATCGCAATGTCCGGGATGGGCCGTCGGGCGGGTGTCGGGCGCAGCAGGAGTGCAACCGTCGCGGCAACGGCCGTCAGACCGATCATTGCGGTACGCCAGCCAATCCGGCCGATCACGGATGGGCGGGCGCCGGCGGCCCGAAGTTGGCGAACCACTCGCTCGGCCACGACGTCGACCGCAATCGGAAGGTCGGCGTACAGCATGGCGCCCTGTTTGATCACTGGCCATTCGGCCGCACACGATTCGCAGGCGGCGAGATGCGCGGCCTCGGCTACCGTCCAGGGATCGCCGCCGTGGGCGACCTCCGGCATCCGGTCGCGGAGGACTTCGCAGTCGTTCATGCCAGCAGCTCCTTCAGGCGCTTCACCGCATGATGATAGTGAACCCGGGCCGCCCCGGGAGTACTGCCGACCGCGTGCGCAATGTCGGCGTATTCCAGCCCTTGTTGTACCCGCAGCAGAAACACCTCGCGTTGCAGGCGCGGCAGACGCCGGAGTCCGGCTTTCAGCGCCCGTCCAGTCTCGCTCGCCACCAGTTCACCTGCCGGGTCTGAACTGTCCGGCACGTCGTGGTCGTCGATTTCCAGAAAGATCCGACCCTTGTTCTGCCGAAAGCGATCCTTGAGCAGGTTGCCGGCGATCCGGAAGAGCCACCCGCGCAGCGACCCCTCGCCGCGCCACGCGGACATGCCACGAAAGGCCTTGAAGAAGGTTTCCTGGACCAGGTCGTCGATGTCGCTGGTTCCGGCACCGGCAGCCGCCAAGTACCGGCCAAGCTGCGCGCCGTGGCGACGAACGATCTCGCCGGCCGCCCCCTCATCGCCGGCCAGCCAGGCGAGCACGAGACGCTGGTCCTCGCTGGCCCCACCGTTGTCCAGTGCGTGCGTCGAGGACGTCGGAACGATGCCGCCGTTAACTTCAGCCGGAGTAACGCGGGGACCGCTCACCCGGTCGACCGCGCCGAGCGGTAACTGATATTCGCCAAAGCACGTGACGTGGACATGCTTGCTAAAGCGCAGGTTCCAATAGCTTTATACATTGAGACATCAGGTAATATCTCACCAAACTGAAGTCGGAGAATCATGGTCGCGCTACCCTTCACCGACGCGAACCAACCGCTGGTTATCGCGCATCGTGGCGTTTCCGGGCATGCCATAGAGAACAGCATGGCGGCCTTTCGCGCCGCAGCGGATCCGGCCCACCCAGGTCACGCCAACGGCATCGAACTGGATGTCCATGTGACCTCCGACGGCGAGATAGTGGTCTATCATGACTTCGAGCTGCCGAACGGAAAGCGGCTCAGCCACACCCCGTTGAGCATGGTTCGCGCCACGATCCTGGCCGACGGGTCAGCGATCCCGACACTCGCCGACGTAATCGCCGCAATCCCAGTCGTAGCGCTGTTTATCGAGGCAAAGGGGCTGCCCCCATCGGCGGATTCCAGGCTGTTGGAGGTGCTCCATGGCGGGGCGATCGGGCGGGCCCATGTCCACTCATTTGATCATCGTGTCAGCTTTCGGCTCGCCCGGGCCAACGCGCCCGTGGGTCTCGGTGTACTGTCACGGTCGTATCCGGTTGCCCCAGTCAGTGCGGTGCTCGACGCTGGCGCGACCACCCTCTGGCAGGAGGCGCGTTGGGTTGATCAGGCGCTGGTGGACGGTTGCCACGCGGCGGGGGTGGCCGTGGTGGCGTGGACGGTCAACGACGAGGCGCAGGCCGACGCGCTGGCCCAGTTGGGCGTCGACGGCCTGTGCGGCAACTGGCCGGAGCGGCTACGCCGGGCAAGCAAAAGGCGCCCCGCATGAGGCGCCTTCAACAGACTCACCCGCCGACCCGGTTCAGGCGGTGGCGACGTCGAGCGGATAGACAGAGACCTTCAAGCGATCGCGATCCTTGCGCTCAAACTTGACGACCCCGTCGATGTAGCTGTGCAGCGAGTCATCCTTGGCCTTGAAGACGTTGTTCCCGACGTGGAAACGGGTGCCGCGCTGCTTGACCAGGATGCTGCCCGCCGTCACCCGTTCGCCGCCAAAGTGCTTGACGCCCAGGTACTGCGGGTTGGAGTTACGACCGTTGCGGCTGGAGCCGACGCCTTTTTTGTGTGCCATGGGCCCTTATCCGAGAACGACGTCAGTAATGCGGACCTCGGTGAACTTCTGCCGATGTCCGGTCTTGCGGCGGTAGTTCTTCCGGCGCTTGAACTTGAAGACGTAAATCTTCGGTTCCTTGCCGTGACCGATCACCTCGCATGCGACCGAGGCGCCTGCGATGGTCGGGGTACCGGCGGTGATCGTGTCGCCGGACGAGGCCAGCAGCACCTCACCGAAGACGATCTTGTCGCCCGGAACCTTCTTTTCCATCAGGGGCAGCCGAATGGTCGCGCCTGTTTCCGCGCGCCATTGCTTGCCGAGTGCCTTGAAAATCGCGTACATGATGCCGGAATCCCGTCGTAAGTAGCCATAGAAGCTAGCCTGCGTTGCCCCGGACTTCAAGAGGCACCGCGTGCCGGAGCGTTACGCCACGGCGTAGAGGTCGGTCACGTCCCTGCCGGCTGGCCGCGACATCAACCGGAACTCGTCCAGACGGAGCATCGGGTCGTCCCGGATTTCCAGGTCCAGTCCACCCTGGCGACCGAGGACGCCGACCAGCTTCGGCTCCTCCTCCAGCAGGTAGAGGGCGACATCGGGGTGCAGCCGGATCGCGAGCTTGCGCTCCTTGTGCTCGGTCCCGACCCGCTTGAGTGCACGCTCGAGCTGGCGGGTGACTACTTCAGGCGAAAAGACCCGTCCGGTGCCATGGCAGACCGGGCACTCCCTGGTCATCGAGGCCCAGAGCGAAGGCCGGACGCGCTGGCGGGTCATCTCGACCAGGCCAAGTTCTGATACGGCGTAGGCACGGGTGCGAGCCCGATCGCGGCCCAGATGGGTGCGCAGTTCGGTGATGACGCGGTCCCGGTTGGCCTTGGTTTCCATGTCGATGAAATCGCAGACGATGATGCCACCCACGTCGCGCAGCCGGATCTGTCGAGCGATTTCACGAGCGGCTTCGATGTTGGTTCGCAGGATGGTCTTTTCCGGATCGCGCTTGCCGATGTAGCGGCCGGTATTGACGTCGATCGACACGAGGGCTTCAGTCGGCTGCATGATCAGGTAGCCGCCGCTTGGCAGGTCAATGCGCGGCTTGAACAGGTCACGGATCTCGGTTTCGATCCGGAAGCGATCGAAGAGCGGGATGGCGTCGTCATAGAAGTGGACGCGATCAATCAGCTCGGGATCAATCTGTTCGAGATATTCGGAGATCTCGTGATGCAGTTCGCGCGAGTCGACCCAGAGCGCATCGACATTGGCCGAGAAGACATCGCGAATGAGGCTGCGGGTCAACGACGCTTCCCGATGCAGCAGGGCCGGTCCGCGGCGAGCGTAATGCTGCTTGCGCTTGATCTTGGTCCAGGTCGCGATCAGGGATTCAATTTCACGCCGGAAGTGATCTTCCGTCACCCCTTCCGCGACCGTACGCACAATCACGCCGCCGGCATCCTTCGGGAGCAGGCGCGACACCATTTCCCGGAGCTTGGCCCGTTGCTCACGGCTTTCGATCTTGCGCGACACGCCGACCTTGGTGGCGTAGGGCATATAGACCAGGAACCGCCCGGCCAGGGAGATCTGTGCCGTAACCCGGCAGCCCTTGGTCGAGATTGGCTCCTTGGTCACCTGCACCGGGAGCATCTCGCCCTTGGTCAGCCGTTCAGCGATGTCCGGAATGGCGCGACGCGACCCGATTTCCCGACGACCGCCATCGCCTCGCCGCTTGGCCTGGGCGGCAGGGGCGGTCTGCGTCGCGACGGCCTCAGCGAGCTCATCGGAGTCCGGAACGTCGGCGACTTCTTCGTCTTCGGGATCATCGAGATCGTCGTCGTCCTCAGGCTCGAGCAGGTCGGAGGCGTGGAGATAGGCGCTCTTTTCCATGCCGATGTCGACAAACGCCGCCTGAATCCCGCCGAGGACTGCTTCGACTCTACCGAAATAGATGTCGCCGACGGTCCTGCGGTGGTCCGGACGATCGATGGAGAGTTCGACCAGACGGTCGTCCTCGAGGATAGCAACACGTGTTTCGCGGGATGCACCCGAGATCAGAATTTCGCGCTTCACGGAAGTCTCTGGGAAGCCGTTGGCGCCACTGCGCCGGCCTCGCCATATGGGGAAACGAAGGCCGGCCATTCCGGTCGCGCTGCACGCCCAACGAGAGCCTCGGCTTCCGACGGACACCACGCTTGAGCTGGGACGCGATTGACCGGTTGGCGGCAATCACGCCCGAGTTCCAGGCGCAGTGGCGTGCGGGATGAGGCTGTCGTGTCATGACGGAGCGGCTTGCGACAATCGCCTGACGGAACGGCCGGATGAATGCTACCAAGCGGCATGCAGCCCAGCGGAAGAGTCGTGCTCCGCGGGAGGACCGGAATCGCTGGCCTTCAAACTGACGCTGCATATCTAAACATATGGAGCAGATACACTTGCAACAAGATCCCGGCCCGCAGAGTTGCCAATCGACGCCCGGTGGCGGCGAATCCGGCTGGCTGGAGAACTGGCCCGCCCCTTGCGACGTTCGGTCCGAATGCGACCCCCATTCTTCCCCGGAAAGTGTCCAATGACGCGCTCAATCCGCTGTTCGCTGGTTGCTCTTGCGGTCCTCGCCGCCGGCTGTCGTTCCGCGGCGGAGGGCGGCAGCGTCGGACCGTCGGTCCTCTATGTCGTGTCCGGCGCGAACCAGCAAGGCGTGGTCGGGACGATCCTGCCAACCCAGGTCGCAGTCCAGGTCCGGGACGCAGGCGGGAATCCGGTCCCCGGCCTCACAGTGGCGTTCGCGATCAGCAGCGGAGGTGGCACCCTGAACGGCGATTCAGTGACCACTGACGCCAGCGGTGAGGCGACCCTTTCCCAGTGGATCCTCGGAACCACCCCGGGGCAGAACGCGGTGATCGCCAGCGTGGTGCATACGACGCTCGCGACGACGATCACCGCGACTGCGGTCAGCGGCGGCGGCGTGACCATTCAAGCGACGGGAACCCAGGGGTTTGTCGGACTGGTCAGTTCGGCCGTGACCAACCTGCCGACCGTGCTGGTGAGTGACTCGTACCGCAACCCGGTGCCAGGGGTCGTCGTCACCTTTCACGTCACTGCCGGTGGCGGGTCAATCGGCGACTCTGTCGTAACCACGGGCAGTAACGGAACGGCCACGCTCCCCTCCTGGACCCTCGGCAGCACCCCAGGGGCGAATACCGTCATTGCGTCGACCCCGTCAGGGGCGTCAATCACCTTCACGGCCCAGGCACTGACATCGGCACCAGTGCTGACCGCGACCTCACCAACCAGCCAAAGCGGCTACCTGAACTTGCAGGTGCCCAGTATTCCGCGGGTCACTGCCCGCGACGCCGGCGGACACCTGTTGACCGGTGTGCCGGTAACTTTTGCCGTCACAACCGGTGATGGGGTTGTCCTGAGCGGGAGCAGTGTCACGGACACGTCGGGGAGCGCGTCGCCGCAGGATTGGAAGATGGGCAATGACGTGGTGACGACCGTTGCCGCGACCACGGGCCTGGGTGCCGCTCCAGTGGTGTTCAGCGCAACCGGGACGACCGCTCCGTTCAGCATCGACATACGCTTTCTCACCACGGTTTCACCCGACGTGCGCGATGCTTTTGTCGTGGCCTCCCGGCGCTGGATCCGCGTATTTACGGCGCACCTTTCCCCAGTTCAGGTGAAACTCCCGGCTGGCGAGTGCTCGCTGCTGCAGCCGGCCATCAACGAGACCGTAACCGACCTGATCATCTATGCTGAAGTGTCACCGGTCGACGGCGTGGGGGGGATCCTGGGCGAATCGAGCCCTTGTGCAACCCGCTCGACGTCTGGCCTGCCGGCGGTCGGTTCGATGGCGTTCGATGCCGCCGATCTGGCCGCGCTCGTTACGACCAACCAGTTGGTGCCGACGATTACCCATGAGATCTGCCATGTGTTGGGCTTCGGGACGCTCTGGGACGCTATGCACGTCGTGAGTGGACTGGGGACAAGCGATCCAATCTTCACTGGCGCAGCCGCGCTGCTCGAGTGGCCGCCGTTCGCCTCGGCGCTTGACTACAACGGCCGTCCCATCCCGGTGGAAAACAGTGGCGGCAGCGGCACGGCCGGCTCACATTGGCGCGAATCGGTGTTCGGCGCCGAACTGATGACCGGCTACATCGAGGCGCCTGGCGTGCCGATGCCGCTGTCGAAGATGACGCTGGCATCGCTCCGCGATCTCGGGTACGGTGTGGATTACTCCCAGGCCGATCTCTTCGTCGGCAACCTGCGCGCGCCGAACGCACGGGTTACGCCGCCCCAGATACTCAACGAGGTCTTGTCCGGTCCGAAGTGGCAACTGCCGCCGGTCGGTGCGCCAATGCGTATCAACCCTTGACCGGCTTGGCAGGCCCGCAGCGATCACAGTTGCCGCAGGCGTCGACACGCTCACCGAACCAGTGGAGCAGCGTGCGACGCCGGCACCCCTTGCCACTCGCATAGGCGAGCATCGCCGCGATCCGCCGTTCGGCCTCGCGGCGACGCCGGCGCACGCCCTGCCAGTTGACGGAACCGCGTTCGGGCTTGAGCTCCGCTGCCAGCCGATCCGCTGAGGCGACCACGCTGGCCGGGTGACGAGCGCGGAGAGCCGGATCGCGCCACAGCTCAGCGAGCATGCGTTCGGCGGGAAAGGTGGTAGCGAGCTGACGGCGAGGCAGGATCGCGTCCCCCGGATGGTGAAACATGACGCAGCGCGCGGGCCCGCGATCGCGCCCGGCGCGGCCCGCTTCCTGATAGTACGATTCGGGAGTTGCCGGCATCGTCCAATGCGCCACCAGCCTCACCCCCGCCTTGTCGATCCCCATCCCGAATGCGCAGGTCGCTACCACGACCCGAACGTCATCGGAGAGAAAGCGCTCCAGCACCCGGGAACGCTCGTCAGGTTGCATGCCGGCATGGTAGGGCGCCGCACGGACACCCTGCTCGCCGAGTACCCGGGCAAGCGCATCGACCAGTCCGCGAGTCGGTGCATAGACAATCGCCGCCCCAACCGCGGAGCGAACCAGCTTCACCATCCGGGCGAGCCGATCGTCGCGACTGGTCACTGGTACAATCTCAAAGCGAAGATTGGGACGGTCAAACGACCCGATGATTTCACGACTGTCAGGACGAAACTCCAACGCCGCCTGAATCTCACGACGGACGTCGGGAGTCGCGCTGCCGGTCAACGCGACACACGGCGGCGAACCAAGCGCGCGTCGCAGGGCCCGCAACTCGCGATAGCCGGGCCGAAAATCGTGGCCCCACTCCACAATACAATGGGCTTCATCCACGGCGAGACGGGCCACCCGCCCGCCCCGGGCGTGCAGCTCGTCGGCAAGGCGTGGCAATCGTTCAGGGGAGACGTACAGCAAGCGCAGCTCCCCCGATACGGCTTGCTGCACGATGGCCTCCTGGGTGGCCGGATCGTGCGTGCTATTGAGCGCAGCGGCTGCGACCCCCCGTCGAACCAGGGAGCCGACCTGGTCCTGCATCAGTGCGATGAGCGGCGAGATCACGATGGTCAGGCCGGATCCCGCGAGTGCTGGCACCTGAAAGCAGAGCGACTTACCGCCGCCAGTCGGCAGCACGGCCAGCACGTCGCGATTACAGAGGACGTGGTGAATGACCCGCGATTGCAGCGGACGAAAGTCCTGATGGCCGAACGATTGTCGCAAGAGATCGCGAGCATGAGCGAGCGTGGCGTTCATTGCAGCAAGCTGTCCCGCAGCGTCCGGTGGCGGCGAACGTTTCTACGCGGAGCGGAACCGGGCTACGCGTGGCGCAGCCTCAGTCGTGCGGCTCGGTCGTGCGTCGACGCCGCAACACCAATCGCACGACCAGCGCCACCGCGAGCACGACGATCGCCAGCCAGGTCAGGCGACGATCGTCAAGGGCAATGGCGCCCACCGCGAGCGCGACCCCCACGCCGGCCGCGACCAGCGCGACCCGATTCATTGCTTCAGGAATCCCGCAATCGTGGTGCGAAAGTCGTCCGTCGTGCGCGACAGCGCATTGATCCGGGCGCCAAGCAGGATGCCATCGGCGAACGATCGGCCATCGAGCTCCATGAACAGCTGCTTGGTCAGCGCGAATGCAGTCCGGCTACGCGAGGCCACCGCCCGGACGATTTCCGCGCTGTCGGACTCGAAGCGGTCGTCAGCCAGGACTCGGCTGAAGAGGCCGAGACTCAGCGCCTCGCCGGCACTGACTTGCCGGCCGGTCGCAACCAGTTCGAACGATTGCTTTTCGCCGACCAGGCGGCGGAGAATCGTCATGACCATCGCGGGGACGAACCCACGTTCAATCTCGGGATATCCGATCTGTGCAGACGCCGACGCCAGGACGATGTCGCAGGCGGTCGCCAGGCCCGCACCGCCAGCGAGAGCGCGGCCGTGCACCATCGCAATCGTCGGCTTGGGAAGGGACCGGAGCGCCAGGAAGATTTCGCCCAGGGAAAGTGCGGCACGTTCGTTCTCCTCCGGCGTTTGATCGACCGACGCAAGGAGCTCGGTCAGGTCAGCCCCGGCACAGAAATCCTTGCCATTTCCGCGCAGGACAACGGCGCGGATGTCCGGCTCAAGCTCGGCGCGCGACAAGCCGAGCGCCAAGCCATCGATGGTCGCCAGGTCAAGCGCGTTTCGCTTGGCCGGCCGATTGAGGGTGATCGTGAGCACGCCGTCGACGACGGACAGCAACACCGCGTCACTCATCGGCGGCCTGCCAGAGTCGCGCCAGCTTGCGCGGCACGTCGATCTCCATTCGCAGGAGCGCTGTTGAAAAGACCTTGCCTTGCGCGTCGGTCTTGAGCGACAGCGTCCCGCCACCGTCAAGCGCACCATGCAGCAGGAAGTTGAGCGCATTCAGGTTCGGCAACTCGAAGCGTTCGACCCCGTTGACCATGCCGCGGAAGTGGCGAGCGACTCGCCGAGCCGTGACTTCCTTTTCGAGCAGCGGATAGAGCTCGGGTGCGAGGGCGATGAGGCCGACATTCGCCGTGTCGCCCTTGTCGCCCGACCGGGCATGGGCCAGATAGCGCAACTGAATGGGAGCGGTCGCCATCAGACGATCTCCACGTGAATACCGGGTTCAATGAGTTCCCGCGCCACGAGAGCGGGCCAGTACGCAACGATCTCTTCGACTTGTGGGCGCCCGCCAGCAAAGCCGGTCACGCTCGGCGGTCCGGTCAGCACCAACGGCGCAATTTCCCGGGTGAATCGTTCGACGGGTGCCCGTTCCCGGGCCCGCACGCCGACGCGCAGCATTACCTCGGCAATGTCAGGATCAGGGTCGCCGGCGAGTCGTCCGTGCGTGGCGTTGACGCCGACCAGCTCAGTGAGGACCTGTTCGAACTCCAGCCCCAGCGCCGCAAGCCGCTTGCGCAGGATGCGATCAGCGGCGCGTGCCTTGTCCACCGCGTCGGGCCACGAATACACCAGCGTGCCTACGGCCTTGTATCCATAAAACCAGGCGATTGAGACCTTCAGCTTCGGCGTGCGCGGAAAGCCGCGGATGCCTGACACGCGAACCCGGTTGCGGCCAGCTGGCTGCAGCTGGATCGAGGTAAAATCGGCGACCCCATCGGGAGTGATATAGGCGGTTGGATCACCCATTTCGTAGACAAGCTGCTCAGTGACCGATGGAAGGTTCACCACGCCGCCAGTGCCGGGATGCTTGGTGACGACAAAGGTGCCGTCGGCGCTGGCCTCGACAATCGGGAAGCCGACGTCGTCGAGACGCGGGACGCTGCGCCAGTCGCGAAGCAGGTTCCCGCCCGAGCTCTGGGCACCACACTCGAGGATGTGCCCGGCGATGGTGCCGGCCGCCATCCGGTCCCAGTCGTCGGCACTCCAGCCGAATTCGTGCACGAGCGGACCGAGCGTCAGGCCAGTGTCGGTCACCCGGCCCGTGATCACGATATTGGCGCCACGCGCGAGGGCTTCGACCACCGAGCTCATGCCGATGTAGACATTGGCTGACCGCACGTCGGCGCGAATGTCGGCCAGCGGCCGACCGGTATCCATGCTGGCAAGTGGTTCGCCGCCAGCTACGAGGTCGTCGAGCCGATCAATGACGTCGTCACCCGAGACCAGACCAATGCGAATCTTGTCGGAGACGCCGAGGCGCTCAGCGGCGGCGCGTACGGCGGCGGCGCAGGCACGCGGATTGACGCCGCCCGCGTTCGATACGACCTTGATATTCCGCGACGCGATGTCGGGAAGAATACGCTCCATCTGCGCCACGAAATCGCGGGCGAACCCCATGTTGGGGTCGCGCGTGCGCTGCTTCTGCAGAATCGACATGGTGACTTCGGCGAGGTAGTCCAGGACGAGATAGTCGATCTGCCCGCCGCGCACCTGTCGCAGCGGTGCCTCGAGCCAATCCCCCCAGAACCCCTGCCCCGCCGCGATGCGGACCGTCTTCGAGCTCATCGTGGTGTTCCCGATGGCAGCGCGAGGATCAGCTCGCGAGCCCAGATGTGGTCTTCGCCCTCAAGGGCGACGACAGTGACGAGCGGAAGGAACTCGGCCGGAATTACAATCGGCAGGTCCGCGCGGGCAAACGCCGACCGACGGATCGCGCCGGCAGCAACCGGTTTGACGGGAGAACCACCGGCATCCAGCGAGTACGGCTTCTCAACGTAATATCGGGTATCGACATCAAGCGTCCAGCTGCCATGGTCGCCCGGATCAGCAAAGCCCGGCGTCAGCAGGATCACCAGCGAATCGCCGCGAAGGCTATCGGGGAGATCCACCGCCGCGCGACTGAAGGCGTAGTTGATCGGATGGACATCGAACTCGTGACCGCGGCGGTCGAGGAAGGAGACACCAAAATCGGTGAATCGCGACCACGCAATCGGTGCCATCCGGGTATCGACATTCAAGTGATTCGCCCATGCCGGAACCGGCAACACGATTCGCACCGGCGCTGAGCCCTGACCTGTCACATGGACGACGCGGGCGGCGCCAAGCAGGCCGGCGCGAAGCCGGACGTTGAGGGCGACCTGGCCGACGTTGGCGGCAGTCGCCGCCAGCGAATCCCGCGTCGCGCTGACGCCAAGTCGCAACGGTGAAATCCGGGTAGTGATCCGTGCGGTAACAGGAGCAATCGGACCGGCGACCACATCAAGTTCGTAGAGGCCAGTCACGACGTCGTTAGCGGCGATGTCGAACGATGCCGCGCCGTCCCCGGCGGCGGCCACCGCGGTGGCGCCATCGCGAAACGGCATCCCGCCCGGTTCGTGCAACGAGACATTGGCCCGCTCGGTCGTCTGCAAGGTCGCAATGTCCGCCTGCACTCCGAGACCGCTGTCAGCCGGTATGAAGACCCGCGCCACTCCACCGGTGGGTGCGGTGACCGTGATGCTCCGCGACGGCGGCGAGAGGGGGGTGCGCACGGTAACTGGGATCAGCGCGGCCGGCCCCGCCGTTGCATCGGGACCAAGCACCGCAAGGGCCCCGTCAAGCGCACCCGCCTCGGCGGCCGCCTCCGCGGGGACCTGTACGGTAAACTCGCCAGCCCCGTGCACGATCGCGACGGTTTCGGGAACGTGGATCCACGTGGCGCTCGGCCGCAGCGTCACGCTCGCGATCTCAGGCCCGGCCAGCACATGGAGTTGCACCCGCGCACCGAGCGCTGCCGACCCCGCGGTGAGGAAGACACCGCCGCGGCCATGGACGGTTCCGATATCGACCCCGATTTGCGTCACTACGTGCTGCGCGGTCAGCCACTGCCAGGCCGCGACCAGGTTGGGCACCCCAGCGCCCTGATCGGTCGCGAAGTCACCGGCGATGGGCACTGACGATGAGCGGAGCGCCTGCGTCACCACGTATCCGGGCACCGTGCGGTGGGCCGCCAACAGTGCTGACATCAAGCGTGCAGCGAGCCCTGACGCGTACGGGGCCGCCATACTGGTGCCCTCTTCCTGTTCGTCCCCCGCCGCGTAGTTGGGCACTGATGAATACGCCGCACCGGGTGTGACAAGGTCAGGGCCGGCGTGCTCGCCACCCCGGCTCGAGAACGAAGCGACCGGATCGGTGCCGTGATAGCCCGGCGGTGCACCCATGAAGGTGAGGGGAACCGTTGCACCGACCGACACGATCCGGCCGGCGCTACCGGGAAAACCAAGCGTACTGAGGCCCGGGCCGTCGTTGCCCGCCGCCACCATCATCACGACATCCGGGTGCGCGGCAAGCATCGAATCAACCATCGCGTCGATGCGAGCCGTTCCCTCGACGTCGTTCCCCACTCCGAACGAGAGGTTGACGACCAGCGGCATGTTCCGGTCGTGGGCAAAGGCAATGGCATAGCTGAGTGCCCGCGCCATCGACCCGGTCGTACTCACGGCGCCATGGCCATCGTCGGCGATCTTGAGTCCGATCAGGCGGGCGCCCGGTGCGACGCCATCAAAGCCGGCCACGCCGTACAGGTCGTGGCCTGCGGCGATCCCGGACACGTGCGTGCCGTGACTGCTGGTGTCAAAGAACAGGTCGAGCAGCGGGGCCGCGGCGGAGTCAGCGAAGTTCACGGCCAGGTTGACTGGCGAGGGAAGCAGCGTGTGGCCGTCGCGAGCGAGCGGGTGCCAGCCGAAGTATTCGTGTGCGACAGCATAGTCGTGCACCGGCGTCTCGCCCGCCAGCGTGCCGACACCGCGGGTATCAGCGTAGAGCGCCCAGCCGCTCGGCGTGTGCGCCACGACCACAAGCAGCGAGTCGTCAATCGACCCATTGCCATTGAGGTCGGCCGCGGGCGCTCGACCCAGCGCGGCTTCGATCACCAGCCCGCCCCAGATTGGCATCGTGCCCGCCTGCGAGGCAATCGTGGTGGCGCCAAGAATACGATGGCTTCCGAGGACCAGCGTGTCACCGCGGCGTACCAGTCGCGTCAGCGGAGTGCGTCCTTCGCCAGAAAAATCGCGCAGGTCAAGAATCTTCTGTGCGCTATCAGCGCCAACGCCCAGGCCAGGAATGCCAGGATCGATACCGCTGTCGAGAATCGCGATCAACACGCCGCGTCCGTCCCAGCCGGGATGCGCGGTGGCAAAATGGTCGACCGCAGCGGCCGAGAGATCCATCAATCCGGCCGCGAATGCGTGCGCGGCGGAGTCGTGCCGCGCCGAACTGATCGCGGCGATCGCGCATCGCTGACCGAGCACCGGACCGCACTGACCGGCAAGCCGGCCCGCACCAATACCGAGCAGCGTCGCCACGAGGCGGAGGCGGGTGCGAATCACCGGACACCATCGAGCACAAAGGGGCCCAGATGCGGGCCGGCATAGTGCGATGTGACCTCGAGCAGGAACGCCAGCACAGCACGCGTCTGCTCGGGCACGACGATCGCGTCGACAAATCCGCGCGCGGCGGCGTATTGCGCGTCGAGCTGCTGTTCGTAGTCTGCCCGCATCGCATCGATGGACTGTTGCGTCGCGTCGTCGAGCGGTCGCTTCTCTTTCTGCGCCAACTCGATGGCGGTGCCATGCGCCGCCATGATCGCCGATTCGCCTTCCATCACGGCCATCCTGCCAGTCGGCCACGACACGATGAAATCGGGATCGAACCCCTGCCCCGCCATGGCGTAATATCCGGCGCCTGATGCGTGGTTCACCGTGAGCACCAGCTTGGGAACGACCGCCGTCGCCATCGCCTCGACCAGGCGGGCACCGGCGCGAATGATCCCCGCGTGTTCGGCCTCCGGCCCGACCATGAAACCGCTGACATCCTGGACGAAGAGCAGTGGAATCCCTTCGCGATTGGCCGTGTCGATAAAGAAGGCGACCTTCTCGGCGCTCTCGGCGTAGACGATGCCACCGAAGCGTGGTTTTTCGCCCGGCCGTCCCTTGATCAGACCGCGCTGATTCGCGATCACGGCCACGGGCCGACCGGCGATGCGGGCATGGCCGCAGAGGAACTCGGCGGCGAGTTGGGGCTGAAACTCATCGAGCACGCCACCGTCAAGGATGCAGTCAAGTACATGGCGCATGTCGTATGACAGGCGATGGTCGTGCGGCAGAATGTCGTACAACGCCGATGGATCGGTGCGTGGTGGTTCGGCCGCACGCACGTTGCCAGGTATCGGCGTCGTGAACGGGAGGCGTGCGACGTATTCGCGGATGCGTTCGAGGCACTCGGTGTCATTGGCCGCGCGGTAGTGTGCCACGCCGCTGAGCTCGGTGTGGGTACGCGCCCCGCCGAGCAGTTCGCCATCAACGACCTGCCCGGTGGCGCCCTTGACCAGGTTGGGGCCGCCAAGCCCCATGAACGACGTGCCGTCGACCATGAAGATCACGTCGGAGAGCGCCGGGAGGTACGCGCCACCGGCGATGCAGCTCCCCATGACAGCCGCGATCTGGGGAATATGCAAATAGCGGCGCATCAGCGAGTTGTAATAGAAGATGCGCGCCGCGCCATACTGGCCCGGAAAGACGCCGCCCTGATACGGGAGGTTCACGCCGGCGGAGTCGACCAGATAGATGATCGGAATTCGCTCGCGCATCGCGATTTCCTGGGCCCGCAGAATCTTGGTGATCGTCTCAGGCCACCACGAGCCTGCCTTGACCGTAGCATCGTTGGCGACGACAACGACATCTCGGCCCGAGACGCGGCCAACGCCGGTGATGACTCCGGCGGCGGGGGCGTCACCATCGTAGCGATCATGGGCCACGAGGAGGCCAATCTCGACCCAGGGTGCGTCAGGATCAAGCAATCGTTCGACGCGCTCGCGGGGCGAGAGCTGCCCCTTGGCGTGCATCCGTTCGATCCGTTTCGCCCCGCCGCCCTGACGCAGGCGGGCAGCGAGGGCTTGGTACTCGTCGGTCAAGGTGCGCAGGCGAGAAGGTTTGCGATGGTCAGAACGATGGGCCATGGGACTCAACTGCGAAGGTGGATGCGGGCCCATTCCTGGACGTACGCAACGAGGTCGCTGGTGGGCGTGCCGGGACCGAAGAGTTGGCCGACACCCTGCCCCTGCAGTGTCACAATGTCTTCAGATGGGATGATGCCGCCGCCGGTCACCAGGATATCGGCGCGACCGGCAGCGTGCAACAGTTCGCGAACTCGCGGGAAGAGGGTCATGTGCGCCCCGGACAGCACCGACAGACCTACGACATCAACGTCCTCCTGCACCGCGGCAGATGCGATCATTTCGGGTGTCTGATGCAGGCCCGTGTAGATCACTTCCATCCCGGCATCGCGGAGTGCCGCCGCGACGACCTTGGCCCCGCGGTCGTGGCCATCAAGCCCCGGCTTGGCCACGAGTACGCGGATCGGTCGCGGCGGCGAGTCTCCGCCTGTCGGCATCACTGGCCGTTACTCACTTGAAGCGAAGCAGGCCGGCGAGCCCATCGACCATTTCGGCCGACTCCGGATCATAGATCACATCGAGCGCGACTCGTTGGCGCAGCGCCTCCTCGACCGCGTCGTCGATCACGTCCGCGGTCGGCAGCACCTCGCCATCTTCACGCAAGTCGCGCGCGAGGGTCGACAAGCGCCCGGTCGTCATCGACCGGAAGCCGGGAAGCGCCGCATCTCCACGAACGAGGAGCAGTCGGATCTGCCCCTGCGACAGCGCCTTCAGCGTCGCACGCACGCCGTTGACGGCCCAACCAGTGCCGAGGCCCTCCGCGAGCTCCTCGACGTGATTCGCCGCCGCGTGATGAACATGATCGGCACGTACGGCAAGTGTCAGCAGCCGGACCGCATCCGGTGTGGCATCCTTGACCGCCATCCGGGCGAAGCCGATCACCCGCTCGGCGATGTAGTTGTGCAGATACGGTTCCAGCGCCGTGGCATCGCTGCCCGCGCCGGCAATCACGACCTGGTGGCCGGGCGCCTTGCGATCGAGATCGAAGAGGGCCCGAGCGACCGTTTCGAGGTGGCGGCGTTTTTCGTCGCGAATCCGATTGTGAAAGGCGTGCTCGCCGGTGCTGTCCCCGCGCGCGCCAGCCGCATGATAGCGGCCGCCGCGGGTGACATCCGAGGCGACCTTCTGCACCATCCTGGCATCGAACGCCGTCACTTCCCAGATCAATGCGGTCGCGCGATCGAGAACGACCGTGAAGACCCGACCGAACTCCGCCTCGCTGGCAGCAAGCTCGCGGATCAGCGGTGTGCGATCGACGACCAGGCGCGAACGGTGGACCCGGGGCAGCGGCCGGACCTCGAAGAGATGACGGCCCTCGCTGGCGAAGAGTGCGATCCCCTGCGCGTCGGAGAGGTTGGTTTCGTCGCCCAGGAAATCGAGCACCCGGTGCATGTCGTTGCGAATCGCTGCCTGTCCAGCCTTGTCCCACCCGAGCGACGGCAGTGCGTATTCCATATCCTTGATCCGATTACGCGCCTTGGTGAAATATTTCTTCCGCGCACGATCGCGCGGTTCCAGTTTGAGGTAGTAACTGACCACCGGATCGCGTCCGGGTCCCATCTGCAACAGATCGGGGCGTGCCTCTTTGCGTTGTTTCGCTGCCATCCGCTACTCCTTGGCTGTTAGTTCCGGTCTTCAGCGCAATGATGGATCGGTGCGGGGAGCTTGCTCCCCCGCCGCCGAGCCCTGCACCGCCGCCACGATGCGCGCTGCAGTCGTGATCGCCGTCAGTTCGGCTGCTTCCAGCCCGGCGAGTGCCTGCGCCAGCTGTGCGGCGCCGCCGCGCGTGGTCCAGGTCCAGCGTTGCATGGCGCGGTCCACGAGGTCGCGCACCCGATTGGTGAGGCGTTGCCGACGGCGTAACCGCAACCCGTCGCCCTCGGCCAACCAGTTCCAGTGCTGGTCCAGGCGATCCAGCACGCCCGGCACACCGGTTCCATTGAGCGCCGTGGTGAGCACCACCGGTGATCGCCAGAGATCGGTCGTGGCGCGACGTCGTTCCATCGGTCCAGTGCGCAGGTCGAGTGCCATCTCGATATCGCGACGCAACGGTTCGGCCCCTGGTCGATCAGCCTTGTTGATCACGATGATATCCGCCGCTTCCATGACACCAGACTTGAGGGCCTGAATCCCGTCACCGGACTCTGGCACGAGGACGAGTATCACCTGGTCGACCATACTGGCGACGTCAAGCTCCGATTGTCCGACACCGACCGTTTCAACGACGATGCAATCAAACCCGGCGGCGTCGAGCAGGTCGCAGACATCCCGCGACGCCGCCGCCAGCCCGCCGAGCGAACCGCGGGTGGCCATCGAGCGGATGAAGACGCCCGGATCGAGGGCTACCCGTTCCAGTCGGATCCGGTCACCAAGCAGGGCGCCACCGGTAAAGGGCGACGTCGGGTCCACCGCGAGGACGGCCACTCGCAGCGCGCGCGCGCGCAACGCCGTTGTGAGTCCAGCCGCGAGCGTGGACTTGCCCGCGCCTGGTGGCCCGGTCAACCCGATTCGCCGTGCCCGGCCGAGGCGGGGCTCGAGCGCTGCGAGCAGCGCATCCACGCCATTGCTGCGGTTCTCGATGATCGACGCCGCCCGCGCCACGGCGGCGGCTCGTCCCTCGAAAATCCCTGCAATCAGCGCGTCATCGACCATGACGGAAGCTAGCACCCACCTCCAGCCGCCGCGACCGACTCAGCGCAGGAACAGGGAGGCCAATCCGAGCAGCAGTGCGAAGGCGATGGCGTCGGTCACGGCGGTGACAATCACCGGCGACGCATGCGACGGATCGCGCCCGAACCGGTGCAGTACAACCGGCAGCAGGGCCCCGACGACTGACGCGCTGATGAGGTTGGCGACGAGTGCCGCCAGTACAACGAAGCCGAACTTCCATGATTCGCCCAGCAGCACGGCGAGCGTGCCGATGACCGCGCCGATCGCCACGCCGTGCACCAGACCGAGCAGGCCTTCGCGCAGGACGTCCGCGCGCACCCGGCCGGTTGGATCGCCACGCCAGGCCAGCCGACGGATCGACGCAGCGAGGGCCTGCGTGCCAGCGTTGCCGCCGACCCCCGCGACCACCGGCATCCATATCGCCAGCGCGATGATGCGCGCAAGCGTGCCTTCGAAGAGATAGACAACAGCAGCCGCGCCAAATGCCGTCAGCAGGTTGAGGTAGAGCGACGGCAGCCGACTGCGCACAGCGGCAGTCCAGCGTGAATCGTGCTGCTCGAGGGTCGAAATGCCGCCAAACCGCAGCAGCCCGCCGGCGGCTTCGTCGAGCGCAACGTGACGAACGTCGTCGGCGGTGATCCGCCCGAGCAAGGTGCCGCGGGTATCGACCACGGCGACCGCAGAGAGGTCGTATCGAGCGATCACCTGGGCGGCGACACGTTGCGGCTCTTCAGGACCGACGCGAACGGCAACGTCCTGCATCAGGTCGCGAACCTGTGCGCCGCCCTCGGCGAGCAACAGCGCCGCGATCGGCAGCATGCCGACCAGCCGGCGGTGCGTGTCTGTCACGAAGATTTCGGTGAGCGCCGGCACGCGGGTGGCCTGCCGGCGCACGGATTCGGTGGCCAGTTGCGCTGTGTCACTATCCGTCACCACCACGACGCGGGCCGTCATCATCCGTCCGGCCGTCCCCTCCGCATGCCGCAACAACCCGGAGACTGGGCCAACATCTTCACGCAGTCGCAGCAGCTCGCCGCGCTGGAGCGGATCGAGCCCGGACACCAGCACGGCTGCTTCGTCATCCTGCAGCGTGCCGAGAAGTTCGCTGGCGAGATGTCGATCAAGGGTCGCGAGGAGTTGCTGGGGCGCCGCGCGACCGGGCAGCTCGACGAGCGCAGCCGCCGCGATATGCCGAGGGAGCTGCTCCATGACAGTCTGGCGTTCCGCCGGCGCGAGCGCTACCAGCACATCAGCGAGATCAACGGCCGGTAACCGGGCGGCCCGTTCGGCGAACGCAGCCAGGCGACCTTCGCGGACCAACCCGACCAGCTCGAGATGGTCGCGATTGGCGCGCGCCTTCATTGTTCAGCGCGGTCAAGCGAAATGACGGGGCCCCCGCCCGCCCGGACCAGCATCCGATCCACCCGTATCGGCGAGGCGTGCACTACGTCGATCTCGAGCCCCGCGAGCGAGAGGCGTTCGCCCGCCACCGGAATGCGGCCGAGGAGTTCGGCAATCAATCCGCCAAAGGACACGGCATCCCGCAGCGGGAGTTCCACTCCAAAGTGCTGCGCCACGACTGCGGGCGGTACGGCACCGTCGATCTCCAGGAAGGCCGCGGAGGTGGAAATGGGCAACGCCACTGCGTCGTCTTCGTCCGCAATTTCTCCGACCAGCGCTTCGAGCAGGTTTTCAAGCGTCACAATGCCAGCGGTACCGCCAAACTCGTCGACCACAACCGTGAGGTGCTGACGCTCTCGTTGCATGTCCAGCAGCACGTCGCCGGCCGGCCGCAGCTCCGGCGCGAACGACACCCGGCGCAACGGCAGCGGGTCGCCGTCCTGATACTTGAAGAGGTCAAAGGCGTGAATCATCCCGACAATCTCATCGAGCGTCGCGCCGTAGACCGGAATCCGCGTATACCCGCTTTCCGCGAAGACCGACTCGACGTGGGCGTAGTCCGCGTCCTGAGCGACCGCGACAACATCAGTGCGCGGCGTCATGACAGCGCGAACGGGGCGAGCGCCGAAGTTGAGCACGCCACCGACCATCACGAGCTCGGCGCCGCCTACGCCGGTCGCCGACCCTTCGCGCGCCAGCGCGCGGACATCATCGCGCGGGTCGAGCTGGCGTGACGGCAGCACGATGCCAAGGGCGGAGGCCCATCCCGATAGCACCGGGTGGAGCACTTCGACGACCCGCGCGGCCCGAGGGAGGGTCAGCGACCGCGGCAGGACGTAGCCGCCGAGCAGGGTCGCGGGAACACCGACCAGCAACACCAGCGCGAGCAGGCCGACAATCGATGCGTGCGCAAAGATCCCCGGCAGTGCTGCCCCGACCAGCGCTGCCCCGAACGACGCAGCGGCCGTCGCGGCGACAACCTTTCGTTCAGTGGTCGCCAGCCAGGCCAGCGACTCGCGGGTGCCGCGCAGCCGGCGCGACACCGCCTCGGTCAGCGCCACCCGCGCCGTGGTCACCAACGCGGCCGCCCCGGCCGAGCCGACAAAGGCCAGCGTGAGTCCGATGACGAGCAACACCCAGGTCATGGCGAACCGTCCGCGCCCGGGGTGACCGGCCAGACGGTGACGCGACGCACTCGCCGGCGCAGGACGACATCGGCGACAAAACGCCAGCCGCCGATGATGCGCTCCTCACCCGTGCGCGGCACATGGCCAAACTCTGCGAGCACCAGGCCACCCACGGTGGCAACCTGGTCCTGCTCGAAGTCGTGCTCGAGCTCTGCTTCGAGGTCGACCAGCGGCATGCCGCCCTCGACGGTAAAATGTCCGTCAGCGTGACGGAGCAGCGGAGTCGCTTCATCAACATCGTGCTCGTCCTGAATTTCACCGACGATCTGCTCGAGAATGTCTTCCAGCGTGACGAGACCCGCGGTGCCGCCAAACTCGTCGACCACGACGGCAAGGTGGCCACGGCCGCGCTGGAAATCACGCAACTGGTGATCGAGCTTCTTTCCTTCGGGCACGAAGGCGGCCGGGCGAATGATGGTCTGCCATGCCGCCATCGTGACGCGATGGGCGCGCAAATGCGACAACATGTCCTTGGCGTGCAGAATACCGACGACCGCGTCGGCATGGCCATCAAGCACCAGGAGCCGCGCGTGCTCGCTGCGCCGCAATGTGTTGACGACATCAGCCTCGGTCTCGGCGATATCCACGGCAATGATATCGATGCGCGGCGTCATCACTTCCGACACGGACATTGCCGCGAGCGCGAACACGCCAAGCGCCATTTCCTGCGGGCTCTGCGCACCGGCGCGTAGCGGCGGCGGCGCGGCGCCGGCCGGCGGGTCCATCCGCGCAACCAGGTGCACCAGCGGACGGAACAGCGGCAAGCCTCGCACCACGAACCGACGGGCAAAGGGCACCAGTTCCGGTGCGAGCGCAGCGACCAGTCGCGGCGCGAGATCGCCGACCGCCCAGACCAGCAGCGTGCCGAGCACGACGCGGACCGTCGCTGCCAGCGGGCTGTAACTCCACCAGCCCACCGCCGTGGCGGCGAGCGCTGCCGCGAGCGTGAGCAAGGTGAGGTGCATGATGTGCAGCGTGCGTGCGAGCGGTACGCCATCCGGCTCGGGTTCGCGTGCCCACGCGCGCGCGCTGAACTCGGGCTCGCCCTCGCCAGCCAGCGCGGTCAACGCAGCCGCCAGCATGACCAGGCCAGCCAGGGCGGGAAGCCCACGAATGAGTTCCCTCATTTCGCCGCGGCCAGATACGCTTCCTGCCGCTGCCACATGGGCGACACGGTCCGGTCGGCGCCAGCGGGATGATCCCAGCCGAGCAGGTGCAGCGTGCCGTGGATCACGAGGCGCAACACTTCATCGCGCACCGGCACGCGATGTTCGCGGGCCTGACGCGCGGCAACCGCACGGCAGATGTAGAGGTCACCAGCAAGGCGTCCACCCGGTTGTTCCAGTGGAAACGAAAGCACATCGGTCGGCCAGTCATGTTGGAGGTACGCGGCGTTGAGGCGGCGCATCGCCTCCGAGCTGAGGAAAGTGATCGTCACATCGGCCGGATGGCGCTCACCGGCAAGCACTGCCATCGCCGCAGCGCGGGCGGCGCGAACCGGGAATCCTGCGGCCTGGCCCCCGATCGACACGGTGGCCGCCCCCGCGGCGGGGCTCACCCGGCCTGATCGTCCGCGTAGGCGCGAATGATGTCCTTCACCAGCCGGTGGCGCACCACGTCGGATTCGGAGAGATAGTGAAACGCGATGCCGTCAATGCCCGGCAGGACACGCTCGATCTGCACCAGTCCGGAGTCCTCGCGGCGCGGCAGGTCGATCTGCGTCTTGTCGCCGGTCACGACCACCTTGCTGTTCACGCCGAGACGAGTCAGGAACATCTTCATCTGCGCGCCGGTCGCATTCTGCGCCTCATCGAGGATGATGAATGCGTCGGCCAGCGTGCGGCCCCGCATGTAGGCCAGCGGCGCGATCTCGATCACCCGGGTGTCGAGCGCCTTCTGCACTTTCTCGGGTGGCATCATGTCTTCGAGGGCGTCATACAACGGTCGCAGGTATGGATCCACCTTCTGCTGCAGGTCACCCGGCAGGAATCCGAGCGACTCGCCCGCCTCGACTGCGGGACGGGCGAGCACGATGCGCTTGACCCGCTTGCGGGACAGCGCCTCGACCGCCTTCGCGACGGCGAGATAGGTCTTGCCAGTTCCGGCGGGGCCAATGCCGATCACGATGTCGTGATCGTTGATGACCGACAGATATTCGCGCTGGCCCGGCGTCTTCGGCATGATCGCCCGGCGGAGACCCGGCAGGACAATTTTGCCGATATCACCGGGCGCACCGAGCTCACCAACGTGACCTTCGGTGGCAATCCGGTACAGGTCCTCGGAGGTAACGGATTGACCCGCCCGCGCCATGTCGAGGAGCGCCTGCACGACCGGTTGGGCGCGCACCATCTGCTCGGCCGTGCCGATCACGGTCACCACATCACCACGCTGCGACACTCGCACGCCCAGGGCCCGTTGCAGCTCGGCGAGGTTGGCGTCATTGATGCCGGCGAAGAGCAGCGGGTCAGCGCCTTCGGCGTTGAGGCTGATTCGGGCGTCGTCTGGGGTCATGAGGTCGTCCGCAGATGCAGCGCAACCAGGTCGGCGTCGGCGACGACCGTGGGGGCTCCCTCGTACAGCGCGCGCGCGGCGGCCGTCTTCGGAAAGGCGATGACGTCGCGCAACGACGTGGCACCGGCGAGCAGCATCACAATCCGGTCGAAGCCCAGCGCAAAGCCGCCGTGGGGTGGTGCACCGGCGGCCAGCGCGTCGAGCAGGAAGGCAAAGCGGCGGCGCTGCTCGTCGCGGTCGATCCCGAGCAGGCCGAACACTGTGGCCTGGACGGCGGGATCGGTGATCCGGATCGAGCCACTCCCCAGTTCGTTGCCATTGTAGACTGCGTCGTAGTGCAGCGCGCGGCACCGGCCGGGGTCACTCTGCAGGAAGGGCAGATCATCGGGATGCGGTGACGTGAACGGATGATGGGTGAAGACCCATTCGCCACTGGCGGGATCCGCCTCGAAGAGCGGAAAGTCAACGACCCACGCGAACGCGTGATCGGTGAGCGGCACTGGCGCCGCGTGCCGGATCAGCGCCGTGCGCAACGCGTGCAGCGCCGGCGATGTTACCCGATCGGAACCGACCACGGCGACGAGCAGTGCGCCGTCAGGCGCATCAAGGGCAGCCAGTACCGTCGGACCGAGCGCTTTGTCCCCCTGCCCTTCCCAGGCGCCGTTCGCCCGACGCGCCCACATCAATCCGCCAGCCCCTTCCGCCTTGGCGACAGTGGCGAGCTGGTCGAGGTCCTTGCGCGAGAGCGTGGCGCAGTCGGATGCGATGATGCCGCGGAGCCGACCGCCAGCTTGGACGGCGTCATGTACGAACGGCGCGGCATCGCTGCCGAGCATGACCGTCAAGTCAGAAATCTCGAAGCCAAAGCGCAGGTCAGGCTTGTCAATGCCGAAGCGCTCCATCGCGTCGTGATGACGCAGGCGCACGAATGGCGTGGCCACCGGATGCCCAGCTTCGGTCCAGAGCGCCGCGAGAATCTGCTCCACCACGGCCATGACATCGTCCTGCCGCACGAACGAGGCCTCAAGGTCGATCTGGGTGAACTCCGGCTGCCGATCGGCGCGCAGGTCTTCATCACGGAAGCAGCGGGCGAGCTGGAAATAGCGATCGAACCCGGCGATCATCAAGAGCTGCTTGTAGATCTGCGGCGACTGCGGCAGCGCGTAGAACTCGCCCCGATGCACGCGCGAGGGCACGAGATAGTCGCGCGCGCCCTCGGGCGTGGGCTTGGTGAGGATCGGCGTCTCGATTTCCAGAAACTCGAGCTCGGTGAGCGTGCGGCGGGCGCGCTGCAGCAGGCGATGCCGCAGGATCAGGTTCGCCTGCATCTCGGGCCGGCGCAGATCGAGGTGACGATGGCGCAGCCGCAGCTCTTCG
>DASYEH010000011.1:0-122680 GCA_036499125.1 Gemmatimonadales bacterium
GCGGGGCTGACGTTCCCGGCCGCGCTGCGTTCGATCCTGCGGCAGGACCCTGACGTGATTCTCGTCGGCGAAATCCGCGACAAGGAGACGGCGATGATCGCCGTGCAGGCGTCGCTCACCGGTCACATGGTGCTGACCACGCTGCACACGATCGACGCGGCGAGCTCGGTGACGCGCCTCATGGACATCGGCATCGAGAGCTACAAGATCGCCGCCGCGATCAAGGGCGTCGTCGCGCAGCGGCTGCTCCGCCGGCTCTGTCCGCATTGCCGCGAACTCGCCGTCGAACCGATGCCGGAACGCCTGCTGACGTGGTTCCCGGCCGGCTGCACGATCTACCGGCCGGTCGGGTGCGCGGAGTGCTCGAACACGGGATTCCGCGGGCGGATGGCGGTGATGGAAGTGCTGATTTCGAGCCCCGAGATCGAGCGCCGCATCGCGGCGAATGATTCGTCAGACCGCATCGCCGACGGCGCGCGCGATGCGGGCATGCGCGGCCTCTGGGAGTCCGGCGTGCAGCACGTGAAGAACGGCATCACGAGCGTCGAAGAACTGCTCCGCGTCATCGAGGCACCGCTCGATCAAGCCGCGCCGGTTCCACCCGCGCGCCCAGTTCCGATCCCGCGCGGAAGCGTCACCGTCGAGGCTCCGCCAGCCAACGGGAGCGCGCCGCCGCCAGGTGATACGATCCAGGTTGAGATCCTGCCGCCGCCGGTGAAGGGACGCGTGCAGACGCGTCACTCGAAGGCGCCGTCGGTGTTCTCCGGCGACTCGTTTCAGCTCGTGGACGACGAGAACGCCAACGCCAACGGACACTCTCGCAAAGTGCTGCTCGTGGAGGATGAGGACGCGCTGCGCAGGGTGCTGAAGGACCTGCTCGAGCGCGAAGGGTTCACCGTGTTCGAGGCGGCGGACGGCGTGAAGGCGCTCGACGAGATCGATCGCGCGGCACCCGATATCGTCGTGCTCGATCTCAACCTGCCGCGTCTCGACGGCTACGGCGTGCTGAGTCACCTGCGCGCCCGGCCCGCCACTGCGGACCTGCCGGTCATCGTGCTCACCGCGAAGGGCGATGAGGACAGTGAGGTGCGCGTGTTCGAGTACGGCGCGAGCGATTACCTCACGAAGCCGTTCCGCCCGCGCGCCCTCTCCGCGCGCCTGCACTCGCTGCTGACGCGCGCCAAGGAGTGACCGGGCTCCGCGCGGGCGTCGTAGATGTCTGCGTTGTGCGAGTGGTGGGGCGTGCATGGCGAGTCCTCACCCTGCGGCGCGCGGCGGGCACGCGCAGCCCCGGCAGCTGGGAACTGGTGCACGGGCACATCGAGAAGGGCGAGCTGCCGCCGGCCGCCGCCCGCCGCGAGTTGCGCGAGGAGACCGGGCTCGCGACCGACAAGCTCTACAGCATCACGGTGAATCCGTTCTACCTGCTCGCGAGCGACACGGTGCAGGTCGCGCTGGTGTTCGCGGCAATTGTGGAATCGGAACGTGTGGTGCTCGGGGGAGAGCACGACCGGTACGAGTGGCTCTCGGTTGCCGCGGCCGCGAAACGGCTGACTTGGCCGCGGGATGCGGAGTCGCTGCGGCAAGCTCGGCAGCTACTGCGGACGGGACATGCCGGTGTCGTAGAGGATGTCCTGCGCTCCGACGACCGATAATCGAAGACCGCCAACCGTTTACCCGCCGTTCAGTTCTTCTCTTCCCTCTCATGCGACGTGCTAAGCCTGTCCGGCGTATCGTGCGGCGCGGTGGGCTTCACCCGCACCGACTTTGCCGGGATCCCCACGTTCACGTGATGCGGGCGCACATCCTTCGTTGCGACCGCCATCGCGCCGACCATGCCGTCGAAGCCGACCTTCACGCCGGCGAACACGGTGGCGTGATACGTGATCCGCACGCCGTCCTCGAGCACCGTCGTCGCGTTGGTCACGTCCTTCTGGTCGACGATGCTGTGCGTGTGGCTGTAGATGTTCGCGTAGTCGCTGATCGAGACCTTGTTGCCGATCCTGATTCCGCCGCGGTCGTCGAGCAGCACGTGACGGTGCACGACGACGTCGTCGCCGCACTCGATGTTGTACCCGTACGAAAACTCCACATGCTGAAACGCCTTGAAGCGCTCGCCGCACTTGCGGAAGATGTGCGCGGCGAGGATCCGCCTGAACCGCACCCCGACTTCCACGTTTTGCCCGCCCGGCGACAGCCGGTCGAATGAATACCAGAGCCAGAGCAGCGGCTTGACGCGCTGGAACTTCTCGTCGTCGCAGTCCGCGTAGTACTCGGGCTCGAGGGTGATGTGCCGCGGATCGAGCGCCGAGAGCGCGAGCCTGGTGCCGAGCGGCAGTTTCGCGTCCGCGACGGCCGTCTCGTAGCTGGCCGCGTACTCCGGGTAGGCGATCTCGCAGAGGATCTCGCGGCAGAACCGCGACCGGTCGAGCGCGGGGTCGGCGACCGTCGCTCGCACGCGCTCAAGCCAGTCGTCGTGAAGGGCGGGGAGCGGGCGAAGTGAGTGGCGGAGCGGTCGATGCACCATTGGAGTCTGACCGTGTTGGAGTGAGGGCCCGGGCTACGGCTTCCAGTCTGGCTGCTCGAGGAGCGACACGAGGGCCGCCGCGAGCTCGTCCCGCCCCTCGCCTGTCACGGCGCTGAACGGGATCATCTGCTCCTCGTCGAGTTCGAGCTCGATCGCGAGCTCGCGCATGCGCTCTCGCACTTTCGGCGCGGTGAGCTTGTCGATTTTCGTCACCGCGACAATCGCGGGAACGCCAAGGTCGGCGAGCAGGTCGAACAGCTGCTTGTCGTCCGTCGTCGGCGCATGCCGCACGTCGAGCAGCTGCACGATCCCGCGCAGCGCCGGGCTGGACCGCAGATATCCCTCGATCAGCGGCTGCCACTCGGCCCGCCGCGCCTTGGAGACGCGCGCATATCCGTACCCGGGAAGGTCCACGAGCACGAATACTTTGTTGACGAGAAAAAAGTTCAGCTCGCGCGTGCGCCCGGGGGTGTTGCTGACGCGCGCGAACGCCTTCCGGCGGACGAGGCGGTTGAGCAGCGACGACTTGCCGACATTCGAGCGGCCGGCGAACGCGATCTCGGGGAGGGAAGCTTCGGGCCGCCAGCCGTCCGCCGTGGCCATCCCGCCGAGGAACTCGAGGTCACGGATGACGAGTGGGTCCTTCGCAGCCGGCTCGGTTGGCTTGGTCACCCTTAAAACATAACGGCGGACCAGTCCGGTCCGCCGTTTTCCTTTGGGTTCAGGCCTCTTTCTTCTGCCGCTTGCCGGAGAGTTCGAGGAGCGGCGGCGTCTTGTTCGTCACCGTGCTCTCCGTGACACGCACCTCGATCACGTCATCGCGCCCCGGCAGCTCGAACATCGTGTCGAGCAGCATCTCTTCGAGGATCGCCCGCAGGCCGCGCGCACCCGTCCCGCGCTCGATCGCCTTCTTGGCGATCGCCTTGAGTGCGCTCTCCTCGAATGTGATCCGCGCGTCTTCCAGCTCGAACAGCTTCGCGTACTGCTTGGTCAGCGCGTTCTTCGGTTCCTTCAGGATGCGCACCAGTGCGTCGTCGTCGAGCGACTCGAGGGGGACCGTCACGGGGAGGCGGCCCACCAGCTCAGGAATGAGCCCGTAGCGGAGCAGGTCGTCCGGCTCCACGTCGCCAAAGACGTTCGTCGCGGCCTTGGTGCCCGTATTCTTGGTCTCGTCAGCGGGGCTAAATCCGATCTGGCGCCGACCGAGCCGTGCCTCAATGATCTTCTCGAGGCCGTCGAACGCGCCGCCGCAGATGAACAGGATGTCCTTCGTGTTGATCTGGATGTATTCCTGCTGCGGGTGCTTCCGCCCGCCCTGCGGGGGAACGCTCGCCACCGTCCCTTCCAGGATCTTGAGCAGTGCCTGCTGCACGCCCTCGCCGCTCACGTCGCGCGTGATGCTTGGGTTTTCACTCTTCCGCGCGATCTTGTCGATTTCGTCGATGTAGACGATGCCGCGCTCGCACTCCGCGACATTGAAGTCACCGGCCTGCAGCAGCCGCACGAGGATGTTCTCTACGTCCTCGCCCACGTATCCGGCCTCGGTGAGCGTCGTCGCGTCGGCGATGGTGAACGGCACGTCCAGCATCCGCGCGAGCGTCTGGGCCAGCAATGTCTTGCCGGTGCCGGTGGGGCCGAGGAGAAGAATGTTCGACTTCTCGAGCTCGACTTCGTTGCTGTCGCGCGGACCGGAGTTGATGCGCTTGTAGTGATTGTAGACCGCCACCGCGAGCGACCGCTTGGCCCGTTCCTGGCCCACCACATACTGATCGAGCGTGTCCTTGATTTCCTGCGGTGCGGGAACGGCCTTCTGGCTTTCGGTCGCCTCGCGTTCCTCGTCCTCGGCCAGGATCTCGTTGCAGAGCGTGATGCACTCGTTGCAGATGTACACCGAGGGGCCGGAGATGAACTTCCGGACCGAGTCCTTGCTCTTGCCGCAGAAACTGCAGCGGAGATGCTTGTCAGTCGACATGCGAGGTCAGCTCTTTTCCTTGCGCGGTTCGAAGACGGTGTCGATCAGGCCATACTCCACCGCTTCGGCCGCACTCATGAACCGGTCGCGTTCCATGTCGCGCTCGATCTGTTCGAGCGGCTGGCCGGTATGCTTGGCGTACACTTCATGCATCTTGCCGCGGAGATAGAGGATCTCCTTGGCCTGGATCTCGATGTCGGCGGCGGTACCCTGCGCGCCGCCCGAGGGCTGGTGCATCATGATCCGGGCGTGCGGCAATGCCGCCCGCTTCCCCTTGGTGCCGGCCGCCAGCAGGAACGACCCCATCGACGCAGCCATTCCCATGCAGATGGTATTCACCGGTGCGCGCAGGTGCTGCATGGTGTCGTAGATCGCCATGCCGCTTGAGACCACGCCGCCCGGTGAGTTGAGGTACAGGTAGATGTCCTTTTCCGGGTTGTCCGACTCCAGGAACAGGAGCTGGGCAATGATGATGTTCGCCACGTCGTCGTTGATCCCGGCGCCCAGGAAGACGATCCGGTCCATCAGCAACCGCGAAAAAATGTCGTACGTCCGCTCGCCTCGCGACGAACGCTCGATAATGTACGGCGGATACACCGATCCGTGGGTCACGCGGCGCCCTCGGTGACAGTAGACTGCTGCAGGAGCCAGTTGAACACCTTCTCCTCCGTGATCGAGTGCTCCATCTCGCCCAGGCGCTGCTGCTGTTGCAACGTCGCGTACAACTTGCCGGGTTCCATCCCGCGGGATGCTGCCATCGCGGCCACCCGCTCGTCCACCTCTGCCTCAGTGGCTTGCAGGTTCTGGGCCGTGGCGACCGCTCCGAGCACCAGTTCGCGCTTCACCTGCGCCATCGCCACCGGTGCGAACGACTTCTCAAACGTTTCAAACTGCTCCGCCGGGATACGGTACGATTCGGCATAGGCATGCAGCAGGCGATGCACCATCGAGTTCGGAGCCGGGACCTCGTTCGCCTCGGCGACTTGCCGGAATAGCTCTCCCTTGAGCTCGTCCTGGGCCCGCTGCTCGGCCTCCTTGCCCATATCCTCCCGCACACGGAAGCGCAGCGCGTCGAGCGAATCGAAGTCCCCGAGCTCACGGGCCAGGGCATCATCGAGCGCCGGGAGGATCTGCTCCTTGACCTCGTGCAATTCGATTCGCACCTGTCGGGCGGTGCCACGGCGGGCTTCGTCGGGGTGGTCGGCCGGGAAGCGAACTTCGGCCTCCGCCGTCATACCCGGCTCCAGCTCCATGATCCGCTCTTCCAGCTCCGGAATCGCCTGTCCCTGGCCAAGGATCAGGTCGGTGGGCTGTCCCGCTACGGGCGCGGCCCCATCGACCAGATTGGTCACTGTGACAGAGACGAGGTTGCCCGGCTTGGGGCGCACGCCAGCCAGCGGCGACCAGGTCGCCCGCTGTTCTCGAAGCTGTTGCAATTGCTCGTCAACCATCTCGCCGGTGAGGTGGACTGCCGGCCGAGCGACGGTAAAACCGCTGGTCCGGGCCAGTGTCAGCTCCGGACGCACCTCGACCAGCACCTCGAACGTCAGTGGCTGGCCCGCTTCGAAGGTCACATTGCGGACCTGGGGGTCGGCCACCGGTTTGAGGTCGGATTCCTTGAGAATCAGGTCCCACCCTTCGCGCAGCGATTCTTCCAGCACCCAGCGGCGAATTTCGGTGCCAAACTGCTTGCGAATGACGGCCTCGGGGGCATGCCCCTTCCGGAATCCCGGGAGGCGCGCCTTGCGAGCATATTCACGGACCGCGCGCCCTTCGGTGGCGGCGAGGTGTTCGAGGGGAATGGTGACGGCGAGTGACTTCGACGCCACATCTTCGGCGGTGGTCTGGTAGGTTATTCCGGTCATAGCCCTGAAATCTATCCGGCGCGGGAGAGCGGGGCCAATCTTCAGCCACCCGGTACGTGGCACCCCGTACGGCAACGAGGTGGGCTGGCCGATGGCTCTGATCCTGGTAGTCGACGACGATGCCGCGATCCGCCGCATGTTGCGGCGGCAATTCACGCTAGCTGGCGAGCGCCGAGCCATCGGTATACCAGCCGATTGAAGATCTTGGCGTCCCGTTGCTCGGCAAGCTCGACGACCTCCAGCTGGTGATCGACGCGGTGCGCGTTGCGGTCCTTCGCGATCAGGATTGAAACGCCCCGCCGGTGCCATATGCCGGTTGATTAACTTTGATCCACTTCCTTGTCATGAGGTCCTGATGCGTCGTCTGTTGCTGGTCGCCCTGCTGTCGGCGACGGTTGCGCCCCTGCTGCACGCCCAGCGCGCGCCGCGCGTATTTTCCCACGCCGATACGTTGCGTGGCTCGATCGGCCCGGCGCGGGCCTGGTGGGATGTCACTTTCTACGACCTGCACGTCAAGGTCCAGCCCGCTGATAGCAGCATCGTCGGCTGGAACGGAATCACCTACAAGGTGCTCGCGCCCGCGCAGGAGATGCAGATCGACCTGCAGGAGCCGCTGCAAGTCGACAGCATGCTGCAGGACGGCAAGTCGCTGCAGTATCGACGCGATGGCAACGCCTTCTTCGTGGCGCTCGTGGCGCCGCAGCGAGTCGGTGCGCACGGCACCGTGCGAGTGTACTACCACGGCAAGCCAACGGTTGCCCACCGGCCGCCGTGGGACGGCGGTTTCATCTGGCAGCACGATTCGGTCGGCAATCCGTGGATCGCGACTGCCAATCAGGGGCTCGGCGCGTCGGTGTGGTGGCCCAACAAGGACAGCCAGGCCGACGAGCCCGATTCGCAACGCATCGCCATCACGATGCCCGACCCGATGCAGGACATTTCCAACGGACGTCTGCGGCACACCACCCATAACAGCGACGGCACGACTACCTACGAATGGTTCGAGTCCGAACCGATCAACAATTATGACGTTGCGGTCAACGCCGGGACGTACGCGCATTTCAGCGACGTGTACAACGGCGAAAACGGCAAGTTGACGATGGACTTCTACCCACTCGCGTACCATCTCGACACCGCCCGGGTGCAGTTCCAGCAGGCCAAGAAGATGATCGCCTGTTTTGAGCACTGGCTCGGCCCCTACCCGTTCTATGCCGACGGTTACAAGCTGATCGAAGCGCCGCATCTGGGGATGGAACACCAGACCGCGGTGGCATACGGCAATCATTACATGAATGGCTACTTCTCGGGCAAGCCAGCCGATCCGATTGCGGCGGGCCGCATGACCGATCTGTCAGGCACCGGCGAGGGATTCAAGTGGGACTTCATCATCGTGCACGAGAGTGCGCACGAATGGTTCGGCAACAGCATTACCAGCAAGGATATCGCTGACAGCTGGATCCACGAGGGATTCGCCAACTACGCCGAAGGGCTGTACGCCGAGTGCCAGGACGGCAAGGAAGCCGGGGCGAAGTACATCATTGGCAGTCGCCGGAATATTCGGAACTCCGCCACGATCATCGGCCCGTACGGCGTCAACGGTGATGGTGGCGGCGACATGTACTACAAGGGCGGCAGCATGTTGCACATGATGCGCCAGATCGTCGATAACGACGAGAAGTGGCGCGGCGTGCTGCGCGGTCTCAGCAAGACATTCTGGCACCAGACCGTCACCACCGCCCAGATCGAGAACTATATCAGCAAGCAGTCGGGCATCGACTTCAGCAAGGTGTTCGACCAGTACCTGCGTACCGTCAACGTTCCAACGCTGGAATATCGCATCAACGCTGGCACGCTTTCCTATCGTTGGGTCGATGTGGTGCCCGGCTTCAACATGCCGGTCAAGGCAACCGTCACGCCCGGGACGTACAGCTGGCTCCGGCCGACCGAGTCCTGGCAGAGCATCGACAGCCGGGCGACCGCCGCCGATTTCAAGGTCGACGAAAACTTCTATGTGCGGGCAAAGAACGTCGGCAACTGAGCGGTCCCAGTGATCAACGGTCAGGCGGTGTGTGTTCGCGCGTCGTCTGGCCGTCTCCTCACCAACTCGGTCAGGAGCGTTGCCATGATGGGAAATTTCATGCGGTTCTGCAGCGACGAGCCGCTCGATGTCCTGCTCAATCCACACCGCGGGGCCGAAGCGGACCAGGCCAGGGCGGCCGGTGCGTCCCGGTTGCAGGAACTGGGGATTCGCCTCACTGGGACGGAGAGCGTCGAGGAGGTTGGCAACCTGCAGGACGCCGTCGAAGAGTTTGAGACGGCAGTCGAAGCGCAGGGTGGTGACCTGATGGTTGATGAGGGGCCACACGGTCGCACCGTGGAACCCGATCGGGCCGACTTCGTCCTGCCTCGGCGGCACGATCGCGAGTCGGTCCCAGCATTTGTCAGTCGGATCACCGACGCGACTCGCCGCTTGCAGGGTCGTCGCCGCGACTACTAGTCTGCAGGCCCGCTCGACCCGCAAATTTGCAACGCCGCCTGCGCTGATCCGCAGGCGGCGTTGTGCTATTCGTCAGGCTGGCTTGTGGTCCGGCGGTGGCGGTGGCGGCGCGCTGGTTTTTGCCGGGACCGGCCGGCGGTACTGCTTGTCGAGCTGGTCGCGCTGATGCTGCTGCTTGTCGTCCAGGGCTTTCCGCTGGGCTGCCTGTTGTTGCTGCGCCTGGGCCTGATTGGCCGCCGCCTGTTGGGCGGCGTGTTGTGCGGCCTGCTGGCGGGCGAGTGCCGCGTTTTCGGCTTCCTGCCGCTGCACCAGTTGAGCCCGTTGCTGTTGCCACTGCGCTGAGGCGGCATTGTCCGCTGGCAGGTTGGCGTCGGGCGGGCGAACCACGGGTGCCGGGCGTGGACGCACTTCGGGAACGCGCGGTGGTGCTGCCGGGTCCGCAGTTGGTTGCGGTGTGCCCGGCCGTTGCGTTGGTCGATCCGGGCGTCCAGCCGGAGCTGGCGGTGCAGCAGGTTGGCCCGCAGCTGGTGGCTGAGGCTGGGATGGAGCCTGTTGTGGCTGCTGTCCGGGCGCGCCACTCGGGCGCGGGGCCGGCCGGCCAGCTGGCAGCGGGTGGCGCGGAACGTCGGCTGGCGGTGGCGCCGGGACCGGCGCCGTGTGCGGTGGCGCGACCGGTGCGCCCAGCGGCGGGTCCTGCCGGACGACGGGTGGCGCCGTGCGGTCGGGTTCCGGAGCGGCTGGCCGTGGACGTCCATGCCAAGGGGCAGGCAACGGCGTTGCAGCAGTTGCGACCGGAGGCCGTCGTCCGTCGGCTGGCCGGTTCGGCGCTCGAGTCGGAGTGGAAGGGCGTCCGGTGCCACGACCAGTGGTCCGTGCGGGTGGCGGTGGCGTCGGTGGCGCGAACGGACGCGCTGCGGCGATATCGGCCGACCGGACGGGCAATGCAACCGCCGGCACCGGACGCGACTTCGTGAACGCATCCCGCGGGATGGCGGTCAAGGCGCCTGGCGCATTCCGGTTGGCATAGTCGCCGACCGATCCAGTGTGGCCAGCGACTCGCGGCGGTCCAAAGCCGAGCGGGTTGACCCGCCGAACGTAGCCAGCGCTGGCATGGTACGACGGCAGGTACGGTTCGCCCGGTGCCAGCGGCACCCAACCGATGGCGTCACCGACCCCACCCGACCAGCCAGCCCCACCGACAAAAGCGACCAGCGCCGGCGCATAGACCGGGCGCAGCTGTGGTGGCCCTGGAACCCAGCCCCAATGCCCCCGCAGGTATGCCCAGCGGCCATAGTGAAATGGCGCGAAACCCCACGGCTCCTGGTCGATCCACGTCCAGCCCCACGCCCCGACCGATATCCATCGCCCAGACCGGTACGGCGCCCATCCCGATGGGACAGCTCGCGGATACCAGACGTTGCCGTAACTCGGATCGACCTGCCAGTTGCCAAAGTCGTCGAGGTCTTCGTAACCGACCGTTTCCCGCGAGACGAACTCCGTTGATCGGCTGTCGTCCTCGCGCTGATCGCGGCTGTCAGCCCAGCGTTCCCAATCGTCGACGGGAACGACCGAACCGATCCGCGGCGCAGTGCCAGCGCTCAAGAGCGTGGCGGAGGTATTGGCCGGCACGGTCCACGGATCGCCACCATCGTCGCGCTCGACCGCAGCTTCGCCGTCGCGCACGGTGACTGTCGTGCGCCGGCCTTCGGGCCAGACATCAATCCGGTAGTGCCCTTCGATAACCAGTGAAATCACACCGGACGGGGTATCGATTTCGTATACCTCGTTGTCGTCGAGGGCCCGCACGTGCACGTCAATGCTCCCCTCGTCAACCCGGACCTGGGTCACGCTGTCACTGATCTCACCAAAGGTGAGCGCCGTTCGTGCGGCGATGCGGATCGCCGATGAACCCAGATGGACTTCAGCCCGCGCGGCGCTGTCAGCCCAGAGGGCATCGCCGCCAGTCAGCGGATAGTTGAGCAGCGCGGTCGTCCAGTCGCTACCGCCGACGGGATAGAGCGACACCGGCCCGTCGAGAGCGCTGACCCGACCCACCCGGGCGGGCGGGTCGACATCCGGTCCCTGCTGGGACCCGGCAACCTGCGGAATAATCACGGTCAACGCGAACGCTGCGACGGCTGTCAAACGCATGACGTTCCTCACGATAGGGGGCTGGCATCGCCGGCGGCGGGCGCAGGGTGACTTGGCGGATCAGTGGCACCAGGATGGTTGCAACAATTTACACGGACTGGGCATCGTCACCGGCATGGCCTCGACCCGGGCACGCTCCGTCAGCACGGGTGCCAACCGGCCCGTTCGGCGGCGCGTAGCATCCAATACCCGGAACCGGGTGGGGCGATGTTGCGAGCATTGCAGCAGCGCCGCTGGCCATCAGGTTCTCTCGTTCCTACTTGTCCGAAGGCGGTCCAGATGCGTCGTTCCCAGGCTTCCACCGCTCGGCTGCTGCGCGCGCGTGGCTTTACGCTGATCGAAATTCTGGTCGTCATCGTCGTCATCGCGATCCTGGCCACGCTGGTCGCGCCGAACATCTTCCAGCACGTCGGGGCCGCCAAGTCTGCCACGGCAAAATCGCAGGTCGAGATGCTCGGCACCGCACTTGACGCCTATCGCCTCGACAACGGCCACTATCCGACCACGCAACAGGGGCTCAACGCCCTCTGGGCAATGCCGACCGTCGACGCGCCAGCCAACTGGCACGGCCCGTATTTGCGCAAACCGGTGCCCAACGATCCCTGGAATGTGCCCTACTCGTTCACTTCGCCGGGACAGGTCAACCCCAACGGCTACGACTTGCTCACCTATGGTGCCGACGGCAAGCCAGGTGGCACTGGTGAAGACGCCGACATCACCAGTTGGCAATAGCGGTTCATGCCGACGTTCGCGTATCAGGCGGTTGATGCGGGCGGGAAGCGCAGCCGGGGAACCGCCTCGGCGGCCAGCTCGGTTGCGCTGACCCGCTTGTTGCAGGAGCGCGGCCTGTTGGTTCTTGACGTGGCCGATGCGCCGGATGGTGCCGTCGAGGGCGCCGAGCGCTTCCGGTTCGGACGCCGCCGCGACGTGCTCGAAGTGACCCGGGCGCTCGCGGCGCTGTTGCCGGTGGGGATGCCGCTCGCGCAAGCGTTGCGCGCGGCTGGTGGCGTCGCCACCGGGGATGTCCGGGGCGCGATCGACGATGTTCGCGAACGGGTCGAGCGCGGCGATACCCTGTCGACCGCGCTCGCCGCCCATTCGCGACTCTTCTCTCCGCTCTATGTCGGCCTGGTCCGCGCCGGCGAGCGCAGCGGCGATGTCGACGGCGCCTTCGCGCGACTTGCGACCCAGCTGGAACGTGATGATGCGTTGCGCGGCCGGGTGCTGTCGGCCGCGATCTATCCGTTGCTGCTGGCCACTGCCGGGACCGCCGCAGTGATGGTGCTGATGTTCTTCGTACTGCCGCGCTTCGTGACGCTGTTGGAGGGCAGCGGTGCCGAGCTGCCGACGTCGACACGGTTGCTGCTTGCCTTGTCGCACTTCCTGCACGTTGCTTGGCCAGTGCTGTTGCTGATTCCATTGGCCATCGCCGGCTTCGCGGGCTGGGCACAATCGACCGACGACGGTCGTCGCGCCTGGTCGCGCACCATGTTGGCGTTGCCGCTGGTGCGAACGTTGCGACAGTATGCGCTGGCGGCGCGCTTCTCCCGGCTGGTTGGCGTGTTGCTCGGCGGCGGTGCGCCATTGCTCACGGCGCTCGATGACACCGTTGAATCACTCTCCGATCCGATCGCCCGGGACGACGCCGTGCGAGTCCGTGCCCGCGTGCGCGAAGGAATCTCGCTGCGAGCCGCCGTCGCTGAAGGCACGCTGTTCCCGCCGCTGCTGGCCCAGTTGATCGGTGTCGGCGAAGATGCCGGCGAACTGCGCACCTTCCTGCTCAAGGCCGCTGACATCTTCGAGGAGCGGACGGAACGAGCAACGCAACGGCTCGCGGCCCTCGCCGAGCCCGGCATGATCGTCGTGTTCGGTGCGATCGTGGCATTCGTGGCGCTATCGCTCCTGCAGGCGATCTACGGCATCAACGCGAATTCGTTCAAGTGAGCCGCCGCGCCGGATTTACGCTCTGGGAAATGACGATCGTCCTCGTGATCATGGGGATAGCGGCGACGGTAGTCGTGCCGGCACTGGTGGATTTCAATCGAGCGCCGCCTCATCATACCGCCGATGGGCTCATGCACACGCTGCAGGCGGCACGTCGTCTCGCCATCGGCAACGAAGTCTCCGTGACGGTGCTGATCGATCCGAAGAGTGGCGCCTATCGTGTCGACTCGATCGGACTCGCCGACGGTGGTCCCGTGACGACAGGCACTCTTGATCTGCCCAGTGGTGAGACGCTGATCACCGACTTGCCTCGACTGCGCTACCAGTTCCTGCCCTCCGGCGCAGCGATAGCCGATACCGTTCGGGTGCGCGGCACCGACTCGTCGCTGGTGGTATCAGTCGATCCGTGGACGGGAGTCGCGCGTGCCGGTTCGCAATAGCCGCGGCCTCGCCCTGTTTGAATCCATTGCGGCCCTCACGATCGTTGGCCTCACATCGGTGAGCGCCCTGGCAGCGGTCGGTGGTGAGCTGCGCACCGCCGAGCGGGCGCGGCGCGCCGTCGAGACGGATGCCCTGGTCGCACAACGCATCGACCTGATGGGATTGCTGACCGACGCCGAGCTGCAGTCGCTGCCGGATACGGTCAAAGAGGGGCGTTACGACGCGCCGCTCGACGACTATCGCTGGCAGGTAACCTCCACGCCACTCTCGGATCAGGCCGGGATCTACGATGTGTCGGTCCGCATTCTCTGGGGCACCAACAAATACACGGTCCACACCTGGCTCTATCGGCGTCCGCCGCTGGCGACCACGCGATGACCGGTAGTCGCCGTGGCATGACGCTGATCGAGGTGATGAGCGCGCTGCTCATCACCGGGTTGATGACGGCCGCCGGCGCCGGAGCGTTTGCGTCGATCGTCGATCGCCGCCAGTCGATCGTGCGGGCCAGCGCAGCGACGGAGCACGCGGCAGCGTTGCGCGAAACCCTGCGGCAATGGCTGATCGCCGGGCAAATCCAGGTAGTAACCGGCGGTGCGCCGCGGGGGAGTGGCATTGGCGGAACGGGAAGCGGTGCCGCCAGTCGTGGCGCGACGGCGATGGCGCCGCTGCGCACGGTCACGCCCGGCGGCAACAGCACCGGCGTGGTCGGTGTGACGGCCGCGGTCGCTGCCGGCGACGAAATCGATTTCACCACGGTCGCGCCCAACCCGTCGCTGGCGCCGACGGCGACCATGCGCCTCTTCGTCGATGGCGACGCGTCAACTCCGGAAACCGGCCTGACGCTGGAATACCAGGCCAGCACCCAGTCGCCGTTGCAACGGCGCCAGCTCGATGCGTCGATCACGGCCATCGCGGTCGAATACCTTGATCGCCAGACGGGCCGCTGGTTGCCGGCCAGCGAACTGGCAACGGCCCAACCACGCGCACTGCGACTGACGCTGACTCCTGCCGACACGGTGCGCTCGCCGGGCCTGCTGAAACTGCCGATCGTGATCCCGATGCCTGGCGCCGCGACGACGGTGACCGGCCAGTGAAGTCGCGTCGTGGATTTGCGATGCTCGCGGCCCTCTGGCTCGTCGTCGCCATCGCAGTGGTTGCGCTGGCCTTCGCCCTCGACGCGCGCGAGCGCCGCGGGCTTGGCATCGAGGCGTCGGATCGCGGGGCAGGCCGCGCGGCCGCGGCAGGCGCGCTGGCCATGCTCCAGGCGCGGCTCGATCAGGCGCTGCGGAACGCGCCTCGCGGGACGGCAGTGTCCGGCACCCGCTCAGGCGATCCGCTCATGGATATCGATTCGGTCTATTCCGGCACCACGCTGGTCGACAGCATTCCGGTCACCGTCAAGGCGATTGACCTCGGCAGTCGTCTCAATATCAATACGGCGACCGAAGACGAACTGCGCACCTTCTTCGGGCTGGTGCTGAACGACTATCCCAAGGCCGACCAGCTCGCCGAGATGATGATGGATTGGCGCGATGCGGATGACATTGCCCGCGCCAACGGCGACGAGAGTGACGGATATGTCAAGAAGGGACTGCTCGCGCTGCCCACGAACCAGCCCTTTCGAGATGTCAGCGACCTGCAGCAGGTCGAAGCGATGACGCCCGACATCTATGGCCGGATTGCCTCGATGCTGACCACGCTTGGTAGCGGTGGCACCAACATCAACACCGCGCCGCCGATGGTGCTGCGCGCGGTACCGGGAATGACCGACCAGATCGTGGCAAACATTCTCAGCCAGCGCGCGCGCGGTCTGCGGATCACCTCGGTCGGCGATGTCGTCCCTGGTGCCGCGACCGGTGGTGGACGCGGCGGTCGCGGTGGCGGCGCGAACGGCAACGCCGCCGCCGTGCAGGCCAACGAGACCGCCCTCCTCGGCCGCTATCTGTATGTCGACACTCGCGATATTGAGGTAACCTTGACCGCTCGTCCGAGTCCCGCCGCGCAACCGACCCGACTGACCGCACTGCTGCAGCGCGGCACGCAGTCGGTAACCGTCACCTGGCAACAGTGGTGATGGTGCACCGACCGGAGTTCGGCGTCGCGCTTGGCGCGGACTACCTTCTGGTGGTCGATCGCCAGACCGGCGAGGAGCGTCGCGCAGAACTCGCACCGTTCAGCGGCGAAAGCAGCTGGCCGGCGCTGGCCGCCGCGTTCCAGCAGCTGGTGTCGTCGGCTACCTTGGCGATTGTACTGCTGCCGCCGCTCGCCGAGGTGCGGCAGCTGACGTTGCCACCGCTCGACAACGACGAACTCGTGCAATTGCTTACCCGCAACGCCCTCAGCTATTTCAGCACAGCGCGCGGCCCCCAGATGATTGGTGTCGCGTCCGGGCGAGCGCGCCGAGGGCAGCCGCAGATGGTCGTCGCCCTGGCGGCGCCCGCTGCGCTCATCGCCGCGATTCATGCTGCAGCCCGCGCGGCAGAATGCCAGGTGGCGCTGATTACCTGTCCCGAGGCGGCCTGGTCGGCTGCGGCGCAACAGCTGTCGCCAGCGTTGCGGCGCGGCACCGTGCAGCTCATTGTCGCGGCGGCGGACCGACTCACTGTCGTGGCGCTGTACGCGGGAGAGGTCAGCGGCCTGCGCCGATTGCGCGGCGGTGTTGCAGACGCAGGCCGGGTGGCGGAGTTGCTTCGAGCGGGCGACCGTGTCGCCCTGCTCGGTGCCGGCGCAGAGGGCGTGACCGATCTCGCAACCCGATTGGGCGCCACCGTCACGCCGATCCCAGCGCCGGGAGTGACCGCCGAACGGTTGGCGGCGCGTTTTGCTGGCGCGGCAGCTGGGCCGTCGTTGCGCAGTGAGCGCGTCGTGCTGGCCGAACGCGCGTTGCTCCGGCGCGCGACCGGGTTGCTCGCGGCCGCAGCGGTCGCGCTGATCGTGTTGGCCGCTGCGCTGCAGCTGTGGGGCGTGCATCGCGCATTGCGGCAGGTGCAGGGAGAGCGACTCGCATTGCGACCGCAAGTCGCCACGACCCTCGTCGGCCGCAGTTCAACCGAGGATGCCTTCCGGCGCATGGCCGCCATCGCGGCCGCGGAACGGACGGCGCCGCGCTGGTCAATCGTGCTCGGTGACCTGACGGATCGTGTCCCTGATGATGCCTACTTCACGACGCTGCGCGCCCGGGGGGACACGTTGACCATCGATGGCATTGCGGTCAGCGCTGCCAAGGTGTTCGACGCGATTGTGGCCAGTCCGATGCTCGCCGGAGTCTATGCGCCGGCACCGGTGCGCCGCCTCTCGCCCGAAGGCGGCGCTCCCACTGAGCGCTTCACCCTGGCCGGCGAGCTGCGGGACAGTGTGCCGCATGGTCCGGTGCGACGGCCTGGAGCGTCACGATGAGCCGGTCGTTGACGTCGCGCGAACGGCGCACCATCACTGTTGGCGCGATCCTGGTCGTTCCGGCACTGCTCTTCCTGGGTGTCGTGCGCCCGTATCGTGCGGCGCTCACTGAGGCGACTGATCGATTGGCCACCGAGCGCGACGCGTTGTCGCGCGAGCGCGGAGCAGTGCTCGCCGCCCGCGCCCACCCCGAGCTCCAGCATATCACCGATTCGGTGCTGCAACTGGTTCAGCCACGTCTTTTTGCCGGCGACGATGATGTCATCGCTTCGGCCGAGCTGGCGAGCTACGTCGGTGACCTGGCGCGTCGCCATCACGTCTGGTTGCAGGATGCCTCGACGCGCACGGCGTCACCGTTGGTCGCCGGCGTCCGCGCGTTGCACGTCGACATCCGGGCCGAATCGGATGTTCAGGGTGTCCTGGAGTTTCTGGATGCGCTGGAACGTGGCGACAAGGCGGTGCGCGTCGAGCGCCTGGACCTTTCTCGTGCTCTCGGCACGCCAGGCAACGAGAACGCCGAGACCGTCGTGCTGGCAGCGACCGTGTCAGGGTACGCCCTCGGCGGCACTGCCAGCACTACGACGCCCACCGCACGACCCTCGAGCATGCCATGATCATCCATCGCGAGTGGCTCGCATCGTCGCCGTTCCGCCTGGCGCTTATCGTCGCCGTCGGCGCCGCCGCTGCCTGCGGTTGGATCGGAGTCCGGGCGCTCCATCCGGCACCCGTCGCCCCGGTGATGCCAGGTCTGGTCGCCTCTGTGGGCGCCCTCGACGACGCGCCAGCGCCGCCACCACTCGATATCGAGGCCGCGACGGAGCGGGACCTCTTTGCCGAGAATCGCAACGCGCCGGCCGAGCGCTATCGGTTGCCATCCGAACTGGCAAAAAATGCCGTGGTCGTCTCGGCACCGATGTCGGTGACTGTGCCCGTCGTGCTCGGCACCGCGATCGGCGCCGACGGGACCAGTTTCGCTACCTGCCAGTTCGGGTCCGCTCGGCTGGTCATGGCACACGTCGGCGATCACGTCGGCGGATATCTCGTGAAGGCGATTGAACGCGGGCATGTGACCTTCACAGGCCCTGACGGCAAGTTGCTCGACATACTGGCCCCGAAAGCCGGGAGTTGATGATCATGTCCCGCATCCGATTCATTACCGCCGCACTGCTTCTGGTCGCGACGCCGCTCGCTGCGCAGCGACGGCCGAAAACCACGCCGCCGGCTCCGCCACCACCTGCCGCATCGTCCGCTCCTGCCAAGCCGGGGTTGTCTCTCGACTTTCAGGACCAGGATATCCGGGTCGTCCTTGAGGCCTTGGCGGAGGCCGGCGGAATCAATCTCACCCTCAGCAACCTGACGCCCAGGAAGGTCACGCTGCGGATGGCGCAGCCGGTCGACAAGGTCGAGTTCGCCAGCATGATCCGCAGCATTGCCGAGGCGAACGACCTGAAGGTCGCTCAGGCCGGTTCGCTCCTGCAGGTGACGGGAGCGCCGCCGGTGGCGGCAGTCACGCCGCTGCAGCTGCTGGCGCAACAGAGCCAGGCCGCTGAACTGCGCCTCTATACCTATCGCCTCAAGCACGCGAGCGCGACGACGATCGCGCCGGTGCTGCTGTCGCTCTTCAGTGGCGGAACGACCAATCGCACCGTGATCACCGGGCCGAATGGCACTACGATTGTGCAGGGCGGCGGCGCGCTGAACGTGCCGACGGCAACGGCCGGCAACGGCGGAGGTGGACGCGGCGGCCGCGGCGGCGGTAATAATTTCGGGGGCAATAACGGGGGCGGCAACAACGGCTTCAGTAATGTGACCGGACCGACCGGCGGGACGCTGATCGGCAACAGTGCGGCCGTCGCGACCCAAAGCCTGACGCAGGGCGGCAACCTGGCGCTATCGGCGAACATTGCGGATGTACGGATTGTCGGCGAAGAATCAAGCAACACGCTGCTGGTTCGCGCGTCGGCGAGCGATTGGGCGCTGATCCAGCAGGTGATCGGCTCGATCGACCAGCGACCATTGCAGGTGCTGATCGAGGTGACCATTGCCGAGGTCGAGCGCACCCACGACCTCGACGTCGGGTTGTCTGGTGGCGCGACACGGAAGAGTGGCAGCCAGAACGATTCGGCGTCGTTTCCCACAACGGCCAGCGCTCGCGATTTCATCCTGACCCTCACCGGCGGCAAGGGAACGATCAACTACAACGTCGCCCTCAATGCCTTGCAGTCCCGCGGCGATGTCCGCGTGCTGTCATTGCCCGTGATCATCGCGCAGAATAACAAGCAAGCCGTGCTCAACGTCGGCGAGCAGCGTCCGTTCGTCCAGGTATCGCAGAATCTCTCCACCGGCACCGTCCCGACCACCGTGCAGACGATCCAGTATCTCGATGTCGGCACCGTGCTCACCATCACGCCGACGATCAACCCGGACGGCTACGTCAATCTGGCCGTCGACCAGACCAACAACAGCGCGACCAACGAGATCGAGTTCGATGCTCCCGTCATCAGCAAGCGGGAGGCGACGACGCAGGTCTTCCTGAAGGACGGCCAGACTACCGTGATCGGCGGGCTTTCGGGAAACACGTCGTCGAAGACGGTGTCGGGTGTTCCAATCCTGAGCAAGATCCCGATCATCGGCCCGATCCTGTTCGGCAACACCCAGAAGAGCACCGCAGTATCGGAGCTGTTCCTCTTTCTCACGCCGCACATCATCAATGATGATGACGACATCGACAAGTTGAAGGACGCAGTCAAGGCGAGCAGCGAACTGCTCAAGGAAGTGCCGATCGAAGGGCGCGTGCCCCGCATCGACACCAGCCATGTCGCCAGGCCCGATTCGCTGCACCGCCCGGCGGAGCTGCCGCGTTGACCGCGACCAGCCATTCCGACGCGCTCGCCGAGGTCGAGCGCCTGACGCCATTCCTGACCGCCGACTGGCTGGAACAGAACGGTGTCATGCCGCTGCGTCGCGCCGGCGATGTCGTGGTGCTGGGAACATGGCGCGAGACGGTGGATCCGCTGGTGCTCGATGACCTTCGGCTGTTGTTCAACAGCGACTTGGTGCTCGAGCCGTACCAAGAGGTGGAGCTGCGGGCGGCGATTCGCCGGGTCTACACCCAGGACGCCGTCACGGCCGAAGGCCTGATCGCCGGGCTCGCAGGCGACCTGCGCGCGCTCAGCAGTGATGAGATTCCCCTCGACGACCTGCTGCACCTCGCCAATGAAGCGCCAGTGGTGCGCCTGGTGAACTTGCTGCTGATCGAAGCACTCGATGCTCGCGCTTCGGATGTCCATCTTGAGGGGTACGCTGACGGCCTGCGGGTGCGCTACCGTGTGGATGGCGTCCTTCAGGCCGCGCCGTCGCCACCGCCGCACCTCACTCCGGCGATCATCTCACGCCTCAAGATCATGGCCGAGCTGGATATCGCGGAGCGGCGGCTGCCGCAGGACGGTCGCATCCGGTTGCGGTTGCAGAATCGGCAAGTCGACGTGCGCGTGTCGACCGTACCGACGCTCCGTGGCGAGAGCGTCGTGCTCCGCTTGCTCGACAAGGAGCGGGGACGGATCTCGCTCACTTCCCTCGGCATGGCAGACGATACCCTGGAACTGTTTGCCGAGGTGATCTCGCGGCCACACGGGATCGTGCTCTCGACCGGGCCGACGGGATCGGGGAAGACGACGACGCTGTACGCGGCAATCGAGATGGTGCGCACCGGGCGCGAGAAGATTCTCACCGTCGAGGATCCGGTCGAGTACGAACTGGCCGGGGTGCCGCAGGTGCCCGTCAACGACAAGGTCGGCGTGACGTTCGCGACGGCGCTCCGCGCGCTGCTGCGCCAGGACCCCGACATTATCTACGTCGGCGAGATCCGCGACCCCGAAACCGCCCAGATCGCGACCCAGGCGGCGCTCACCGGCCACCTGGTGCTCTCCACGCTGCATACCAACGATGCGCCGACGGCGCTCACGCGCCTGCTCGATCTGGACGTTGCGGCATACCTGGTCGCCAGCACGGTCGATGCCGTACTGGCCCAGCGCCTGGTGCGGCGCATCTGCCCCAACTGCCGCACCGAGACCGTTCCCGATCGGACCGCGCAGAAGCGGCTCGATCTTGATGCCCTTGGCTTGACGCGTGTCTGGCGCGGCGCAGGGTGTAATCAATGCCGGAACACGGGGTACGTCGGGCGGATCGGCATCTACGAGCTGTTGGTGATGGACAACGAGTTGCGGGTCGAGGTGCAGCAGCGGCGCGGCTCCGAGGAGCTACGACAGATGGCCATCGCCAAGGGGATGCGGACACTCCAGGGTGACGGCTTCCGATTGGCGCGTGAGGGCATCACTACCCTCGACGAAGTCCTCCGCGTCGCGCGCGGCTAGACCGCACCTGCCAGCGTTGCGACTGCCGCGCCGTACGACGGTGCTGCCATCCGGCGCATCGCATCATTGATCATGATCAGCGAGAACTCCGTGCGCTGCGCAGCGTTGCCCAGCGGCAGCTTGCCCGTCGCCAGCAGCAGGCGCGTCTCGGCGAAGGTCGGAAGCGTATCGGGCTCCGGATCGAGCGCGGGAATCACCTCCCCGGCCTGCAGCGTGAGCAGCAGGAAGATGAGGCCGTAATAGCAGAGCACTACTTGCCGCGTCAACTCAAGCTTTGCCCGTTGCAGTGCTGTCGGCTCCGCGCCAAAGTAGCCCCGCAGCAACGCTTCTTCCCGTTCACCCTCCATGCCGAACCAGTGCAACACGGTTGCCACGTCGAACATCTCGTCGTTCTGCCAGGCCGCTTCCCAGTCAATGATCCAGAGTCGCGCGCCGTCGTACAGAAGATTGCCGGGATTGAGATCGTTGTGCGATGACACCAGCACCACGTGCGGTGCAAGCATGCGGCGCACATCGTCAAAGCGTGGCAGGTACGCGCGCAACATCGGTGGCAGCGTCGCTCCCGCACCGCGCAGGGTTTCAAGCCCGCCGTCAATGCACTGAAATGCGTCGAGGAAGGCGGCGATCGCGGGCCCCCCATGCAGCCGCCGGATCTGCGCGCCGAGGGCGGCGATGGTCGTCGTGCCGCTGGCGAACGCTTCGCTCCACGGCACGGCCTGGACGAAATCGGTGATGGCGATCCCGCTCTCGGCGTCGTCATAATGCAGGTATGGCGCGATCCCCTCATCCGACGCGACCGTCATCGCCGCGAACTGACGCGCAGGATCGTTGAGCGCGTTGGGCTGGGCGACCAGTCTAACGACAGATCGAACGTCGCCCATGTCGACCCGGTAGATCAGCGTACCAGAACGCCCACCGCTGAGCTGGGTGAACGCTGTCATCGGGACGTTGCCGAAGGCACGCCGCAATGCGCCCGCCACAGCCGCCCGGTGGCGTTCGGGAACGATCTCGAGCAGGTCAGCAGTCACGCGACGGTTCCTTGATGCAGAGAACTGAGTGAGGTATCCAAAACAGCAGGACGCCGCGCGACTGCGCGGCGTCCCGATGCAAGTGCGTGTCAGCGGCCGGAGCCGCCGACCTGTGAGCGCCGCCTACTTGGCAGCCTTCGCGATGTCCTTCACTTCCTGGATCAACCACTGCACCCGCGTCCCGTCGGTCGACATCCCGGCGTCCTTTTCAATCGACGCGGCGAGCTTGGTCAGCGCCGTCTTGCGCGCCGGTCCCGCCATCTTCTCCGCGCTCTTGAGCGACGCGGTAATGGCCGTCAGTCGTGCAGCGGGCAAGCCGTTCTCGCGGCCGAGCTGATCGACATACGAGAGCGCCACCGGGAACGCCGCCGGCCAGACCAGCTTGGGCTGGCTCTGCGGATTGAACTGTTCCATGTGGATCAGTGCCGCGGCGTCGATCTCGTTCTGCGAGAGATCGGCGCTCGGCATCAGCTTGAACACGTCGATGCCGCGCGCGATTTCCGACGCGTAGATGTTGCCGTTGTAGTAGTACCCGGCCCAGTAGCCGCCGGTCACCAGCTTGGTGGAATCGAGCGGACCGCGATCGAAGAAGGCGATCTCCTTCGGGTGATGGATGTCGGTGAAGTCGAAGACATCCACGCCGCCCTGATACCAGCCCTGCACCATGATGTCGCGTCCCGGCACCGGTACCAGTGAGCCATTGTGCGCCACACAGTTTTCCATGTTGGTCTGCGCGGCCGGCATCTTGAAGTACGACGTCTGGGTCAGGTGCCTGTTCTGCAGCGTGAAGATGGCATCGCCGCCCCAGTCGATCGGGTCGTCAAAGCGGCACTTCGGATTGGTACCGCCGCCCCACTCGTCAGTGAAGAGCAGCTTGGAGCCGTCATTGCTGAAGGTCGCCGAGTGCCAGAAGGAGAAGTTGCTATCGCCAACCGCCTGGATCCGGGTCGGGTTCACTGGGTTGCTCAGGTCGAGCAAGAGGCCGTAGCCGGCGCAGGCGCCGGCACCGAGTCCGAGCGAAGGATAGAGCGTGATGTCGTGGCACTGATTCGGGCCGGTTGGTGCATTCGGATCGACCGGACCGCGACCGCGACCGCCGCCAAAGCGGGCCGCCAGAAGCGCCGTTGCCGCCGCCGAGTCAGCGCCGTCGCCCATCGTGCGACCGTGTGACTTGGCGATCGAGTCGATCACCGGTGTCATCAGCGCCGCCAACTGCGGATTGGCGCCGCCACGGCCACCGCGACCACCACGTCCGCCGCCATTGGCTGCACGTTCCGCTGCAGCGGCGATGTCACCGGGGGCCTGACCGTGTGCGGTCGGGCGGGTGAGGTTGTCGAAAATCCGGGCGCCGTTGACCAGCGCCGACTTTTCCGGATGATCGAGCGGCACCTTGATCACGTCGATACGGAAGAGCGAGCTGTTGGCCGAATCGCCGGCGCTGTGGCAGCTCGCCATTTCGTCGGCTGCACGGATTGGCGCCGAACCCGACACATAGATGTAGATCACATTCTTGTCGGTCGGGTCGGGCATGATCGTGTGGGTGTGCGAACCGCGGCAGGTCTGCACGTCGGCAACCTTCTTTGGCGCCAGAGGGTTGCTGACATCAAAGATGCGCACGCCAACCATCCGCTCCTGACCGGAATCCCGGGCCACACCGCCCATCGCGCAATCCTTGCGGTCGCTAGCGGTTTCCGAGGAGATGAAGAGCAGGTGGCCCCAGATCGACGGATCGCCCTGACCGGTATTGCAGGCGTAGGCTTTGACCACTTTCGGCTGCGCCGGATTGGCGATGTCCCAGATGGTGAAGCCGGCGAAGTTGCCCTGGTAGAGATAATGCGACCGGAACGCCATGTCCGATTCCGCGTACGTCAACCCGCGCGGGCCGCCGTAGCCGTTGAACGGGTTCGGCTTATCCTCATGCGCGATGAGCATCATGTTGCTTGATGCTTCGGCGGCGCGAGTGACCATGCGGCCCGAATCGTCGTAGGTACCCGCGCGCAAGCCGACGCGTGGATCGTGGGTGTCGGACTGCGCCTGGGCACCCGACACGAGGGCGAGGAGAGCGACTGCAGCACAACCTGCGATCTTCTTCATTGCGGTGAGCTCCGTTGGTACGTGGTCAACAACTTCTGCATGCGATCAATTTCGGCGCGTTGGTCATTATCCACGCCGGTGGCGTAGCCGAAGATTTCAGGTTCCTGTCCGCCATTTGCGTCGAACAGCGTCTTCACCATCCCGATCGCGCCAGTGTGGTGCTGGATCATGTCGACCAGGAAGAGCGAGTCCCAAGTGGTACCATGCGCCTGTCCGAGTGTGGTCATCTGTGCCGGTGTCAGCATTCCCGGCATCAGCGTCGGACCTTTCATGACCATGCCTGGCATATCCGAGCCGGCGGCGGTGTCGGGAAAGGCCTGACCGCGAGCTTTCAGCCATCCCGCCATCTGGTTGATCTCATCGCGCTGGGAGATCATCACTTTCTTGCAGAACAATGCCACGCGGTCGCTGGCCCCGTGCGACGGAGCCATGACGCACATCTCAAGGGCCTGGGCATGATGGACAATCATCCCCTGCATGTAGTCGACGTCGGCCTTGACGAAGTCGGGCTTGCTCTGGGCGGTGAGCGTGGACGCGGCGCCGCCGCCAAGCAGGGTGAGGAGCAACGCCGCCGTCAGGCGGGGTGTGGATGAAGCGGACAGTCTGGACATGAGGGCCTCCCGGCACGTCGCGAACTGAGTGCGTGGGGTTTGTGCGAGCACTCTATGTTAGGCGCGCCGCACCGGGAATGCCACTGGGGGAGAGTCCGCCACCGCTGCCACGCGGCGAAGGTTGCGGGTGGAAACGGTCAGGGCATTGGCACCCAGCGCGCTACCCCGCCGCCGAGCAGGGCACCGACCCCGCCCAGGAGTGCCGCGCCCAGGATAGTGCCGATCGCCGGCGCAGCGCAGCTGCCAGCGCATTCGTGCGTCTGGATGTCGTGTCCCACCAGATAGCCGCCGCCCGCGCCGAGCAATACGCCGATTATGCCACCGACAGCGGCATGGCCACGTCGCACATCGAGGCCGCTGATTCGTGCGGTCGGGATGATCCGACGGGCGGCGGCGTCGCGCTTGGCAGTGCACGTCTGGACGAGATGCATGCACACTTCGAGGGTGGAACTCGACGGTGTCGCATCGCGCAGGACACGACCGACGACGATGGCACCGTCGCTGGTGTGAACGCGCAGCACGGTGCCGCTGAGAATGGGTCCGCGAATGCCCTGCGCCTGGGCGCTTCGGGCGGTGACAATCAGGAGTCCCAGGATGATGGCGCGATTCAGAAAACGGGGCATGATACGCTCCGGCTCGGCTGCGGCGATGAAGGGAAGTGCTGTTCCAGATGATCGGCTGCGCTGGCTTGGAATGTAGTGCGGCGCGGGGGGCATACTGCCACTGGCTTTGCGAGAATCAGGAATCGTCGCCGGTCACCCGTGATCGCTGCATTCGGCCTGACGCGCCAGCAGCATCTCGCGCTCGCGCTCGTTCCGTGTCAGCGCGGCGGCATGCGCGAACTCGTTCCGTGCTTCGGCAAAGCGCCCCAGCTTGAAGAGGAGGTCGGCGCGCACACTTGGCAGGAAGTGATAGTTCCGGAGTGCCGGAACATCGGTGAGGGCGTCGACGAGTGCGAGCCCGGCGGCCGGGCCGAACGCCATGCCATGGGCGACGGCGCGGTTCAGGGCGACGACCGGCGATGGCAGCGTGTCGGCCATGGTGTCATAGAGGCCAGCAATCCGCCGCCAGTCGGTGGCGTCGGCGGTCGCCGCGCGCGCATGGCAGGCTGCGATCGCCGCTTGCAGGGCATAGCTGCCGCGTGCACCACCGAGCGCTTCGGCGGTGGCGAGTGCTGCGAGCCCGCGGCCGATCAGCAATCGGTCCCAGCGGCCGCGATCCTGTTCCAGCAACAGGATGGGCCGGCCGCCGGGACCGAGACGCGCCGCAGTGCGCGAGGCCTGGATTTCCATCAAGGCGACGAGACCATGCACCTCGGGTTCGTGCGGCGTGAGCGACGCGAGGATGCGACCGAGGCGCAACGCATCGTCGCAGAGTGCAGGGCGCATCCAGTCATCACCTGCAGTGGCGGCGTAGCCCTCGTTGAAGATCAGATAGATCACTTCGAGCACCGACGCGAGACGTTCTGCACGCTCGGCGGCGCGGGGTGCCTCAAAGCCGACCCGCGCGTCGGCGAGTGTCTTCTTGGCGCGAGTGATGCGAGCAGCCACTGTCGGAACAGGAATCAGGAAGGCCCGCGCGATCTCGTCGGTCGTGAGGCCGCCGAGGAGGCGGAGGGTGAGCGCGCTGCGCGCCTCCGCCGAGAGTACCGGATGGCAGGCGGTGAAGATCAGCCGGAGCAGATCGTCGCCGACTTCATCATCAAGCGCGGCATCGAGATCGGGGGCGGCGTCCTGATAATCCAGGTCGATTTCGTAACTCACGGCGGCCTGCGATTCTGCCAGGCGCTTGGTGCGCCGCAGGTGGTCGATGGCGCGATTGCGCGCGGTGGTCATCAGCCAGGCGCCCGGATTATCGGGGATACCGGTCGCGGGCCACTTCTCGAGCGCCGTGACGAGCGCGTCCTGCGCGAGGTCTTCCGCCACGCCGACATCGCGCACGATGCGCGCGATCCCGGCGATCAGCTTCGCTGATTCGATGCGCCAGACAGCATCGATGGTGGGTTGAATGTCGGGCGCGGGCATGGCCCGCAATCAGCGCGGCTGCGGCCTCGGGAGCAAGGGCCGCGCCGCGCCGCCCCTTTACTTGGATTCGGCCAGCATCGGCCCGAAATCCTCCATCGACATGATCTGCCGAACCTCGATCACCGCTTCGCCGTCGCCATCGGGCATCGGGTGCGGTGACCGTCGAGCCCAGGCTACGGCCTCTTCAAGGGACTTCGCCTGAATGATCCAGAAGCCGGCAACCAGCTCCTTCGTTTCCGCAAACGGTCCGTCGATGACCGAGCGCTTGTCGCCTGCGAAGCGGACCCTGGCGCCCTTGGCGCTCGATGCCAGTCCATCGGCCGCGAGCAGGACTCCGGCGTTCACCATCTCCTCGTTGAACTTCCCCATGGCTGCGAACAGCTCGGCCGATGGAATCTTCCCCGCCTCTGACTCCGCCGTTGCCTTCACGATCATCATGAACTTTTTCACGGTGCCACTCCTGTGCTGGGTGTTGCCGCCTGGAAAGGCCGGCGTGTCATTGCTCTACCACCACGACGAATGGCCCGCGGCAAATTCGACAGGGCGTGTGGCACCTACCGGGAACCGTCCGGCAAGCGGCGCCGGGTGCCCGTCTCCTGGGCCGGCGCCTGCTGCGCGCCGGTTGGCGGGACCGGCTTGGGCAGCGATGGCAGCGCTTCATTGACCCGGTCGAGCGTCTGTGCCGCATCGGGGAGGCGGACCGGACCAGCCTCCTGCTCATGGAAGCGGAAGGTGGCCGTCAGGTCCCCGAAGGTGCGACGGCGCCAGTCGCTGATATTCGGCTCGTGCACGCCGGTAATCTGCTCCATCAACCGAAGCACTGAGGTGTGATCGAACGGCTGGCTGCAGACCCACCCTCCTGCGGTCCACGGCGAGACGATGATGCACGGCACCCGGAAGCCGCTGCCGATCGGCAGGCCACGCACAAACTCGTGCGGTGTCCCGGCCGGCGGTACCGTCGGAGCGACGTGATCGAAGATGCCGTCGTTTTCGTCGTAGTTGAGCACGAACGCCGTCTTGGCCCAGACCGCCGGGTTGGCAGCAATCGCGTCGATCTTGCTCGCGACGAACGCGGCACCGGCCGCCGGCATGTAATCGGGATGCTCGGATTGGTGCCCGGTCGGGATCACCCAGGAAATTGTCGGCAGCCGGTCGTGCAACGCGTCCTGCTCAAACTGGTCAGCGGCGCCCCGCGCCATGCCGCGCTGATAGAGTGCCGACGACGGCGACGCCCGCTGAAATGCCCGGAAGTTTTCCAGCATGTTGCAGCCGTAGTTGTCTTCCTGTTGATAGACCTTCCAGTTGACACCGGCGCGCTGCAGCCGCTCGGCATATGTGGTCCAGGTCAAGCCACCCTTCGGCGCATGATTGCTGATCACCGGGCCACCGCCGTGGCCCTCGGGGTCGACGGTGCCGGTCATCCAGTACATCCGGTTCGGCCAGGTCGGTCCCATGATCGACGAGTGATAGCCATCGCAGATCGTGAATGCTTCGGCGAGTGCCCATTGAAAGGGAATGTCGTCGCGCGTGTAATACCCCATCGCGAATGGCCCGTTCTTGCCGTCGGCCTGGCGGTGGGCCGCCAGCCAGCCATCCATCCGGCCGCCATTCCATGACGCGTGCTGCACTTCCCACGAATGATTGGTCGACGGAATCTTCTGGGCGCTGGTCGCGTGCGTGTCGAGATGAAAGGGGAGCAGGTATCCCGCCGGGTTCTCGACGTCAGGCTGATGAAAGACCGACCGCCCCGTCGACAGCTTCAGCGCTGCCGGATCGTCAAAGCCGCGCACTCCGGCCATCGTTCCGAAATAATGATCGAACGAGCGGTTCTCCTGCATCAGCACCACGACGTGCTTGATGTCCGCGAGCGATCCGCGACGCGGAATCCCCTCGGCCAGCATGCGGCGCACATGGGGCGGCATCAAGGTGGCTGCGGCGGCAGCGACCGCTGCGCGTGCGCCGGTCGACAGCAGTCGGCGACGGGTCAGCAGATGAGACGGCCCGGGAGGTACAGTGTCACTCATGGTGGAATCCCCAACGCGGCGTGGACGGGGCGGAAGAGCGCAGCGCTCGAAGACTATCGCGTTGCCCTCGGCGGCGCCACCGCCGTTCCCGCGGGAGACGGGTATACTTGGACATGTCGCTCAATCGCAAGATCGTCGCTCGCACGCTGCTCTTTTTTGTCTGTCTCTATGCGCTCGACCTGATCATGCCAGCGGACTTTCGCTCGGCGTCCCTGATCTCCGTATTCGCCGTGTCGCTCATGATCGGCAGCATTCCGGCGCGTCGGGACTTTATACCGGTCCTCCGGACACCGGCAATGTGGGAACAGCTCATCCCGGTGATTGCTGCCGTGGTGATCTGGATCGGCGTATCGGTCGTCGACCTGACTGGGCCCAAGCGCACTGGGTCAACCTTTGCCAGCGGAGTTGCGTGCATGGTCGGAGCCTACGGCATCGACGCTCTCCGGTCGGCGTGGCGCGCATGGAAAGCACGGCAGTCGCGGCGGCCTTAGCGATTGGGGCCGCGTTCGCCACGTCGAATCACGGTCCCTCGTCACCGATCTCCTGCAGCCAAGCCTGCAGCATTGCCTGATCGCCGGAAGCGATCGGAAGGGCCACTAGCCGGTCAACGCGTCGGCTCAGCGTTGCAAACGCGTCGATGAACGCCAGCTGGCATACATCTTCGGTGCCCTCCACCGCGGCGGGGTCAGCCATTCCCCAGTGGACCCGGATTCGCTGGTTCGGCAGCCAGGGACAGGCTTCCTGCGCATGGTCGCATACGGTGATCACGATATCCCACGCATTTCCGTCCAGGTCGGTCAAGCCGCGGGGCAGCTTGCCGGCCCAATCGATACCGGCTGCGGCCAAGGTGCTTACAGCGAGCGGATGGACGCGCTCGGCCGGATGCGATCCGGCGCTGGCCACAGCGAATCGCGAGCCGCCTCGCTCCCGCAATAACGCCTCCGCCATCTGACTCCGCGCCGAGTTGCCGGTGCAGAGGAAGAGGACGCGCAGCGGCTCAGCGCCGGTGGTCATGCGCGGTGCCCGGACGAAGGAACTCATACAGGTACACAGCCGCGACTGCTCCGGCGATCGGTCCGACCCAGTAGATCCAGTGGGCCGACCACTGGCCGGTAATCGCGGCTGGCCCGAACGACCGAGCCGGATTCATGCTCGCGCCAGTCAAGGGGCCGCCCATCAACGCGTCGCCGCACACCGCGAGTCCGACGGCGATTCCCGCCACCGGACCCGCCACCCGGGCGTCCGTAGCGACCGCCATGATGACGAGCATCAGCAGCAATGTGAGCAGGATTTCCAGCAGCAGCGCAGGTCCGGTCGCGATCGTAGCGACGGTCGCGCTGGCAATCACGGCGCGACCGGCAATGATGCGTAGCGCGCTGGCCGCGAGGAGGGCGCCGACGAGTTGCGCGCCCACATATGGCAGCACGTCACTGCGTGGCAGGCGCTTGCCGACCGCGAACGCGATCGACACGGCGGGATTGAAATGGGCGCCAGAGAGGTGCCCGAGCGCGTAGATCGTGGCGATCAGCACGCATCCGAACGCCAGCGCCACTCCGACGGGATCGATCGCCCCGTGGACTCGCAACTCGACGACGGCAGTTCCCGGACCAATCAGGACCAGAAAGAAGGTGCCAACCAGCTCCGCTCCGCAGCGAGCGGCCAGGTTCACGCGCAACACTCCGGCCCGCAGCAGCTCTTCGCCACGGGCTTGAGAGCACGGACAAATGCGCCCATCACCCGACCGCTGACATCGCGCGCCAAGCTGTCGCTGTTGAGTCCTGATTGCTCGAGAAACGCCTTGGCGTCGGCGAACTCGTAAACGCGCGTCGGTTCGATCGTCGCAGCAACGAAACCGGCCTGATCGAGCAGCTCGAGGAATCGCGCTTCGGGCAGTGCGCCCGCGACGCAGCCCACCCACAACTCCATGCTGCGAAGCACTTCCGCCGGCAACGTGCCGCGCACCACGACATCCGACACCGCGAACCGTCCGCCCGGCTTGAGCACCCGGAACGCCTCGCTGATGACCCGCTGCTTGTCGCCCGACAGGTTGATGACGCAGTTGGAGATGATCACGTCGATCGAGTTGTCGGGCAGTGGAATCTTTTCGATCTCGCCGCGCAAGAACTCGGCGTTGACGATGCCGGCGTCGGCCTGATTGCGCCGTGCCATCGCCAGCATCTCGTCGGTCATGTCCAGTCCATACGCCTTGCCGGTCGGGCCCACCCGCCTGGCCGACAGGAGCACGTCGATCCCGCCCCCAGACCCAAGATCGAGCACGATGTCGCCGACGCGCAGGTCCGCCAACGCCGTCGGATTGCCGCAACCGAGCGACGCACGGGCTGCCTGGTCCGGCACGGTGCCCATTTCGGATGCGCTGTACAGGTTCGAGGTAATCGGATCAGCGCCGGATGATGCCGCGCCACCACAGCAGCCGTTCGATTCACCCGCAGCGACCCGCAACGCGGCTGCAGCATACGTGTCGCGTACCAGCTCCTTGATCTGATCGGCTTCCATCGGGTCTGGCCTTTCCATCAAAAAATGTTGATATGTACGGTATCACGAATCAACTGCAGCAACGCGCGGCCCGGTTCCAGGCAGGAGGCGACATGGTGAGGACATCGACCACCTCGTCAAGCACTTCGCGCTGTAGCGTGTAGTACATCCACTGTCCGTCGCGGCGGCTCGTTACCAGGCCAGCTTCTTTCAGCACCCGCAGATGGAACGAGAGCCGAGATTGGGCAGCATCAAGTGCAGCCATCAGCTCGCACACGCACTGCTCGCCGGCGCCCAGCAGCCCGATGATCCGGAGCCGAGTGGGGTCGGAGAGGGCCTGAAAGCGGGAAGCGGCGAGTTCGAGGTCGGTGACAGTGTCACGCATGCCTGATAATATCAACGATTGTTGATATGTCAACCGGCGACCGGCCGGGCGATGCGAGCGCCGGGACTTGAACCCGGATGAGGTTGCCCTCGACAGCTCCTAAGGCTGTTGCGTATACCATTTCGCCACGCTCGCGCGGGCCGAAAGGTAGCGCCCCGGCCGGGATTAGTTATCAATCATCAGGCTTGCATACGGCCTTGGCCGCCCGGATGAGCGAAGGTTCGTCCCGTTCGGTCCACTGATCCCCTGCACCCGGAGTCCCCCATGTACCGTCCGTCAGTCCTGCTGATCGTGGTCACGTCCCTCGTCGCGGCGGCGGCGGCAGCGCAAACGGTACCGACACCTGTACCGCTCGCACCCGGCGCCCGGGTGCGGATCATCACTGCTGACTCGGGCCGCGCCGCCGACCATCAAATTGGCGTCTTGCAAAGCGTGCGCGGCGACACTGTGCGTTACCTTCGCGCCAGCGACAGCACTCCGGGCGTTGCAATGCTGGGCTCACGAGTTCGCCTCGAACAGTCGACCGGGTCGGTCGCGCACCCCGCAGTCGGGCTCTTTATTGGTGCGATGGTTGGAGCGGTGGGGAGCATCGGCCGGCCACGCGGTGACGACGGCGGACTGCCCGCGGCGGGCGGTATGTTCGCCGGTGCGGTTGTCGGTTTTCTGGTGGGTGCCGTGTTACACACCGATCGTTGGGAGCCGGTCCAGGTGGGGGAGATGGCGCTCGACGTGAGCGCCAGCGGGCCCGGCCTGGCGATCCGGATCCACCGCCTGGACCTGGCGTCTCGCTGGCTCCCGTCCACCGGTCGGCTATCTTACCACCCCAACTGAACCCTCTTTCCGGGACGCACGACGATGCACCAGAAATCCCTGCGGGCGATCGCCGCCCTTGCCGCGCTCTCCGTGCTTGCAGCCTGCAGCGATGCTCGCCTGGAGAAGATCAATCTCGGCATGTCGAAGGAGCAGGTTGCCACCGCCATGGGCGATGCCCCGCATCGCAGCCTGGGGTACCTGACACAGGGGAAGAACTGGGACGTGCAGCTCTATGCTCGCACCAGCGTCGAGGCGACCGATTCGGTCCTCTGGCGCAAGATGAGCCCGGTCATATTCATCGACGACAAGGCGGTCGGCTGGGGATGGAGCTGGTGGGGGAACCGCGCGGCCAAGGAAAAGATCGAGATGCCGCCGAGCTGAGGCCGGCGCCTCGTCACTGATACATATCGGTGCAATCAACCGCTCGCAGCCGGCGGTCGCCGACCAGGACAAGGTGGTCGCCGTTCGGAAGGGTCCACCAACTGTACGGTCCCGCCGCCGGCAACGGAATCGAGTCCCACCGCACCCGGAACGGCAGCGTCGCGACGAACATCGTATGTCCAGTCGGCGCACCCAGGAGCAGGAGTTCCTCCGACGCATAGAACGGCGTTTCCATCAAGGTGCATTCTGGTCGGTCGTCGGTCACGGTGATCCTTGGAGTGGGGCAGTCGATAAAAGCTAGCACAAACACAACGGCCCGCCGACATCGCTGTCGGCGGGCCGTTGTGTTGCAGGGTCATGGCTACGGGCGCAGCCGGACCCGCTCGACCCGGGTCGAGGCAATCTTGTGGTCGCGACTGCCATTGATCAGTTCGAGCGTGACCACGCCGTGGACGGCGCTGCCCAGCGCGGCCTTGAGTTCTTCTTCCGTCTTGACCGGCTTTCCCTCGACCGAGATGATCACGTCGGGCGCGCACGCCTCGGCGTCGGCCGGGCAGATCGACTCTTCAGCGGACACCGGTGAGCCATCGATGACGCTCTGGATCAGCAGCCCACGTTGAGTCGCCGGGAAGCCCGCCTCGGCGGCGGTTTGCGCCGTCAGCGGTTCGGTGATCAGGCCAAGAATGTTCTTGCTGCTTGCGGAGTTGTCTGGCTTCGCCGCATCAGCTGCGCCGACGTCGGTGCTGTCCTTCACACCTTCAATCGTGCTCAGCTTGACGCTGTAGGTGTGCTTGCCGTCGCGCCGGACGACATCAACCTTGACCACTTCGCCAGGATTGCGGAAGCCGACGTTCTGCTGCAACTGGGCAACGTACTTGACCGGTTGGCCGTCAATGGAGGTGATGACGTCACCGGCCTGCAAGCCGGCACGCTCAGCGGGTGACTGCCCATCAGGCGCGCCGCCAAAACCTGACACGCGCACGCCGCAGATGCAGCCGAGGCCGAGGTAATCGGCGTCTTCACGGGTGGCATCCTTTACCTGGATCCCCATGCCAGCGCGCTGCACATGTCCGTTCGCGATGATCTGATCCATCACCTTGCGGGCCAGGTCGATCGGCACCGCGAACGCGTAGCCAGTGTACGTGCCAGTGCTCGACGCGATGGCGGCATTGATGCCGATCACCTCACCGCGCGAGTTGACCAGCGGGCCGCCGGAGTTACCGCGGTTGATCACCGCATCGGTCTGGATGTAATCCTGGATGTTGCGGGTCCGATCGCTGCCGTCGAACGTCAGGTTGGCGCGTCCCTTGGCGCTCACGATCCCCTGCGTCACGGTGAAGGTCAGGTCTTCGCCAAGCGGGTTGCCGATCGCCAGCACCCATTCGCCGACACGCGTTGCGTCGGACGATCCGAGCGCGGCTGGCGTGAGTCCCTTGGCGTCGATCTTCAGCACGCCGACGTCGGTGTCCTTATCGGTGCCGACGATCTTCGCGTCATACTCACGCCCATCGAGCAAGCGCACGGTGATCTTGTTTGAGCCCTCGATCACGTGATTGTTGGTCAGGATGTAGCCGTCACTGGAAACGATGAAACCGGAGCCGCTGCTGTGCTCGATCGCCGGAGGAGTATTCTGCTGCAGGCGGCGCGTCTGGCCGCGCGGCATCTGCAGCCCGGGAATCTGCAGCAGCATCCCCTGCTGGGATGATGGGTCAGCTTCCATCGGGCGGTCAGACTTGATGTAGACGACCGACGGGCGTGTCGCCTCGGCCACGGCGGCGTAGGCGTCGCTCAGGTCAATCAGCGATCGCGCCGCGGGAATTCGGGGCGCGTCAACCCGGACGATCGGGGTGTGCGCGGCTCGTTCTTGCGCGAGACCAGCCTGGGGAAAATCAAGAAGCCCGGCGAAGAAGAGGCCGAGCACGAATGCCAGCGCCGTCAAGGCGCAGAGTTTGACCCAATTTCGTGACTGCGTAGACATGGTGTGTGGTCCGTTGCCAGGGTTCGTGCGTTGGAACAACTGCTGCCTCAATGATACGTAGATGCGTGAGGGAAAGTTCGGGTCGCAGGGGGAACTACGGAGGCGAAAAACCGGACGCTGGACACTGGACGCTGGACCCAGAGCGGAGCGCTCCAACGTCCAGTGTCCAGCGTCCTGCTCACCCCTCTAGCTCTCCTTCTTCTCCTCATCCACGATCTCATAATCCGCTTCCGCCGGCTCGTCCTTGGCCGCCTGCGGCTGGGCATTGCTGTCATCGCCCGCGGGCGCCTCGGCCGTACCGCCCGAGGCGTTCTGGTAGAGTGACGCGCCAGCTGCCGAGTAGGCCACATTAATCTGGTCAAGCGCGGTGCGGATGGCGCCAGCATCGCCGGTGCGCAACGCTTCCTTGCCAACCGTGACCGCCTGGTCAAGCTGTTCGCGGGTTTCCGCCGGGAGGCGATCAACCCACTCCTTGGAATCTTTCTCGACCTTGTAAACCAGGCCGTCGAGCTGGTTCCGGGTGTCGATCTCCTGGCGCCGCGCTTCGTCATCCTTGGCGTTGGCTTCGGCCTGCTTGACCATCTTGTCGATATCGGCGTCGCTCAATCCGCTCGATGCCTCGATCCGGATCTTCTGCTCCTTGCCGCTCGCCTTGTCCTTGGCTGAAACGTGCAGGATGCCGTTGGCGTCGATGTCGAAGGTCACCTCGACCTGCGGCATTCCGCGTGGCGCCGGCGGCATGCCGGTCAGCTGGAACTTGCCGATGGTGCGGTTGTCCTGCGCCATCTGCCGCTCGCCCTGCAGGACATGGATCTCGACCGTGGTCTGGTTGTCTTCGGCGGTGCTGAACACCTCCGACTTCTTGGTCGGGATCGTGGTATTTCGCGGGATCAGCACCGTGGTCACGCCGCCGAGCGTCTCGATGCCGAGCGAGAGCGGGGTCACGTCGAGCAGCAGCACGTCCTTCACCTCGCCGCCGAGCACGCCGCCCTGGATCGCGGCACCAATCGCCACGACTTCGTCCGGGTTGACCGAACGATTCGGCTCCTTGCCGAAGAACTCCTTGACGATCTCCTGGATCCGCGGAATCCGCGTCGAACCGCCAACGAGAATGACTTCGTCGATCTCGCTCGGCTTGAGCCCGGCATCCTTGAGCGCCATTTCCATCGGCGGGATGACGCGCTTGATCAGGTCGTCGCAAAGCTGCTCGAACTTGGCCCGGGTCAGGGTCAGGTTGAGGTGCTTCGGCCCCGACTGGTCGGCCGTGATGAACGGCAGGTTGACGTCGGTCTGCGCCGTGCTGGAGAGCTCCATCTTGGCCTTTTCCGCGGCTTCCTTGAGGCGCTGGAGCGCCATCGGGTCCTTGGAGAGGTCGATCCCCTGGTCGCGCTTGAACTCGGTGATCAGCCACTCGATCAGCCGCTCATCGAAATCGTCGCCGCCGAGGTGGGTATCACCGTTGGTGCTCTTGACCTCGAAGACGCCCTCAGCGAGCTCGAGCACCGAGATGTCGTAGGTGCCGCCGCCCAGATCGAAGACCGCGATCTTTTCGTCCTTCTTCTTTTCCAGGCCGTAGGCAAGCGCTGCCGCCGTCGGCTCGTTGATGATCCGCAGGACCTCAAGCCCGGCAATCTTGCCGGCGTCCTTGGTAGCCTGTCGCTGGGCGTCGTTGAAATACGCTGGCACCGTAATGACCGCCTTATCGACGGTGGTGCCGAGGTAGTCCTCAGCCGTCTGCTTCATTTTCTGCAGGATCATCGCGGAGATTTCGGGCGGCGTGTACTTCTTGCCGGCGATCTCGACCGAGGCAAGGCCATTCTGGCCGGCTTCGACCTTGTACGGGACCCGCTTGGTCTCTTCAGTGATCTCGTTCATGCGCCGACCCATGAAGCGCTTGATCGAGAAAATGGTCTGCTTGGGGTTGGTGACGGCCTGCCGCTTGGCGACCTGGCCGACGAGGCGATCGCCGTCCTTGGTGAATGCGACGACCGATGGAGTGGTCCGGCCACCTTCAGCGTTCGGGATGACGACCGGGTCGCCGCCCTCCATCACTGCCACAACCGAATTGGTAGTACCGAGATCGATCCCGATGATTTTTGAAGCCATTGCTAAGTCTCTCCTTGGAACGCTCCCGGGGTGGCCGATTTGGCTCGGTGGGAGCAGACGTCCAGAGGGAAAGCAACTGACGGGCCGGAGCTGTGGGCCAAAATGGCAGGGAATACCGGCATCTTCGCCGAAATGAGCCGCCGACCGGCCGCAGGGATCGTCAGGACGTCGTCAGGCGAAACCCGGTTGACCTGACCCTGACGCTGGTCAGCGCGGGGGTGCCCAACCAGCCATGGTCGGCGCCATGTCGCGCACATCGGCGCTGTCCACTGCGGCAATGACGTGGCGCGGTCCAGTGAGGCCGCTGCTCTCGCTGCGTATCGCGGCTGCATAGCCGATCGCACCGGATCCGGAGTCCTGCACAAGCACGACTTGCGATTCGTAGCGGAAGACCAGCAACAACGCGGCAGCGGCCGTCACCATCCTGGCTCCGAGGACAAAGAAGACAATGCCCGTCGCGATCGACGCGGTGTGCCGGATGATCGACGTCGCGAGGAGCGGATAGCCGATCAGCGACAGGTTCCACCAGCCAAGCAGCAGGCATTGCACGCCGACGCCGACGATGCCGAGTACCACGCCGACAACTGCCGGCTCTGGTTCCAACAGCGCAGGCGGACTCTCGACCACGTGTCCGGCGCGAACATCGCGCATCCCGCTCAGGCTCCGGGCGAGCGGAAAGGTGAATGACTCGATCCGCCGACCGCTCGAAGGAATCAGCATCAGGGAGAGCACGGCCCACAGTAGCGTCACGGCCAGCAGGAGTGCGACGAAGGTCAGCGGAAATGGCCCGAGGTAATCGGTGGCCGTCAGGAACGGGAATGACAGGCAGCACACGCTGAGCACGAAGGAGAATCCGCAGGCTCGCAGGAACGCACGCACTCCCTTGGACATTACTTCGCGCTGCCACCACGTGACGTCCTCGAGCTGCTCGCTCAGCCAGCGCCGAAAGAGCCAGTATGGCGCCGTCGGGCCGGCGCCAAAGGCCGGTGCCTGCAGCCGTGTCAGGGTGGCACTGACCTCTTCAAGGTCGAGCGCCCGCGGACCGCTCGGCGGGACCGGCTGCCGGCGTATCCAGCCGAGTCCCTGCGCAATCAAGGTGACGCCGATCAGGATGATGACGGCAGCGAGAATCAGTGTGAGTAGCGAGCGGATCGGCGCGTCGGTCGTACCAGCGTCGCCGGCGAAGAGGCGCTGCGCCTGGGGCACCAGGTCGCGGAAGTGACTCAGCGTGATCGCACCATCTGCGACGAACCACGCGCCGGCGACGACGCGGGCTACGCCGAGCAATCGGAGTGGATTGCGAATCGAGCCGGACGATTCGGTCAACCGGGATGCCGCCATAGCAAGGTGTCGTCGCCCGCTGGTGCGACTTGCAGTCCGATAGCGTGAGCAGCGGCGCGACGTGCCATGGCGGCCTCGAGGAAGAGGCGGTGAATATACGACGCTACCTGCTGGCCGCGACGAGCGCCGCCACCTCCCGCACCTTGGCGTCGATCACTGGGACCGGCGGCAGGACGTCGCGCACTGCGTCGATGGTCTTGAGGCCATTGCCGGTGATGCAAAGGACGACCTCGTCGTTCGCCGTGAGCCTCCCGCTCCGCACCAGGTGAGCTGCGGCCGCGACCGTCACGCCGCCGGCTGTTTCAGTGAAGATTCCGGTCGTCTCCGCCAGCAAACGGATGCCGTCGACCAGCTCCGCATCCGTGACCGCAGCAGCCCACCCCCCGGTCGAATGGATCGCGTGCGATGCGAACGCGCCATCAGCTGGATTGCCGATGGCGATCGAACGGGCGATGGTGCGGGGGATCTCCGGGACCAGCGGCCCTTCACCCCGCTCGACCAATCGCACAATCGGCGCGCATCCCGACGCCTGGGCACCGTACATCCGGGGCAGCGGGCCGTCGACGAGGCCATCCCGCACGAACTCACTGAAGCCCTTGTGCAGCTTGGTCACCAGCGAGCCACCGGCCATCGGTGCCAGGACGGCATTCGGCAGCCGCCATCCCAACTGCTCCGCGATCTCGAACGCCATCGTCTTCGATCCTTCGCCGTAGTAACTCCGCAAGTTGATGTTGACCATTCCCCAGCCGAACCGATCGGCGACCTGCGCGCAGAGGCGATTCACGTCGTCGTAATGACCACGCACGCGGACCAGGTGGGGCTGGTAGATCGACGTACCGACGATCTTGCCCTCTTCGAGATCCTCGGGAATGAAGATCCACGCCTCGAGTCCGGCGCGGGCCGCTTGCGCCGCGACGGCATTGGCGAGGTTGCCGGTCGACGCGCAGCCGACGATGCGCAACCCCAGTGCCGACGCGGCATTGAGCGCCGATGCGACGACGCGATCCTTGAACGAGAGCGACGGATGCGACACCGCGTCATTCTTGATCCAGAGGCGGCCGACGCCGAGCCGGTCCGCCAGCCGTGGGGCATCGACCAGCGGGGTGAAGCCGGTGTCAAGCGAGAGTGACGCCGTCCCCTCGAATGGTAGCCATTCGCGATAGCGCCACATCGATGGCGGACGTTGCGCAATGACGTCGCGCGCCGGCCGCGCGCGACTGGCCGGGTAGTTCGGTTCCAACGGGCCAAGGCAGTGCTCGCAGATCGCGATCGGTGCGGGTCCGGTGTCGAATCCGCAGAGTCGGCACGCCAGCGGCAATGCCGCGAACATTTCCGTCGAGTGAAGTTCAGCAGCCGATGTCATGGTGACCTCAGTACCGTGGCAGGGTGGGATCGACATCAACGCTCCAGGCGTCTAGCCCGCCGCGGAGATTCCAGATCCGGCGAAAGCCGACGTCATGCAGGTGATTCGCGGCCGCCGCGCTGCGTCCGCCGCTCTTGCAGAGAAGTACGACGTCGCGTCCGCTGTCGATCGTGTCGAGCGCACCGGGCAAGTCTCCAAAAGGGAGCAGGCGTGCACCGTCGAGGTGGGCAATCTCCCACTCGTACGGCTCGCGCACATCAATCAGGTCGACGTCATCACCGCGAGCGAGACGCTCGGCGAGTTCCTGAGGCGTCAGTTGTGGAATCCGCGGCGCGTCGTCGGTTGGCGTAACGCCGCAGAACTGGTCATAGTCGACCAGCTCCTGAAGTTCGCGAGTGCCGCACGCCGGACACGCCGGATCGCGACGAAGCTTGACGGTGCGGAAGTTCGCGCCCAGCGTGTCGACCAGGAGGAGGCGCCCGGCCAGCGAATCACCGACACCAAGAATCAGCTTGAGGACTTCCGTTGCCTGGATCGTGCCGATCAGCCCGGGCAATACGCCGAGGACGCCGCCCTCGGCGCAACTTGGCACCAGTCCGGCTGGCGGCGGGGTCGGAAAGAGGCAACGGTAGCAGGGGCCGTCGGCGGTGGCGAAGACCGAGGCCTGGCCTTCGAACCGGAAGATCGACCCGTAGACGTTGGGCTTGCCGAGCAGGACGCAGGCGTCGTTGGTGAGATAGCGGGTAGCGAAGTTGTCGGTGCCGTCGACAACGATGTCATACTGCGCGACGATCGCGAGCGCGTTCGCTGCGGTGAGTCGCGTCTCGTGGAGCTCGGTCTGGACATGCGGATTGAGATCAGCGAGGCGATCGCGCGCCGACGCCAGTTTGGAGCGGCCAACATCGCGCGTGCCATGGAGGATCTGGCGCTGCAGGTTGCTCTGGTCGACCAGGTCGAAGTCGACGAGGCCGATGGTCCCGACGCCGGCCGCGGCGAGATAGAGCGCCACCGGCGAGCCGAGACCTCCGGCACCAATCAGCAGGACGCGCGCGGCCTTGAGGCGTCGCTGTCCATCAAGCGCTACGTCAGGGAGAAGGAGGTGGCGGCTGTAGCGGCGCAGCTCGTCGTACGACAGTTCGGGCAGCACGGTGGTCGTCATCGCATCACCCTCCCGCAATGGCTGGCACAACGGTGAGTTCGTCGCCATCGCGCACGACGGCGTCGAATCCGCCGTGAAAGCGGATGTCTTCGTCGTTCAGGTAGAACGTGACGAACGGATAGGGCTGGCCAGCGGCGTCGCGAAGCCGTGGGGCAAGCGCCGGAAAGCGGGTCGACACGTCGTGGATGACGGCGCCGACCGTCGCGCCACTGCTCTCGATCGCGGCGGTGGGAGCGAGTCGGGAGAGGACAGCGGGGAGGTGCAGTGTCACGGACATAGGGTCACCAGGTCGGCAGGGGAAAGGGAGGAGTGTGCGGCCGCATTGATGCATGCCGCGTGGTCGGGAGTGGTCGCGTAACACTGTTCCGGCGCGGGAAAACGACCCGAGCGCACGTCGTCCGCATATTCCTGGAGCGCGGCGGTGATCGCAGCGTCGAGGTCGAGGTAGCGACGCACGAACCGCGGCCGGATCTCGCCAACGAAGTTGCCGAGAATATCGTGCGAGATGACGAGTTGTCCATCGACATGCGGACCGGCGCCGATGCCATACACGGCGATGTCGAGTCGTTCCCGCAGGTACGCGGCGGCTTCCGGTGGTACCGCTTCGAGCAGCAGCGAGAACGCGCCGGCGTCCTGCAACGCCAGCGCATCGCTGAGCAGCGCGTCGACGGCGGCGAGGGTCTTCCCCTGGACGCGGTAGCCGCCAAGCTGTCCCAGCGATTGCGGGGTCAGGCCGAGATGCCCCATGACCGCGATGCCAGCATCGGTCATCGCGCGGACGCGACGCGCAATGCGGGCGCCTCCTTCGCACTTGACGGCATCACAGCCGACACGAATGAATGCCCCGGCGTTGGTGATCGCGTCGCGGTCCGATGGCTGGTACGCCAGGAACGGCAGGTCGCCCACCACGAACGGGTGCGATGCGCCGCGACAGACCGCCGCCGCGAAGGTCAGCATCTCCGGCATCGTGATCGACGTGGTCGCGGCATGCCCGAGCATCGTCATGGCGGCGGAGTCACCGACCAGCAGCATGTCGACGCCGGCGCGATCGGCAAAGACCGCGGTTGGATAATCGTAGGCCGTGAGAAAGACCGCGGACTCGCCTCGGCGGCGCAGGGCGTCGAGTGTGGCGACGGTGACCTTGCGTCGCGGCGGTGAAGCGGCTGGTTGACTCATTGCTGCACCGCCACGCCGAGCAACGCGGTCAGCCGCTCGATAGCGAGCGCGATCTGATCGGTCGGCGCCGCGAACGAGAAGCGCAGGTACCCGTCGCCCGCTGGGCCGAATGCCGTCCCGGCGACCGTTGCGACGCCGGCCTCCGTCAGCAGCCAGTCCGCGAACTCGACCGTGCGGAGCCCCTGTCGCGCGGCGGCCCGCGACACGTCGGGGAAGAGGTAGAATGCGCCGCCGGGGCGTGCGCAGCGGAGACCAGGGAGTTGGTCGAGTGCGGCGGCCAGCAGATCGCCGCGACCGGTCAGCTCCCGGCGCATCCGCAGCAGCGGGCCCTGCGAGCCGGTGAGTGCGGCGACGCCGGCATGCTGCACGAAGGCCGGCGTGCAGGAATGGGCGTTCACCGCGAGGCGGGTGATGGCCCCGACCAGGTGAGACGGCGCGAGCGCAAAGCCGAGGCGCCAGCCGGTCATCGCGTAGGTCTTCGAGAAGGAATCGACGACCACGGTGCGCTCGGCGAGTCCCGGAACGGCGGCGATTGACGGTGCGGACGCGCGATCATCATGCAGCAGCTGGCCGTAACACTCGTCGGAGAGGATCGTCAGGTCGTGCCGTTCGGCGAGCTGCGCGATGGCTGCGAGTTCGCGTTCGCCAGCGAGGGCGCCGGTCGGATTTCCCGGACTGTTGATTACCAGCACCCTGGTGCGCGGCGTGATGCGCGATGCGAGGTCGCCGGCCGAGGCCGCAATGCCGCTGCGCACGCCGCTGTCATAGCTGACGGCAACGCCGCCAGCGAACTCCACGATGGCGCGGTATGCCGGGAATCCGGGGTCGGGGATCAGGACTTCGTCGCCGTCTCCCACCAGGGCGTGCAACGCATAGAAGAGCGCCGGTTTTGCGCCCGGCGTGACAATCACGTTCCCCATCGCCGCGGCCGCAATGCCGCGGGCGCGCAGGGCATCCTGGATCGCGGCGCGTAGCGGGTCGATCCCGGCCACCGGTGCATAGCGGGTTGCGCCGTCGCGCAGGGCACGGATCCCGGCCTCGACGATGTGCCCGGGCGTGGCGAACGACGGTTCGCCGATCGAGAGATTGGCGATCGGGCGCGCCGGTGTGTCGAGCGCGCGCACTCGCGCCGCGACTTCGTAGGCACCTTCCATCGTCAACGCGTTGGTGCGGGGCGCCGGCTGGCGGCGCAGCGGGCGGGTACTTCTGGTTGGCGGCATCATCCTGCTCCAGCACGGAGTACGTGCCGCCAACATTCAAGAAAAAAGCCCGGGCGGATAGGAGCCGCCGGGCATCTCGCGTTTTAGCTCCTTGTTTAGCGTGGCGGCAATAGGCGGCAAAAGACCACGTGACACTTCAGTTGTGCGGTGAACCTATGTGCAGGATCGGGGCGCGTCAAGGCGGCGCCCTAGGCGTTGTCGTTAGTCGATGTGGTATAGCTGGATCTGGAATGGACCGACGGCCAGCCGTGGCGGGATGGTCATGCGGAAGCGCCCATCATGGGGATGGGAGAAATACATCCGGACCTGATACCGGGTTTCAGGATTTGCCCGGCGCCACCAGCACCACCACCACCAAATCTGTCTCTCCCGCACCGCGTGCCGGAAGCTCCAGCGTCACGCCGCTGGCGGTCTGGCTGAACGCCACCGGAGCACCGCTACTGAACGCCGTTGCCCGCGTCACGTGCGCCGCGATCGCAGGCAGTGCGAGCAGTCGATCCCGCCAGGCAAGGACATGCACGAAGATCGTGTCGCCGCGCTGGGTGGTGGCGCCCCACGGACGCGGCGCGATCGGGCCGCCGCGAGTGTGGTAGATCGTGGTGCCATACACGCGCAGCCACGCACCGATCGAATCGAGACGCGCCAGCGCCTCGGGCTGGATCGTGCCATCCGGGCGCGGCCCGATGTTGAGCAGCAGATTGGCACTGTTACCCGCCGCGCGCACCAGGTAGCTGACCAGCTGGCTCGGCGACTTCCAGTTGTGATCGGTGATATTGAAGCCCCACGCGCCGTTCATCGTCAACGATGTTTCCAGCGGCAGGCTGCCGACAGTGGTGGTGTTGAACCCGGCGCTATTGGCGCCGGGCAAGTCCTGCTCGAAGGTCTGCACGTCTTCGCCGGGCTTCGGTGCCTGATGATGATTCGGAATGATCAGCGCGGCGGGCTGCAGGCGATGAATCAGCGCATAGGTCGAGTCGAGCTGCCAGTCCGCGTCAGGCTTGTCCCACATGCCGTCAAACCAGATGCCGCCGATCGGCCCGTAGTTGGTCAACATCTCGGTGAGCTGTTGCCGCAGGAAATCGAGGTACCGATTCCAGTCACCGCTCTCGGGCCGACCCGATGCCTTGCCGGTGCCGCCGCGCGGGAAGTAGTCGGGGTGATGCCAGTCGAGCTGCGAGTAGTAGAAGAAGAGCTGGATCCCCTGGCGATGGCACTCGGCGGCGAGCTCCTTGAGCGGGTCACGCTTGAACGGCGTCCAGTCCACGATGTTGTACGGTGTCGCCTGCGTGGCGAACATCGAAAAACCATCATGATGGCGAGCGGTGATGGTGATGTAGCGTGCCCCCGACGCCTTGATGCGCGAAACCCATTCGTGCGCGTCAAACCGGAACGGGTTGAAAGTCGACGCCAGCCATTCATACGTGCTGGCGGGAATCGACTTGTCCTGCATCACCCACTCGCCCTGACCCAGCAACGAATAGACGCCCCAGTGGATGAAGATGCCAAAGGCGTCGTCGCGATAGGCCGCGCGCGCAGCGAGCCGCACCGCTGGAACAGGCGCTGCTTGGGCGGCGATGGCGCTGGGAGTGGCGACCAGCAGCGCCGGGAGGAGTCCCGTCAGCAGGCGGCGTATCGAAGGCCTGATCGAAGTGGGTCCAGATCCTCGCGGCCGGTTCACTTCGCCTCGACGTGATACAACGCCTGCATCCCGGCGAGAATGTGCGGCCCCACATGGCAATGGAAGAGCCAGATGCCCGGGTCGTCGGGGACCATGTCAGCCACCTCCATCGCCATGGGCAATAGTGGCGCGACGTCGGTGCGCATGCCATTGATCAGCACGTCGTTGCCGTGCCAGTGTGGCGCATGGATCTCGAAGCCGGTAGTGGCCATGATGTACCAGCGCACGTGCTCGCCGACTTTCATCGTCAGTCCGGGCAGGTTGCCGAAGATGTAGCCGTTCATCCCTTCCATCAGGTTGGCACCCGGGTTGGGAAGGAGTTGCAGTTCACCGAACCCGCTGGTCGTGAGCTTGACCTGCTTCGGGTCATGCGTATAACGCGCGGCATTGTCGAGGATGTACCAGCTCTGGTTCTCGTCAAACTCGTCGAACGCCACCACGAACTCACGATCCGCGTCGACCGGCGTGCCATCGGCGCGGGCCTTGTCGCGAGCGGTGACGATGATCGGCCCGACCAGCCCGGCGTCCAGGTCGCGCTCATCATTGGCGTGGGAGTGATACATCCAGAGGATCGAGCTGGGATCGTTGGGCCCCGGGCCGGCGCGCTCGGTGACCGGCCAGACGTACGCATGCGTACCGCCGGGCGGCACCGCGTCGTCGTCCTTGTCGGCGCCGCCGGTCGAGTCGGCGTACGGCGCGCCTTCGGAGCTCTTGGTGTAGAAGACGCCGTGCGGGTGCATGCTGGCGGGGTGGGGCGTGTTGTTGCGGAAGATGACACGGATGGTGTCGCCTACCACCGCACGAAGCAGCGGCCCCAGGATGCCGAGGTGCTGCCACTTGGCGTCGCGCGGCTTCAGCGTGGTGAAGGTGGAATCGGTGTATTCGCGGTAGATCGATTTTTTATAGATGTGGCCGATGTTCCGGGCGTCGTTACGGACGAAGAAGTTGGCAACGGAATCGAACGGCTGGCCGGTGATCTCGTTGATGCTGGCCGGGGCGTAGTTCCAGGTGACCGTGTCCGCTGCGACGTAGTAGGTGCGAGTGTGCGGTGGCGGCGCCGACTCGCGGGACCCGCCACCGCACCCAGCCAGCAGGGAAACAGGGAGCGACAGGAGCAGCAGCATACGACGGGGCATCAACGATTCTCCGACAGCAGGTAAGCCCGCGACATCGATAGTCCAGCGTCCCGCATCCCGCTTCACTTCCCTTCGTCACGCATCCGCATTCGCAACGCTGTCCCCCGACGGATGCCGTCAGGGGTGCTTCAGCTCGATCAACCAGATGTCACTCTGGCGATCCTCGGAGTTGATGAAGATGCGTCCATCAGCAACCGAGAGGCCGCCGCGAGAGCCCGGGTGGAGTGCTGGGTCGAAGCGAACGAATGGCACTGGCGTTCCGCCGGCGGCGGCGATCGAATAGATGGTCCGATTGCCTTGCCCGTCGTGGCTCAGGAAGAGCACGGTCTTGCTGTCCGCCCACACCGCGAAGTCTGCGAATGGCATCCCCGGCTTGGTGATGTCGATCACCGCGTGCGGTGGGCCCGAATCTGGGGCGATGACATCGATCGATCCGCCAGCCCTGCCGGCAAGAAACGCCAGCAGCCTGCCGTCCGGGGACCATGCCGGGCTCGATCCGAAGGCAACTCGCTGCACCGGCGCGCCCCACGTCCCGTCGGCGCGGCGCGCCACCACCCAGATGCCACCTGCTCCGCTAAGGTTGCTGTAGGCGAGGGCTTGGCCATCGGGTGACCAGACTGGCTGCGCTTCTTGCGCTGGTGAATGAGTCACCTGCGTCACGCCGCTGCCGTCGAGCTGCTGGACGAAGATGTCACGCGACCCGGTGCGCCAGGAATGAAACGCGAACGACCGACCGTCAGGCGACGGCGCCGGGGCAAAATCATCGCTGGGGTTGTCGGTCAATCGCTCTGGCTCACCGCCACCAACTGGTGCCCGGAAGATGTCGTCGTCGCCTGGCAGGTCCGAGTCGTAGTAGAGCCACTTGCCATCGCGCGACCCATTGAACGTTTCGATGTACTCGTCGGCATTGGTAACCCTGGTCGCCCCGGTAGTGGTCATGCCCGCGCGGGTCGGCAGCGGCATCGACCAGAGCGACGACCGGTCGCTGTACTGCGAAAAGGCCAGCGTTCCGCCGGCGATGGAACTCGAGATGGTATGGGCGCCGAGCCCCGCGCTGAGCCGAAATGCCGGTCCGCCCGCCTCGCCATTGCCGTTGACCGCAACACCATAGATGTCGCGCCGGCCATCGCGATTGGAGACGAAGTAGAGGGTCTTTCCGTCCGGCGACCAGGTCGGACTGGTATTCAGCGACGTGCTGTCGGTGACCGTGGTGATGTGTCCGTCACGCACGCGGCACAGCATGATCCGGCTCGGCGCCAGATTGCCGAAGTAGGCGGTCGGCAGGGAATAGAGTTGGTCTCCGGTCGCACAGGCGATGAACGTGCCGGTGGGAGACCAGGTGCAGAGCGTCGGCTCGGCCATGCGCGCGACGCCGACGGTGGCGGCGTCGCGATGTCGGATGAACAGCGAATCGTCACGGGTAAACGCCAGCGCCGTCGCATCGGGCGACGATGTGACGGAAGTAATTGGGGCTGCGGCCGTGCCGGGAACTTCCGGTCGCGCGGGACCGCCGCCGACCGGTGCGCTGAATACGCCGCCGCGCGACAGGAAGAGGATGCGCGAACCGTCGCCCAGCCAGGTGGGATTGTATTCGGGGTTGGCTGTGTCGCCGGTGATCGGGATGGATCGGCCACCGCTCACGTTGCGCACCATGACATGGAGGTTGCCGATCGGACCGGTGGCGTAGGCCACCGCGCGCCCGTCGGGCGAGAGCGCCGGTGTGATCTCGAGTCCGTTATCCCAGGTCAGGTGGGTGGCGCGCCCGAGCACTACGCCGGCCGTGCCATGCCGGCCCATGATCCGGCCCCCCAGGAAAAAGATCGCCACGGCAAGGAGCACCATTACGCTTGCCCACGCGGCCAGCTGCGCGGCCGCCCTGGTTCCGGTGTGCCTGGCGCGCGCGAATCGGGCGGGCACTGTGGTATTGAGCGCGGCAGCAAATGCCGCTGTGCTGTCGAATCGGTCGGCCGGGAGTTTCTGCAGCGCCGTGTGCACCGCATCGGCGACGGCGGGTGGAATCGTCTTCCGCAGGGCACTGGCTTCGACCGGATCGGTCGTCATCACCTTGGCCGCAATCGCCTGGGCGGTGGGGCCGTTGAACGGCGGTTCGCCGGTCAGCATTTCGTACGTCATGCAGCCGAGCGCAAAGACATCACTCCGCGCGTCGAGCTCCCGTTCGCCCATCGCCTGTTCCGGCGACATGTACTGCGGGGTGCCGAGGGAGATCCCTGATTCGGTCATCCGGGCGCCGGCCTTGCTGGCGGCCAGCGCGATGCCAAAATCGGCTACCAGCGCGGTGCCGTCGTGCAGCATGATGTTTTCAGGCTTGATGTCGCGATGGATCACGCCATGGCGGTGGGCATAATCGAGCGCACCGGCGACTTCGGTCGCAATCCGGACCGCCTCGGCGACCGGCAACTGCTTGTCGCGCGTCATCCGGTCGCGCAGCGTCATGCCATCAATGAATGGCATCACGTAATAGAGGGCGCTCAGCGATCCATCAGCGTCGCTCGACTCGAGCCCGGCAGGGCCAAGGTATACCGCGCCGGAGTCAAAGAGCGGCAGGATATGCGGATGCTGGAGGTTCGCCGTCGTCCTGATCTCGACCAGGAAACGCTTGGCGCCGATCACCGCGGCGAGTTCCGGCCGCAAGACCTTGATCGCCACATCACGATCGTGCTTGATGTCATGCGCGAGGTAGACCGTCGCCATGCCGCCGTGGCCGAGCTCGCGGGCGATGGTGTATCGGTCGGCGAGCGCGGCGGTGAGACCGGCGACGCTCACGACGTTCGCCTCGCGTCCCGCGTGATCATGCTCGTTCGATCAGCGTGGCCATCCTCAGCTGTGTCAGACCGGGTCATCGCACCGTCGATTCGTGGGCGTAAACGATCCGCCACCCTGCTGCACGCTTCTGCCATACCATCGTGACGGCGAAATCACCGCTATGGACGACGCCGGATGAATCGGTGCGGCTGGAGGACATGGTATCGGTGGCGACCACAATCCCGGAGGTCAGCACTTCGAAGCCGGTCGGCCCGCGCTTGCGGTACGTCACGTCGCTCTTGCCGTTATTCCACCACCGGAGCTGCAGTGCCCGCACCTGGTCGAATCCCCTGGTCACTACGCCGTTGAAGACCAGCACGAGGGTCGAGTCGTGCAGGTATGGCGCCAGGAAGCGGTCGGTGTCGTGCGTCCTGGCGGCGACTTCCATCGCGTTGAGCAGCGGCTGAATCTGCTGCTGCGGTGAGGGAGCCGCAGACTGCGCGCGCGCCACCCCAGGCAGCAGGGTGATGGCGGCGAGCAAGCAGGCGGGCTTGGTCACGTGATGAGATTGTGAGGCATGGATGCAGAAAGATGCCTGCGAAGTGAGGGCCGCGCGAGGGGTGACCTCCCCAGGAGGAGCAGTGACCTTTCGCCGCCCCACCCATCTGACGAGGTTACCAGCGGGCTGGGCATCGCACCGCGCCCGCCTGTCCCCGGAACCGCCTGCTTTCACGAGGTTGCCATGACCAGCCCATCAATCCATCTGCGCCGGCTCCACGGCGTTGCCAGCGCCTTGTCTCTCAGCATTGCGCTCTCGCTCTGGCTTGCCCCACCGGCCGCCGCCCAGTCGCTCTACCAGACCCGCAACTTCAAGCAAGCGATGGCTAAGGGCACCCGCAGTCTCGATGGAGTGCCGGGTCCAAACTACTGGCAGAACCGCGCCCGGTACACGATCACTGTCACGGCCCTGCCGCCCGATCGGCGCATCGCCGGTCGTGAAGAGATCACCTACTTCAACAACAGCCCTGACACGTTGCGGTCGCTGGTCATCAAGCTGTTCGGCAACTACCACAAGGCCGGCGCGCCGCGCGATGGCGGCACGACTGCCGACTTTCTCACCTCGGGCGTACACATCCGTGACTTTGCCGTCAATGGCACCGCACGCAAGTGGGGTGACAACCCGCGCTCCTTCACCTGGCAGCCCGTCACTCTTCCCTCGGCGCTGATGCCGCACGATTCGGTGCGGCTGTCGTTCACCTGGGACTACGACGTCTCCGAACTCGCCGGTCGCGAGGGTGTGATCGATTCCACCACCTACTACATCGCGTACTTCTATCCGCGCGTCGCCGTCTACGACGACTACAATGGCTGGGACACGATGGATCATTCCGGTCACGAGTTCTACAGCGACTTCAACGACTACGACGTGACCTTCGATGCGCCGGCGAACTTCGTGGTCTGGGGCACCGGGACGCTGACCAACGCCGCGCAGCTGCTGCAGCCCGGCCCGCTGGCCCGCTTTCAGGCCTCCTTGACCTCTGATTCAACGATCCATATCGGCACCGCCGCCGCGATTCATGCCGGAGCGGTTACCGCGCAGCAGCCGATGAACAGCTGGCATTTCACCGCGAAGGATATTCCAGACATGGCCTTCGGGTTGAGCGACCATTACGACTGGGACGGCGCGAGCGTGGTCGTCGACGACGCCACGCATCGGCGCGCCAGCGTGCAGGCCGCCTACAACGACAGTGCCGCAGACTTTCACCAGATGGTGCAGTTCGGTCGCCACTCCCTCGACTTCCTGTCGCATCAATGGCCCGGCGTGCCGTATCCGTACGAAAAGACGACCGAGTTCCAGGGCGGTGCCGGGATGGAATACCCGATGATGGCGAACGATGAATCGTATCCCACGGCGGCGTTCGCGCAGTTTGTTGCGGCCCATGAGATTGCGCACACGTACATGCCGTTCTACATGGGGACCAACGAAACTCGTTACGCCTTCATGGATGAAGGGTGGGCGACGACGTTCGAATACCTGATCAATCAGGTCGACATGGGCGTCGCCACTGCGACCACGCTCTTCCAGCAGTTCCGCGTCAGCCGCTGGGCTCACGACCCCTCACCGTCGGAAGACCTGCCGATCATCACGCCAGCCGACGCCCTCGCCGGCGGCGCCTACGGCATCAATGCCTACGGCAAGCCCGCCCTCGGCTACCTGGCCGTGAAGGACATGCTCGGCGATGTCGTGTTCAAGAAGAGCCTGCATGCGTGGATGGATCGCTGGCACGGCAAGCATCCCAGTCCGTGGGATTTCTTCGATACCTTCGACAATACGGCCGGCCAGAACCTTGATTGGTTCTGGACCAATTGGTTCTTCGGCAACGCCTATATCGATCTCGGCGTCAAGAGCGTCACCAAGGCGCGGGGCGGCTATGCCGTCGTCATCAGCAATATCGGCGGGATGGATGCGCCGGTCGACCTGAGGCTGGAATACAACGATGGCAGCCATGATCTGGTGCACGAAACGTCAGCCATCTGGAAGGCCGATCAACGCCAGGCGACGGTGATGGTGCGTACCGGCAAGGCACTCAAGTCGGTCACGCTCGATGGCGGCATCTGGATGGATGCCGACGCCACGAATAACAGCTGGAAGGCGAAGTAGCGGCGCTCGCACTCCGCGCCGCCGTCTCGGGTCAAGCGACCGCGCTCACTGTGCGGTCGCCGGCGTCGGCGCGGTATACACCACCTTGCCGCCCACGATGGTATAGAGGACCTGCGTGCCGAGGATCGAATCGGCCGGGGCCGTCATGATGTCGCGTGACAAGACCGTAATGTCGGCCCACTTGCCCGGCGTGAGCGAGCCGGTCTGCTTTTCATGGAACTCGACAAACGCGCCATTCACCGTGTAGGTCTTCAATGCCTGATCGCGACTCAGCTTCTGGTCGGGGAAGAACGCCGAGTCGGTGCCCACCGCATATCGCGTCACGCTGCAGTGGAATGACGCGATCGGACTGATCGCTTCCACCGGTACATCGGTGCCGTTGGTGACCACGGCGCCACTCTGCCAGAGCTTCTGCCAGACGTAGGCGCCTTCGCTGGCGCGCTGCGTGCCAAGGCGGGGCAGGACATAGGGCGCGTCGGAGCACTGGTGAATCGCCTGCATCGAGGCGACGACGCCCATCTGCCCGAAGCGCGGAATGTCTGCGGGGTTGAGGTGCTGCGCGTGCTCGATCCGCCAGCGCAGGGTATCGCTCTTGACATGATGTTCGTTGAAGACAGCCTGGTAGGTATTGAGCGTCTCCTGATTGGCGCGGTCGCCAATCGCGTGCACCGAAATCTGGAAGCCGTGGAGGAGGCCGATCTCGGCGATCTCCTTGATACGCGTCATCGTGGTCACGTTGAGCCCGGTATTGGTCGGGTCGTCGTCGTACGGCTTGAGCATCCAGGCGCTGCGCGAGCCGAGCGCGCCGTCCGATGTGATCTCGCCAATCGCGCGCACCGTGAGATGGCCGTTGCCGACGTCGATCATCCGGTGCGACACCAGCGAATCCACGTCGTCGGCTCGCACTTCGGCCTGGTCGATCAGGATATAGAGGCGCAGCGGCATCTTGCCCGCGTCGACGATCTGCTTGATGGCGTCGATGGTGGCAAATGATTCACCCATGTCCTGGAACGTCGTGACGCCGTTGGCGAGTGCGTTCTGGGTCGCGAGGTGGATCTGGTTGAGGAAATCGGCACGCGCTTCGTCTGGCGTGCGCTCGGCCTGCCGCTTGGCGACGGCCCGGGTCATCAGGCCCTGCGCGTCATCCACCAGGATGCCGGTCGGCCGCCCGGTGGCATCCTTGATGATCTTGCCCCCCGGTGGATTGGGGGTCGCGGCGGTAATCCCGGCCAGCTTGAGCGCGGCGTCGTTAGCGATCAGTGCATGACCGCTGGCGTGACCGAGGACGACCGGATTGTTCGGTGCGACCTCATTGAGCAGGTCGTTGGTCTGGAAGCCTTGCACCACGCGTCCTGGCGACTGGTTCCACTTCTCCTGATGCCAGCCATCGCCCAGGATCAAGGCGCCCGGTTTGCCATCCTTCGTTGCGGTGGCGACCATCTGCACGATCTCCTGCCACGTCGGTATCCCCCGCAGCCGCAGCTGGGTGAGCGTCTGCCCCAAGGCGGTGAAATGGCCGTGCGATTCATTGAAACCGGGAATCGCCAGGTGGCCCTGCAAGTCGATCACCTTGGTGTTGGAGCCGACGTAGCGCGAGATGTCGGCATCAGACCCGATGGCCGTGATCTTGTCACCAGTGACAGCGACAGCCTCGCCCTGCGGCGTGGTCGAGTCCATGGTGACGACCTTGCCGTTGCGGAGCACGAGATCCGCCGGGATGACACGCGGCGCGCATCCCGCAGCCGACGCCAGCAGCAGCACAATGAGGCAGGGATACACGGAGCGAGTACGGCAACGCATGGGGATAGCCGGGTTGGTAGTGGGCGAGCGGTGTGTGAATATCGGGCCGGTCACGAGTTTCCGTCAATCACCGGGCCGGCCCGACCTGGGCCATGGCTGCCGTCCCGCGTTGCAACCGTCACGCCGATGGCAGGACCGGCAGCGGCGCGCGTGCCGCGATGAGCGTGATGTTGTCGGCGCCGCCCCGTTCGAGGGCGAGGCCGAGCAGCGACCGGCAGAGCTGCTCCGACGATGTCATCGCCTCGATCTGGCGCTGAATCTCGGCGTCGTCGACATGCTTGGTGAGTCCGTCAGTGGCGAGCAGGATGACGCAGCCGCGGGGGATCTCGATGCGGGTCACCACGGGAGTCGCTTCGTCGCCACCGATGGCGCTCGCCAGTACATGGTTGAACGGAGACCGCGCCATTCGATCGGCCGGCAAGATCCCCTGATCCACCAATCCCTGCGCAATCGTCTGATCCCGGGTTACCTGCACGAGGGTGCCGTCGGAGTAGAGATAGCACCGGCTATCGCCGACCTGGGTCACATACATCCAGGGAAACACCGCGACGGCGAGCGTCAGTGTGGTTGCCATCTTCCCGCCGGGCTCCGCCATGCGGCGACTGCGTACCGCGTCGTGAGCCTCGAGCGCTGCGGCGGCGAGCGCCTCGTGGAACTCGGCGTCCGACGCAGCGCCGGCCGCGTGGTACGATCGCAGCGATGAGCGGACATACTGCATGACCGTTTCCACCGCGAGCCGGCTTGCGTCGCCGCCACCTGTGCCGCCGCCGACACCATCGGCGACGAGCATATATGTCGCCATCCGCTCGCCGCGAAGCGGCAGGGAGTCGGCATTCGGCAGACTGGTTCCGTGCACGACCACCTGGGGGTGGACAGTGCAGAGCATGTAATGGTCCTGGTTTTCCTTGCGCACGAGTCCGACATCGGTGATCCCGAACATGTCGAGCTCAGCGTCGAGCGGGCGGGCCCACTGGCGTTCGGTGGTCATGCTGCCGGTGCCGCCGCACCGCGCTGCAACATCCAGCGATAGAGCCAGATGACAGCCGCCACGAAGCAGAGCGATCCGAGCCACGGGGCCGCGGCGAAGTGATCCGACACCAGGCCAATCGGCGCCTCCTTCGACGTGGCGACGATGAGCCCCGCGTTGATCACCCCCCAGATGCTCTCACCCACGATCAATCCCGATGCCACCAGCGTGCCGAGTCGTTCGGTGCGGCCGGGATTCGGCGTCCGCTTTGCCTTGGCGTTGAACCAGTGCGAAAGCACCGCGCCGATGATCACCGCGAATGTCGCCGACATCGGCAGGTAGATGCCGATGCCGACCGCGAGCGGCGGAATCCGCATCTTCTTCAGCACGCCGAGCATCCCATCGAGGACGATCAACCCGACGCCAACCAGCGCACCGATGCCAATCATCTTCCAGTCGAGCTGGCCGCCAATGACACCCTTCGCCAGCGCCGAGATCAGGGTGGCCTGCGGGGCAGGTAGCGGATTCGGTGCGACGACGCCGACATTGGCGGCGCCGGCAAAGCCGTAGGCCTTGGCCAGCAGGTTGAGGACGAACGGGATCACCGCAGCACCCGCAGCCACGCCGACGATCAGCGCGATCTGCTGACGGCGCGGCGAGGCGCCCACGAGTTGCCCGGTCTTGAGATCCTGCAGATTGTCGTTGGAGATCGTGGCACACGCAAAGACGATGGCCGTGACGAACAGCGCGAACGCGACCAGCGCCGGCCGAGTGACATCGGTCGGCGCCACGACGAGCACAAGCAGGGATGCGCAGATCACGATCGACAGAATGCCGACGCCGGAGATCGGGCTGTTTGACGCACCGATCAGCCCGGCCATGTATCCGCACACGCCAGCAATCAGGAAGCCGACCAGCAGCACGAACGGCACCGCGACGAGGGTGAGGTGCCACGCATTCGGTGCCAGGACCGTTGACCGGGCGAACGTGTACGCCAACACCCCGGCAATCGCCAGGCACACCACGGCCAGCGCGATGATCCAGGGTGGCGAGAGGTCACGGTCGCTCTCATCCGTGGCATGAGATGCGCGCGACGCGGCAAGGGTGTTGATCAGCCCGCCCAGCACCGGCTTGGCCAGCGTCGCCAGGGTGTAGAGCGACGCAATGCCGATGGTGCCCGCGCCGATGAACCGGACCTGCGTGCTCCAGAGTGCCATCGTATGCGCCGCGACTGTCACGCCGGGTCCGGCCGGCTGCATGGCAGTCAGGATCGGCACGGCGATGACCCACGAAATGATCTGCCCCACCAGCATCGCGATGCCGACCGACAACCCGACCAGGTGTCCCGCGCCGAGCAACGCCAGCGACCACGCGATGTCGAACCCTGTCGAAGCGCCCCCGCCCAGCGTGAAGAACCCGGTGACCTCGGCGGCGGCGATCCGTGTTGCCGTGAAGATCGCCAGTCCGGCGGACGCCGCCGTGCCGAGGATGACAGCGATCAATCCTTCGCGCGCTTCGCCGGTATCGTCGCTCACTTCGCCGCGGGTGCCGGAACCGACCTTGAGCACCTCGGCCGCCGCGACTCCTTCCGGGTAGGGGAGATCAGACGTGGTGACCAGCGCGCGGCGCAAGGGAATGGTGAACAGCACGCCGAGCACGCCACCACTCAGGCAGATCAGGAACGATTGCCAGAATGGGAACCCGGTCCACCAGCCGACAATCACCAGGCCCGGGAGCACGAAGATGATCGCTGACAGCGTTCCGGCGGCCGAGGCCACGGTCTGCACGATGTTGTTCTCGAGGATCGACGAGTCCTTCACCATGCTGAGGACCGCCATCGACATCACCGCGGCCGGGATCGACGACGCGAACGTCAGCCCGACCTTGAGGCCCAGATACACATTGGCGGCCGTGAATACCGTCGTCAGCAGCGCGCCGAGGACGAGCCCGCGAATGGTGAGTTCCTTGCGTGACAGCGGGGCCGCAGGATTGCGAGCCGACGGACTGGTCAAGTGGGCCCCCGCAACCGGTACGCTGCCGGAATCAACCCGGAACAGCGCCGTTCGAGCACGTCGCCGACGTACCTCATTTGCTGTTTCAACTCCCGACCGTGAACGCGGTAGTCATGCCGTGCACGTAGTGTGGTTTGCCATCGCCGTTGTCGGGCATGAAGCAGAGCGCGAGATAGTTGCCCGGCGAGAGGTCGGCGCGGATGTAGTCGTGCGCACCGCGCTCGATGCCGGTGGTGCCGCTGGCGACAGTGAACGGCGGGGCGTCATGCGGTGCGGCCAGCCACGCCGCCGCGTCCGCCGCAGTCTTGCCGTCGTTCAGGCGCACGATCACCAGGTCATGATTGATCGCAGCTGAATCATGATCTTCCACCCGGAACAGGTGCATCCCGCGAGCTGGTGGTGAGGCAAACCCGATCTTGTAGCTGGTGAGCGCTACGGTGTCGTCGCCAATCGGCTCGGCGCTTGCGACCGGACCCGCAGCAGCAACGGTGAATACCGAGGCCATGCCATCGAGCACGTGCGCTTGACCGGTGGAGTCGGTAGCATAGCAGAGTGTCAGGTAGCTTCCCGCGGGAAAGTTGATGACCGACGTCAGGCTGTCGCCCGGCAACACGGCGTTGACGCCGCCGACCTCACGGAGCCATGGCATCGGTGTCTTCGCGATGAGCGCCGCGCGATAGTCCTCAAAGGTCTTGCCGCTGTCGAGCCGGGCGAAGACCGCCATGTGGAGCTGCTTCCCCTGATTGACCACCATGATGTCGTGCCAGCCGGTTTGCAGCGTGTCCGGCACGCCCACGAAGGCATACTCGCTGGCCACGATCCTGATGGGCGCGGCGGCCGATTGGCTCGCTCCACTCCCGCCACCTTGACACGCAACCAGGAACAACGCAACAGCGGCAAGTCGGCGCACGGGCATCGTCGCTCTCGATTCAATAGTTGGGAAGGGGGTAGAGTGCCCCGGAACCAGGCGGCGCCATAAGGTACGCCGAAAGCGGCGTCCCGGGGCGATATTGGGTCTCGTTCCGGTCAGATATCCGGAACCTCGAACCCAGAATCAGGACGCACCATGGATATGCTCAACGTCATTCTGAACCGCCGTTCGGTCCGACAGTTCACTGGCCGGACCATCACCCGCGCGGAGATCGAGCAGCTGCTCGCCGCCGCGGTCCACGCGCCGAACCACCGGCTGACCCAGCCTTGGCATTTCTACGTCCTGGGTCCCGACGCTCGGCGAGCGTACGGCGAAACCCTCGGCGCCCGCAAGGCCAAGAAGGTCGAAGACCCCGCCGCTGCCCAGGCGCTGATCGCCAAGGTCGCGGCCACCGAGGCCGCAGTTCCGGCACTGATCTTCGTCAGCATGAACCAGGACGAGAACCCGGAGATCCGCGAGGAAGATCACGCTGCGACGATGATGGCCGTCCAGAACATCCTGCTGTCCGCCCATGCGATGGGCCTCGGCACTCACCTCAAGACCGGCGCTGTCATGGATGACCCACGGACCCGGGCCACCGTCGGCGCCCCGGCCACCGAGCGAATCGTGGCGATGGTGCAGGTCGGCGAGCCGGCCGGACCGACCGAAGGGAAGCCGCGTCGCCCCGCATCCGAGGTCACCACCTGGCTGCCCTGATGCGCTAGCTGGCGAAGGGCATTCTTCTTGCCCTTTCGCAGGGCATGTCATCCCAGCTTCTGGCCCTGACTCAGACGGCAAGTGCCCTGAGGCGGCCTCGGATTGTGGCCCCAAAGCCCGTGAAGGCGCCGGAAATCCCGGCATCACCGGTTGAGGGGGGAACAGGCCGAGCCCGGGTCCTCAAGTTGCACCGTGGAACCGAGCCGGTTCAGTCCGACGAACCGTATGCCGGAATTCGCCTGACCGATGTCATTGGTGCGCTGTCGCACGCGCTCGACATGGCCGAGGGACAGCCGGTGGGGCATTCAATCCGCGCTACCATGATCGGGATGCGAATCGGCAAGGTGCTCGGGATCAACGAGAGTGATCACAGCGCGCTCTTTTATGCCCTGCTGCTCAAGGATCTTGGTAGCTCCTCCATCTCGGCGCAGCTGACGACAGTACATGGTGGCGATGATCGTCTGCACAAGGCTGCCCGCCGGCTCAATGACTGGAACGACCGGTCGGTGGCCGGCAAGGCGATCAGTGTCGTATCCGGTGGCCGCACCCGGCTGGTTCAGGGATGGCAGGCGCTGACGGCCAGTCGCGCCACCGCCGATGCCGATCAGGAAATGGCTGTCATGCGAGCTGATCGCGGCGCCGCTATCGCCGCGATGCTGGCCATGCCGGCCGAGACCTGCGATGCGATCCGTTCGATCGACGAGCGGTGGGATGGCAGCGGTACACCGCAGGGACTCACCCGCACGGCGATTCCTCGGTTGGCACGGATTGTCGGCCTGGCGCAGACCGTCGAAGTGTTCGAGAAAGCCTACGACGTCGGCACCGCCTACGACGTCGTGCGTCGTCGATCGGGGAAGTGGTTCGATCCGGATCTGGTCGCGGCCTTCGAGACGATGGCCACCGACACCGCTTTCTGGGGTGAGATCCGTCACGCCGATACCCTCGCCTCGTTGCGAGCCTGCGAACCGCCGGCACGCGTCGTCTACGCCGACGAACTGCGGCTCGACACTGTCGCCGAGGCCTTTGCGCGCGTGATTGACGCGAAGAGTCCGTTCACGGCACGGCATTCCCAGAATGTGTCGTTCCTGGCCACTCGCACGGCGATGGAGCTCGACCTCCCCGCTCGCGAGATTCGCGCGCTGCGCCGCGCCGCCCTGCTGCACGACATCGGCAAGCTCGGCGTGGGCAACAGGATTCTCGACAAGAACGGCCCGTTGACGCCCCAGGAACGGATCGAAATGGAGCGCCACACGCGGCACACCTTCGACCTGCTCAAGGATGTGCCCCGCTTTGCGCGCTTCGCCATGCTGGCGGCGTCACATCACGAACGGATCAATGGCACCGGATACCATCTCGGACTTGCGGCCGATGAGTTGTCGCTCGCGGCCCGGGTACTCTGTGCAGCAGATGTGTGTGAAGCGTTGTCAGCCGCCCGGCCGTACCGCGCGGCGATGCCGATGGAAGCCGTGATGCAGCACCTGCGTCACGCGGTGGTGACCGAACATCTCTGTCCCATCGCCGTCGAGGCGTTGACCGGATGGTTCGAGGGCTTGCCCACCCACCCGGTGCATCTCAGTCCCGCCGGCGATTCGACCTCACTCTTCGGTATCTGACGCCCGCGGCGCCCCTGGCGCCACTCTGTTCAGCGGTGCGCGTTCGAGAATAATCCTTTGTGATCGCGCGGTTCGGCGCGCCAATACTGCGGCGGCGCCTCAACGTGCGCACCAAGTTCCGCCGCTGCATGCCACGGCCAGCGCGGGTCGTACAGCATGCCGCGCGCGAGTGCAACCATCGCGGCCTGTCCACTCGCCACGATCGCCTCAGCCTGCCGTGCTTCGGTAATCAATCCGATGGCGATCGCTGGCACGCCAGTCGCCCGCTGGACTGCCTCGGCGAAGGGCACCTGGTATCCGGGCCCGACCGGAATCTGCTGGGCCGGCGAGAGTCCGCCCGACGACACGTCGATCCAATCGACGCCGCGTGACGCGAGTTCCTGCGCGAACGCGATCGTCTGGTCGAGATCCCAGCCATCTGCGACCCAGTCGGTGGCCGACACCCGCACGCCGACCGGCCGATCTGCCGGAAACGCGGCGCGCACCGCGTCAAAGACCTCCAGCGGAAAGCGGATCCGATTGGCGAGCGAACCACCGTATCCATCACTGCGTTGGTTGGCCAGCGGGGAGAGAAACTGATGTAACAGGTACCCGTGCGCAGCATGGAGTTCGATTCCGTCGATGCCGAGTCGTGCTGCGCGGGTCGCTGCAGCGGCAAAGGCAGTGCGCACCCGCGCGAGTCCAGCGTGATCGAGTTCGTGCGGGGCGGTATCGTCGGCCTGGTACGGCACCGGTGATGGCGCCGACGGAACCCAGCCGCCATCGGCGATCGGTACCTGGTGTCCGGCTTGCCACGGTGAGCGAGTCGATGCCTTCCGTCCCGCGTGCGCGAGTTGCACGGCAACCGCGATCCCCGAATGGGCGCGGATCGCTGCCATGATCGGCACCAGCGCCGCCTCATTGGCGTCGTTCCACAGGCCGAGATCGTCGGGGGAAATGCGACCTTCGGCTTCGACGGCAGTTGCTTCGAGGCAGAGCATCCCCGCACCCGACAATGCCATGTGGCCGAGATGAATCATGTGCCAGGCGGTGGCGGAGCCCTCGTCGGCGGAATATTGGCACATCGGCGAGATCACGATGCGATTGCGGAGGGTTACGCCGCGAAGGGCGATCGGGGAGAAGAGGTGGCTCATCGGGGATCAGGCTCCTGCAACGGCGGGGGAAGGGGACTCCCGAATATCACCCTCCCCGCTGATCGCGCACAGCTCACTCCCGGATCGGCTGATTTGCCTCGAAGTCGAACAACGTGTTGCGGCGTAGCTGATAGTAGGAAATCCAGTACGACCGCAGCGCCTGCGTGTACGCCTGCAACGCCTGATCTTTCTCGCTCTGGGCGATGTACAGGTTGTCAATCGTGATCCGGCCGATGACGTAGCGGTTGTAGGCGACATCGAACCGCTGCTCAGCGACGGTGTCCGCCTTGGTCGCGATGACCAGGGAGCGTCGCGCCTGCGTCAACTGGAGGGCCGCGAAATAGGCGGTCTGGTCGACCTGGGCGCGGTTGAGATCGGCATTGTCCCGGAGCGACGCCCGGTCGGCCTCGGCGGCCGCGATTCCTGATGTGTGCGCTCCCCACTGCCAGAGCGGCATCTGGACCGACAGCGAGAGATGCTGGGCACCGAGCAGGTTCTGGTACGCCTCGCTGGCCCGGGTGCCGGTGGCATTAAAGCCATAACTCGCGGTGACCGTACCGCCGACACCGGAGTTCCACCGGGCCTCGCTGACCTCGCGATCGCCTTGCACCTCGCTGGCCCGGGCATCGTTGATCGCTGACGAGTTGATGCGCGCCCAGTGCACGGCCGCTGCGGTGTCCGCTTCGAACGCTGGCACGTCGGCTGACATGGTGATCGCTGCGGCCGAACTCGTCGGGAGATTGACGGCGAGCTGGAAGGCGGCCTTGGCGCGGTGATAGGCGAGGCTGGCATCCTCCCGCGATTGCTGCGATCGCAACAGCGCGAGTTGGCTTTGCAGCAAGTCATTCTCGCCGATCTTGCCGATTTCAAGCCGACCCTTGTTGAGGGTATACAAGGTGTCGTTGATGCCGAGGTTCGCCTCGGAATTCTTGAGATTCAGTCCGGCGATGTAGTAATCGAAGAAGGCGTTGGTCACATTGATCGCCACGTCTTCGCGGGTCTCGAGGTAGCGACGCTCGGAGGACTCGAGCGAGAGATCCTGTTGCTTGAGATCCCAGGCCTGAGAGTTCGAGCGCAACAATGGCTGGGAAATGCCGACCACGAAGGGGGTCGAGGACCAGGTGGTGTATCCCGTCGGGCCCGTGACCTTGTACTGGTCGATGCCGGAGCTCACGGTCACCGTGGAATTCGTCCAGGGAATCTTCTGGGTGATGTTCGCCAGCAGCGATGCGTCGGTCTGCTGCAGCGGAATGTAGAGCGTCGATCCATCCGGCTGCAGCACCGGCGTGATCGACCGGTTGTAGCTCGGCGTCGTGCCGCTGACCGACAGCGACGGCAGGTAGCCCGCATGGAAGGCGCTATTGCGTTCCCGGGCGCTGGTCCTGACGTTCTCTGCGCTGCGCGCCTGATACCCCTGGCGTTGACCGAGTGCGATGGCCTGCTGCAGCGTCAGCGGCTGGCCGGGTTCCTGCGCCACCGCGCGAGCGGAAACCGTGACGCAGATCGTCGTGGCGACGGCGAGCAGGCGAATCAGAAAGCGAATGGGCATGGGTTACTCGTAGCGAAGGCAGACGACGGGATCCTGCTGTGCCGCGCGATACGCAGGCACGATTCCGAAACAGAGCCCGACGGAGAACGACACCCCGAACGCCACGACGACGGAAATCACCGATACGATGGTGTGAATGCCGGCGAACCGCTCGATGCCGAGGCTCAGGCCAACACCGACCAGAATCCCGGCCAGCCCACCGGCGACCGAGATCAGCACCGCTTCGGCGAGAAACTGCGCCAGGATGTCGCGCTGCGTCGCACCCATGGCACGGCGGACACCGATCTCGCGTATCCGCTCAAGGATCGAGGCCAGCATGATGTTCATGATGCCGATGCCGCCGACGATCAACGAAATCGATGCGATCGCACCAAGCACGATATTGAAGATCGTGCGGGTGCGCTGCTCCTGCTTCAGCAGCAACTCGGGGATGGTGACTTCGTAGTCGGTGACCTGGTTATGACGCCGGCTGAGCATCCGGTCGGTGACGTCAGCGACCGACGGGACGTAGCGGGCTTCCTGGACACGCACCACGATCCGGTCCAGCTGGTTCATGTTGCGCGTCTCGGCTTCCTTTTCGGGATCGGCAGTGGCCTGGTCACCTGACGACACCAGGACGCCGCCCCGGTTGGCCGCGGCAATCTCTTCGGGGGTCACGACCGCGCGGTTGCGGAAACGGAGCAGCATCGTGGGCGCCGGGATATAGACATCCATGTTCGCATCGCGGATGCCGAGGCGCTGGGCATTGTCGGTCGAGACCTTGCGATCGGCGAGCACGCCCACCACCGTGAGCCAGTTATCGCCGACCTTGATCGCACGTCCGATCGGGTCTTCGGTGGTAAAGAAGCGGGCCCGGACGCCCTGGCCGATGATGGCAACCGGCCGGCCATACCGATACTGATCAGCGGCAAACCCGGTGCCCTCGGCGATGTCCAGATTCATCAGCCGGAAATACGCGCTGTCGACGCCGACCACCTTGGCCGATCGACTGCGTCCTTCGCGCGTCACATTGGAGTTGAGGACGACCTCCGCACTGACGGCGTCAACACCCGGCAGGCCGGCGAGGGCCTGGGCGTCGGCGTAGGTCAGGCCGGGCGTGAACTTCTTCTTGTCGTGCTTGGCGTTGTCATCCTTGACCTGGCCCTCGTGCTGCTCCACCAACGGCGTCACGATCACGTTGTTGGATCCGAGCAGTCGCATCTGCGCGAGGATCTCCTGCTCGGCGCCGTGGCCGATCGCCAGCATCGCGATCACCGAGGCGACACCGAAGAGGATGCCCAGCGAGGTGAGGGCCGCGCGCAGCTTGTTGTGGCCGACGGCTTCGATCGCAATGCGCGACGCGAAGGCCGCCTGCACGCCCAGCGCACTGCGATGGGCGGGTGAGTGGTCGAGATCGTGGGTCACGGTCAGCCCGGGCTGGTGGCGACGGGCTTGGTGGCTGCTGGCTTGGTGGTCGGGGCCCCGGCGGGCGGTGGCAGTGGCGTCGAGGTGCCGCTGTCGGCGTTCTGCTGGATCGCCTTGGAGTTCGGCAAGCGCTGGAGCTGGATCTTGTCGTGATCAACCGGCGCCGAGAGGAGGACGCGATCGTCGCGTTCCAGGCCTCGGCTGATCACGATATCATCGTCGTTCATCGCCCCGGTTTCCACTTCCTGCTTTTCGATGTGACCGCCGACCCGGCGATAGACGAACGGCACACCTTGCTGCGTCATCAGCGCTTCGAGCGGCACGTGGCGGACATTGTCGAGCGACAACGTTTCGATCGCATTGCCGGTCGTCATGCCGGGGCGTAGCGTGGTATCGGGATGCTCCACGCTGACAGTGACCTCGAACACCTTGGCGTCGGAGTTCGGCCGCTGCTCGCCAGCATTGGCGACCTGCGTCACCGTGCCGATCAGGTGTTTTGAGGGGTCAGCGTCAAGCGAGATCGCGACGTGCTGGCCGATGGCGAGCTTGCGGACATCAATCTCGTTGACGTAGGTCACCGATTCCATCACCGAGAGGTCGGGCAGCGTGGCGACGGCCGGGTCCCAGCTGCTGACCTGTGAGCCGACCGCGCGTTTCTTGCCATTCCACTCCTTGACATAGATCACCATCCCCGGCGCGGGCGCCTTGATGGTGAACTGCCCCATGACATCCTGGACAACCTGGAGCTTGGCCTTCTGCCGGTCGCGGTCGCTGCCGACTTCCCGCATCTTGGCAATCGCCTGTTCGACCTTGGTCTTGAGATCGAGCGAGTCCTGGCGGAGTGCCCGTTCGGCACGCTCGTAGTCGATCTGGGCCTGGTGCTTGACACTGGGCGCCTCGTACTGCGATTGCTCCCGGGCCAGTTGCTTCTCTTCCAGCGTCAGGCCGGCGGTCCGCATGTCCTCGCGAGCCTTCGACAGGTTGAGTGCGGAGTCGAGTGATGCTTCCTCGTATTGCGCGTCGGCCTTCTGCATGGCGAGGCCCACGTCGGCGAGCTTCGACGCGATGGTCGAACGATCGAGTTCCGCCACCACGTCGCCGGTTTTGACGATCGTCCCCTCATCGACAATTTTCTGGATCTTCATCTGGTACTGCTCGGCCTCTTGCGCGTTGGGCGGCACAGTGATCTGCACCGCCTTGGGCGCCCGGAGTTCGCCGGCGCTGGTGATGGTGACCTTGAACGGTCCCTGGCGGACGCGGGCAGTGATGGCGTCGTCTTTGCCGCCGGTACTGCGCGCCATCACGACCGCAACGGGGATCAGCAGCACAACGACGCCGAGGAGGGCCAGCATCCAGCGTGATCGAAGGAAGGACTTCATCATAGGCCTCAGGGAGAGGGTCGCCCGACCGATTTGCCAGTGACGCTATCGCGGCATGTCGGCTGCCCTCGGAGAAGAGGCAGACGCCGGGTACACGGGCACAGTAGCTTTGTTCCTGGTTTCCGGAAATATACGGAGGTGTCACCTCGAGTGTTTCAGGGGACGCCAGCGCCCCATCCCAGGGAGTCACCCATGACCAGAATCCTGCGCCCACTCGCCACGCTGCTGCTCTTTGCCGTCACGGCGGCCACCTTTTCCGCGCCCACCGCTCCAGACCCCGCGGTGATCGCCCGGATTCGCGAGGAAGGGCTGCAGCATTCGCAGGTGATGGACCTCGAGAGCTATATGGCCGACGTCCTCGGCGCCCGCTTGACCATGTCGGACGACATGCAGCGCGCGCAGGCCTGGGCCCAGAAAGAGATGGCCACCCTCGGCCTCACTAATGTGACCGTGGAGCCCTACATGGATTGGGGCGTGACCTGGGACAATGAATACGTCTCGCTCCAGATGCTGGAACCGGACTACTCGCCGATGGTGGCGTATCCCATTGCCTACACGTCGAGCACCAACGGCCGTCAGACCGGCGAGGCCACGATCGTCGACCTGCAGACCCGCGCCGATCTCGATCGCTACCGCGGCAAGCTCAAGGGAATGGTCGTTCTTTCCACGCCGCCGGCCGTGATCGACATGGCGCCGCTCACCAACGGTGTGGCGCGCTGGACCGACGACCAGCTGAAGACGATCGAGCAGACGGTAATCACGCCACCGCGGGCAGTTACCGTGCGCGCGCCGCGCAATCCCGACGCGCTGAGTGCCACCGACAAGCTCGCCTTCTACAAGAGTGAAGGGGTGCTCGCGGTGCTGCAGTGCGAAAGCGGCTGGCTCGGCGCGGTGCGCGGCTACGCCCGGCCGGGTGCCGCGGCAGATCACTGGTCACGCGAAGGTGCCCTGGCGTCGCCGGTGATCCTCGCCGTGACGCCCGAGCACTACAACCGGATGTACCGGATCCTCAAGCGGAACATTCCGGTCAAGGTCGAGGTCGAAGTGCGCAACAAGATCGGCACGCAGGTACAGCAGGCCGTCAATATCACCGGCGACATCGCCGGTTCCGACCTCAAGGACCAGGTCGTGATGATTGGCGCGCACTTCGATACCTGGCACGCGAGTCCGAATGCCAGTGACAACACCTCGGGTGTCGCCGTGGTGCTGGAGGCGGCGCGCATCCTGCACACCATCGGGGCCAAGCCACGCCGGACGATTCGCGTCGCGCTCTGGAGTGGCGAAGAGGAAGGGCTGATCGGGTCACGCGCCTACGTGCTCAAGCACTTCGGCAATCCGCGCAAGCCCGACGTCGGTGCCAAGCCGGAGTACGCGACGCTCTCGGCGTACTTCAACCAGGACTACGGCGCCGGACAGTATCGCGGCATCTACCTGCAAGGGGACGAGGCCGCGCGGTCGATGATGGCGGCCTGGATGGCGCCGTTCGCCGACTTCGGCATGACCGCGATCTCCAACCAGAGCCTCTTCCAGACCGATCACGTCTCGTTCGACGAAGTCGGCCTGCCGGGATTCCAGTTCCTGCAGGATCACCTGCCCGCCGAGGGCGGTCATACCAACCTGGATTTCTTCGACACCATCCAGGGTGACGACCTGATGAAGAACTCGGTGATGATGGCGTCGTTCGCCTATGATGCGGCGATGACTGATTCGATGGTGCCCCGGAAGGCGATCCGGTAGGCAGTCCGTCAGGGCGTGGTGCCGGCGGCTTTTGTGAAGTGGGCGGGGTCCAGATGATAGCGTAGCAGGGCCGCGCTGACGCGCGGGCCGGTGGGCAGCTCGCCCAAGAGTCGCAGGGCGTAGGTCGGAAAGTCGTCGCCATCGCCGGCCGCGGCACGCTCCAGTGCGGCAACCGCACGCGCCGAATCGCCCAGGGCGGTGTAGGCAAGGACCAGTCCGGTCCATCGCGTCCAGGTGTCGGGCGGCGTCGCCTCGATCTGCTGGGTGATGGCACGCGCCTCGGCCCCCTCGCCGGCGTGTGCCAGAATGACCGCGGCGACGCCAAGCCGGGCCGGCATCGAACTCAGTGACAGGATGCGGTGACCGTAGACGATCGCCGAATCCTTGAGTCCGGCGCTGAGCATGCCCAGCCCCGCGATCGAAACGGCGGTGATGCTTTCCGGCTCCAGCGCAACGCCGCGTCGCTCTTCCTCGATACCCTCGGCGACGCGACCGGACTCCACTTCCGCCCACCCCAGGTACGACGCTGTCATGAAGTAGAGCGGGTCGCGCGCTACGGCGAGCTGCAGGATCGGCACCGCCTCGGCGGGCTTTCCCTGGTTCATCAGCGTGTAGGCGAGACGATAACGAGGCTCCGCAGCGGCCGGATCGAGCGCGATGGCGCGACGGAGCTCCGCCTCCGCCTCAGGCCACTGAAAGAGTTCGGCATCGACGTAGCCGAGGGCGAGGTGCGCGTCAGACAATGTCGAATCGAGTCGCACGGCGCGTTCGGCAGCGGCGCGCGCGCGAGGCAGCACCTCGCTGGGCCGGGTGGCCACGTATGACGTCGACACGGTCAGCGCATTGGAGAGCGCCGCCCAGCCGCGCGCAAACATCGTGTCACGTGCGGTCGCCTGCTCCAATGTCGCGATCGCCGTGGTGATTCCCGGGCCGCGTCGCCGATACAGATACATCCCCTTGAGGTAGAGGTCGTAGGCGACCGGGTCGGCGGTGCCACGCGCTTCACTGCTTCCGGCATCGGCGAGCGTCACCTGCAGTTGCCCCGCGATGGCGCGGGCGATCTCGTCCTGGACCGTGAGGATGTCCTTCGCGGGCTGGGCGTAACTCTCCTGCCAGATCACGTGACCATCGCCGGTATCAAGGAGTTCGACCGACACACGGACCTGGTCACCAACCCGCCGGACGGTGCCGTCGAGGATGGCGCTCACCTGCAGTGTCTGACCGATTTGTTGCGGAGTCAGCTTCGAGCCCACAAACCGCGCTGACGAACTCTGACCAGCCAGTCGCAACCCGGGTACCTCTGCGAGCGTGCTGGTGACATCGTTGGCAATCCCCTCGCCGAGGTAGGCGTTGGCCGTGTCGCTCGACTCCGGCGTGAACGGAATCACCGCCAGCGATTTGCCAGCTGGCGGCTCCGACCGATGGTGCAGGCGGCCCACCGCCAGCCATACCGTCGCAGCAATGACCGCAACGGCTGCGGCGCCAACCAGCGCCCGACGGCGCATGTTCGACCGACGCGGTGGCGCTGTGGCCAGTGGGTGGGGTGCGCCGGTGCTGGCGGCCTGATCGAGGGCGGCTAGCAGCTCGGCTGCTGTCGCGGGGCGGTGCGCGGGATTTTTCTCCAGCGCGCGCCGGATCACGTCACTCAACGCAGCAGGGACATCGGCACGCACCGCGCTGAGCGCTGGCGGATTCTCGGTGATCTGGGCGGCGATGATGGCCTGGAGCGTCGTGCGCCCGGCAAATGGATGGCGACCGGCCAGCAGCTCCCAGGCGATCAGCCCCCACGCATAGATATCGGCACGATGATCAACGCCAGGATCGCCGGTGGCCTGTTCCGGCGCCATGTACGCCGGCGTGCCGAGGGAGCTGCCGGCCTGGGTCAGGGTAAGACTGGTCGCCGCCGACGGGTCGCCGTCCTGCGTGCGCGAGAGATCGATCGCCTTGGCGATTCCGAAATCCGCGACGACGGCAGCCCCACCGGAGAGCAGCACGTTCTCCGGCTTGATGTCGCGGTGCACGATCCCCTCGGCGTGCGCGCAGGCCAGTGCACGTGCGATGTCTCGCAGCAGGTGGATGGCGTCCGGTACCGTGATCGGCGTGCCGGATGCCATTCGCGCGCGCAACGATTCGCCGCGCACGTATGGCATCGTGTAATACGGCAGACCGTTGGCGTCGCCTGCGGTGAGCACCGGCACGATATTGGCGTGCTGCAGGCGCGCCGCGAGCCTGACTTCCCGGGCGAAGCGTTCCGCACTCATCCCCTCGAGCAGCTCGGGGGTGATCACCTTGATCACGACACTGCGGTTGAGCGCCGTCTCGGTCGCCACGAAGACCCGCGACATGCCACCACCGCCGAGCTCGCGGTCGATCAGGTAGGCTTGTCCCAGCGCCGCCTGCAGCTGGTCGCGAATCGGTGCAGTCATCCGGGCGACACGCCTAGCGGGTCAGAGATACGCCTGCTCCCCGTGCAGTGACGCGTCGAGGCCCAGCTCTTCGTCGGCTGAGGTCACCTTCACCGCCGTGACCCGATTGATGATCGCCAGCATCGCGTAGGTGAAGCAGAACGCGTAGGCGGCCACGCCCACCACCGCCAGCGTCTCATGGATGAAGAACGACGGGTTCCCCTGCAACAGGCCGTCCGCGCCACCGGCGGGATTGACTGTCTTGACGGCGAAGACGCCGAGGGAGATCACGCCAACCAAGCCGCCGACGCCGTGCACGCCCCAGACGTCGAGCGCATCATCCCATTGCAGCCTGTTCTTGAGTGACACCGCGTAGAAACAGATCAGGCTGGCAACGATGCCGATCAGGATCGCCGTGGCCGTGGTGACATATCCCGCCGCTGGCGTGACGGCCGCGAGTCCGGCAATCGATCCGGTCAGCAGCCCGACCAGCTTCGGCTTCTTGGCCATGATCCATTCGAGCACCAGCCAGGTCATCGCCGCGAAGGACGCTGCCACGTCGGTGTTGAGGAAGGCGTTCGCGGTGACCGTGTCGACCTTCAGCTCGCTACCGGCATTGAAGCCATACCACCCGAACCAGAGTAGTCCGGTACCGAGCGCGACGAGTGGAATGCTATGCATGCCGGCGTCGACGACCCGCCGCCGGCCGACGTAGAAGACGGCAGCGAGCGCCGCGAACCCGGCGGTTGCATGCACCACGATGCCGCCGGCAAAATCGAGAATGCCGTGCTGCTGCAGGATGCCGCCGCCCCAGATCATGTGGGCGACCGGGAAGTAGACCAGCAGCAGCCACGCGACCAGGAAGAGGAGATAGGCCTTGAACGTCACCCGGTTCGCGAAGGCGCCGGTGATCAGCGCCGGCGTGATCTGGGCGAACATCATCTGGTACGCCACGAAGACGATCAGCGGAATAGTGGGTGACGCCGGGAATGGCGTCATCGGCGTGATGCCATGGAAGAAGGCGAGATGGAAGTTGCCGATGATTCCGCCGATGTCAGGATTGGCGGCGTCGCCATAGCTCCCGCTGAAGCACATCGTGTAGCCGACGGCGACCCAGAGCACCGTGGTGACACCCATCGAGACAAAACTCTGGATCATGATGGCGAGGACGTTCTTCCGTCCCACCAGGCCGCCATAGAAGAAGGCGAGTCCGGGCGTCATCAGCATTACCAGCGATGTCGAGACGAGCATGAACGCGATATTGCCGGTATCCCAATGCACGCATGGCTCCTGGCTGGATTGTGCGGATCAACGAGGCGTGGTGGTGTTGCTGTTCAGCTCATCCGGCCTGCCGCACGCGCTCCCGCAACTTGGCAATCCGGGTGCGTGCGTCCGCGACCTTCGGCTGCACCGCCGGATCGGCATGCTGATAGAGTTCCACGAACGCCTGATACTGCTTCATCGCGTTGGCGCCATCATTGCGCGCTTCGTACAGCTCGCCGAGGCGGAAATGCACGGCGGCCAGCCAGTGGGCGCTGGCGTCCCACGAGTTCGCAAACAGGTCAATGTGTGGTGTGGCCAGGTAGCGCTCGTACATGAGGATCGCGGAATCGGCCTGCTCGGCCGCATCGAACGCGCGCCCCAGTTCGAGCGGCAGGCAAGATGCACACGCATCATAGGCCCCGTCCGCTGCCGAATCGCCGCGCCGGAACTCAGCCAGTGCCACTTGTGGTTTGTGCTCGCTCAGCGCGATTTCGCCGAGCACCGTGTGCTCCAGTGGGTCCTGCTGTCGGCGCAGCGCGGTGTCCTTCACTTCAGCCTGGTATTGCGCCAGGACGGCGCGAGCCTTGTCGGCGCGTCCATCGAGTGCATACGCGGCGGCGACATCGAAATAGGGGCGATCCGATTCCGCCAGCTGCCGCAACGGTACCCGGGCGAGTTCGGCATCAAGCCGCTGCACGCCACGTTCCGGATCGCCGAGCGGCCACCCGTCGACCATGGCAGTAATCGCGGTATCGAGCTGCGCCGGGTCGCCGGGCGACTGCTGGTCGATTGCGGTTCGTAACCGCGCCCATTCGGCAACCCGGCCACCCTCTCGCGCCAGGCTGGAGGCAATCCGCATGCCGAGCAGCCGCGTATCGGCATCGGTGCTGCGCTGTAAACGGTCGGTCATCGCCTGCGCCGAGTCGACCTGCCCGTGCATCCGCAAGAACTGGACTTCTGTTCCCATCCAGGCATGGTTGTTGGGGAAATGCGTCCGGACTGCATCGATCGCCGAGTCGGCGGCGGCCCATTTCCCCTGGGCCAGCAGCGCGCTGGCCAGATTGTTGTATGGCAGCGCCACCTTCGGATCAGATGTCCGGGCCACCCGGAACAGCGATTCCGCCGGCGCATATTCCCGGCGCATTTCGTATTCGACCGCGAGGTTGTTGATCCAGTGCGGGTCCGTCGCGGCAAGGCGCTGGTACGCTGCGATCGCCTGGACCCGGTCGCGACCGGGGCCGCTACTGAAATATGTTGCGGTAATGACGAGCTGCTCGGAGGCGGGGAGCTTGGCGCGGTAGCGATACGCCTGGGCGAGGGCTGCGTCAGTCTGGCTCTGGGGAGCGTATTCATTGAACAGCGTGATCCCCAGCTTGCGCCACGCTTCGGCAAAGGTCGAGTCAATCGCCACGGCCTCGCGCAACAGCGCCGCCGCCGCGACGAAGTGCGATTCGACATCAGCCGCGCGTGCCCCAGCACTGTATTTCTGCAACGCCGCCAATGATGGCGTGGTGACCTGGTCGAGGGGCGGCGTCGCGTGCACGTCGCGAAGCGACTCGCCGATCCGCGAGCGCACGTTGCGAGTGAGTTTGTCGACGGCGTCGATCAACCCCTTCGGCCCGTCGCCGGTCTCGTGGAACGACGCCAGCTCGTTGCCCGTCTCGGCCGAGATCAACCGCATCGATACGATGTAGCCGCCGCCCACGCCGGTCGCCTCGCCATCGATGATGGCCGCCGCCCCGTCGCGGGCGGCGATGTCGCGCGCCACGGCGACATCGATGTGCGTCGTCGCCGACCGTTGCATCAGTCGCAGGGTGCTGGCGGCCTGGGCCGGTGTGACCAGCGAGATCACCGTCGACGACGCCAGCCCCGATCGGGTCGCGTCGCCGAGCACGGTGGCGAGCGAGGTGTCGGCGTTATGGATCGTGAAGTCGGTGACCAGGATCGGCGCTTTCGCCTTGATCTTCCCGGCCGCGAGCAGCGAGCCCGAGGGTCCGATCCCCAGCATGCGGAGCCCCATGAACGCCGCCACCAGCAGGACAAACGCCCCCAATGCGTAAATGCCGCCGCGCGCAGTGCGGTGCCAGCTGACATACGGTGTCGCCTTGATGGCGAGGGTCGCCATCGTGCCGCCCGGTTGCACCGCGGAGCGCGTACCGCCCGGCGTCAGCGTCGGCGTGGCGGTGACCATCCGCCGATTGACGCGCTGTACGTAGCCAGTGAAGAGCACCGCGGGCAGGCCAAGGGCCATGACGGCGATCGCACCGGGCAAGACCCAGTCCGGCAGCCCGATCCCGACGATTGCGGCCTTGACCAGGATGATCACCGCGACCACGCAGCCAACATAGATCAGCAATGCTCGCTGAAAGCTCTCGCGGCCACCAAGCAGGATCGCCGGCGGTGCGATCATCTGGCCGCTGGTGATCGAGTCGAGGGCTCGGCCAAGCTCAGCGGCAGACTGCGGCCGGCCATCAGGGTCCTTGGCGAGGCACTGCATCACCAGGTCACGAAGGTGAATCGGCAGGTCGGGGCGGAGTTCGCCGATGTTGCGCGGCGCCTCGCCCATGTGCGCCGCGAGCACGCGTTGCGCAGTACGGCCGGCAAACGGCGGCTGGCCGGCGAGCAGTTCGTACGCCATGCACCCCAGCGCGTAGATATCGGCGCGGAAATCAACTTCGGGGTCGCCGGCGGCCTGCTCTGGCGCCATGTATGCGGGCGTGCCGATCGAGGTGCCGACCTGCGTGAGCGTCGCGTTGCTTGGACCGGTACGTGCCGCGCTGATCGCCTTGGCAATCCCGAAATCGGTCACCACGGCGGTGCCAGCGGAGAGCAGGACGTTGTCAGGCTTGATGTCGCGATGGACGATGCCGCGACTGTGGGCGTACGCCAGGGCGCGGGTCACATCGCGCAGCACGCCGATCGTTTCGGTGGTCGACAGCGGGCCGCGAGCCAGGCGCACTCGGAGCGACTCGCCTTCCACGAAGGGCATCGTGAACCATGGCAGCCCGTCGGTGTCGCCGGCCGAGAGCACCGGTACGATGTTGGCCTGTTGCAGCGACGCGGCGAGCTGGATCTCCCGCTCGAACCGCTCAACGGAGATTCCCTGCGCCAGTTCGGGCGAGAGGACCTTGATGACGATCTGTCGCTTGAGGCGCATCTCTTCGGCGACGAAGACCCGCGACATCCCGCCGCCGCCAAGCTCGCGCTCGATGGTATAGCTGCCACTCAGCGTGTGCTGCAGGCGCGCACGCAGATCGGACGCGTCAGCGCTCACGGGTGCTTGGGGACTGGCATCTGGTGCTCCGGATGGGCAGGACGGACAGGCGCTCAATATCGCTGGGAAAGGCGTTGGCGGATAGGGTCTCGGCTGGGCCCCAGTTGCCGACGGCACGCCCGGCACAGGGCAACCACGATTCCCGGATCAGTGCTGCGGGAACGGGGCGGCTGCCGCGACGTCACCGAGCTTGGTCAGTTGCTCGCGGGCGCGGGCCACCATGGGTTGCAGTTCGGGATCGGCGGACTTCCAGAGATCGATGAATCGTGTCAGGTAGGTGCGCGCCCGGACCGGGTCGCCCGCAGCACGGTACAGCTCACCGAGCCGGAGAAGCGCGATGGGATAGAAGGTCTCCTCGTCGGCGTCGATCGCCAGGATCGGTGCATCGACCAATCGCTGATACACGCGGCGCGCCGAGTCACCCTGCCCAGCGCGGTCGAGCAGCGTGCCGTACCAGAGGCCGCTGTCGTGGCACGCCGTGTCGCACGCGCGGCTGGTTGCCGCGGCAGCCGCTTGCCAGTGGCCAGCAGCGATCTCCTCCAGCGCGCTCCAGCGCGCGGCTGGAATGTTTGCCGGGCGGACGGTTGCGTAGCCACTGCGGTACCGCAGGACGCTCGCACGATCTCCGGCATATGCCGCGATTTCGGCCAGCAGGTAATACGGCCGGTCCGCGAGTCGAATGGAGTCGAGCGGTACCTGCTGCAGCGCGGCGTTCACTTCGGCGCGGACCAGATCGGAACGGCCCCGGACGATGGCATCGTGCCGCGCCGTCAGCAAGAGGTCATTCAACACAGTCTGCGGGCCGCCGATCGAACCGATCAGTCCTGCGTGCGCCAACGCGGCGTGTTCTGCGGCCCGCAGCCGGCCATGATATTCGGCTTGCTCCCGTCGCAGTGCCTGCAGGCTGCGAGTGCGTCCGGCCGTCATCGGCAACGCGGCGTATCGTGCAATCAGTGAATCGACTTTCGGAAAGTTGCGCTGGAAACGTGCAATGTCGATTTGATAGCCGAGCGTCCTGGCGCTGTCACCGAATCGCGCCAGGAGCAGCGGCGGGACCGAATCCGCAGCCCGCCATTTCTGCTGGTTCGCGAGTGCCCCGACCAGACCGCCCCAGACGGTGCCCCACGGTGCCCCGGCGATCACGGCCAGGCGGAACGATTGCTCCGCCTCGGCGAATCTTCCCAGTCGGGCAAGACACTCCCCGAGGTTTCCCAGTGCCAGCGGGTCGCCCGGCTTGAGTTCGAGCGCGAGTCGATTCCCGGCGACCATGGCGACGTAATCCGGCTGCCCGTCTCGCGAGGCGATGCTGCCGTCGGTCACGTACCGTTCGTAGGGCGACAACCGGTCGAGGTGACGATAGGTGGCTGCCGCCGCGGCCAGGGCTTCCGCGTGATTGCCGACGTTCATGGTCAGGACGCTCAGCTTGCGCCACGCCATGGCAAAGCCGGTGTCGGCACGCACGGCGGCACGGAGCAGCGGAATGGTGCGATCATTGTCGGACTGATAGTTGGCGCGCATCGCGGCGCTGTAGAACCGAAGCGCGTCGAAGGACGGTGTGACGACCTGCTCGAGCGGTTCTGCCGAATGGAGGTGCCGCAGGGACTCCCCGATGCCACGGCGCAGGCCGCGAGAAATCCTGTCGATGGCATTGATCAGTCCGTCGGGTGCTTTGGCCACTTCACGACGTGTCAGCAGCATGGTGCCGCTCTCGGCGTCAGCGAGCCGAGCCGTGATGACGTATCCCGACCCAAGCTTGGTCACCTCACCGGCGATATAAGCCTTGGCCCCGGCTCGCTCCGCCAGTTCACGGGCGACCGGTTCCAGCAGTGGTGCGTTGGCCGGCCGCCCCATGCGTGCGAGCTGGATCTGTACTTCTGCCGGTTCGACCAGATGAACATCGCGCGATTCATCGAGGTCCGCGCGAAGGGCTTCGACCAGCGAGACGGCAAGGGTGCTGTCACCACTGTGATCTTCAAGGTCGCCCAGGACAGTCCGGTCGGTCGCGGCGAGAGTGCCGCGCGACAGCAGCGTAGCCGCGGGTCCGATGCCGGCCGCCCGCAGCCCCATGAAGCCGGTGACGCCAATCGCAAATGCGGCCACCGCGACAATGCCGGCCAGGGCCGTTCGTCGCCAGCCCATGTACGGCAGCGCTTTCACGGCGATGGTCGTCATCGTACCCGTCGGAACCGGTGCGAGCACCGTGCTGCCCGCGGGAGTCGCTCCGTTCACGAGCCGATTGACGCGGTGAACCCAGGCCGTGACGAGGATCGCCGGTAACCCCAGCGCCATCACGACCAGCGCACCGGGAAAGACCCAATCCGGCAGTCCGATGCCGACGATCGCGGCCTGGGCCACCATTGCCACCGCAAGGACCGCGGCGGCATAGATCAGCAGCGCGCGGCGGAGTGTCGCCGTCGGGGCCGGCGTCGTGCTCCCGGGGATGGTGTCAAGCGTCCGGACGATCGCCGCTGCCGATTGCGGCCGATGGGCCGCATCCTTTGCGAGCATGCCCATGACCAGCTCGCCCAGTGCCGCGGGCACATCAGGCCGGACGTCGCGAACTGATCGCGGCGTTTCTGCCATATGGGCCGCCAGCATCCCCTGCGGTGTCCGGCCGGCAAAGGGCGGCATCCCGGTGAGGATCTCGTAGGCGGTACAACCGAAGGCGTAAATGTCGGCGCGGGCATCGACATTCGGATCGCCGGCCGCCTGTTCCGGTGCCATGTACGCCGGCGTACCGATCGAGGTGCCCGTCCGCGTCAGCGTCTCATGATCGGTGCTGACGCCGGTCCGCGACACGCTGAGCGCCTTGGCGATGCCGAAGTCCATGACCACCGCCGACCCCGACGAGAGCAGCACGTTGTCAGGCTTGATGTCGCGATGTACCACGTCGCGTCCGTGAGCATAGGTCAGTGCCCGCGCCACGTCCCGCAGGATCGAGACGCACTCGTGGATGGGCAGCGGTCCCCGCGCAACACGCTGCCGCAGCGACTCGCCTTCGATGAACGGCATCGTAAACCATGGCAGGCCGTCGACCTCGCCCGTGGCCAGCACCGGGACGATGTGGGCATGCTGCAGCGAGGCCACCAGGCGGATCTCCCGCTCGAAGCGCTCGACCGAAATCCCCTCAGCCAACTCTGGCGGCAGGACCTTGATGACGATCTGTCGCTTGAGCCGCACTTCCTCGGCAACAAACACCCGCGACATCCCGCCGCCCCCGAGCTCGCGCTCGATCGTGTAGCTGCCACTCAGCGTGTGCTGCAGGCGCGCGCGCAGATCGGACGCGTCAGCGCTCACGTGGCGATCGGGACGGGCATCTGGGACTCCGGGTGTGCCGAGGCGGGTAGGCTCTCAATATCGCTGCGAAAGCCGTGGGCGGATAGGGTATCCGCGCCGTTACCCGTGCGGTCGGATACCTTTCCACGCCATGACCCGCCCTGCCGTCGGCCTTGCCGCATGCGCCTTGCTCATGATGGGATGCGGCCACCCGGTCTCTCCCGCTCCGGCGACGACCACGACCGACCAGACCATACCGCGCCCTGCCGTGCAGGCGGCCGTCCCGCGGCCGCGCGAGTACCTCACGCGCCGGACGCTCGTTCCCCCGGTGATCGATGGCAATCTCGATGACGCCGCGTGGCGCGCGGCATCATGGACCGACTTCTTCGTCGACATCGAAGGCGCCGTCCGCGCCGCGCCGCGCTTCCGTACCCGCGCCAAAATGCTCTGGGACGACAACTACTGGTACATCGCCGCCGAGATTCAGGAGCCGGATCTCTGGGCCACCGTCACCCACCACGACGACGTGATCTTCCGCGACAACGACTTCGAGATCTTTGTCGACCCATCCGGCACGACCCATCGCTATTTTGAGATCGAGATGAACCAGCTCGGTACCGAATGGGATCTCTTCCTGCCCAAGCCGTATCGCGACAACGGCAGCGCCCAGAACAGCTGGGAGATTCCGGGACTCAAGCTCGCCGTTGCGGTCAACGGTACGCTCAATCATCCCGGCGACCGCGATCAGGGTTGGAGCGTCGAGGTGGCGATTCCGTGGCGCGCCTTTGCCGACTCGGGCCGCAATGTCGTGCCGCCCACGCCCGGAACGCAGTGGCGCATGAACTTCTCCCGAGTCGAGTGGGATGTTGACACTGCTGCAGGTAGTTATCACAAACGCACCGATGCCACTGGCAAGCCGCTCCCCGAGCACAACTGGGTCTGGACGCCGCAAGGTGCCATCAACATGCACATTCCGGAGATGTGGGGCGTGGTGCAGTTCGGCGGATCAGCGCTGGCGCACCACCCCGCCGACGATGCCGCGAAGTGGTCGCTGCGCCGCGTCTATTACGCCGAGCGCAGCTATCACCAGTCCCGCGGCAGTTACGCAACAACACTTACCCAGCTCGGCCTGGGCGAGCTGGCCCGCACCGTGACGCTGCATGGCACTGCGACGAGTTGGAACGCGACCGACGCCGGCTGGCAGATCGACCGCGATGGCCGTGTCTGGCGACAGTAACATCAGCGCCTCGACGCGCCTACCTTCTACCGTCATGCAACGACGCACCTTTGTCGAACTCGTGGGAGCCAGCGCCACCGCAGCGGCGCTCCCGTTACGCATCCCGCTGCCGCGTCGGGAGCCGTTCCGCCTCTGGACCTGGGTGCACGGCAATGACACCGATTCGCTTGACACTTGGCGTGCAAAGTTCGGCCGCCTCCGCTCGGCCGGGATCAGTGGCGTGCTGGTGGGTGGTGGCAACAACGCGCTGATCGCGAGCGCAGCCAAGGCCGAAGGGCTCACCTATCACGCCTGGACCTTCATCCTCAATCGCAGTGGCGACGCCTACGCCAAGGAACATTATCCCGACTGGTTCGACATCTCGCGGAAGGGCGAGTCGTCGCTGACTCATCCGCCGTATGTCGGCTACTACCAGTGGTTCTGCCCGACGCGTCCTGGTGTGCGCGACTACCTGCAGCGGCAGGTCACCGAGATCGCTGAAATCGCTGGCGTCGATGCCGTGCACCTCGATTACATCCGGCATCCTGACGTGATCCTGCCACGCGGACTCTGGGCGAAGTACAATCTCGTGCAAGACCACGAGATGCCGGAATACGACTTCTGCTATTGCCAGGTCTGCCGCGACACCTTCAAGTCAGAATCAGGATACGACCCGCTGTCGCTCGCCGACCCGACGCAGGACATCCCTTGGCGGCAGTTCCGGTGGAACAGCATCACCCAACTGGTGACGCAACTCGCCGCCGCCGTGCGCGCCCACAACTGCGATATCTCGGCGGCAGTATTTCCGACGCCGACATTGGCGCGGATGCAGGTGCGTCAGGCCTGGGATCAGTGGCCGCTGGATGCAGTCTTTCCGATGCTCTACCACAAGTTCCACGACGAGGACATTCCGTGGATCGGGCGATCGGTGCAGGAGGACGTTGCTGCGGTGGCCGGCCGTGAGCCGGTGTACGCCGGGTTGTATCTCCCCGACCTGCCGCCCGATGCGATGATGCAGGCGGTCAACCTGGCCCGCGAATCGGGAGCCGCAGGTGTGTCGCTCTTTGATTCTGGCGGTCTCACCGACGCGCACCTGCAGGCGCTGCGCGGGTTGACGTCGGCCTAGTTGGCGCGGGGCAACATTCGCGACAGCGGCCAGCAGACTCCCACCAGTGCCGCCATGATCACCGCACTCTTCCAGTCACCCAGTGCCATCGCCACCAGCAACACCACCGACGCCACCACCGCGAGCCCCGGCAGCCACGGATACCCCGGCGCGCGGTACGGCCGTTCGGCGTCGGGTTCGCGCCGCCGCAGCACGAAGAACGAGCCGAACACTACCAGGTAGATCGACACGATCAGGAACGAGTCGATGCCGAGCACTGCGTTGAATGAACCGGTGAGCACAAAGGCGAGGACCAGCACCAGTGTCAGCGCGAGCGCGGTCGTTGGCGTGCCGCCGTCGTTGACCTTGAGCACGGCAGCGGGGAAGAGCCTCTTCCGCGCCAGGGCAAGCGCGACGCGTGGCGCCGCCATGATCTGTGCATTCACCGTGCCCAGCACGGACACCACCATGATCAACCGGATGATCGTGTCGCCGTGCGCGCCGAAGATGCTTCGTGCCACCGTGGCGCCGACGAACGGGTCGCCTGCCATGCTGGCGGCCGGAACGACATGCAGGAAGGCCGCGTTGATCAGCATGTAGAGCACGATGATCAGCGCGGAACCGCGGAAGATCGACTGCGGAATCTCGCGACCCGGTTCGCGTATCTCTTCACCGCAATAGACGATCGTGTAGTAGTTGTCGTAGGTGAAGACGATTCCCTGCATCGCGATCCCGAACGCCAGGAAGAGCGCGATGCCATGCGGCACGACTGGTGTCACCTGTGGCGGCACCGCGGTTGCGTGCGGCAGCATGAATGCCGCGATGATCAGCACCACGAAGCCCACCGTCTTGAGCACCGTCGTCAACTCCTGCGCGCGGCCACCCTCGACCACTCCCCGCCATTGCACGATCGCCAGGACTGCAAAGGCGAGGAGACCGGCAAGAAGAGTGTGCCCTTGCAGTGGCGGAATCAGGCCGCCCATGTACTCGCCAGCCAATAGCAGCAATGCCGCGCTGGAGACCGCCCAGTTGAGGAAATCGGCGTAGCCCACCAGCGACCCGACCCGCCTGCCGAAGGCGCGGTCGGCAAAGACGTATGGCCCCCCCGCTTTCGACATCATCGCACCGAGCTCGGCGTAGAGCGCCCCTCCGAGGAGGATGTTGACGGCGCCGAGTGCCCAGGCGGTCATGATCAGGGCGGCGGCGGGGAGTGCCGCGGCGACGTCGCCGGGGGTGTGGAGGATCCCGCCACCGATCGTGGCACCGACCACCAGGGCGAGGCCGAAGGTGGTACCGAGGACCCGCCGGAGTTGAGGCATGGCAAAATGATAACGTGCGCGTGATAAGGGGGTCCGCTGACGATATATTCTGGCCATGCTCTTTCCCTATCGGGACGACAATCCGACCGTCATTACCCCGTGGGTCACGGTCGGGCTGATTGCCGCCAACCTGGCGATCTGGATCGTCCTGCAGGGGTCCGGCAGCGACGTCCGGCTGGCGCAGACCGTCTGCCAGTACGGTCTGGTCCCCGGCGACCTGCTCCACCACCTGCCGCCCGGTTACACCTTTGCCGCAGGCGACGGCTTCACCTGTCAGGTCACTGCCGGCTCGAGCTGGTACACCGTCTTCACGTCGATGTTCATGCATGGCGGCTGGCTGCATGTCCTCGGCAACATGTGGTTCCTCTGGTTGTTCGGCAACAACATCGAAGACTCAATGGGACATGCACGATTCCTGGTCTTCTACCTGTTGTGTGGCGTGGCCGCCGCTGCCGCACAGGTGCTGATCAGTCCCTCGAGTGATGTGCCGATGGTCGGCGCCAGTGGCGCCATCAGTGGCGTGATGGGGGCGTATGTCGTCCTCTATCCCAAGGTGCGGGTGCAGACGATCGCCTGGTTGATCCTGATCTTTCGCGTGCCGGTGCCCGCATGGATGATGCTGGGCTACTGGTTCCTGCTCCAGGTGATCGGTGCCAGCACCGACCCGGTCGGTGGCGTCGCCGTCTTCGCGCATATCGGCGGCTTCCTCACCGGTACGCTGATGATCTTCCTCTTTCGCAGTCCGAAGTTGCTGGCGCGCCGCGAGCAGATCCTGGCGGCAAAGTCCTGGGAGGCCCGACCGACATGACCACTGCCGACAACAGCCGTACCGCGCGGACGCCGCGCACCGGCGTGACGTACCCCGAGCCTGACAACACAACTGCGCCGCCGGCACGACTCCAGCGCAATCCGGGCATGCCGCTCGACCTCGGCTGGGTGCGCGAGATCCGCATCAATCGCAGCGCCGTCGAGCGGCGCGCCGCCACGATTCCGGCGCGCCGGTCGATCAAGAGCGCCTTCCAGGCCGGCTGGCTCTTGCGTGCCATCACGCTGATGGATCTCACCACCCTGTCGAGCGACGACACCGTTGGGCGCGTGGCGCGGCTCTGCGCCAAGGCACGTCACCCGGTGCGCAACGACATTCTCGAAGCCCTCGGCATGCAGAATCAGGGCATCACCGTCGCGGCGGTCTGCGTCTACCACGCCTTTGTCAAAACCGCGGTCGATGCGCTGGAGGGGAGCGGCATTCCTGTGGCAGCGGTGTCGACCGGTTTTCCGGCTGGCCTCTCGCCGATGTCGACGCGCCTGGCCGAGATCGCGGCGTCGGTTGCCGATGGTGCTGAAGAGATTGATATCGTCATCACTCGTTCGCATGTGCTGACCGGCAACTGGCAGGCGCTGTACGACGAGGTCAAGGCGTTTCGCGAAGCATGTGGCCATGCGCACATGAAGGCGATCCTCGGCACGGGCGAACTCGGCACGCTGCGCGAAGTGGCGCGCGCGTCGGTGGTCGCCATGATGGCCGGTGCCGACTTCATCAAGACCAGTACCGGCAAGGAGAGTGTCAACGCGGTGTTGCCGGTTGGCATTGTCATGGCGCGCTGCATCCGTGACTATCGCGAGCGGACCGGGCACCTGGTCGGATTCAAGCCGGCGGGCGGCATTCGCAAGGCCAAGGAATCGCTGGACTGGCTCTCGATGATGAAGGAGGAGCTCGGCGATCGGTATCTGCGCCCCGATCTCTTTCGCTTTGGCGCGAGCGGGTTGTTGACCGACATCGAGCGGCAGCTGGAGCATTACGTGACTGGGCGGTACAGTGCCGCGCATCGGCAGCCGTTGGCGTGAGGCTTGCTTTGTCATCCCGAGCTTACTGGGGAGTCCGAACATTTGTCATCCCGAGCGAAGCCCGGGAGACGAGACCTTTGTCATCCCGAGCGAAGCGAGGGAGATCCGAGGTGCCGAACGCCCCGACGCCCAACGGCCGCGGTCGGGGCGTGACGATTTCGGATCTCCCTCGCTTCGCTCGGGATGACAAACAATCCCTCGTCCTGAGCGTAGCGAAGGACCTGCATGGCGGTTGCACGCAAGCGGCTGGTGTGACACGACCACGAAGGTCCCTCGCTGCGCTCGGGACGAGGGAGATGGGCCAGGTCCCTCGCTTCGCTCGGGATGACAAAAAGGTGTAGCAGCATGATGCTTACTGGAGACAGACAATGACATCCGTCAAAGACGCCTTTGATTCCATGGCCTGGGGTACCGCCCCGGAATCACCCACGATCGCGCTGGAGTGGCTCGACGCCCATCAGCGGCGCTTCGGCCACTTCATCAATGGCGCGTGGACCACGCCCGGCGCGACGTTCGAGGTGATCAACCCGGCCACGTCGGCGGCGCTGGCGCAGGTTTCCGAGGGAACCGATGCCGACGTTGACGCCGCGGTCGCTGCTGCGCGTGCAGCGTTGCCGGGTTGGCAGGCGCTGGGTGGTGCCGGCCGGGCACGGTGGATGTACGCCATTGCCCGCGCGATGCAGCGCAACGCACGCCTCTTTGCGGTGGTTGAGTCGCTCGACAACGGCAAGCCGATTCGCGAGTCGCGCGACATCGACATCCCGCTGGTGGCGCGTCACTTCTACCATCACGCTGGCTGGGCGCAACTGCTCGACCGGGAGTTTCCGGGAATGGAAGCGGTCGGCGTCGTGGGCCAGGTGATTCCCTGGAACTTCCCGCTGCTGATGATGGCGTGGAAGATCGCGCCGGCGATCGCGGCCGGTAACACCGTTGTGCTGAAGCCGGCCGAGTACACGCCGCTCACCGCGCTCTGCTTTGCTGAAGTGCTTGAGGAGATCGGCCTGCCGCCGGGTGTCGTCAACATCATCACGGGCGATGGCCGCACTGGTGCGGCGCTGGTCGGGCATGCTGGCGTCGACAAGGTCGCCTTTACCGGCTCGACCGATGTGGGACGTGCGATCCGGGTGCAGACCGCCGGCAGTGGCAAGAAGCTCACCCTTGAGTTGGGCGGCAAGTCGCCGTTCATCGTCTTCGAGGACGCCGACCTCGATTCAGTGGTCGAGGGTGTCGTTGATGCGATCTGGTTCAATCAGGGACAGGTCTGTTGTGCCGGGTCGCGGATATTGGTCGCCGAGAGTGTGTCGGAGCGGTTGACGGCGAAGCTGCGGGCGCGGATGGAAACGTTGCGTGTCGGCTCGCCGCTCGACAAGTCGGTCGACATTGGTGCCATCGTGGCGCCGGTGCAATTGCAGCGGATCGCCGAACTGGTGCAGCAGGGTGTCGACGAAGGTGCGGCGTGCTGGCAGCCGTCGTGGAGCGTGCCGACCGAGGGACTCTTCTATCCGCCGACGCTCTTCACCAATGTCTCGCCGTCATCGACGGTGGCGCAGGTCGAGATCTTTGGACCGGTGGTGGTGCTGATGACCTTCCGCACGCCGGATGAAGCGGTAGAGATCGCCAACAACACCCGTTACGGGTTGGCGGCGAGCATCTGGAGCGAGAACATCAACCTGGCGCTCGACATTGCGCCGAGGGTCAAGGCGGGAACGGTGTGGGTCAACTGCACCAACCTCTTTGATGCAGCGAGCGGATTTGGTGGCTATCGCGAGAGCGGCTATGGGCGCGAGGGTGGCCGCGAGGGGATGTACGAATACTTGAAGATGAAGCACGCGGAGCGCCCAGTGCGCGTTGCCCGCGCCGCTCAGCCGGAACACGTCCCACACACCCCTCGTCCTGAGCGCAGCGAAGGACCTCTCCCCATCGACCGCACGCCGAAGCTCTACATCGGCGGCAAGCAGGTGCGTCCCGATTCGGGCTACTCGCTCGACGTGCACGACGCCAAGGGCCGCCACCTGGGCGAGGTGGGTCGCGGCAATCGCAAGGACATCCGCAACGCGGTTGAGGCGGCGCATGCGGCGGCGTCGTGGTCCAGGGCGACGGCGCATCTCCGGGCGCAGGTCCTCTATTACATCGGCGAGAACCTGGCGGCGCGTGCCGGCGAGTTTGCCGACCGCCTGGAGCTGATGATCGGGATGCCCGGTGCTGCCGTGGTCGACTTCGCGGTGCGGCGCTGCTTTTCCTATGCGGCCTGGGCCGACAAGTACGACGGCGCGGTGCATCACACGCCGCTGCGCAATGTCACGCTGGCGATGCCGGAACCGGTTGGCGTGGTCGGCATTGTCTGTCCCGACGAGGGGGCGTTGCTGGCGATGTTGTCGCTGGTGCTACCGGCGATCGCGATGGGGAACCGCGTCGTGGTGGTGCCGTCAGAGACCGCACCGATGCTGGTGACCGACTTCTACCAGATCTTTGATACCAGCGACTTGCCGGGTGGTGTGGTCAACATCGTCACCGGGTTGCGGAAGGAGCTGTTGCCGACGCTGGCGGCGCATGACGACGTTGACGCCATCTGGGTGCACGGCACCCAGGCCGATGCGGCCGAGGCGGAGAAGCTCAGTGCGGGGAACATGAAGCGGACCTGGACCGAGTGGACCGTGCGCGAGTGGCGGGATCTCAATGAAGGCGAAGGGCCGGAGTACCTGCGGCATGCGACGCAGGTGAAGAACATCTGGGTGCCGTATGGGGCGTGAGCGGCAGCCCTCGTCCTGAGCGCAGCGAAGGACCTGCCGGCGGCCGTGGGTGGAACGGAGTGGACAATCGTGCGCGGGAGTGTGCAACGAAGTGAACAACGGGACGATTAGGTGGAAGAGGTGAATGCTGGTGGTGCTTGGCGCCTTGGTCGACTACCAAACAAGTGTCCCCAATGCCACCACGCCATCAGCTCCACGGCTTAGGTGCCGTCGCACACCAGTTCTGGGCCCGGTTCCCGCCGGTCTGCCCGATGAGGTAAGTTTCTTGGTATGAGTCCCTCTCTCGAATCACTACGACTGAAGGTGGAGGCGCCCATGCGTCGGCATGGGGTAGTCCATGCCGGCTTGTTCGGTTCGATGGCCCGCGGTGACGCCCACGAGGACAGTGACGTGGACTTTCTCGTGGAGTTTGAGCGCGGTCGAAGTTTGCTGGATCTCGCCGGGTTGCGGACCGACCTTCGCGAGACGCTGGGCCGAGAGGTGGACGTCGCGACACCGGCCTCGCTCCATCCACGACTCCGCGAGCGCATTCTGCGCGAGCTCGTTCCGCTGATATGACTCGGGCGCTTCCGTTACTCCTTGGCGAGATCCTCGACGCGGCGCGCTTGGCGCAACAGTACACGGCGGATGTCAGTTTCGATGAGTTCGCCGACAGTACGGAGAAACAAGACGCCGTGGTTCGACGCATTGTCGTAATCGGCGAGGCGGTGAAGGGATTGCCCGAGGCGTTCCGCACACGGCATCCAGAGGTGTCCTGGCAAAGCATTGCGGGTGCACGAGACATCCTTGTTCATGAGTATTTCCGGGTTGACCTCGAGCTTGCGTGGGAAATGGTCAGGCATGACCTGCCCGAGCTGGAGCGCGCGGTTCGTGCGATCATGGCATCTGAAGGCTTGGCGGACGGCGGGGCACTCTAGCGCACTCGTTGGAAATGGGGAGGCGGTAGTGATTTTTGTCCAATCGATAGTGGCGAAGATCCACGCGGCTCGTCAACACACTGCGGACAAGGCAGAGTACCGGGCGCAACTCATGAATGCTGTTTCCGACGGAGTATTGACCGTCGATGAACTCAAGCACCTACAGGCAATCCAGCACGAGATGGGCCTTACGCCCGAAGAAATCGGTGTTTTTCGAGTCGCGGCGTATCAAGGTGCGTTCGCTGCCGCCAAGGCAGATGGCACGATCAGCGCTGAAGAGGAGCAGGAGCTCTCGCAAATCAAGTCATTCCTCGGTGTGCTCGATTCCGAAGTTGTGGCCAGCTCCGTGGAGCTCGGTCGATACCGACTGCTCCGAGAAATTCAGGAAGGCAACCCTCCGAGCATCACCGTTTCTGGCTTGGTCACCCAGAAGGGTGAACTCCCCTATTGGTCCGAACCCGGATCGATTCTCGAAGAGAAGGTCGTCGACCGGCAGTATGTCGGACGATCTCAGGGAGTGAGTTTGCGGATCGCGAAGGGTGTGAGCTACCGGGTGGGAGCTCAGCGTGGCCACCTGGTTTCCCAGACGGGTATCGTACCCGTCAGCACAGGCAATCTTGTCGTCACTTCGAAGCGGGTAATGTTCATTGGGGACAAGAAGGGCTTCAATCTGCAGCTTGATAAGGTGTTGAGCCTGGAGCTTCATAGCGACGGTATCACGATTGTTGATTCCAGCAGCAAACCACATGTCGTCCAATCTGTCTCTTCAGGTAATGCCGAGGTCGTCGGAGCGATTCTCTCGTACGCTGTGAATCGGCTTGCCGTGTGATCTCGGGTTGGATCGAACCGGTTGGGTATGTCATCTCGATCGTCACCCGGCTGACACTGGGCACGGTTGCCGCATACGCGATCACCAAGGTGATCGGCTCGCTGCTGGTAGGCGTTTCCACCCACGATCCAGCCACCTTCGTCGTGGCGCTGGTGAGCATGCTGATTGCCAGCGCCTGCGCGGTCCTTGTCCCCGGGATGCGGGTGCTTCGGTTGAACCCGGCCGATATCCTGAGGGAGGGGTGAGCGTGAGGGTCGGGGGCCTCCGAGGTGCTGATCGGCATCATCGGGCGGAGGTAATTGCCGGGCCCTAGCCCAGTACGCCCACGCCACCCATCAAACGCTACATCTTGACAATCAAGAGCACGGCGGTATCCTCAGTCCATCCGGACGAGGAGTCAAGCGATGGGCGAGCCAACCACCGATGTGATCCAGGGTACCCTCGACATGTTGATCCTCAAGACGCTCAGCCTTGAGCCGATGCATGGCTTCGGGATCACTCGACGAATCGAACAGATCACTCGCGACGTCTTCAAGGTCAATCCCGGGTCACTGTTGACGGCCCTGCGACGACTGGAACGGTCGGGATGGCTTGACGCCGAGTGGCGTGAAACGCCTAACTCCCGCCGGGCCCGGTTCTATTCTCTCACCCGTTCAGGACGCAAGCAACTCGCTGTCGAAACCTCCGATTGGCACCGGCGAATCGAGGCGGTTGCACGCTTGTTGAAAGCCGAAGGGTAGACCCGTGTCGCCGTGGCGGCAGCTTCATCAGGGTCTCCGTCGGCTGCTCGACCGCGCGGGCACCGATCGCGATATCGCGGATGAGATGGCGGACTATCTGGAGCGCGCGGCCGCGGAGCATGTGGCCGCTGGCGTACCCGCTGAGGAAGCGCGACGTGCAGCTCATCTTGAAGTCGGCAACGCAGGCGCGGCTATCGAATCGATCCGGGAATACGGCTGGGAAAACGCCGTCGAGCACGCTGGCCGGGACCTGCGGGTGGCAGTCCGCCGGCTGAGGCGCACACCATGGTTCAGTGCTGTCGTGGTGGCGACGCTCGCGATCGTCATTGGCGCCAATACGGCGATCTTCGGACTGGTCTATTCGATCTTCCTTCGGCGGCTGCCGTTGCCGCATCCGTCCAGCCTTGTTGCGGTCCGGCCGATGCATGGCGGCCCGGTGATCGTCACCTATCCTGAGTTCGTGCAACTACGCCGAAATCCCGGCATCCCGCTGACTGCGGCGTACGGATTTGCGGGAATGATGATCGCTACCGCGTCGGGAACCGAGTCGCTGTGGGGCGATGTCGTGACTGGTGACTACTTCAACCTGCTCGGCGTCCGCCCACTGCTCGGGCGATTGCTCACCCCGGCAGATGAGGCATCGGCCGCGCCGGTCGTGGTGCTCTCCGCGCAATTGTGGCAGCGCTTGATGGGGGGAGACTCGTCGGCAGTTGGCAGGGCGCTCAACATCAATGGCCACAGCTTCACGGTCGTCGGCGTCATGGAGCCCTCATTCGCCGGATTGTATTTCGCCCACCGGGTGCAGGTCGCGATGCCGATCACTGCCGCTGGGGCAGCGCACATCTACGACCTTGCCAACTACTATCTCGATTTTATCGCACGAGTTCCAAGCGGCGCGAACCGAGCACACGTTGCCCAGCTCTACCAATCGGCCTTTTCGGCCTGTTGCCAGACGACCCCTGCCTCCATCGGCGCGGATGCGGCAAGCACTGAGCCAAGAATTTCGCCGGAAGACCCGCCCTATGGGGACACCTCGTATGGGTCGGCCAATCCGAATTGGCATGTGGATCTGACCGACGCCAGCCGCGGCCTGACCTGGTCAACCGATTTTCGTGATGAGTACCGACAGGTCCTGATCGGGCTGCTGGCAGGTGTCACCATCCTGACGCTGCTCGCCTGTGCGAATATCGCGACGCTGATGTTGGCTCGCGCAGCTGCCCGACGTCGCGAGTTTGCTGTGTGCGCGTCGCTTGGTGCCAGCCGCGGCCGCCTGGTCCGCCAGCTGCTGGCCGAGAGTCTGGTGCTTGGCATCATTGGCTCGGTAGTCGGGATGGTGGTGGCGCGACTGGCTACCGTCGGGCTGGTACACAACCTTCCCGCAGCGGCCGCGACTCTCCAGGAGGCGGTGACCTGGCATGGCGACGGTGCCATTCTCGCGTTTACCACCCTGACCACCTTGGCGTGCACGATGTTCTTCGGGTTATGGCCTGCGAAGCGAGCGACCCGGGTGGACCTGCTGTCGTCACTGCAAGGTCACCGGCCTGGCAGTGCGTCGCGCCGTTCATGGGTCGCCGACAACGTGCTTGTCGTCTCACAGCTTGCGTTTGCACTGGTCCTGGTCGCGTCGGCGGCGCTATTCGTCGCCACGCTGCGCAACCTTGCGGGCGGTCTGGGGGGCTACGGGGCGCCCAATGTGCTATTGGCACAAATCTCAGGAGACGAAAGGCAAGGTGTTCGCCCGGCTGTTGGGCCATTTGCGGAGGATATCGTTCGCACGACCTCAGCGATTCCAGGCGTCACGTCAGTATCGATTGCCTTCTCAGCGCCTGCCTTTTACAACGGCGAATGGACGAGGCAGTTCGCCCTGCCTGGGGAAGTTGCGCCGCAGGGTGCCCGCTGGTCATCTCGAATCAATCCCGTCGATGAGCAGTTCTTCAACGTGACTCACGTCGCGGTGCTTACTGGACGCGGCTTCTCTTCGGCGGATCGGCAGGGGTCTAGCCCGGTCGCGGTTGTGAGCCAGGCCTTTGTGCGTTCCTATTTCGGCGGCCGAGATCCGATTGGCCGGTCGATCGTGTTCGCTGGGGGCCAGGGGACGGTCACTATCGTGGGCGTCGCGGCCGACACGAAATATGATAACCTCCGAAGCGCCCCCGTTCCCATGGTCTATCTGCCCTTTGCCCAGTTCGGTTCAGGGCTCCAGTTGATCACGCTGATCGCGCGGGTGAACGGGAATCCCGCTGCATATGCCGTGGCAGTTGGGAAGCGGGTCATGGCCGTTGCCTCGAACCTGACCGTCTCCAAAGTGTCGAGCCTTGAGGGCGTATTCGCTTCCAGCCTCAGTCGCGAACGCCTGGTCGCGATCTTCGCCGCTCTGTTCGGTCTCGTTGCGCTGGTACTCTCGGCCATTGGACTCTATGGCCTGCTCACCTATCGCACTGCGCGACGCACGGCAGAAATCGGCATGCGAATGGCTCTCGGTGCCTCATCAACGGACGCCGTCTGGCTGGTGCTCCGGCAAACGCTCAGGCTCGCGGTTTGCGGGGTCGCCGTCGGCACGCCACTCGCGCTTGGCGTGGCGCGTCTGGTTCGATCACAGCTCTACGGCGTCACTGCAGCCGACCCGTGGGTCTTTGGGGGCACCGGAGCGGTGCTCGTGCTCGCCGCCATCACGGCAAGCATGGTTCCCGCTTGGCGCGCGGCTCGAGTCGACCCGATCATCGCCTTGCGCGCTGACTAGTGCTGGAGCCGGGAAGGGCATCCGGGCAACCAGCTGGGTCATCGCAAACCATTCCCAAACAATCCCGCCTTCATCACGTGTGCCTGCCACATCGCGGCCGGCCTCGCCCTCATCGCCGGCTTTTTCGCCCGGGTGGCGGCGTCGCTCGAAGGCGTGATGATCGGGATCTTTACGGTGCTGGTCTGGGTCCCGGCCCTGATCAGCGCACCCGGCACGCACAGCAACTGGACCGAGTTCTGGGTCTCCTACGCACTCACCGCCGCAGCGGCGGTCGTCGCAATCAACCTCAAGGCCACGCCAACTTCGCCTCGGCGGGCCTGAACCCTTCAGCGCCAGCTACCCAGTTCGGCAGATATTTCCCGGGAAAAATAATTCTGTCCCGGGAAAAGAATTTCTGAGCCGGGACGCTCCAAACATGTCCCGGGAAAAGATTTTCTGAGCCGGGACGCTCCATACATGGTCCGGGAAAAGATTTTCTGGGCCGGGACGCTCCATACATGGTCCGGGAAAAGATTTTCTGACCCGGGACGCTCCATACATGGTCCGGGAAAAGATTTTCTGAGCCGGGACGCTCTGTACATGGTCCGGGAAAAGATTTTCTGAGCCGGGACTCTCCATACGTGGTCCGGGAAAAGATTTTCTGAGCCGGGACGCTCCGTACATGGTCCGGGCGTCGCCGGGTGCAGGTCCTTCGCTGGACTCACCACGGTCGGGAAGATGTCCGTACGGTAGCCGATCCTTCGCTTCGCTCAGGATGACACCGTTTGCTCGCCGCTGCGCGCGGCCGCCGGGCAGAGGAGGCGCCACTGTCTGACGCGCGCGCTTGTTTGCTGCGCGTGATCTCGCCGTTCCGAGCGCGCGCTAGTTTGGCGTCCGACGGTTGGCCGGTGTGTCGTGCGCAGTGGGTGCGCACCGGTAAGGGGTCCTTCACTTCGTTCAGGACGAGGGAGCGTCGATCCCTCGCTTCGCTCAGGATGACACCGTTAGCTCGCCGCTGCGCGCGGCCGCCGGCCAGAGGAGGCGCCACTGTCTGACGCGCGCGCTTGTTTGCTGTGCGTGATCTTGCCGTTCCGAGCGCGCGCTAGTTTGGCGTCCGACGGTTGGCCGGTGTGTCGTGCGCAGTGGGTGCACACCGGTGAGAGGTCCTTCACTTCGTTCAGGACGAGGGAGTTTCGGTAGCTGCACACCGGTGAGGGTTCCTTTGCTGCGGCTCACGACACTCGGAAAGACGCCCGTACGGCAGCCGATCCTTCGCTTCGCTCAGGATGACATGGTCTGCTCGATATTCACCGCGGGGTGCACGCAGCGCTGCCCCCGCCGCTACCTTGCGTTCATGCCCGACGAAGCCTTTTCCCCGAAGATCGTGTTACTGCTCCTGGCTGTCGCCACGGCCGTTGCGATCGCCACTCGTCGGCTGCGCCTGCCCTATACTGTGGCGCTGGTCCTCTCGGGAATCGTGCTCGGTTTGACCCACCTGTTCAATGCCCCACACCTGACCCACGATCTCGTCTTTACGGTCTTTCTGCCCGGTCTGGTATTCGAGGCCGCATACCACCTCCGATTCGATGAAGTCCGCCGCGACTGGATGGCAATCATCGCGCTCGCTGTTCCCGGTGTCGCCCTGGGCCTCGCCGTCACCGCCGCACTGGTCGTCGGCACCGCGCACCTCCTCGGCGTGCCGCCGCTGGTATGGACCTCGGCGTTTGCTTTTGGTGCGCTGGTCGCCGCAACCGATCCGATTGCCGTCGTGGCACTCTTTCGCACCCTCGGCGCGCCGGCCCGGCTCACCGTGCTTATCGAAGCGGAGAGCCTGCTCAATGACGGCACCGCCATCGTCTTCCTGGCAATGATCCTCGCCATCGCCAGCGGCGACGCGCTCAGCGTCCCCGCGCTCGCGTTGTTCTTTGTGCGAGTGGTCGCGATCGGCGCGGTGGCAGGCAGCGTCGTGGCGTTGGCGATCGGGTTGGTGAGTCGCCGCATCGATGACCCGATGATCGAGTTCTCGCTGACGGTGCTCGCAGCATACGGCTCGTTCGCCCTCGCCGAAGCGCTCGGTGGCTCGGGCGTGATCGCCACGGTCGCGGCTGGGCTGCTGACCGGTAATCACCTCGCGCGATCGGGCATGACCACATCATCGCGCGCCACGGTCGAGTCGTTCTGGGAATACGTCGCCTTTCTGCTCAACTCGGCGGTCTTCCTGATGATCGGCCTGGAAGTGTCGCTGGGCGCGTTGGCGGAACAGTGGCGGCTGATTGTCGCAGCGGCGCTCGCCGTGCTCGCGGCGCGAGTCATCGTCATGGCGACGGTCTATGGACTCGTGGTCCGCAGTCAGGCGTCGATTCCGGCCAAATGGATCGGTGTGATGACCTGGGGTGGCCTGCGCGGTGCGCTCTCAATGGTGCTGGCGCTGTCATTGCCAGATACGTTGCCGGGACGCAGCACGATCATCACGGTGACCTTTGGTGTCGTGCTGCTGTCGATCGTGGTACAGGGCTCGACGATGTCGCCACTGCTGCGCTGGTTGGGGATTGGCTGTCACCCGGCCGCCGTGTCGCAAACCAGCATGGTTGATTAGGCCTCAGCTACGCATCACCCAAACATCCCATTGATCTCGCGGAACGGCACCGCGCTCTCCGCGTAGGTGAAGGTGCCGTTGATTTGCATCTCCCGCGCCGCCGAGAGAAATGCGCCGAACGCCGCGTGACAGAGCGAGCTGCCGACGCTGATCCGCTTGACCCCCATCTCGCTCAGCTCCGATTGCGTCAGTCGCACGCCCTGCAGCCCCATCAGCACGCTCACCGGTCGATCGACCGACGTGACAATCGCGGTGATCTCTTCGCGGGTGGATGTATCCGGAGCGAAGAGCACATCGGCGCCGGCCTCCTGATAGGCCTGCAAGCGACGAATCGTGTCAGCCAGGTCGCGACGGCCATGCAGGTAGTTCTCGCAGCGACCGGTGAGCGTGAACGGATATGGCAACGCGTGCACCGTTTCGGCGGCTGCACGGACTCGATCAGCAGCTTCGGCGATGTCGTAGATCGGTCGGTCGGGGTTTCCGGTCGCGTCTTCGATTGACGCACCAACCAGGCCGACTGCAGCGGCTCGACGATAGGTCTCAGCGACCTCATCAAGCGTGACGGCGTAGCCGTATTCCAGATCGGCACTTACTGGCAGGTCGGTCGCCGCGACGATGCTGCGCGCGTGATCCAGCATATCGTCACGGCCAACGGCGCCATCCTGGCGTGCAGTCGAGAATGCGAAACCGGCGCTGGTGGTGGCCAGGGCGGCAAAGCCGAGCTGGGAGAGGAGGCGCGCAGATCCGGGATTCCACGGATTCGGGATGATGAACGCGCCGTCGGCGTGATGTAGTGCGCGAAAGGCGTGGCCGCGCTCTGCCTGAGTTCTGGTCGACATCCACCCTCCTCGTGATCCTTGTCGGAACGTCTGCCAAGTCGTTTCTGGCGGGGCACCTTGAGGCGGGAGAAGCGACGCTTCATCCCTGAACTGTCGAAGTTACATCCGGCCCTTGACACTGCACCACTCCGGACGCATGATTGTCTCAACGGCGCGCAGTGCGCCACACGAAAAGTCCCAGGGCGAAGAAGGGTGGAGCGAGCACTTGTGCTCGTCTCCGTAAACTCAGGGGGCGCTCTGGGACCTCCCAAACGAAACGGCTCACCGCAAGGTGAGCCGTTTTCGCGTTCCGGAATAACATCGCTGTAGCCAGGGCGTCTCTCTGTTGCGCGGCTCCTGTGCCGCGCTTCTCTCTGTGAGGACCTGATGAAATCGCTTCGACTGACCTGGCTGCTGGCCGGCCTCTTTGTTGTCACCGCTGCCGTTGTCACTCCGCTGTCAGCTCAGGGACGCCCCGCCGCTGCGGCGACTGTTCATCCGCACCATGCCAAGGCCACTGCACATCGCCGCGCCAAGCATCGCGCCGTCGCCCGCCGAGCCCGTCGTGTTGCCCGCCGAGTCACTCGGCGACCGCACTGATGCTGGTGTAACCCAATCGGCTGCTCTGCGTCTTGATCCGGCCGTCTCGGCATTGCTGAGATGGCCGGATCGTTTCCGTCACCGCTGGCCAATCTCCTTCAACATCGCCATGAACCACAGCGTGCTCGCGTCAAATGGCTTGCCGCCGCGAATCCGGCCGAACTCGATCACGCCCATCGTATTGTCGTGCTCTTCGTCTTCACCGACCACGCCTGAGATGCCCCGCAGTGCCGCGTCGACCGCAACAGCGGCCGACCGCCGGATCAACTCGCGATCGGCCGCGTTGGCCGGCGCCGACCGCGCGAAGTAGCCGCTCTTCTGCACCAGTGTCTTCTCCGCGCCGATCATCGCGGCGAACTGCCGCCCGAACCAGGCACCGGGATTGATGGTGTCAAGACGCACGTGGCCAAAGGCGTCGACCTGAATCGATTCACCGCGGGCCGTCATCTCGGCCACGATGCTCGATACGCCGGCGCCTTCGGAGACGAAGATGTTGACCGAGCCGACGGCGTCCATCACGCCACGCAGCCGCGCTGCTTCACCGGCAATGTCGAGCGGAAGTTCCGGAAGGAAGATGCCGTGGATCTCATAGCGTTGGCGCGCAAAGCCGATCGCTGGCAGGAAATGCCGTTCATTGAGCTGTTCGCGATACGCTTGTGCGGTGGCTGCGGTGAGCCAGCCGCAGTTGCGTCCCATCACTTCGTGCACCAGCAGCATGCGCGGGTTGGCGCTTTGTTCGGCCACGACGTTGGCAAAGAAGCGGGCGCCCTGTTCGGCCGCGGTGACCGCGCCGAGACTCTGGCGAATCGGTGTCACGTCGTTGTCGACCGTTTTCGGCAGGCCAACGACCGTCAGCGGATGATTGTTTGCCGCGAGGAACGCGGCGAGATCGGCGGCGGCGAGATTGGTATCGTCACCGCCGATGGTATGCAGGATGTCGACACTGTCGGCGCGCAGGCGGTCGGCGGCGACCTGGCGGGCGTCCTCGCCTTCCTTGATGAATCCGTGGCGGACGTTGTCGGCGCGGTTGGAGAGCTTGACCCGGCTGTTGCCCAGTGGTGACCCGCCGAACTCATGCAGCCGTGCGATCTCGGCGCGGGCTCCTGCCGTGAAGGAGACGCTGTCGCCGGTCAGGAGCCCCTGATAGCCATTGCGATAGCCGATGATCCGGACGTCCGGTGCCCGGTGGGCATACTCCTCCACCAGCGCCGCGATGGCGGAGGAGAGGCAGGGGGCGAGGCCGCCCGCCGTCAGCAGGGCGACAGTCCTGGGTGCGGTCATGGTGGATGGAATATGGCGTGGTGCGGGTTGGAAAGGCGCTCGGCGCGGCGTATACTGCGCCATCCGCAACACAGGGTCAGGAATGTCCTTTCGTGCATCGCATTGGTGGCTCGGCAGTCTGTTGGCTGTGACCGCCTTCTCGGCGGTGCCGGCGGCGGCACAGCTGGCGGCGCCCGACACGGCCCGATGGCACTTGCTCGATACGGAGGCGCAGTCCGGGTATCTCGCCATGGCCGTGGTCGGTACCACGGTGCATGCCGCCGACGATCCGTGGCATCAGGTCCTCTCATCAATCCTGAGTGTTCGTACCGGTGTGACCCGTTGGGTTGAGCGGCGCGCGCCCGAACATGTCGGTGACCGCAACCTGCTCTGGCTGCTCTTTGACTTTGATTCCACCGCGGCTGCACCCGTGGGTGAGGCCCACCGCCGGGTCGCGCGCGAACTCGCCCTGATGCAGTTCGACTGCTCGCTGGATCAGTCGGTCAACGTCGGTATCGTGCTCCTTGATCAGTACGGCGACCCGATCCGCCGGCTGACCTACGATCGCAATGCGGCGCGCGACCTCTGGGATTACACAGGGAGCACGCTGAGTTCGGTGATTCTCAAGCATGCGTGTGGGTAGGGGCGGCGACAGGGCTTGGAGTTGTTACCTCGTATGATCTGATGTCGCGTCATCTTCGTCGGTAGCGACGGGAGCTGTCATGATGGATGATCTCCGGCTGTCGGTGCGCGGTCTGTTCCGAACGCCTGGCTTCTCAATCGCAATCATCGCATCAATTGCACTGGGCGTGGCCGGGATGGCGCTGGTGTTCGCGCTGATCGACGCCGTCCTGCTGCGACCAGAACCGTACCATGACGCCAACAGACTTGTCGTGATGGCGAGCGCTCGAAATGCAAAGTGTGATGGCAAGTGTGTCGGCACCCTCGATCGGTCTACACTCGACGATTGGCGGCGCAGTTCGACGTCGTTTCAATCGATGGCGCTTTTCAGGGGCCGGAACTTCCAACTGTCGGCACGCGGTCGCTACGAGCATCTGTCGGGCGCCGTCGTCGAATCGAATCTTTTCCCGTTGCTGGGCCTTGCACCCACGCGCGGCCGCGCCCTCACCTCGCTCGACGACCCGGTCGGCGCGCCTCTGGTGGCTGTCCTTTCGGATACAATCTGGCGGGCCGTCTTTGGTGCTGACCCTGCTGCTGTCGGTCAGCAAATCGTCCTCAATCGCCAGCGGTACACCGTCGTCGGCGTGATGCCCAGGGCGTTCGCCTTTCCGACCGGAGCTGCGATCTGGACCAATGGGACGGGGGAGATCTCAAACGACGGCACTGCGTTCTTCGGCCTCGGTCGCCTGCGCCCGAACATGACAGTGGATCGGGCGCGCACGGAATCCAGGACGCTTGCGCCGCGGTGGCAATCGGCCGACCGTGCCGCGGCGGGCGACAGCAGCGCGACAGTGCTCCCGGTTGACTATTTCGATCGCCATGTGGGCACGTCGATCTGGGTGCTGATCGGCGCGGTGCTCGCGACGTTCCTGGTCATGTGTGCGAACTGCGCCACGCTGGTCTTTGTCCGCGCGATGGCGAAGCGCACTGAAATCGCCGTTCGCGCAGCGCTCGGGGCGAGTCGCTGGCGGTTGATGCGGCGTTCCGTCGTTGACGCGGCGGTCCTGATCGTGCTCGGCGTCGCGATCGCGCTGGCGTTGTTTACCTGGGCCAGGATGCCCTTTCAATCTTTGCTGGCGGAACAGTTCAAGCGGGCCCCTGAACTCGCGCTCGGGTGGCGAAGCGCTCTCTTTCTTGGCGTGGCTGGTGTTTGCCTCCTTTCGGTGCTGGGCATCTTCCCCGGTCTTGTGGTGTCGGGCGCCAATCCGGGTGGATTGGTGGCTCGAGGTGGTCGTGGCCAGACGGCGAATCGGTCCGAGCGACGAGTCCGGCACGCAATGGTTGTCTTCGAAGTGGTCCTGGCAATGGTGCTATTGGCCGGGGCAGCGGCGTTGGTTCGGATTGAAGTTGAGGCCCAGACGGCCGGCGTCGGCTACGATGCGAAGCACTTGCTGGTTGCCCGGGTGCAAAGCGACGACGTGACCAGCCTGGACCCGGCTCGGGTCCGGTTCGACGTCGCTCAGTCGGCATTGGCTGCGAGCAGGCTGGGCGAAGTTGCGGTAACAGTCTGGGAGACCCGGTACCCGTGGCTTGGCGGCAGCGGAGTGTTTGTCGATCATCGGAGTGAGCCGATCGCCCAGTCGGCGGTGCCATACAACGAATACGTAGTCGATGACCAGTTTTTTCACGTCACGGGTCTTGCGATTCTTGCCGGTCGAGGATTCTCGGCCAGTGATCGGTCCGGTACCACACCGGTCGCGATGATCAACCGCGCCGCAGCGAAGGCCTGGTTCAATGGCATGCCGGCGATTGGGCGCCAGGTCAGGATGCCCGACGATTCCACTCGGTGGCTGACGATTGTTGGCGTAGTGGCGAACTCGGCCCCGTTCCACCTGACGGGGCTCACGTCCCGGCTCAATGGTGGCAATCGAGCTGATGCGCTCATGTTCGTCTCGTCGCACCAACTGGATCCCGCTCGCCCACTTGAGCAGACTCAGCCGCCGCTGACGATCGGCGTTCGCCAACTCGCCGGTTCGCATCGCGATATCGCTGCTACTCTGCAGCGGCTGCTGCCGGGTTTCGCGAGCGCTTCAGTCGTACATCCATTATACGACGAGTTCCTTGCGGTACCGGAGTTTCAGGACCTGCGCTTCAAGATGATTTCCGTTGCGGTGCTCGCGGTGCTGTGCCTCGCACTTGCGATCGTCGGCATCGCGGGAGTGGTCAGCAGCGACGTCCGCCATCGGGAGCGCGAGATCGGCATCCGCCTTGCGCTCGGCGCGATGTCGTCCGACATCATCCTGGCATTCACTCGGGTCGGCGCGGTGCTGGCGCTTGTGGGGAGCGGCCTGGCAACGGCGTTACTGCTCCTCTTCTCGCGGATCTGGTCAACAACCCTGTACGGTGCCGGTAGCGGTGGAGACCCATTGGCCCTGTTCGGCCACTCCGCTGTTGATCCGATGATGATCGGCCTGGTTGCGACCCTGTTTGGAGTCGTCATCATCTCAACAAGTTGGCTCTCCTCGCTGCGAGTGACGCGTGTCGATCCGGTACGGGCGATGCGAGCAGAGTAGTAGTGGTGCCTGTCCCAGCAATCCGTGCTTCCACCGTTTTCACCCCGGAGTGCCCCCATCATCTCCCTCATCCTGCTGGCTCAGCTGCATGCCACCACGGCCTCGACGCGCGAGATCCACAGCACGCAACTTCAGGCGCTCGGGCTGATCGGCTTTCGCCAGAGCGGCGAGGCGCTTGCCGCCACCCCGTGGCAAGAAGTGCTTGGAGATTCGGCCCTGCTGCGTGCTTGCACCGCCACGATGCTGCTGGCTCGGCGCGATGCCGCAGCACAAAGCTGTATCGACCGGGCGCTCAAGAATGGGCGCGATTCGACCTGGCAACTGCTGCGAGCCGCGTGGCTCGACGTGCAGCGGGGTGACACCACGACCGCGCGGGTCGCGTTCACGGCTGCCATTCGCGCCGCGCACGATCCGTGGTCGCGCGCTGATGTTGGTTGGCATTTCGAGCGCGCGCATGAGCCGGCTACCGTCGCGCCGCCGCCAGCCAACACCAGGTCGCAGCGCATGCTCGACTCCTTGCAGACGGTCGGACGCGCCGAGAAGGTTGCGTGGCTGCAGCTGCCGGACAGCTTGACAAGGTCGTGGCTGCAGGTGCAGACACAGACATATCCGGGGCGACGCAGCTGGCACGAGATGGATGCTGGCCTCGCCGCGCATTTTCGTGGCTTGACGCTGGGGCCACGTGGCGATTTCAAGAGCTGCGTTGCCGGTGAGGATGCTGCCCCACCATGTCCGGTGCTGGCAGAGGGGATGACCGTGTTCAGCGCGGTGCGCTGGCGGTTGTGGGACGCGCGCACCCTGGCGCCGGTCAGCGCGGTTGCCGTGCGGCTCGATCGGTCGCAGGACGCGCAGAAATCGCTCGCCCTCACTCTTTACCAGCCCAGCGATTGCGGCAGTGCGGGGGATCGTCGGGAGGTCGTCGTGCCGCTCCGGCTCGCGGACACGTCGACGATGCGCGGTTCGTTCATGGTCGGGAGGGCGGGGAGCTGCGACCACTGGGAAGTGCGCGTCTATCGTCCGGGAACGACGGCGTGGGTAGCGAGTGCGACCAGCGATCTGTTGGCCGATCCGGCCGGCGATTTGGCGGTGTCAGACCTCGTGATTGGTACCCGTCCAGTGACCTGGACTGATTCAGCGGCGACGGTGTTTGAGGTAACGCCGGTATTCCAACGCACTGCGCCCGTAAATATCTACTTGCAGATGCTCGCAGGTCGCCGGCTAGATAGCGTGTCGATCGGGATGACGGTGCAGGCAACCACGGGCGATCGCGCTTCATTACTCAATATTGCGAGCCGCTCCTCCCTGTCGCGCGGACTCACCGAGTACAGCCGATCGATTGACCTCTCCCGCTTTCCGCCGGGCGTCTACCAGTTGCAGATCACACTCCGCCGGCTTGACGGTACATTGATCGCGATGCGCGAAACACCCTTCGATGTGCACTGATATCATCCAGTGTCCAGCGACAAGTGTCCAGTGTCCATTCACCTCTGTAACCCACCCACCACCGTAAACGTCGCCTGCCTCGTCGCTGCACTCACTGCTGCCGCCGCGCCACGCTGCCCCGGCTGACCGCCGCCAACCGAGAGCAGGTAGCCGCCCGGATGCAATAGCGGGGTACCTGCATCAGTCAACGCCGCGCGCTCTGCGCTGGTGACCGTGAAGTGCACGACGCGTTGTTCGCCTGGTGCCAGTGTTACGCGCGTGAATCCCACCAATGATCGGATCGGGACCGGTACGTTTGCTGATTGATCGGTCAGATAGAGCTCGACCACTTCGTCACCCACGCGCTGGCCGGTATTCACGACGGTGACTGACACCGGCAACGGCTGGTTGACTTTCACGGTAGCGGGGACCTTGAAGGCGTCGTAGCGGAATGTTGTGTACGACAGGCCGTAGCCAAATGGGTAGAGCACGTCGCCGGTGAAGTGCCGATAGGTCCGATTGGCCATGCTGTAGTCGGTGAATGCCGGCAAGTCATCGACCGAGTGGTAGACAGTGACCGGCAGGCGGCCACCGGGATTTGCGTCGCCAAAGAGAGCCGCTGCAATCGCGGTTCCACCGGCCTGACCGGGGTACCATGCTGCCAGGATCGCCGCTGCTGAATCATTGGCCCAGTTGAGTGCGACCGCACTTCCCGAGAGCAGTACCACGACGACCGGCTTGCCGGTGGCGACCATCGTCTTCAGCAGTTGTTCCTGCGGAGCGGGCAGATCGAGCGACGTGCGATCGCCGCCGCGGAAGCCGGGGATGGTGAGGTTGAGTTCTTCGCCTTCGAGGCGCGGCGACAGGCCGAGGCATAGTACGATGACGTCAGCGTCGCGCGCAGCCGCTAACGCGTCGCTGGTCAGAACTGAATCGACGCTGCTGTCGGCCAGGCCGTTGGCGAGCCGGCTGCCGCGGGCATAGCGCACCTGTGCGCGCCCGGCGACCGCGGCGGTGATTCCCTCCAGTGGCGTGACACTGCTCGACGGCGTGCCATTGTAGTTGCCGAGCAGGATCTCGTGATCGTCGGCATTGGGTCCGATCACCGCGATGGTGTGCATGCGATTCCTGTCGAGCGGCAGCGTGCCGTTGTTCTTGAGCAGTACCAGCGACGACTCGGCGGCGCGCAGCGCGAGTGCTGCGTGACCCGGTGTGTTGTTGGAGTCGGCGCCAATGCGCGCGTAGGGGACCATCGCGGGCGGATCGAAGAGGCCGAGGCGGATGCGGGCGCTGAAAAGACGGACGGCGGCGGTGTCGATCAGGCGCTCGGGGATCAGTCCCTGGGCGACGGCTTCGCCGAGGTGGGTGAAGGAGTCGCCGCAGTTGAGGTCCGTCCCGGCGAGCAGTGCTGCGGCGCTGGCGGCGGCGGTGTTGGGGGAGGTCTTGTGAGAGTGGACGATGTCGTAGATCGCGTCGCAGTCGGTCACGACGTAGCCCTGAAAGTGCCAGGCGCCGCGCAGCGTCTGCTGCAGGAGCAGGTCGCTGGCGCAGGCGGGCGACCCATCGATCCGGTTGTAGGCGCACATCGTCGAGCCGGCGTGGCCCTCGGTGATCGCGGCCTTGAAGGCGGGCAGATAGGTCTCATTCAGGTCACGCGCACTGATGACTGCGTCGAAACCATGACGTTCCGGTTCGGGTCCGCTGTGCACTGCGAAATGCTTCGGTGTGGCGACTGCCATCAGGTAATGCGGGTCGTCGCCCTGCAATCCGTGTACAAACGCGACCGCCATGCGGGCCGTGAGCCAGGGATCTTCGCCGTACGTTTCCATGCCGCGACCCCAGCGTGGATCGCGGAAGATGTTGATGTTGGGCGACCAGAAGGTCAGCCCTTGATAGGTGCGATGCTGACCGGCGGCCTGGGCGATGGCGTACTTGGCGCGCGCCTCGATCCCGATGGTGTGGGCGATCTGGTGTTGCAGCACGGTGTCCCATGTGGCGGCGAGACCGATCGCCTGCGGGAAGACGGTGGCCAGGCCGTTCCGGGCGACGCCGTGCAGAGCCTCGTTCCACCAGTTGTAGGCCGGAATCTCGAGCCGAGGGATCGCGGCCGCCGAGTTGACGAGCTGTGACACCTTTTCATTGAGCGTCAGGCGGTGGACCAGGTCGCGGGCGCGGACGTCGACAGCGAGACGCGAATTCCGGAACGGCAGCGACGCCGGGCCGGTGGGAGCAGGCTGTGCCGGGCGGCAACTGGCCAGCGCCACGAGGGCGGCAACCGCGAGGATGCGCAGGTGGCTCGGTGACATCGGTGGTCCGGGTAGGTGTGCTGGCAATGTGCGGCGCGGTAGCGGTTTGGGCAACGGGGGTGGCATGTGGGGATCGAGACAAGGGGATGGGCTTTCGCACCAAACGTTTGTCATCCCGAGCGCAGGGAGCTCGCGGCTGAAGCCGCGGCTCGGCACACAAGTGCTAAAGCACTACCTCCTGCAGGCCGGAGCAACGGTCCGATCCCCTCATCCCGAGCGAAGCGAGGGACCTGCTGCGCATCGCTCTCATCCCGAGGGAGTCTTTGTCATCCCGAGCGCAGCGAGGGAGATCCGAGGTGCCGAACGCCCCGACGCCAAGATGGGAGCACGTGGGAGCTCGCGGCTGAAGCCGCGGCTCGGCACACAAGTGCTGAAGCACTACCTCCTGCCATGCCCGAGCCGTGGCCCGATGACGGCAGCATCTTTGTTTGGCGTCAAACGGGTTGTTCTTGTCATCCCGAGCGCAGCGAGGGAGATCCGAGGTGCCGAACGCCCCGACGCCAACCGTCGCCACGCCATCGCTCAGACTCACAGGAAGGAGTGCTTCAGCACTTGTGTGCCGAGCCGCGGCTTCAGCCGCGAGCTCCCTTCGCTCGGATGCCAGGCGGAGAAGTAGATTGATCGGCATCTCGCGACGCACAATCGGAGACCCCCATGATTCTTGCCTCGGCGCTCATGCTCCTGCAGGCGGCGACCACCTACCCGCTTGACGCCCGCGGCCAGGTGCGCCAGCTCGACGACCCGCTCGCGCTGGCGGCGCGAGTGGTTGCGATTTGCGCCGCGAGCGTTGCGAGTCCCGTTGTGCTGGCCCAACGCGAAATCACGCTTTCCCGCCAACTTTCCGTTCAACAACACGATGCCGCTTGGGATAGTCTAGCAAATACGCTGGCATGCGTCCGATCCATCCAGAGCAGCCGCGGTCTTTTTGGTCAAGAAGGGTATCTGATGCCCCTTGGCACGCGGCTAGACCACGCCGCTATTGCGTTGCTCCGGATCGTACTTGGCGACCGGCCAAGCGACCTTATGGCTGCGCAGTTGCTCGCGGTACTCGGCCCATCTGTTGCCTGGACCGATTCAATCGTGCCGGGGCAGGGGGCCAGCAGCGGTGAGCCGGCCGAGCCGCTGGCAAACCTGTTGTTTGCTGCGGTTCGCGCCGGCGTCGTGGATTCGGCCGTCTTTCGCGGTTGTACCAGCTTGATGCTCGACGCGGCCGACTATGACACGGCCAGGGAGTGCAGCGGCAGGGCCCTGCAACACGGCGCCGATTCGACGTGGCATCTCCTCAGGCTTGCCGACATCGCCATGCACACCCCTGACAGCATGCTTGGCATGCGCTACGTCGATGCGGCGGTTGTCGCTGCCAACGACCGCCAGGCGCGGCTGGACCTCGCATGGCATCTCGATTTGCGGGCCCGTGAACTAAGGCAGCTTGGCTTGTGGAAATCAATGCCGCTGGTGTTGCCAGCGCTTCAACCTGAGGCACTGAATCGCTGGCTCAGTCTTCGTGACAGCGCCGCACGTATCGCGTGGGTCGGTTCGCGCCTCGACACCATGATGCGTCGCACCGGTCGATCGGAAGCAGCACTCTGGCGGGATCATTTTGCAAGCATCACCTACGCGCGGGCGAACTTTCACGATTGCAATCGCGCAACGGATGTACTGCTGGTTTTCATTGCCAAGAATCCGCACGAGCAGAGTCTTCCGGACGGGCCGGTGATCACCAAGAACCCGCGCTGGCCGCCGCCCTGCTTCCAGTCATGGCCGCCTGATATCCATCAGGTGGAGGTGGCTGCGTCCCGCTACCGGTTGTGGGAGCCAGGTTCGGGCCGGCCGGTGTCGGTCACGACCTGGGCGGTCCCCCTGAACTCGCTGGTTCCGTTTGATGATTCCGGGTCGGTTGTCGGCGTGCAGGTCGATTTCCGGGAGCGCAACGCAGGCACCTCGACCTGGTTCGATACGACACTGATCCGGTCCGCCCATACCGCGTCACCAGGCCATGCCGGCTCCATGCAGGGTGTCATCGTTACGGCGCGCGCAGATGAGGCCGCTGACTGGTCACTCGGGGTGGTGCAGGCGGAAAACCGCCGCGGTTTCGTCAATCACGACGACGGGCCGCTCGGTGGTGGTGCCGTTGCCCTTTCCGATCTCGTGATCGGTGACCCCACGCAGCATGTAGCCTGGACCATTGGGGGCGATTCAATCGTCCTCGCCCCCCTCGGCGCGGTCAGCCAGCGGGCGCTGCTGGAGCTGTTCGTGCAATTGCGTGCGCCGGTGGCGCAGCCACGTGTCCGCTTTACCCTGAGCGTCTATCGTATCTCCGATGGCCAACCGGCGTCCCGTCCCGTGCTGCAAGTCGCCAGCACCGGACCGGTAAAGGCGGGCATCAGCGGAATCCACCGGGAACTGGATGTCGCACGCCTCGGGCGTGGGCAATACCAACTCCGGCTGCAGGTGGCCACCGACAGCGGCACAGTCGAGCGCACGGCGCGGGTGACGGTGCGGTAGGGGAACTCCTCGTCCTGAACGACGTGAAGGACCTGCGCGGCTGTGATGCGCTGGCGCTCTGCGCGTCAATGATCACGCAGGTCCCTCGCTGCGCTCGTGGCGAGGGGGAGCTCGCGGCTGAAGCCGCGGCTCGGCACACAAGTGCTGAAGCACTCCTTCCTGTGAGTCTGAGCGATGGCGTGGCGACGGTTGGCGTCGGGGCGTTCGGCGCCACGGATCTCCCTCGCTGCGCTCGGGATGACGAAGACTCGCTCGGGATGGCACGGCCAACTCGTCTCCGCACTGGTCGGGGCGTTCGGCACCGCGGATCTCCCTCGCTGCGCTCGGGATGACAAAGACTCGCTCGGGATGAGGGGATCGGACCGTTGCTCAGGCCTGCAGGAGGTAGTGCTTCAGCACTTGTGTGCCGAGCCGCGGCTTCAGCCGCGAGCTCCCACGTGCTCCTATCTTGGCGTCGGGGCGTTCGGCACCTCGGATCTCCCTCGCTGCGCTCGGGATGACGAAGACTCGCTCGGGATGGCACGGCCAACTCGTCTCCGCACTGGTCGGGGCGTTCGGCACCTCGGATCTCCCTCGCTGCGCTCGGGATGACGAAGACTCGCTCGGGATGAGGGGATCGGACCGTTGCTCAGGCCTGCAGGAGGTAGTGCTTTAGCACTTGTGTGCCGAGCCGCGGCTTCAGCCGCGAGCTCCCACGTGCTCCCATCCTGGCGTCGGGGCGTTCGGCACCACGGATCTCCCTCGCTGCGCTCGGGATGACAAACACCGCGCGCCCGATGAGAGGCTCCATATACCTTTCCCCGCCCGCTCACCTGGAGTCCTGTTGGCGCTGACCGCGACGATCTACAACTTCGATATCACGCTCGCCGACGTCGACCGCAACGTGTACGAGGAGCTGGCGCTCCGGATCGCGTGCCATCCCTCCGAGTCGCCGGAGTATCTGGTGACGCGCGTCCTGGCCTACTGCCTGGAGTACACGGAGGGGATTGCCTTTGGGCGCGGCATTTCCGAGCCCGACGATCCGCCGATCGCGGTGCGCGACCTGACCGGTGCGCTGCGCTGCTGGATCGAGATCGGGTCCCCGGATGCCGCGCGACTGCACAAGGCAAGCAAGGCGTCGCCGCGCACTGTTGTCTACACGCACAAGGATCCACGGATCCTGTTGCGGCAGCTTGCCGGTGAACGGATTCACCGTGCCGAACAGCTGGAGATCTACGCGGTCGATCGCGACCTGATCGATGGCCTGGTGGCGCTGCTTGATCGCCGCGTGGCGCTCGGCGTGTCGGTGACGGATCGGATGGTCTATGCAACGGTGCGGGAAGAGACCGTCGCGGGCGCGATCGAACGGGTGCCATTTCCGGAGTAGCGTCGCGAACGCCGCCGCGCGCGCTATGTCGCGGCTGCGGTTCCCTTGCGTCTGGTCGAGCGACCGACGATCACCACGTCGCAGCCGAGTTCACGCGCCAGCAGGTCGGCCTTGCGCGACGCGCCCCACACTTCCAGCGAGACATCGGCGTCCTGCACCCGTGGCGACACCCGGATGACGCAGCGATTCGCTTCCAATGATACCGTCAGGTGGTCCACTGCTGCCGTATGGCCGCGATCGAGGCCGTCGGCGACACGGAGCAGTGCGCTGACTCGCCGCACCGTGGCGCGGTCGTCATCGCCCAGCCGAGCGTACTCGGGATGCTTGCGAGTCGGCATCCGCTTGCGATGGTAGCGGGAGATGAGGGCCACCAGGCCACGCTCGTGCGAATCGAGTCCCAGCCGATCGGCATGCATGATCAACTGATAGCTGTGCTTGTGATGATTGCGGTACGACACCAGTTGGCCGACGTCATGCAGCAGCGCGGCCGCTTCGAGCAGCCACGCGTCGTCGGTGGCACTGCCGAGCGCGGCCGCGAGCTGTTCATGCAGCGCGATTGCCAGCAGTCGCACCTGTTCCACATGTCTCCGGTCGCCTCGGCAGCGGTCGACAAACTCGCGGATCAACTGGAGTGGATCGACCGGCCCGGCCGACTCACGGGCGTTGACCATCTCCAGCAATAGCCCTTCGCGCAAACCGTAGGCGCTGGCCGTCACCTCGCGCGCGTTGAGCGCGGCAAGCAGCTCTGCGACCACCGCGACGCCAGCGACGATGATGTCGGCACGCTGCGGATTGAGCCCCGGGATCTGGGTGCGCTCTTCCGGCGTGCGGGCGGCCAGCCACTCCAGCAGCGATTCGACTTCGCCAGTGCTGACGGTGGTGCCGTGAATGGCGTCGTCCGGGCGGCCAGCGCGCGCCGCTGCAATCCGGGCGAGGTTGGTGAAGGATCCGCCTGAGCCGATCACCACTGCCTGCGCCCAGTCGCGCCAGGGCAATGCCTTGCGCAGCGTGCGCCGGATATGGCGGCGAAGCACGGCGATGTCGCTGCGACGCGTCTGGGGCGTCGCCATGAACTCTTCAGTCAACCGGACCGCGCCGAGCGGCAGCGATATGGTCGTCTCGACCAGGCCGTCGACGGCACCGATCAGCTCCAGCGACCCGCCGCCAATATCGGCAACCAGCGTCCGCGAATGTTCGAGGCGGAAGTGATGCGCCACCGAACGCCACGATAGTTCTGCCTCGCGGTCACCGTCAATGATTTCGAGCGGAATACCGAGTTGGTCGCGCACCCGCTCGGCGAACGCCGGTCCATTGCGCGCATCGCGCACCGCCGAGGTGGCGACCGCAGTCATTCGCGTCACACCGCGTCGGTCAGCGACCTCTTTCATCCGCTTGAGCGCGGCATAGGCACGCGCCATCGCCGAGCGGTCGAGCATCCCGGTGGTTTCGACCCGGGTGCCGAGGCGCGGCTGGTCCTTCACTTCGTCGATGATGTCGAAGCCGGTGGCAGGATCGTACTCGGCCACGACGAGGCGGATCGAGTTCGATCCGACGTCGATCGCGGCGATCCGCTCCCGTGACGCAAGCGGCAACGTCACGCGGCGGACTCGCCGCCGTCTTCGGCGTGATGCTTGATGGACTTTCCCTCGACCAGGAACACGACGTCCTCACCGATGTTGGTCGCCAGATCGGCTACCCGCTCCAGGTTGCGGGAAACCAGGAAGAGCTCCATGCCGGCGCTGATCATGTGCGGATCTTCCATCATGAAGGTAAGCAGGATGCGGAAGACCGAGCGATGCAGGGCGTCGACCTTATCATCTCGGCGGCAGACATCGCGTCCGGCCGCTGCGTCGCCGCGCACGAAGGCCTCCAGCGCATCGGCCAGCATGCCGCGCGCCAGGCGGGCCATCTCGACGATCTCGGGCTCCGGCGCAATCGGCCGGCTCTGCTGCAGCCGCTCGACCGATTGGGCGATGTTGACGGCATGATCGCCGACCCGCTCCAGGTCGTTGGCGATCTTGAGCGCGGAGGTGAGCATCCGGAGGTCACGCGCCATCGGCTGCTGCAGGGCGAGGAGGTCGATCACCTGCGCCTCGATCTGCACTTCGAGTGCGTCGATGGCGCGGTCGCCAGCGATGACCCGGCGCGCCTTGTCGGGCGCCCGTTCCAGCAGCGCTTCGACCGCGAGCTCCAGCGCCGCCTCGGCGTCGCTCGACATTGTCAGCAGGCGCGACTTGACCTGCGCCAGATCTTCGTGGAAGTGACGGTGGGTGTCGCTCATCCGAATCTCCCGGTGATGTACGCTTCAGTCCGTTCGTGCCGCGGATTGGTGAACATCTGCCGCGTGTTGCCGACTTCCACCAGCTCGCCACCGCGATCAAAGAAGCCCGTCATGTCCGATACACGGGCGGCCTGCTGCATGCTGTGCGTCACGATGACGATGGTGTAGTCGCGCTTGAGCTCGAAGATCAACTCTTCCACTTTCTGGGTCGCGATTGGATCGAGCGCGGAACAGGGCTCGTCCATCAGCAGGATCGAGGGCTGATTGGCGAGCGTCCGGGCGATGCAGAGCCGTTGCTGCTGGCCACCTGACAGGCCGGTAGCCGGGCGGTCGAGCCGATCGCACACTTCATCCCAGAGGGCTGACTGGCGGAGGCACTTCTCGACCAGGTCGGGGAGGTCGCGTGGCGCGCAGAGCGCGTTGAGGCGCGGGCCATAGGCGACGTTGTCGAAGATCGTCTTGGGGAATGGGTTGGGGCGCTGAAAGACCATGCCGACCCGCTGGCGATGCGCCACCAGGTCGACGCCTGCGCCATACACATCAGATCCCTCGACGATCAGCTCGCCCTGCGTGCGAGTATCGGCAATCAGGTCGTTCATCCGGTTGATCGACCGCAGGAAGGTTGACTTGCCGCAGCCCGACGGGCCGATCAGCGCGGTGACCGCCTGCCGCGGGACAGTGAGCGTGACGGCCTGAAGCGCCTGGGTGCGGCCGTACCAGAACGAAAAGCTGCGGACTTCGATCGCCGGATCGGTGACGTCTACCGGTTCCGCGGCGGGTGCCTGTGGCGCCATTGCGACGCGCGGCGTCATGACGCGCACGGGCGCCGGTGTCGTCGGCGCGGCTTCGAGAAGGGTGCTCATCCGAACCGTCCCGTGATATAGGCTTCTGTCTGTTCGTTCACCGGATTGGTGAAGATCTGATTGGTGGCGCCGTGTTCGATCATCTGGCCCAGGTAGAAGAAGGTCGTGGTATCGCTGACCCGGGCAGCCTGCTGCATGTTGTGCGTTACGATGATGATGGTGAAGTCGCCCTTGAGTTCGACGACCAGCTCCTCGATCCGCTGGGTTCCCTGCGGGTCGAGCGATGCGGTCGGCTCATCGAGCAGGATCACCTCCGGCGCCGGCGCGATGGTGCGCGCCAGGCAGAGCCGCTGCTGCTGGCCGCCCGACAACGCAATCGCGCTTCCCTTGAGCCGGTCCTTGACCTCGTCCCAGAGTGCCGCTCGGCGCAGTGAGCGTTCGACGATTTCGTCGAGCTCACGCTTCGGCAGCTTCCCCTCGAGCATCAGCGCCGCCGCGACGTTGTCGTAGATCGACTTGGTCGGGAAGGGGGTCGGCCGTTGAAAGACCATTCCCACCCGCCGGCGCAGCTGGATCACGCTGACTTCGTGGTCATAGATGTTCTGGTTGTCGAGCAGCACCTGACCAGTGGCCCACCCTTCAGGCGACATCTCATGCATCCGGTTGAGCGAACGCAGGAAGGTCGACTTGCCGCATCCCGACGGACCAATCAGCGCATGCACTTCGTTGGCGGCGAAGCCGAGGGTCACGGCCTTGACGGCGGTGAACTTGCCGTACATCGCGCTCAGCGATCGGGTGCGCACCCTCTGTGTCGTATCAACCACGGCCGGTTCCAAAGCGTTGGCGGGTGACGATGCGCGCCGCGATGCTCAGCACCAGCACCACGAGGATGAGCACCAGTGCCGCAGCCCAGGCGAAGCGATGCCACTCCTCGTACGGGCCGATGGCGTACGTGAACACCACCAGCGGGAGCGCTGCAATTGGTGCGTTGAGCTTGAACGACAGGTACTGGTTGCCCAGCGCGGTGAAGAGCAGTGGCGCTGTCTCGCCCGCGATCCGCGCCACGGCCAGGAGCACGCCGGTCACGATGCCCGGCAGCGCGGTCCGCACCATGATCGTCAATGTCGTCCGCCAACGCGAATAGCCGAGGGCGAGGGCGGCTTCGCGCAATGAGTTCGGCACCAGCTTGAGCAGTTCTTCCGTGGTGCGCATGACCATCGGGATCATCAGTACCGCGAGGGCCACGCTGCCGGCGAAGGCGGAGTAGTGATGTTGCGGGGCAACGATCAGGGTCCAGGCAAAGACGCCGACGACGATCGAGGGAGTGCCGTTCATGACATCCGATACGAAGCGGGTCACCAATCCAATCCGCGATCCGGGGTATTCGGCGCAGTAGATCCCGGCTCCCGCACCAATCGGGATTCCCATCAGCGACGCAATGGAAATCATCATGAGTGTGCCGACGATGGCGTGGAGTACGCCGCCACCGGTTTCGCCGGCGGGGACGGGGACGCGGGTGAAGAAGGCCCAGGAGAGACTGCTCGCGCCGCGGACCAGCAGCGATCCAAGGATGAAGAGGAGCGGCAACACCGCGACGATGACGGCGCCGATCATCAGGCCGACCATCGCGTTGCTCTTGAGCCGGCGAAATCCGCGGCGATTCACAGGCCGGCTCCGCCGCTAGCGCGGCCACGATTGACGCGCCAGATCAGCAATCGCGCCGATGCGTTGACCAGGACAGTGATGACAAAGAGCAGCAACGCGACATAGGTCAGCGCGGCGAAGTGCATCGGTGTGGCCGCTTCGTTGAACTCGTTGGCGATGGCTGCAGCCATGGTGTAGCCGGGGGCGAACAGCGACGCCGAGAGGTCGTGGCTGTTGCCGATCAGCATGGTGACGGCCATCGTCTCGCCGAGGGCGCGTCCCAGCCCGAGAATCACCGCGCCGAGGATTCCCGAGCGCGCATACGGCACGATGGCGGAGCGCACCGCTTCCCAGCGGGTCGCACCGAGGGCCATGGCAGCCTCGCGCTGGCTATTGGGCACCGCCAGGAGCACTTCGCGCGACACCGACATGATGAACGGCATCACCATGATCGCGAGAATGATGCTCGCTGCCAGCACCGACGGTCCGTAGATCGCACCCTGAAAGAATGGCAACCAGCCGAGCAGGGTGCGCAGGAACGGAAAGACGGCGTGCTGCAGCACCGGAATCAGCACGAAGAGACCCCAGAGACCGTAAACCACGCTCGGGATCGCGGCGAGAAGTTCGATCACCATGGCGATCGGCTGCCGAATCGCGTGGGGTGAGAACTCCGTGAGGTACACCGCCACGCCCAGCGACAGCGGCACGGCGATGACCAACGCCAGGAACGATGTGAGCAGCGTGCCCACGATCATCGGCCACGCGCCGAAGACGCCAGCCACCGGGTCCCACACGCTCGTGGTTACGAAACTGAAGCCGAACGTGGTGATCGCGGGCCAGGCGCCCCGCAGCAGCATGATGACCAGGGCCACCAGCAGGATCGGGATCATCAACGCGCAGAGCGTGAGCACGGTACGGAAGATCTGGTCGCCGCGGCGGGTCACCGTCAGGCTTCGGATCTGTCCTGCGGGCGGGGCCGTCGGGATGCTTGTCATCTGGGCCGGAGAATAGGTGGCTGGGGCGGGCGAGCGGTCACCGCGATGTAACGGACGTGTCACTGGTTGGACTGGATCAGCACTCCACGATGCGCCGGGACAGGATCCGGCGCATCGTGGAGCTCACTGCTACATGATCGGCTTGCCGTTGACCATGAGGGTCTTGAAGCGTGCCTTTTCCACCACGATGACAGCGGCGGGTAGCGGCGCATAGTCAAGCGCTGTCGACATCGCCTGGGCTTCCGGGGTGACCATCCACTCCAGGAAGTTCTTCAGCGCCCGGGCCTTGGTGGCGTCGGTCATGTCTGGGCGGATCAGGAACCAGGTGAAGGACGAGATCGGGTACGCCTGGGCGCCCGGCGCGTCGGTGATCGAGACGCGGAAGTCGGTGTTTGCCGGGAACTTGACGCCGGCCGCGGCGTCTGTCGTCGTCTGCAGTGACGGCGTCACGAAGTTGCCTGAGGTGTTCTTCACGTCGGCGAACGGCATATGGTTGCTGATCGCGTAGATCAGTTCGACGTACCCGAAGCCGCCCTCGACCTGCTTGACCTGCTGGGTGACGCCTTCGTTTCCCTTGCCGCCGAGGCCGACCGGCCAGTTGGGCAGTGCGCCCTTGCCGACCTTGCTGTTCCAGTCCGGCGAGACCTTGCTGAGGTAGTCGGTGAAGATGTAGGACGTGCCGGATCCGTCGGCCCGGTGCACCACGATGATGTCGGTCGACGGCAGCTTGACGCGCGGGTTGAGGCGCACCAGTGCCGGGTCATTCCACTTGGTGATCTTGCCGAGGTAGATGTTGGCGATCGTCGGACCGTCGAGGTGCAGCTTGGTGGTGCCGAGCGCCGGCAGGTTCCAGGTCAGCACCACGGCGCCGAGAGCAGCGGGGATGTGGATCACGGCGCCATGCACGGCGGCGATCTGTGCGTCGGTCATCGGGCCATCCGACTCGCCGAAATCGACGGTCCCCTCGGTGAACTGCTTGATGCCGGCGCCCGAGCCAACCGACTGGTAGTTGATCTGCACGCCGGTCTTCTTGTTGTACGCGTCGAACCACTTGGTTGCCAGCGGATTGATGAACGTGCCACCGGCGCCCGTGAGCGCCTGCGCCGCTGCTGCAGTCGGCAGTGCCAGCGTCACGGCGGTGAGCGCGACCAGCGCGAGTCGATCAAGTTGCTTTCTTGCCATCGTTACGATCTCCGGAATGAAGGTCATGGGTTTCAGTTAGAAGGTGAATTCGGTGTGGAAGTAGAGATTCTTGTTGGCGACGTCGAAGGCGTTGGTGCTGCCGTACTGGAGCGAGTTGAGGTCCAGATCCAGCATCACGCGCAAGTTCGGCGAGATGGCGTACGACACGCCGGCGATGATCCGCGACTGCTTGTCGAACGACGCGTTGCCGAGCGTAGCGCCGGCGGCCGAGGTCGAATCGGTGTTGGGGTCGAAGATGTCGTAGCGCAGCAGCAGTGCGGCCTTCGAATGCGGCAGGTTGAGGATGCCATATGCCCCGAACGCCATCCCCTTCTGGCTCGGCGTCTTGGCCCCGGTGGAGTCCTGGCGGATGCCGTATTCGCTGGCGAGGGTGAGTTGCTTGGACTTGTACGACAGCATGCCGATGAAGCGGGTGCGGGTCGAGCCGCCGGTGGCGCTGCCGACCTGCGCGAAACCGGTCAGCCGGAGTCCGCCGACCTTGTTGCCGAGGTCGGTCTTGGCAAGGCGGACCGAGACGCGACCTTCGGCATCCTTGCCCGCGTCACCCGGCGCGTTGCTGTAGCCTTCGCCGTCGAAGACGCCCACCTGCATGTTGACGGCGTCGCCCTTCCAGGTGCCATCGGCGCCGATGCCGAAATCGGACGACGGAAAGAATCCGTTGCGGTCATACAGGGTGGTGCCCTGCATGCGGTAGCCGTACAGCGCTTCTTCGTAATCGATCCACGGCGTGGTGAAGAGGCCGGTCTTGAAGGTCAAGGCGCTCTTATCCGGCGTCCAGCCGACGAAGGCATACTTGAGCCGGATGGTCAGCTGGTTCGTGGCGGCCTTCCGGCCATCCACGTCCGTGGTGATCCGGGTCTGCACGCCATTGGAGAACTTGCCGAGGATGTTCACGTACGCGCGGGCGACGTCGAAGTTGTTGAGATTGCCGGCGCTGCCGGTGGAGGGGACCAACGCGCTGTCGGCCTTCAGGGAATAGGCGTATTGCAGGTATCCGACGCCGCCCACCGTCACCTGAGCCGTTGCCTGCCGCGGTGCCGCGACCAGCGCCACCATTGCCACCATGACCAGCCTGAACCCAGATCGAAGCACCATGCCAACCTCCGCCTGCTCGTCAGTGAACCCCAGCTCGGCGGACGGTGGGCGGGAGCAGGAAAACCGCCGGCGCCGCACGAGCGCCATGAATAGCGCCCGGTTGGATCACCGGCCGGCGTTGATGAAGTCACGAGATGGTCACATCTGGCCGGGGCAGCGTGTGGTGTGGCTGTGGTGCCACATATCGCGGTTTATTTGCGCCACGAACGGCTCATTGCGACGATGGGATCATTTGGTAAGTGATTGTGGATCAATGAGTTGAAGTGTTGCATCGCTGCACTGTCATGGGGCACTGAACTTGCAACGAATCTGGAACGTGGAGTTCCTCACTTTCTAGACCCGGGATAGATATGAATCGGATCGGTGCAACTCTGATGGGCACTGCGGCGGCGCTGGCGTGTGCGGTGGCTCCGCTGACGGCGCAGACCTGGACCAGCTGGACCAACAACACCACCTGCGCCTCAGACAACTGGTGCGGTGACCTGAGTGGTACCGACATCGGGTTCAGCGCCACGAGCATTTCGGGTGGCCAGCTGACCGGGGCGGGTGGCACCGATTACTGGAGTCCGGCGGATGCTTACCTGCAGGGCGGCATTGTCAATGCGCCGGACGCCGGTGGCAACCTGGCGTTCATCCAGATGAATGATGCCTTCTCGGGTACCATCACCTTTGGCAGCGTGGTGCATAACCCGCTGGTGGCGTGGATCAGCGTCGGACAGTCAGGGATTCCGATCGAACTCAACTTCGGTAACTCCCCTTTCACGTTGATTTCGGACAATACGACCGCGGATATCGGCGCTGGTTCCTGCCCGTACTATACGTGTGGCACCAACAACGTCGGCATCAACAACACATCCTCGGCGCTGATTGGTACTGAGTTCAGCGGCGTGATGGAGTTTCTGGGCGACTATACTTCGATCTCGTTCACCGGCGGCGCACCGGCTGGCGCGACTACGCCACCGGACGAGTTCTGGTATGGCTTCACGGTCGGTATCAACGGTCCTGAGTCTGCTACCCCGGAACCGGGCACCATGGCGATGATGGCAACCGGCCTGGTCGGCCTGATGGGCGCGGGCATTCGCCGCCGCCGTCGCAATCGCTGAACATTGCACGAGGTATGCACGAAGGGCGACTCGCAAGAGTCGCCCTTTTTGTTTGTCGCGACTCGTCCCCTGATCTCAGGTCGCGACCTTGGGCCGCGTCTCAGCCAACAGCAGCTGATGAGTCCCGCGCTCCGCGTCACCCGGGGCTGGATGTCGTTGCAGATAGCTGCCATCGGCCTGCATCTCCCAGGCTTGCCGGTTGTCGGCCAGCATCAGGTCGAGCACGTCGCGGATATAGGCGCGTTGGCGGGGATCGCTGATCGGTACGGCCGCCTCGACCCGTCGCTCCAGGTTGCGCGGCATCCAATCAGCGGACGAAATGAGGACTTCGTCCGGACCGCCGTTGGCAAAGTGAAAGGCCCGGGAATGTTCGAGGAAGCGCCCCAGGATTGAAATCACCCGGATCTGGTCACTGATGCCAGCAAGCCCCGGGCGCAGGCAGCAGATGCCGCGCACGATCAGGTCGATCTGCACGCCGGCCTGTGAGGCGCGGTACAGCGCCTCGATGATATCGAGATCGACCAGTGAGTTCATCTTGGCAACAATCCGCCCGGTACCATGTTGCCGCGCCGCCTCGGATTCCTGGGCGATCAGGTGCAGGAAGCGCGTCTTCATGAAGCGGGGTGCGACGACCAGCTTGCGGTAGCCGGCCGGTTCGCCAAAGCCCGTCAGCACGTTGAACAGGTCACTCAGGTCGGCGCCGAGGTCGGGGTCGGCAGAGAGCAGGCCAAAGTCGGTGTAGAATCGGGCGGTGCGCGGATTGTAGTTGCCGGTGCCAATATGCATGTACCGTCGGATGCCAGTGCCCTCGCGGCGCACGATCAGCAGGACTTTCGCGTGGGTCTTGAGCCCGGCTACGCCGTAGCTGACATGCACGCCGACGTCTTCGAACCGTCGGGCCCAGCTGATGTTGTTCTCTTCGTCAAATCTCGCTTGCAGCTCGATCAGTACTGCCACCTGCTTGCCCCGTTCGGCAGCTTGCGCCAGCAGCCGGGCAATGCCGCCACCAGTGCGATAGAGGGTGATCTTGATGGCGAGCACGTCGGGATCCTCGCTGGCAACTGCAACCAGGCGTTCGACGGTGTTCTGGAACGATTCATACGGATGGTGCAGCAGGATGTCGCCCTCGCGAATCGCGGCGAACAGGTCGGCGGTTTCCGTCAAGCGGCGTGGCATCGTCGGCGTAAATGGCGGGTCGCGCAGCGCGGCCATGTCGATCGCGGCCAGCGGGGTGAGGTCGGTCGCATCGAGCAGTCCGTCGACTTCAAAGACATCGTCATCGGTCAGCGGCAGCCCTTCGCCGGCGTCGGCGTCGTTGAACTCCTCGATCAATCGATGTCGAAGCCCCAGTGGCATGCTGGCGTGCACTTCGACCCGGACCACTTCGCCGAAGCGGCGGTTGCTGACCTCTTCCTGAATCAGTTCGAGGAGGTCTTCCGCTTCGTCGCCGGCGCCGCCACCAAGCTCGAGTGTCAGGTCGGTGTTGCGGGTAATCCGGAAGAGATGCCAGCCGACCAGCGCGATGCCGGGGAAGAGGGCACCCAGGTGCGCGCCGATCAGCGCTTCGAGCGGCAAGAAGTGATTGGGCGCACTGAGGGGCACCAGCCGCGGCAGCAACCTGGGCACCTTGACGCGCGCGAAACGCGGCTGGCCGCGTTCGTCCATCAGCGACACCGCGATCGAGAGCGACAGATTCGAGATGTGCGGGAAGGGGTGCGCCGGGTCGACCGCGAGCGGCGTCAGTACCGGAAAGACGTCTGAGCGGAAGTAGCGATCGAGATGTTCGCGGTCGATGGCGTCGAGCCCGTCGTAGTCCGGGTGGATCTCGATGCCGTTCACGGCGAGCGCCGGGAACACTTCGTCCATCATGCACCGGGCATGCTGCGACACCATGGCGCGTACCGTTTCGCGAATCGCTGTGAGCTGCTCGACGGGCGCCAGGGTATCGGGCGCTGTGCTCACCACCCGCGCCGCCACCTGCTCGCGCACACCGGCCACGCGCACCTGGAAGAACTCATCCAGGTTGCTGGAGAAAATGGCGAGGAACTTGACGCGTTCGAGCAGCGGTGTGCGCTCGTCGAGGGCCTCGTGCAGCACGCGCCGGTTGAACTCCAGCCAAGCCAGCTCGCGATTGAGATAGAGCGACGGATCGCGCAGGTTGTCCACCGGCATCGCGGCAACGTCGGTCATGCGGCGATCGCTTTCGCCGGGACGGCGGGAAACCAGCAGCGGATGGTGGTACCGCGGTTCAGCTCACTGGTGGCGCTGACCCGTCCGCCGTGCGCTTCGACCAGATGGCGCACGATGGCAAGCCCCAGGCCGGTGCCGCCCTCCTCGCGCGAACGCGCCGCATCCACGCGATAGAAACGCTCGAAGATCCGGCCCAGATGCTCGGCGGGAATGCCGGCGCCGTCGTCGTGGACACTGATGGCGATACCGTGATCTTCCTGTTCCACGCGACAGCCGATATGGCCACCCGCCGGGACGTACCGCAAGGCGTTATCGAGCAGGTTGGTGAGCACCTGGCGGATGGCGTCGCCGTCGGCCAGCAGGTGTTCCGCGCCGCCGGCGATATGGATCTCGAAATGCACACGTTTGAAGCGGGCCCGGTCTGCCAGGGGCTGCCACGCGTCGTCGATCACCGCGCGGAGCAGGAGATCCTGGGGCCGCGGCACCCAGCGTCCCGCCTCGATCCGCGACAGGTCGAGCAGGTCGTCCACCAGTCGTTGCATGCGCTGCGCGTTGGCGCGGATCGTGGCGACAAAGTGCTCGCGGGTCTCCGGGTCGATCGCCGGATCGAGCAACGTATCGGCATAGCCACTGATGGAGGTCAACGGGGTCTTCAGTTCGTGCGAGACATTGGCGACGAAATCCCGGCGCACCGCTTCGAGGCGCCGAAGTTCGGTCAGGTCATGCAGCACGAGGACTGCGCCGTTGCCGTGCAGCGGTCGACCATTGATCGCGACTGTCTTGCCATCGAGATCGACCTCGGAGTTGTAGACCGCGTCGCCCGCCATCAGCTGCGATACGGCCTCGCGTGCGGCGCGGTCGCGAAAGAGCGATGGCAGGTCGGGGATGGCTGCATCGCGCGCATAGCCGAGCATCCGCCGTGCTGCCGGATTGGCTGCGACAATGCGGCCGCGGTTGTCAGCCGCGAGCACGCCCTCGATCATCGCCGCCACGATCGCGTCGCCGCCGGCGCGTTCCTGCTGCAGCTCCACGACGCGGTCGGCGATTTCGCGATGCATCCGGCGCAGCGAGGTGATGAGGGTATCGATTTCGGGAATATGGGAGCGCGGAAAGCGTGGCGTCGCTCCCGCAGCGATATCCCGCGCCGCGTTGGCGAGACTGACGAGCGGCCGGGCGATCGAGCGACCTGCCACCCACGCCAGCGCGAGCGCCACACCCAGCGTGATGATCACCACGCCGGGCACCGCCTCGCGGGCGCCCCAGACCATGATTGTCACCGCACAGGCCGTGACCGCAAAGGTGCCGAGGACCAGCCGCACGGTCAGCCTCATCGTCCGTCGCGGTCGGCCGCAAAGCGATAGCCCACGCCGCGCACAGTTTCGACCAGCTCACCCATTGCGCCGAGCTTGGTGCGGAGTCGCTGGATGTGCATGTCAATGGTGCGGGTCTGCAGGTCGGGTTGCGCATCGAGGACTGACTGCAGCAACTGGGCTCGCCCTTGTACCCGGCCGCGCCGTTCGACCAGGGTATCGAGCAGCCGGTATTCGGTGGCGGTGAGGTTGAGGTCGACCCCATCGCTGGTGACCTGGTGGCCAGCGCGATCGATCGTCAGCCCGCCGATTACCACGATCGAACCGCTCGCAACGGCTGGTGCCGTGAGTCGGCGTAACAGCGCCTGGACCCGGAGCACCAGTTCGGCCGGAGAGAAGGGCTTGGTGAGGTAGTCGTCGGCGCCCAGGGTCAGGCCGCGAAGCCGGTCGGCCTCGTCCCGCCGGGCGGTGAGCATGATCACCCCCACCTGAGCGGTATCGGGGAGGCGGCGGAGTTCCGCCAGGACGTCGTAGCCGGCCAGCCCCGGGAGCATCACGTCAAGGATCACCACGTCCGGTCGCTCGTCGCGGGCGGCCCGGACGGCGTCGGGGCCGGTACTGGCCGTGGAGACCCGAAATCCGGCCTTGGCGAGGTGGTAGGTGACCAGCGCCGTAATGTCCGCTTCGTCGTCGACTACCAGTACACGATGACTCAAGCCAGCTCCCCAGGCATATTCGGCTCAACGAATACCCCGATTTGCACCGTGGGCAAGCGGTGCAGCGTTGCTCGAATCATACTTGTGGCCGGATATTTACACGCATGTTACCTGACCAGATCCCGGTGTTCCTCAATGGCCACCGTCATGAACGTCCTGCGGGAGAATCCTTGCGATCCCTGGTTGCCGAGGTGGACCCGGAACTGGCAGCTGCATGGTTGCGGGGAGAGGTCCGCGCCACCGATGGGCGGGGGATCGTGGTCGAGCCCGACACCCGGCTGGTAGCTGGCGCGATTTTCCGGGTGATCCGATCGGCCCGGCACGGGAGCCCCGCCGATGCATGACTGGATCGCCTTTCCCAAGGCTGAGCTGCACGTCCACCTGGACGGGTCGCTCCGGCCCCGGACCATGATCGACCTGGCCGCGAGGATCGGCGTGACTCTGCCGACCGACGACCCGGAACGGCTGGCGCAGTGGATGCTGGTGAGCGACGCTCGCAATCTGGAGGACTATCTCGCCCGGTTCGAATACACCATTGCGCTCCTGCAGACCCCTGACGCGATCGAGCGTGTGGCGTATGAGATGGTGGCCGATGCGGCCGCCGACGGGCTTCGTTACCTCGAAGTCCGGTATTGTCCGTGGCTCAGCACGCGCGCCGGACTCGACATGGATGAGGTGATCCGGGCGGAATGGCGCGGATTGCAACGCGGGACGGCCGAGTTTGGAGTGCCCGCCAGAATCATCAACTGCTCGCTTCGTCACTACGACCCGGAACGTTCGCTCGAGATCGCCGAGCACTCGGTGCGGATGCGCGATCATGGGGTCGTGGGATTCGACATCGCCGGCCCGGAGGCGGGTCATCCGCCCGAGGAGCATCGGGCGGCGTTCGACCTTGCCGCGCGCGGCGGCCTGGGGATCACGGTACACGCCGGCGAAGCCGCGGGCTGGCTCTCGATTTTCGAGGCGATTCACAGCTGCCGTGCCGTGCGGATTGGCCACGGCACCCGGCTGTTCGAGAACCCTGCACTGCTTCGCTATGTCCGCGATCGACGGATCTGCCTCGAGATCAACATCACGAGCAACGTGCAGACCCGGGTGGTGAGCACTCCGTCCGAACATCCAGTCCGACGTTATTTTGATGACGGGCTCGCCGTCACCCTGTGCACCGATTCCTGGCTGATGGGCGGTGTCCGCCTGAGCGACGAATACCGTACCGCGCACATTGCCCTCGGTTTTACTGCGGCGGAGCTCGCCGTGATGGCTCGCACCGGTATCGCACACGCATTCCTCCCGTGGCCTGAACGCGTCGCGCTGCTGGCCGACGCCGACGCTGACTTCGCCCGTCTCGAGTAGTTCGCGGTTCCACGCCCGCCCTGGAGTGGTTCGATGAGGCCTTCGCGCCTGCGGCAGTTCCTGATTGCCTTTGTTGGCACCACCCTCGCTGTCTCGGCGGCATGGCTTCTTCCTGGGGCAACCGGCCGGGGCTTTTCGAGCTTGCTCGCGCAGGCGGCTCCACTTGCGGGCAAGCCCGTTGCGGCGCCAGTGGCAGTGCACGTCTCGCTGCTCGCGCGGATGACCGGTCTCCTCGGCATCGCGCTGATCATCGCACTGGCCTTCGGGTTGTCGCACAATCGCAAGGCGATCAAGTGGCGGATCGTCGGGTGGGGACTCGGATTGCAGCTGGTCTTTGCCATTTTTGTGCTGCGGGTCCCGTTCGGCACTGAGCTCTTCAGCCGCCTGGGCGATGCGATCACCGCGATCCTGCACTACTCGTACGCGGGATCGGAGTTTGTTTTCGGTGAACTGGGGAAGCCCAACTCCTCGCTCGGCGTGATCTTCGCATTTCAGATCCTGCCATCAATCATCTTCATCTCCGCGATGTTCGCGATTCTCTACTATCTCGGCGTGATGCAGATCGTGGTGCGCGCCTGCGCCGCCGTGATGACCCGCTTGCTCGGCGCGAGCGGCGCCGAAAGCCTCGACGTGGCAGCGTCGATTTTCATGGGGCAGACCGAGGCGCCGCTGACCATCCGGCCGTTCCTCAACAACATGACGCAGTCCGAGCTGATGACGGTGATGACCGCCGGCATGGCGCACGTATCAGGGTCGATCATGGCGGCCTACATCGCCTTTGGCGTGGAGGCGCGGCACCTGCTCACTGCGGTGATCATGACCGCGCCGGGCACCATCATGATGGCGAAACTCTTCGAGCCCGAGACCGAGGTTCCCGAGACCAGTGGGACGCTGGCGATCGAGATCCCGAAGACCGATGTCAACCTGCTTGACGCGGCGTCGCGCGGGACAAGCGAGGGGCTGCACCTGATGCTCAACGTCATCGCGATGCTGATCTCTTTCATCGCGCTGGTGGCGCTCCTCAATGGCGGCTTCGGTGCCGTACACGGATGGCTCCCCTGGTTCCCCGCTGACCTGCAGACGGTGCTGGGGTGGATCTTCCGTCCCATCGCGTGGATCATGGGCGTGTCGTGGCACGACAGCGGGACGGTCGGCACGCTGCTGGGCACCCGGATGGTGCTCAACGAGTTCATCGCCTACGCCCAGCTCGGGCCCATGAAGGATTCGCTCGACCCGCGATCGTTCACCATCGCCTCCTTCGCTCTGGCGGGATTCGCCAACTTCAGCTCGGTGGGAATTCAGCTCGGCGGCATCGGCGCGCTCGCGCCGGAGCGGAAGGGCGACCTGGCCCGGCTCGGGTTCCGCGCGATGCTCGCGGGGACGTTGGCCAACTTCCTCTCCGCCACCATCGCGGGGATCCTGCTGTGACCGGGGAGGGCG